>JAEZCT010000050.1 GCA_023433405.1 Bacillota bacterium | reverse complement strand
TCCCCAGCTCTCAGGTTTCGGGCTATCGCAGGGAGTGCTTCTCCCATCTGGCCGTGGCGGGGGTTGTGGCAAAAGGCGGCGCCGATTTCGGCATAGGAACACAATCCGCCGTCCGTCTGTTTACAGGGCTTGAGTTTGTACCCGTTCAGGAGGAAAGCTACGATCTGGTGATTAAAAAAGAGGACCTGGGCAAGCCGACTTTTGCCTTTGCCCTGGAGGTCATACGCTCGCAGGAATACCGCTCGATGCTGCAGGGCATGGGAGATTACGACCTGAGAGGCACCGGCTCCATCATTGCCGAGACCTGAGTTGTGGTATGCATTTATTGCTTTATTGTATAAAAGGGGGCAGCAGAACTTATATATCCCTGATGATACGCTCGACCGGCTGATTTTGGAGGATGCGCCCTATCTTGACCTGACCACCGAGGCTATGGGGATAGGGGGAGACAAGGTACAATGACCTATTTTTGCCGGGAAGATGCCGTGCTGTGCGGCACCAAGAAGTCTGTGCGCATCCTTGAAAAGCTGCAGGCAGCTCCTTTACTGGCTCTGCCCTCCGGAACGCGACTTGCCCCGGGGCAGACCCTCGCAGAGGGCAGGCTGCTGTGTGAAGGGGGTGCGGATGACCCCTCATTAATCCATACTTGTAATATTCTTTTATTCCAGCTCACAAAAAGCCCTCAAAGCAATAACCATGCGGTGTCGATGGGTGCCGCAAATGCTATTGTTTTGAGGACTTTTTTAATACAAACTATTATCTCTAAAGAAAAAAGGACATTAACGCCGCGCTTGGGCAAGGCCTCAGGCGCTTACTCTTGCCTTCTTTTCGGTATGGCTCAAAACCGAGCCATACTGCCGCACGAGCTTTGCGAAGATGCTCTCCCAGCTGCGCGCTCTTGCGGTGGCCAGAGAAGCCGCGGCCAGGCGCTGGCGCATAAAGCCATCCTGTATCATTCGTTCCATGCCATCCGCTAGGCTCTGCGCGTTGCCGCAGCGACAGACCGCCGCATTGTGCATATGGCTGGTAAAGTCGGTTATGCCGCCCTCATCCACACACACCACCGGCAGCCCGCTTGCCATAGCCTCCAGCACCACGTTGCCAAAGGTTTCGGTACCCGATGGGAAAACAAACGCGTCACTGCTTGCGTACATGCGCGCCAGCGCTTCCCCCGAAAGAAAACCCGTAAACGCTACGTTTGGAATGTTCATCTCTTGCAGTGTTCTGGTATACGGGCCATCCCCCGTCAGCACAAACATGGCGCTGTCGCCGTGCCGTTTGTTGATGATGCGTATACTTTCCATAAGGGTATCCAGCCCCTTTTCCGCCGAGATTCTCCCTGTATAGAGAAAAATGAGGCGATCCTTTGCGCCCAGCGATTGACGGAGGGATTCGCTGCGCTTGTCGGGAGAAAAATGCGAAGCGTCGATTCCCCGGGACCAAACATCCAGATTTTCCATCCCCTGCTCCCGCAGGCGGCGCTTAGTATCCTCCGACGGGCAGAGGTTTAGCCTTGCAAAGCTGTGGAACCACTTCATATAGGCGTTAAGCGGGCGCACGAGATGGGGCAGATGATAAAACGTCAGGTACTTATCGATGTTGGTATGGTAAGACATGACCAGCGGAATATCCAGCTCGCGGGCGGCTTTTAGACCCGCGTAGCCAATTCCGAATTCGGTGACGACATGGATGACATCGGGTGCAAACGCCTCAAGCCTTGCCCGAATTTCCACGGGGTTTGGGAACGCAAGGCAGCACTCGGGATAAAATACCGGATGAATGCCGCGATACCGCACAACCTCGGGGTCGTCTGCCTCATGGGTTCCATAATCCGGCGCAAAAAACAGGGTTTGATGCCCGTGGGTATTTAAATAGGCGCGCAGCCTGTTAAGCGTATTCGTCACGCCGTTTATTTGCGGCGTAAAAGTATCGGTAAATATCGCGATTCTCATTCTATAACTCCCTTTCCGGCTTAAAAGCCCAAGGCAAGGCTTATTCCAGAGCATGTTGCCCTATAAATTATATCATTGATCGCTTCCCGGTTTTATTCAGTTTTGGTCATCAGCTTGTAAATTTTTGATAATCTATCAATAAGATTTGAGCAAACTGCCTGAATACTATGGCTTAGCACAGGATTTCATAATACTAATACTATTATCCGATTAAAAAGTGTATAAAAATCAAGTCAAAATCTTCAATTTATGGATTTTGACGCGGATTTTTATCAACACTTTTATTGGAGAATAGTATAATATCCGACTTAAAGTGATGAGTGTTTGCCATGCAAAAAAAACAGCCTTGCGGCTGTTTTTTTTGCATTCAAAGTATGAAATTGTCCTCAGGCTAACGGATATGCGTTTGCAGAAGCCCGTGAATCAGGTTCAAAACCTCTTTATACTAATATCCGATTTAAAAGAGTATAAAAATCAAGTGAAAAGCTTTAATTTATGGGTTTTCACGCGGATTTTTATCGACTCTTTTTGAGGAGATTAGTATTACCCCAAAACGCAGACCCCCGCGCCCGGAATGAGATAACATTCCGCTTCCTTGCCCTGCTATTTATTTAGCTAAAGCGCCAAAATCTCCATGCCGTAAGGGGCTAGCTGTACGCGGTATTCTTTGCCCAGATAGGTACAGCCGGTCTCCTGACGCACGCCGCTGTTATTAATAAACGCCACGCGTCCCGTCCGTGGATATACGGCACATTCGGTGCTTGCGTTATCCGTCAGCCCCTCGGCCATAATTTTGCCCGTAACCGCATACACCAGCAGATTTTGCAAGAAGCGCGTGGAGGCCGCGCCCGTCTCAAAGCCGGTTAGGTAGATGCCTACGCCGCTGCCAAAGCGGTTAAGCACGGCGGTGGCGTTTTCGCCCGTTGCCGCCAGCACCTGCGCCCTGCCGTCGGTGAGGTAAAGGTTTTCGCGCACCGGCATTCGCACCCCGGCGGGGATCAGCCCCGCCACAGCGTTTACCTCCGCCGGCCAGCGTCCATGGCAGGTACGGTCGCCGTTATCCAAGTCCACGCCCAGCACATGCGACATTCGCAGAGTGGTATCGCCGCTCTGTGTGGCACCCGGCTCACCTACGCCCACAAACACGCCGCCGCGGTGTACCCATGCGGTCAGCAGGCTGACCAAATCCTCATCCTGCCAGCAGTGTCCGCCGCTCCATGCCGTACCCGCGTCCCCGGCATTGAGGATGACATCAATATCCTCCGGCACGCCGTCCAAAAGCTCCTTAAAGGACAAAAACCGCACATCAAAGGCAAGCCCGGACAGGCTTTCCAGCACATGAATTAGCACATGGCGAAACGTCTCATGAAAATGACCCGAAAGTGTCCAGGAGCGCAGCGCGCCCCACGCGTGCAAAATCCCTATGCGGGGCTTTAGGACTGCAGGCGCACCACCCTCGTGCAGCTGCTTGATTGTGCGGAACTCCCCGAGAATATTGGTTATCGCGTCCACGAAATCGGGATAGCCCTCTACCAGATGAAGATAGCCCCCAAGGCCCACCCGCTCAATTTTGGCGCGCAGCAATGCGCGGCGCGCGCTAATCCAATATTGTGTCGCGTCCCGCGCGGGATCGCCGCCCGCCGAAAAGGTGGGCATCCCCCCAAGCCCGACGGGGAACAGATAGGGGTGAAAGCGCAGCTCGTGGGTTTTTGCGGGCACCCCCGCGCAAAGGCGTACCTCAAAGCCGGAGAACACACATTTGATGATACCATCAAAACCAAATTCCTTAAAGAAACCGCTGTAGGGTTCTAGCCCCACCCAGCTGTCGTCGTAAAACACATAGGCTTGCTTGCCCGCCTGATGCACAATCTCCACCAGCCCGCGCCCCGCACGGCGGACAAAGCGTCCGATAAAATCCATCCAGTCACGCTTTTTGTCATCCGGTACCCTATGGGTGGCGTTATACTTGCCCTCGCGCACAAAATCCTCGGCGGTCAGCGCATAGCCGTACTCCCGCTCAAAATCCATTAGCGCCTGCGGGCTTACGCTAAAATCGTAGCTAGCCCAGTCGGAAAACAGATGTCGATTTTTAGGAGAGCTGCCCCAGATCCATGCGAAGTTATAAAACAGTGATGTGAAACGCACCACGGTGGTTTGGGGGTGCTCGTCACACCAGTCCTTAAGCCAATCCCTCAGGTAGGATATTGCCTTCGGGTGGTAGGGGTTTAGCTGCAGCAGGTGCTCTTTGCTCCAACCGTTGGTCACATGGTTATACATCGAGATTTCTTCCCACACGCGCCATGCAAGAAAACTTGCGGTGTAGCGGTGCCACGGACATGCCTTTACGGTAACGGTACCGGCCTCGGGGTTGTAGCGCCAATCATCGGGAGGAACCTCGCCGCCTGTGGTGCGGTCGAAAACCTGCCAATACGCAAAAGCGTCGGGACTTGCATCCGGCTCAAACTGTCCCGCAAAAAAATCCGCCATAATGGGGATGGTCAGGCTTTCGCCCAGTGCAACCAGCGGGGACGTACATAAAAAGGTATGCTGGCGTGCGTCAGGGTGCCCCTTTATCCATTCATTGTGCTCGCGGATGGGACAGATGGTGGAGTAAACACCATAGCCCGCATCCAATATCTCGGGCGAAAGCTTGGTTCCGTCGCTGTCGCGAATGATATCAGCGCCCCAGCGTTTTGCTAGCGCCAAGGTCAGCTGCTCGTAACCTGCCTCGCCCGGCAAGGTAAAGCTTCCGTAGTTATCCGTAAAAATCAACCCTTTCTGGGAATTGTGCGGAGTGGTATCATAAACTGCATACATGTTACCGCAAAAAGGGCAAAAGCGCGCCCTCATGGCGTTTGTTTACAGAAAAAAGGCGCAAAACTAACCGTGGCAAATGGTTTTTCCTCTTAGGAGTGCTTTAGCACAGACACCAAAAAAGCAAGCGCAAGTCCCTGCCCCCACCCTTGTGTCCATGCCTTGGAAATACCCCTGTAACCGTCCAAATCGCGCATGACCGCCGTCCCCGCCGATACATTTAGCAGCCGCCCGTCCTCCGAGATGTTTTGCATCACACCGCGGCAGGCAAGGTTTACAAACTTCGTGTGCAGCGGGTTGCCCGAGGTCATCATTGCCGCGGCGATACCTGCGCTGGCCGACAATTCCTCATAGGACTGGTCGTCGTTTAGCACGGTACGCCACAGGCCGTTTTCGGTTTGCAGGGCCTTTAGCGCCGCCAGTTGGTCACGCAGGGAACAGTCCACATCCATAAACTGCGGGTACAGGTAAGGCTCGGGCAGAACATGCCCAACTTGGCTCATGGTATAAGCCGCCCACGCGTTTGCCCGGGCCCAGTAAAAGCCGGACATATGGTTCTTTTTCAGGTTGTTGTACCCATGGTACCAAAGCCCTGTGGTTTTATCCTGCAAATACTCTATATGCCAAAAGTACTGGTTCAGCGCATCGTTTATAATGTCCCGGTCCCCCAAACGCACCCCCATGCGCAGCAGAAAAAAGGCGGCCATAAACAGTGTGTCCGCCCACGCCTGCTCGGGGAAGTCATTATTGACCGATACGGTGTGCTGCAAAACCGCGTCGCCAAAGCGCAGCGCGTGGTTTCGTATATAGTCTAGCTTGGAAAGCGCAATCTGCCAATAACGGTCGTCGCCCGTAGCCTCGGTAAGCGAAATCAGGCAATGACCCATCGCGCAGGTATTTACTGTCCAAGCGGGTAAGCCCAGCTCAATAAATTCATCGATGCGCTGCCGCAAAAGGGTTAGATACTCTTCGTTTTTGATTAGGGTGTACGCCTCGGCAACCCCATAATACGCGACCCCACAGGGCCAGTCCCATGTCATATCCATCTGCATGGTTTTCTTTACTACGCGGTCTATTGTGTCCAATACAACCGCTTTGTCAAAATCAGGCTTTATCATAGCGCTTTCGCCTTTCGTGCATTTTGCTTTTTAAAAAGGTCCTCTCCGAAAGGGGGAGGACCTTTTTAGGTTATCTCATTTTGGTTTGTCGCTTTGCCCTGTATGAGGTTACTTGGGCAGCTTAGTGGTTAAGCCGGCGTTATAAGCGGTAAGGCGCTCGTCAATAATCTCTTGGTAGCCGGCCGCAAGGTATGCCTCGCTGTACTGCTTGTACAACGCGTCAAATTCTCCGGGCTTTGCCTTTACAAGCTTTGCATAGTATTCCTGGAACAGGCTTAACAGAGGCGCGGAGTACTCGCTCTCGCTTTCAATGGCGGTGGCAAATACCGGATCGGAATACGCCCAGCCCTTGTCGGCAATTTCTTTAAGCTCAAAGTAGTTGTCAATAAGCGCCTGGGTAAAGTCCTGGGGCAGACCCTTGGGGGAAATCTGGGCGATGGTCTGCTCGATGGTGCCGATTTTTTTGGAGGCATGTACGAGGCAGGTCATATCGATGTTGTTGTTGTGGTTAAGCATTTCCTCACCACGGTAGTCCGCGTTAACAACAGGCAGCCCGTCCTCTCCCAGGGAGTAGGTGACGCCCTCTACGCCGTTCTCAAGCGTAAACAGGGTCTCGGGCTGGATCATCCACTCCTGAAGCATCCATGCAGCCTTAAGCTGGTCCTCGGTGGCCAGGGATGAGAAGCCCACAATCATGCCAAAGGGGTTATCGGCGCGAATCTGGGGGTAATCGGCGACGCCGGGCTCAACAGCGGAGTAGGAGCTGAGAATGGCAAGCTCCGCCGTGGGGTTTTTCTCATAAAACGCGGTCAGCCAGGATACATTGTTGGACATATAACCGCCGTATTGGAACAGCTTGCCGTTAATGAAGTCGGTCTCAATCTGGGTGGTGGAGGAGCCGGTGGAGTCTACGGCAAGGTCAAACTCCTTGGAGTACCAGCCCTTGTTGTACTCGTTGTTGTAGCGCTTAAGCATTCTCTCTGTGGGATACCAGGAGAGGGAGGCGGTGCCCAGGGAGGAGTGCTGCGCCCACTCGGCCTCGTCTGCCGGGTAGTTACGGTAGCCGAAGTTCGCAACGTAAGCGCTGGAAGGAACGCCTCTGCCAATGGGAGCGGTGGCAAGGCCGGCGGCAATAACGGCGTCTACGGCCTTGGTATAATCGGCATAGCTTTTGGGTACCTCGTTAATACCCACCTGCTTAAGCCAATCCATACGAATAAAGTTTGCATAGGTATAGGTGGTGTTATAATAAGGACGCTCGGTGAGCAGGAAGTAGGTCTCGCCGTTTAAGTCGGTGTAGCCAAGCTGGTTGTTGTCCACCATAGCCTGATAGAAGGTGGGAGCTACCTGAGCTACCTTATCGAGGTCAATGGTCTGCATGGCGCCGTCGTTGGCCCACTGGGCAACCTTGGGGTAATCGTACTCCATCATAATCGTGGGGGTATCGCCGCCTGCAATCAGCAGACTGTACTTAGTCATAACGTCGGTTCGGGGAATGGCGACGTACTCGACCTCGATATTCCACTTATCGCCGAACTCGGTTTGTATCCAACGGGTCCAGTAGTTGTCGTCAACAGCGGGGTATCCTTCCTTGGAACGGTCGTAAACAGGAACGGTAATCTTAACTTTTTCTGCAAAGGGGGTCCAGCCCTCCATACCGGCAACTGTTTGCCCCGCGCTGCTTGCGGGTGCGCTGCTCGCAGCAGGGGCGCTGGATGCCGGACTGCCACCTGCGCAACCAGCCAGCATAGAAATAAGCATAGCGGCAACCAATGCAATAATCAATGACTTGCGCTTCATTACTTACACTCCTTAGTACTGTATTTTATCTGCACGGGAAAATCTCCCGCTGCATTTAATGGAAGGAACATTGCTTTTACCTTATGAGGCTTTTATCTGGGCTTATTCGCGGTTTATGAACCCAGCAAGGCCTAGCCCTTTACGGCGCCAATCATAACACCCTTTACAAAATACTTTTGCACAAACGGGTAAACGAGAATAATGGGGATGGTCGCAAACATGATGGCGGCGGCCTGAAGCACCTCCGGAGTGGAGGTCGAGGCGGCAGCCTCCGAAAGGCTGACGGCATCCTTGCCCGTGTTAAGTATCATGTTTGACAAAAGGTATTGGATGGGTTGCAGCGCCTTTTTTGTAATGTAGTACCGCGCGTCGGCATATGCATTCCAGCGCCCCACCGCGTAAAAGAGCGAGAGCGTCGCGATAATGGGCTTTGAAAGCGGCAGCACAATGCGGCAAAGCACGGTAAAGTTGGACGCGCCGTCAAGGTACGCCGCTTCATAAAGGCTTTCGGGTATTGTGGACTGCAAAAAGCTTTTCATAATCAGCATGTTGTAAGGCGAAAACGCCAGCGGCAGCACCAGCACCCACATGGTATTGGTCAGGTTAAGGCTTTTATACAAAAGATATTCGGGAATAAGCCCCGCAGTAAAATACATGGTAAACATCAGTAACAGTGAGAAAAACGCACGCCCGCGCAGCGATTTTCGAGAAAGGGGAAAGGCCGCGCATATGGTAATTATCATACCGATAACCGTAAACAGTACTGTAACCACTACAGTGTAAAGCATGGAGTAGGTGAGCTGCCCGTCTAAAAATATGGAGGCATATGCGTCAAAGTTGATGCCCTTTGGTAACAAGTAAACATCCTTGGCAAGAACCGCCGTGGCGGATGAGATGCTCTTAGCGGTAATATGGATAAACGGCAGAATGCAGGTAAGAGACAGCAGCGTTATAATTAGCATAATAATAACATCGCCGATTTGCACACGTTTGAGCCTAGCGGGGGATTTTTTAGTCATTGCGGTCATTTTAAGCACCTCCTATATCAGGCCGTCTTCGCCAAGCTTTTTGGCGACACGGTCGGCGGCAATTACCAGCAGCAGCCCTATTAGGGATTGGAACAATCCCACCGCGGTTGCACGGCTGAAATTGCCTCCTGCCAGCCCTTTTTCATAAATATAAATGGCGAGCTGGTATTGAAAATCCTTTACCTGTACGTTGCCAAAGGAGTCAAGCCGCTCGAAGTTTGAGTTCATAATACGCCCAAGATTCATGATAAGCAGGGTAACGGTGGTGGCGCGTATGCCGGGCAGGGTAACGTGCCAGATTTTACGCAGCCTGCCCGCACCGTCTACAGTGGCGGCCTCGTATAGCTGCGCGTCAATGCCCGTAATGGCCGCAAGATAAATAATGGTGCCCCAGCCCATGGTCTGCCATACCGCAGTAAGCAGGTATGTACCCGCCCAGTGCCATTTTTCAGTCATAAACGGAATGCCCTGCTCTATTACGCCCATGTTCATAAGCAAAATGTTAACAAGGCCAGTTTCCGGCTTAAACAGGTTAAGCGCAACGCTTGCCACAATAACCCATGACAGGAAGTGGGGCAGGTATAAAATGGTCTGGGATACTCGCTTAAACCGCTTAAACCGCAGCTCGTTTAGCAAAATAGCTAGGATTATGGGTACGGGGAAGCCAATGAGCAGGTCTAGGAAGTTAAACACCAGCGAGTTTGAAAGCGCGCGGTGAAAATCCGCGTCTTTAAAGATTTTTGTAAAAATCTCAAACCCGACCCATTCGCTGCCATTAAAGCCCTTGGCCGGCTTAAAGTCCATAAAGGCAATGCGCAGACCCGGATAGGCGGCGTACTTAAAGATAAACACGAAGGCAATAGGCAGCAGCAGCAAGAGGTACATTTGCCAATCTCTCCGAATGGATTTTAGCAGCCCATTTGACCCGTTTGTTCCTCCGGGTGTTGCGAGAATTCTATTTTTCTTCATTTCATGCATCCCTCCAGAAGATAAAGCATATATAAAGCAGCAGGAAAACGATTGTCATTTTGTACTAAAATATTTATTTTGATGCTCATATTATATACATAATACCAGCTTTAATCTAATTCATAACGATTATTTTCTAGTCAATTTCGACCGTTTATTTGTCTTATTTGGCGTTTTTACTCGTGCATAATTACCGATTAACTTTTGGTGCAACCCTGGAAACAGGGCGAATAATTGTTGATTTGTCTAGGCTTGTCTGCTATAGTATAAAGTACACGAAACAGAATAGGGGTGATCATTTTGGCGAAACCACCTAAAAAAGTAGTTGAATATCGTGTTTACGATCTGCCTATTGATTTTCCGGCAATTTTGCTTGACGGCGATCAATGGCGCATTTCGGATATCATGAGCAATCGCCTGCATTTTCACAATTGCATGGAAATCGGCTACTGCCATTCCGACAGCGGCACACTGGTGTTTGAGGGAGAAAAAGTTCCATTTCGCGCGGGCGACATCACCTTTATTCCCCGCCATATTCCCCACACTACCTGTTCCGCCAAGGGCACCAAGGCACTGTGGTCATATGTGTTTATCGACCTTGAAAGTATGCTGCACGACATGCTTCCCATCGATGCCGGTTTCGAGCTTGGTTCCCCCGAAAAGCCCATAAACCACTACCTGCTTAACCGTGACCAGTATCCCCGGCTGTACTTCTTAACCACGAGCGTGCTGGAGGAGCTGCGTGAGCGCAAAGCCAACTGTATGCCCGTCATACGCAGCCTGCTGCTGGTGCTGTACTATGAGCTTTTGCGTATATTGGACGAGCAGAAAAACAGGGAGACCGACCAAAATAACAAGACCTTTGTGCTTAAGCCCGCCCTTGAGTACATAAGCCTTTATTACACCGGCCATATTGAGATGAAAACCCTCGCCGACCTGTGCTGTTTAAGCGAAACTCATTTTCGGCGCACCTTTGTGTCGGTTATGGGTACCTCTCCCCTTAGCTTTATCACCGCCGCGCGCATCAATCAGGCATGTGTGCTGCTGATATCCACCGACAAATCTATCCTATCCATCGCCGAGTCGGTGGGCATCACCTCCATCTCGAGCTTTAACCGCAGCTTTAGTCAAATTATGGGTGTCACCCCCCGAGAATACCGCAACACGTCCAACCGCGACGGCATTACCCCCCAGCACAAGTATGTGCTCACCTACAAGGGGTGGACCGCACCCGATGTGCGGCCTAAATATTTTGAAGAAGGCGACACGGGTGAAAACCCGCCGTTTATAGAGGACGTGCAGTAAAAAGCCCCCCCCAGATAAAAGGGCAGATGGTTAAAAAGGGTAGGGCAATGCAAAGGCTCGGCAGAGCCCCACGCAGGCTATTAACTACTACTCAAACAGTGTAGAAATGCAGAAAAACAGCCACAAGGCTGTTTTTCTGCATTCAAATTTTGAAATTATCCTCAGGCTAGCGGATATGCGTTTGCAGAAAATTGTGAATCAGGTTTAAAACCTCTTTACCCCAAAACGGAGGTCCCCCGTGCCCCGCGCCCGGAATGAGATAAAATTCCGCTTCCTTCCCCTGCTCCAAAAGTGTTTGATAAAGCAGCTCGCTTTGGGTATGGCAAACCACCTGATCATTATCGCCATGAAAGATTAAAACCGGTGGGATGGGGATTTCTCGTTTAATATACTCAAGACAGCTTGCCTTTGCCACAAGCTCGGGAATGCTGCGGATATCCCTGCCGCCAAACAGGTCGTCAAGTGGCATGGGTTCATTTGCGGGTACCCCGCGCTGTTCGGCCTCCTGCCTGCATTTGAGCAGCTCGGCAGGGCCGGAATAGTCGATGATGCCACTGACCGAGCAGGAATACCCGGGGTATAAATCCGAATCAAGCTCCCCGTTATCCTGCGTAAAGCCCGCTAACAGGGCGGTATGTCCGCCGGAGGAATCTCCAAACACAAACACATTCTCCGTGTCCAGATGATACTCCTCCGCTCTTGAGCGCAGAAAACGAATGGCTGCCTTAGCGTCCTGCACCTGCGCGGGAAAGGACGCAAGCTTTGAGCCACGATACTGAACCGCGGCAACGACATACCCGTACTCCGCAAGCCGCCCCAGCATGGGTACCTTGGAGTACATGTCCTGCTCATACCACGCGGAGCCCGGAATGAAGACGACCAGAGGGAATTTTTCCTCCTGCCAATAGGGCTTGTAGGGCACTATCATCTGCAAATACCGTTTACAGCCCCCATAGTCGGCGTATTCCACGTTGGGTACATAGAGCCATTCCAAATCCGTAACCGCCAAATCCAGTATTCCTGCCTTTTGCTTGCCTTGACCCGTCATGCCGCGTCCTCCTGTCGATTATTATGTAGCGATATTCGTATTATACTAATATCCGATATAAAAGAGTATAAAAATCAAGTGAAAAGCTTTAATTTATGGGTTTTCACGCGGATTTTTATCGACTCTTTTTGAGGAGATTAGTATTATAAACCAGTTTACCGCTTTCCTCATTTTTGTGCAAGCCTTAAGTGACTGCACAAAAAAAGACCGCCCGAAGGCGGTCTTTCTCTGCACAACGCATAGCACTATGCGCTTATTACTTAATCTGAGCCTTCGCGCCGGCTTCTTCCAGCTTCTTGGCAAGCTCGTCGGCATCGTTCTTGGAAATGCCTTCCTTGAGCGCCTTGGGAGCGGCCTCAACAAAGTCCTTTGCCTCCTTAAGGCCAAGACCGGCAACATCCTTAACAACCTTGATGACAGCCATCTTGTTGGCGCCAACCTCGGCAAGGATAACGTCAAACTCGGTCTTCTCCTCAGCAACGGCAGCCGCAGCAGCGGGACCTGCAACCATAACGGGAGCGGCAGCGGAAACGCCGAACTCCTCTTCAATTGCCTTAACAAGCTCGTTAAGCTCCAAAACGGTCAAGGTCTTGATCTCTTCTACAAATTTAGTAATCTTCTCAGAAGCCATTTCAGATAACCCTCCTAGTAATTTTTTCGTTTTCTTCGCCAAGGTTCCCCCCGCAAAGTAACGTCATTGCGGTGCGCTGTGCCGTCAGGCAGAAGCTGCACCTGTGTTGGTACGGTTCGCGGCGTTATTCCGCGGCGGGAGCCTCTTCGGCGGGTGCGCCGCCCTGCTTCTCGGCAATCGCGTTAAGAGCGACAGCCAGCCCGCGGATATTGCCGTTGAGTACGGAAAGCAACTGGCACAGAAGCTGTTCCTTCGAAGGCAGCTTGCCCAGCTCCTCGGTCTTCTTGGCGTCGAGCACCTCGCCGTCTACGAAGCCCGCCTTGATGGTAAACTTACCCTTGGAACCCTCGGCGTATTTACCGAGAATCTTTGCGGCTACAACGGGGTCCGAATTGCTGATGGCAATTGCGGTGGTACCCTCCAGCACGCTGGCAAGTCCATCAAGCTTTGCGTTTTTCGCGGCAAAACGAAGCATGGTGTTTTTTACAACCGCATACTCAATGCCCGCCTCACGCAGCTCGCGGCGCAGCTTGGTGTCGTCGGCTACGGTAATGCCCTTGTAATCAACGATTACACCCGCAACGGCGCCTGCCAGCTGTTCGCTAAGCTCCTTGACAAATTCCTGTTTGGATTTTAATGCACTCTCACTTGGCAACTTTAAGTTCACCTCCTGAAAAATTGTGGGGACATAAAGAGCCTTGCATAACGCAAAAAGCCCTTTTCCCCGTTTAAAGCCGGAGAAAAGGGCAAAAAAGTTTATATACAAAACCGAGCGTACCGGTTTTTACTGCATAAACCTTGCTCTTACTCCTCGGCAGGGGGGATGGTATCCCGTTACGCCCAAGGGCAATTTTTGCCCTAAAGCACCTGCTGTCTTAGGGTAAAGACAACATGATAGATTATATCGCTATACTGCCCGCTTTGTCAAGCGGTAAATTGCCGAAAAGGCAAAAAGCTTAGACAAAACGAGAAGGATTAATGCGCACGCCGGGACCCATTGTGGTAGCGATGACGCAGCTCTTGACATACTGACCCTTTGCTGCGGCAGGCTTTGCCTTAACAATCGCACCCATCAGAGTATCAAAGTTCTGCGAGAGCTTCTCTACGCCGAAGGACGCCTTGCCAATGGGGCAATGGATGATGTTGGTTTTGTCAAGGCGGTATTCAATCTTACCGGCCTTCGCTTCGGTAACGGCGCGACCGACATCGGGCGTAACCGTACCCGCCTTGGGGTTAGGCATCAGTCCGCGGGGACCAAGCACCTTACCAAGACGTCCTACAAGACCCATCATGTCAGGGCTTGCTACGACAACATCAAAATCGGTCCAGCCTTCGTTTTGGATCTTGGCGACCAAATCCTCGGCGCCGACATACTCAGCGCCCGCCTTGGTGGCGTCCTCCGCCTTATCGCCCTTGGCAAACACCAAAACGCGCATTTTTTTACCTGTACCGTTGGGTAGCACCACCGCGCCGCGCACCTGCTGCTCGGCGTGACGGGAGTCTACGCCCAGACGTACATGGATCTCAACGGTTTCATCAAACTTCGCCTTGGCGGTTTTTACGCATACATCCAGCGCTTCAGACGTGTCGTACAGTTTCGCACGGTCGACAAGCTTCGCGCTTTCCTGATAATTCTTGCCGTGTTTCATTCAAAGTTCCTCCTAATTGAGTGGTTAATAGCGGAAATTTCCTCCCACCCGGAAGCAATCAGTCCGCGACTTCTACGCCCATGCTTCTGGCCGTACCCGCTACCATGCTGGCGGCGGCATCGACACTCGCTGCATTCAAATCGGGCATTTTCTGCTCGGCTATCTTTCTAATCTGCTCCCTGGTAATCTTTGCAACCTTTGTTTTGTTGGGCACGCCGGAACCCGACTCAATTCCCACGGCCTTCTTAATCAGAATAGCGGCGGGCGGAGTCTTGGTTACAAAGCTGAAAGAACGGTCGGCATAAACACTGATAACGACAGGGATGATAAGACCCACATCGCCCTTTGTACGCTCGTTAAATTCCTTTGTAAACGCCATGATGTTGACGCCGTGCTGACCCAGCGCAGGGCCTACGGGCGGCGCCGGAGTGGCCTTGCCGGCCGGTATCTGGAGCTTAATAAAGCCCACAACCTTTTGAGCCATTGTTTGCACCTCCAAATTAAAGTGGTAATACCCATTCCGTCATAAAAATACTCAAAACGGAACTAGTATGGTTTTCGGAATAAATATGGTATTTTTATTCCTCCCACTAAGCAGCCGAATATGGCTGCAGGAAACAGGGCAGTTTTTGGTTAGCCGGAAAATCCCCCGCACAAAACCGGCAAAACAAGTAATGGTCACCGGCCAAAGGGCCGGCGGATTGAACGCAGGGGTAAAAAAACGTCCGCACATTCAAGAGCACCAAAGCAACCATTGCCCAAAGCAAGAACCGATAAGCCCTACTCCACAGGCTCCGCCTGGTCAAGCTCAAGCTCGGCCGGGGTTTCGCGCCCGAACATGGATACGATAACACGCACCTTGTTCTTATCCGCGTCTATCGCCTCAACCGTGCCAATAAAGCCCTCCAGCGGTCCGCTTGTTACGCGAACCGAGTCGCCAATGGCAAACCGGATATCGACCTGCTTCTTCTCAACGCCCAGCGCGAGAACCTCCTCCTCGGTAAGAGGAATTGGCTTGGAAGCGGGGCCCACAAAGCCTGTGACGCCGCGGATGTTGCGCACGACATACCAAGAGTCGTCGTCCATAACCATCTTCACCAGCACATAGCCGGGGAAAATTTTGCGCTCCACCTCGCGCTTTTTGTCGTCCTTATACTCTATCACCTTCTCGGTGGGTACCCTTATCTCCTGGATAAGGTCGGAAAGGCGGCGGTTCTCAACCATTTTTTCAAGGTTGCCCGCTACCTTGTTTTCATAGCCCGAATAGGTGTGTACGACATACCATTTTGCGGCATCAGACATAATGCTTCCTCCCGCTTACGCGTTTATCAGGCTCCGAGAACGAGCTTGACCAGCTCGCCGAATCCAAGATCCAGCAGCCAGATGATGACGCCCGCACCCAGCATAATAACAAGTACAACAAGCGTACTGTTCCACAGCTGCTGCTTTGTAGGCCATACAATCTTTTTGGTCTCGCCCCTCATATCCTTAAAGAAACGGGCAATGCGCTTGAAGAAACGTGCAGGACTGAACTTGCGTTCTTTGTTTTCCGTACTAGCGGCCATTTTGGTCCCTCCTGTTCCTTCCTATTTGGTTTCCTTGTGTGACGTGTGTTTCTTGCAGAACCGGCAGTACTTGTTCATTTCAAGCCGGTCGGGGTCGTTCTTTTTGTTTTTCATGGTGTTGTAATTGCGCTGTTTGCACTCTGTGCAAGCAAGGGTAACCCGAACTCTCATTATCGGCACCTCCAGTAAGACGGATTTTTTTGCCTCCCTCGTAAAAAACAAAAGGCTAAACCAAAAATAAATATTCATCCTTATAAATCGGGTCTTATCGGGCTAGACCGTACATGCGCCGGCACCCGAATGTGACAGGCTTCATAAAGGAATACCATATTATATAACAGCCTTGTGGTGCGGCACTTCGCCGCCAGCTATACTCTTTGCCCGCTTTTGCATTGCTGAAAAAACGCGCAAAAAAATAACCCTTTTAGAGGTATCACTAATATAACACAAACCCAAAGAGAAGTCAACAGCCATTCTCCAAGTATTTGCCAATAATTTATGGATTTTTCATGAAACCACCGATAAATATTGCTTTTGCCCTTTGACTTTGCTAAAATAAACTGTATTGTTTGAGGCGTGAACGCGTGAAGCGGGTACTACTTTTTGCCCGGCTGCAATATTCATTTATAATGGTATGCGGCAAGGGTAAGGGTTGCGCGTTTCTTATCGTGTTTTTCCCATGGTTTTGGTCCGGCGAAAAGAGCCGTTTTAATTGTACGGGAGAGTGACGCAAATTGTCAAGACTGAAGTTAGGCGTAATATTCGGCGGCGCGTCCAGCGAGTACGAGGTGTCGCTGATGAGCGCGTCCTCGGTACTTCATAATATCAACGCGGATAAATACGACATTGTAATGCTGGGCATTACCAAGGACGGACGCTGGCTGCGCTACCGGGGACCGGTGGAGCGCATCCGCTCGGATGAGTGGGACGTGCCGGAGTTTGTCACCCCCGCGTATGTGCTGCCCGACCGGGCGGCGCATGGGGTGTTGGAGACTAAGCCCGGCGGCGGCACCGAAATTACCCCCCTGGATGTGGTCTTTCCCGTGGTGCACGGAAAAAATTGCGAGGACGGCACGCTGCAGGGGCTCTTTACCATTGCGGGCATTCCGTTTGTGGGATGCGACACCCTGTCCTGCGCCGTATGCATGGATAAGGCGATGGCGCGCACAGCCACCGACGGGGCGGGCATACTCAGCACCCCGTGGGACTGGTTCACCGCCGATGCACTCGCGGATTTTGAGGAGCTAGAGCGCCGTTTGCGCGAAAAGCTCGGCTACCCTATGTTTATTAAGCCCGCCAACGCCGGTTCCTCTGTGGGTGTCAGCCGGGCGGTCGACGACGCCGGGCTGAGGACCGCCATTGAGCTTGCCCTTCTTCACGATAAAAAGATTGTCGCCGAACAGGCGGTGACGGGGCAGGAGGTGGAGTGCGCCGTGCTGGGCAACGACCACCCCATCGCCTCCATTGTGGGCGAAATTGCGCCCAAGGCGGAGTTTTACGACTATAACGCCAAATATTTTGACGGCACAACCGATCTTTATATCCCCGCCCGCCTGTCTGCCGAAACCGCGCAGTTGGTGCGTGAGGCTGCCGTAAAAACCTTTCGTACCCTCGGCTGCTCCGGCCTTGCGCGTGTCGATTTCTTCGCGAAGGCGGACGGTACGGTAATCCTCAACGAGATTAACACCATCCCGGGCTTTACCCATATCAGCATGTACCCAAAGCTGTGCGAGGCGTCGGGCATCCCGTATCCCGAGCTGATTGACCGGCTTGTTACCCTTGCGCTGGAGCGCGAATTTCTGATATAACATTTAACCCTTATATTTTAGCCCGTTACCGCAAGTTTTCATGGTGTTTAGTGCCATTATGACGCGAACGCCGGAAAGGCATGGTCATACGGATGGACAATCGAAGCATAGGCGTGTTTGATTCCGGCCTTGGCGGTCTTACCACCGTCAAGGAGTTACAACAGCTCCTGCCTCATGAGAATATTGTATATTTTGGCGACACCGCCCGCGTACCCTACGGCACACGAAGCCGGGAGATTATTACCCGGTACGCGCGGCAGGATATCCGGTTTTTGCTCACCCATGACGTAAAGCTCATTATTATTGCCTGCGGCACGGTCAGCTCCATTTTAACTGAGGAGCTTATCAGTGAGCAGCCGGTTCCCATAATCCGCGTGCTCGGCCCCGCGGCTCAGGCCGCCTGCGCCGCAAACCGCAAGGGTGATATTGCCGTAATCGGCACCACCGCCACGGTGCGCAGCGGCGCTTACGGCAAGGCCATCCGCGCGGTAAACCCCACAGCCCGTGTAATCGGCAAGGCGTGCCCCCTGTTTGTGCCGCTGGTGGAAAACGGCTACATCGGGCGCGATAATCTTGTAACCCAATTGGTGGCGAAGGAGTACCTCAACGCCTTAAAGAACGAGGATATTGACACCGTCATCCTAGGCTGTACCCATTACCCGCTCCTGTATGATGTCATCGGGGACGTTTTGGGCGGCGACATCACCCTGATTGACGCAGGAAAAGAGACCGCCCGCTATGCCGCAGCCACCCTCAAATCAATGGGACTTGTCAGCGAAAGCACGGGTACCGGCTCCGCCGTGTTTTATGTGGGTGACCAGCCGGATGATTTCGCAGAGATTGCGGCGCGCTTTCTGGGCGCGGATATCCGAGAAAACGTCAATGTGGTGGATATTGAAAAATTCTGATCATTTTTTTACTATAACGAAACGGTTGGCATAAAACCGGAAAGGCACGGGGACAACGCAATTATGAAAAAGGATGTACTCATCTCCATAAAGGGAATTTCCAGCATAGACGGTCAGGAGGATACCATTGAACTGACAACCATGGGCAACCTCTTTATCAACAAGGACGGCAAGCAGATTATCTCCTACAAGGAATCGGAGGCCACCGGCTTTGAAGGCACCACCACAATGCTGGAGCTAATGGGCGACAGCTCGGTTATTCTAAAGCGGCGCGGCGCGAACCGAACCGAGCTGTATATTGAAAAAGGCCGCCGGCACCTTTGCCATTATGATACCGGCGCAGGAGATATTATGATAGGCGTATTCTCCGACTCCATCGTCAACACCCTGGGGGAACAGGGCGGCGACGTCAGCTTTAAATACTCGCTGGATATCAACTCGAACCTTGCCAGCGAGAACCAAATTTATATTAACGTCAAGGAGTGTCAAAAGTTTGAAAGATAACTCTTTCAAACAGGTTTTTGTGTTATATGAGGTGACAAAGCCCGCACAAATTCCGGAAAGGAATGGATATATAAATGGCTGATTTGATAAAATCCGCACAGGTCGAGCTTAAGGACATCCTTCTTTCAGCTTTGGGTGCCGCTGTTGCGGCAGGAGAGCTGCCAAGCGAGGCAATGCCCGCTTTTACCATTGAGATACCAGCCGATACCACCCACGGCGATTTTGCCACCAACGCCGCTATGGTGAGCGCACGCGCGTTCCGGCTGCCGCCCAAGAAGATTGCGCAGATTATCTGCGACCGCTGCGCGCTGGCGGGTACCTCCTTTGCGCGGTGTGAAATTGCGGGGCCGGGTTTTATCAATTTCTTTCTGGGCTCCGAATGGTTTTCCTCCGCGGTCTGCGAGGTACTTGCGGAGAAAGAGCATTTTGGCCGCACCACCTATGGCGCGGGCAAAAAAACCATGGTGGAGTTTGTTTCGGCAAACCCAACCGGTCCTATGCACATGGGCAATGCCCGCGGCGGCGCGCTGGGCGACTGTCTTTCGTCGGTGCTGGAGTATGCCGGGTATGACGTGGCGCGCGAGTTTTATGTAAATGACGCGGGTAACCAAATTGAGAAGTTTGCCATCTCTTTGAGCGCGCGGTATCTTCAGCTTTACCGCGACAATGTGGACTTTCCCGAGGACGGCTATCAGGGTGAGGACATTAAGGAGCGCGCCAGGGAGTTTGCCGCCCTTCACGGCGATGCCTATGTGGAAAGCGATGAGAGCACCCGCAAGAAGGCGCTGGTGGATTACGCCCTGCCCCGAAATGTGGAGAAGCTGCGCGCGGATCTTGGCCAATACCGTGTGGAGTATGATGTATGGTTTTATGAAAGCGTACTGCACCAAAACGGAAAAATTACCGCTGTCCTTGAGCTTTTGACCAAGAACGGCTATACCTATGAAAAGGACGGCGCAATCTGGTACAAGGCCACCGCGTTCGGCGCGGAAAAAGACGATGTACTGGTGCGTGCAAACGGAATACCCACCTATTTTGCCGCGGATATTGCGTACCATTACAATAAGTTTATCGACCGGGGCTTTGACAAGGTCATTAACATCTGGGGCGCGGATCACCATGGGCATGTAAGCCGCCTTAAGGGCGCGATGACTGCCGTAGGCATAGACAGCGACCGACTGGATATTGTGCTGATGCAGCTGGTTCGCCTGGTGCGCGGCGGCGAGGTGGTGCGCATGTCCAAGCGTACCGGCAAGGCCATTACCATGGCCGACCTGCTCGATGAGGTGCCGGTGGATGCGGCGCGTTTTTACTTTAACCTGCGCGAGCCCAACAGCCACTTTGATTTTGACCTGGATCTTGCGGTGGAGCAAAGCGCCCAAAACCCGGTTTACTATGTGCAATACGCCTATGCGCGTATTTGCAGCATCTTTAAAAATCTGGGGGCGGAGGGTATTGCCCTGCGTTCTTGCACCGCCCAGGAGCTGCGGGCGCTGGTATCTCGGGAGGAGATGGAGCTTATCAGACACCTTGCTAAGCTGCCGGGCGAGGTGGACGAGGCGGCCAAAAACTACGACCCCGCGCGGATGACCCGCTATTGTCTCGAGCTTGCCACACTGTTTCACAAGTTTTATAACGCCCACCGCGTCAAGAGCGACGATGAGCCGCTGATGCAGGCGCGCCTGAACCTGTGCGCGGCGGTGCGCATTACACTGGAAAACGTGCTCAAGCTGCTTAAAATTACCGCCCCCGAGACCATGTAATACAATCCCCGTTTTTACTGCGGGAAACGTATAAAAGCCATTTTCCCGGCACCGCTTGCCACTCTCCTGCGCTGGCTGAAGCGGGATGAGCGACGGGTAATAGAAACTGGGCCAAGCTAATGGAGGTAATCATAAAGTTCATGGAAATACCCGATATACGCCCCTTGCTTCTTAACGGCAAAGTCACGCTTTCCGCGCAGGGAGATGCCCTGCTAACCGGCGACGTGCGCCTATGGGAACTTACGGAGGGGTATATCCTTGCGGGAGCAAGGGCGGTGCTGTCCCCCGCCCATACGGTGCTTACCCCGGAGCAAAACGCACTGCTGGCACTCGGCACCGTTACCGCCGCAAACAGCCGCGTCCCGGTCGGCGGTACGGTGACACTTTCTGAAATTGAGATTCAGCCCTTTGGCGAATCCACCTTCTTTCGCCTGATTGCCGACTACCGCACAAAGATGAGCGCGCTTGCCCAAAGCGGCGTTGACTTTTTGTTTTTGGATGAGTTTACGAATGTGGTGGATCTTCGTGCGGCGCTGCTTGCGGCGCGTTCCCCCGGTCTTGCGGTTTATGCCACCGTACCGGTAAGCGACGAGCTTCGCACACCCTCGTGGGACGCGGATCTACTTGCCTGCCTGATGGCCGCCGAGGCGCTGGGCGCGGCGGCGTTTGGGGTAAGCGGCGCGGGTGACCCCGCCATTGTCAAAAAAGCGATCGCCCGCCTGTACCCCTATTCGCGCATTCCTTTGATTGCGCGAGTGGATGCCCATTGGCAGGAGGACTTATCCCCGCGTACCCTTACCCCCCACGAGTTTGCCGCCGTTTTGGAGGAGCTGGTGTGTATGGGCGCGGATATTGTTTGCGGCGGCAGCGGCGCGACCCCCGCGCATATCGAGGCGACCGCAATGAGGCTAGGCAGCTACCGTCCCAACCTGCGCACCGCCAAAAAGGCGGAAGGAGAAAGGCTGGCTTCGGGGCATAAAGAGGCGTATTTTATCCCCGCGGCGCTCACCGCAAGCCCCACGCTGACCTGCTCACTGGATATGGGCGAGGAGCTTTTAGACGCGGAAGCAGAAGGCTATGACGCGATTGCCGTCTCCATCGTTTGTGCAGAAGACGCCGCGCTGTTTGCCGCAAACGCCCATATGGCTACCCTGCCGGTTATTTTGCAATCGGACGACGAGACTGCGCTTGAGGCCGCGCTGATTCAGTTTCAGGGGCTTGCGCTGGTGGATTCCCGAAGCTATATCGATAAAGCGAAGCTTGCCGCGCTGGCAGAGCAATACGGCGCGATATTATACTAACAGACCATAATAATCGTACCAGGGGTGCTGCAATTTTTTGTTTTGCAGCACCCCTGGTACGATTTTATTTCCTATCCCTAATCCTTTGCTTTGCAGCATTATTCCGCCGCAGGTTTCGCTGTTTGCCGTGATAACGCCCCCACACGCTCCGTACAAGCAAACAAGCCTCCTGCAAATAAAAGAACGCACACCGGGAACAGTGCGAGCGAGGTGATTTGCGCCACTAGGCCGAACAACGGCGGCATTAAGCTGCATCCCACATAGGCCGACGCAAGCTGAAAGCCCATAATGGCTTGCGCGTTCTCCCTTCCAAACAGCACAGGGGTTTCATGCAGCAGGCAGGGGAACACCGGCGCGCAGCCAAAGCCGATTAACCCAAGGCCAACCACCGCTATGCTTTCTGGCAGCGGCAGAAGCAAGACCACAATGCCGACCGCGGTGGTTAATATACCGGTGCGCACCAGCACCCGGTTGGAAAGCTTTATTGTCGCAAAGCCGTTTAAAAACCGCCCGATTGTAATGCCGAAGAAGAAAACGGAAATGAGCCCCGCCGATTGGGCGGGTGAGAAGCCTTTTACACTGCTTAAGTAGCTTGCGCCCCAAAGACCCACCGTTGTTTCCACGCCGCAGTAAAATAAAAAGGAGAGCAGCGCGGGCTTTACACCCTTAATTTGCAGCGCCGCAATAAGCCCGACGGTTCTTTCTTTGCCTTCTCCCCGCAGCTCCTTGCCCTCGTTTAATCGGGCAACCTTACCCCACAGGGGGATGGCAATAAGCAGCGCCGCACACAATCCGAATTGAAGGAACGAAATGAGCCGGTAGCCTCCCCGCCAGTTGCCAGCTTCTATGTAACGCGAGAGCAGGATGGGTCCCGCCATCGCGCCTACCCCCCAAAAGCAGTGCAGCCAGCTCATATGTCGGGATTTGTAATGCTCCGCCACATAGGCGTTAAGTCCCGCATCCACCGCCCCAGCGCCAAGACCAAGGGGCAGGCACATGGCTAACAGCCATAGCGCGGAGGGCGCAAAGTATATGCCCATCAGCGCGGTTGCCGTCAGCCCTACACTCACAGCGGTGACCTTTCCGGTTCCAAAGCGGCGGATAACGTGCGCACTGAACATGGAGGAGAGAACGGTGGATAAGAATATTGCGACGGAATAGATTCCTGCAAAGCTGTAGGGTACGCCAAACTCAGGATATGCGGCGGGCCATACCGCACCCAGCAGGGAATCGGGCAGCCCTAGGCTGATAAACGCAAGGTAGATTAGTATAAGCAGTAATATTGTCATAATAAAGAGTTCCTTTCAAAGCAGCCCCGTGCCCCCTGTGGAGGGAATACAAGGTAAAGGGAGAAAAATCTGTTCCCTCTAGCGGGGCGGCGCATGTGTGGTCTTCGCCACGCCTCTCATTGTATCCTCTTTATCTTGTCCCTGTCAATTTCCAAAAAACCCGGCATTTCATATTAAACCATCGTATTTAGGATTTATTCCAAAACGACAGCTCCACTGCGCGGCGCTTATCCTCCGTCCGCCCATCTCCTTCCGTTTGTGATATTCTAGTTTCATCCTTAATTTAAATGCAAAAATTTCCTTTTTGTTCTCCCATTTTCCTGCCCGCCGACCCGATCCTCTGATTTTCGTCGTGTTTTTCTTGACTTTCTGCTCCGTAGACCATATAATAGATAGAAGTTAATTACGCCAAATGTAATTAACAATAATAAGAATGCTCGTGAGGGAGTAGTTAGCACAAGTTGTGCGGTAAGTCAACATACTGACCGGTTCGCTGGTCTGGCTTACCTTAATTAACGAGACTCATGTATAACTGTTATGGCTATGCATGAAGGGTCGTTTTCGCGTACTTGCGCGCAGTATGCTTAACATCACTCAGGTTTAGCCAAAATGGTTATACCTGAGTTTTTTTATTTTTATATAGGCAAGGTTATGCCGCAAGGCTGCGGCTTGCAAGCTTTGCCATTGCCTAAAGGGGCTAGCCTTTAGGCTGTATGTGGAATTTGAGGAAAGAGGAAAAAAGAATATGAGCTTGACGGAACTGTTGTTGATTGCCGTCTTTCTCTCCATGGACGCATTTGCCGTTGCGGTATGCACCGGCCTTGCCGCGCCCAAACGGAGCCTGAGGACTGCGCTGATTGTGGGGTTGTATTTTGGAGGATTCCAGGCGCTCATGCCGCTTGCCGGCTACCTTTTGGGAACCGGATTTTCGGATAAAATAACCCAGTTTGCCCACTGGATTGCCTTTGCGCTTCTTTCAATTATAGGGTTAAAGATGATATGGGAAACCTTTAAGGTGGATCACGACTCCTGCAAATGCGAGGAAAACGCGGATAGCTGCACGGTAACCGCTGCCCTGCTTAGCCCAAAGAGAATGCTGCCGCTTGCGCTTGCCACAAGCATCGACGCCATGGCCGCAGGTATTACCTTTGCTTTTTTTAAGGTAAATATTTTTATTGCCATTACCCTCATCGGGGTTATCACCCTGCTGCTTTCCGTTGTCGGGGTTACCGCGGGCAAGCTGGTGGGAGAACGTTTTCAAAAGAACGCGGAGCGCATTGGCGGCCTTGCGCTGGTTTTAATCGGGCTAAAGATTTTACTGGAGGGTATTGGTATACTTCCTCAGTCTTAGGCTAGGCTTACACCGACTCTCCTGTTTCCACTATACAAAGGAGGATGACATCATAGGCATTATAAGTTAATTTGGTATATCACACGTTAAAAGCAAACAGGCAGAGTCTCATGATAACCCGCAGACCGGCAATGCGCTATGCCGGCTTGCGGCTTATGCCCGGTTTACGTTTTTGAGGAAAAGAAGAAATCAGCCTAAGCACATTTCCTCCGCCGTGTCAAAGCCTGCCGTTTCGCACACCGGCAGCTGTTTGAGCATTTCTCCCACCACTCGGATGTTCTCATGCCGGTCTACCCTTCCATAGTAGGTACCTTTTTCGCTGACTATGACCATTTCTCTTGACTGAGCATCCACAAATACACAGCTTAATTCATCGGTCGTCATGGCGACCCTCCCGTTGCGAGACCCGGTAACAGGGTTTAGGCTGATCTCATCGTCGAAAACGGCAAAGGTATAACGCTTGCGGCTGTAGAAGCCCGTATAAATCCATACATCAAAGCCCACTGCAATACTCCTTTATCGTTTTATAAGAATAATAAGTACCAACCCCTTCGGCTTTCATCCGACGGGGTTTTCTAATTATTGCTGTTGAGATACCTTTTCTTGCCCTCCGTTATGGCTTACTATTCCATTATATAATGTGTCTTCTATATTGCAATAACTTGCATTGTTTTGTCATTGACATTGCATTGTCACTATTTTGTGACAATAATATTGCTTTTTTTCGCTAATATTGCTATGATGTAATTTGTAGCGTTATTTTTGTCAATATTTAAGCATTGCAACTCACTATTTTGGGGGCTTTCGTAAAGACTGCCCTTCAGTAGCAATAATTTTATACGCCGCAAAATGTCGGGCTTACAGTTAACGGCAAACAGTGCTTGCTCCCCCTAATCCCGCACCGTTTGTATCGGTCTTAACGCCCGTTGCCATCGGCTCAGTGGCAGGGGTCGCCGACTTTATGAAACTGGAGCAACAGGAGAAATGATTAATGTACTTTCATGAGAAGCTTAGCGTGTTAATGCAGACCTTTACGGTCTCCAACAGCCGCCTTGCGCTTGCGCTTTCGGTGGATACCTCACTCATCAGCCGCTGGCGCAACGGGAGCCGCGCACCCGGAAAGAAGAACCATTTTATCACCTCAATTTCCCGCTATTTTGCCGATGTGGCAAAGCTTGATTACCAAAGGATCGCGCTCTGTGAGCTGATTGGGATGCGTTACGAAAAGCAGCCGTCGGATTTTCTTGCCCTGGCACTGGAGATCTGGCTTTCCGACCACGAGCAGGGCAGTGCGGTGGAGAACTTTCTCAGCGAAATCTCGGTATTTACAAACAGCCGCAAGGGAGCCTCACCTCCCGATACCCTTGCCCCCAAGGGGCAGGATACGACATGCGAGGTTTACTACGATATGAGCGGAAAGCGAGAGGCCATATTGTGCTTTTTAATGCGGGTGCTTGATTACGGCAAGCCCTGCAAGCTGTTCTTTTACAGCGACGAGGGGATGGAATGGCTGTTTGAGGACAACTCCTTTCTAAACCGCTGGGAGCTTATGACCGGCAAGATTATAGAGCTTGGCTGCGAAATTAAGATTATACACACCATCAGCCGCGACAGCTCTCAAATGCTGCTTGCGGTAGAGGCCTGGTTGCCCCTGTACATGACGGGGGCAGTGGAGTCCTATTATTACCCAAAGTATACGCAGGGTACCTTTTGTCGCACCCGCCTCATTGCCCAAGGGCTGTTTGCAATAAACAGCGAGTGCCTGCATTTAAAGCAGGAGCATATGGTCACCTATTTTCACAGCGACCGTCAGCTTGTTCACGCGCTGGAGAAGGATTTTGAGGATTTTCAGTTTGTTTGCCGCCCTCTCATGCGCATTGTTACCCTGCGCAACAACACAAAGTCGGTTGATCTTGTCAATGAGTTCCTCTCCCAGCCTGGTGACGTTATCTTCCGCTCCGACTGTTTATCCATCAGCACAATGCCTCCCGAGCTGTTTTCCGCGATTGCAGGGCGCGCCATCGCAGACCCGGCCATACGCCGCAGACTGATTAACGCGCAAAACGAGCTTGCCGCGCAGTTTGATAAAAACCTGAGCCACCATCTCCACACCGAGTACGTTTCTCTGCCCAACTCCCAGGCATTAGGGGCAGGGCAGGTTACAGTACCCTACACCTCCCTGTTCGGCATTTCGCCCATTCCCTACACCCCGCAGGAGTATGCCCTTCATCTTCGTGCCATTGTAAGGCTGCTGGAGGAACAGGCGGGCTACAATTTTTACATCACCGGCGAAGGACTTACTAACGTAAGCATTGTTGCCAAGGATGATATCGGCGCGCTGATTGTGCGTAAAACCGAGCCTCCCGCCATCTTCGCGCTCAACCAGCCCAGCCTCACCACCGCCATATACAGCCACCTTGACCGAACACTGGATAAGGTTTCGCCCACCCAGCGGGCGCGCAAAATTACCCTTGAACGCATTCGCAAGCTCATTACCCAGCTCGAAAGCCTTACATAATACTATTCTTCGATGAAAGTATTGATAAAAAATCAAGCCAAAAACCATATATCAAAGTTTTTGACTTGATTTTTTATATACTTTTCAATCAGATAATAGTATAAGCAAAAAAGCACCCCTCAGGGTGCTTTTTTATCATTACCCCTTAAAAGCCAAGGGAGTGTATGTCTACTTAAGCTTACCCACAATCTCCATGGTGTCGCGTGCAATGGTCAGCTCCTCATTGGTGGGAACAATCCAGGTGCGCACCCGGGCGCTGTCGGTGCTAATGTCGTGCTCCTTGCCGTTAAACCCGACGTTCTTGTTTTCATCAAGCTCTATGCCAAGGAACCCGAGGTTTTCACAAACCTCACCGCGCAGCTCAAAGGAGTTCTCGCCGATACCGCCGGTAAACGCAACGGCATCCAGACCGCCCATCGCGGCGGAATATGCGCCGATGTACTTCTTAATCTGATAACGCAGCATGGTTACAGCCATCCTTGCGCGGGCGTTGCCTTCGGCCGCCGCCTTTCTGATATCGCGGTCGTCGCTGGTCACACCCGATAGACCGAGGTAACCCGACTTTTTATTGAGTAGGTCGCTTAGCTGCTTGCCCGTCAGGTTCTCCTTCTCGGCAATAAAGGTGACGACCGAGGGATCCAGAGAGCCGGAGCGTGTTCCCATAATCAGGCCGCCCAACGGAGTAAAGCCCATGCTGGTATCTACCGACCTGCCGCCGTCCACCGCCGTAATGGAGGAACCGTTGCCGATGTGACAGGTAATAATCTTAAGCTCTCCGGGGTCCTTGCCCAACAGGCGGGCCAGACGCTTGCTGACATAGCGGTGAGAGGTGCCATGGAAGCCATAGCGGCGGATGTGATACTTCTCGTAATATTCATAAGGAACACCAAACATGTAAGCCTTTTCGGGCATGGTCTGATGGAACGCGGTATCGAACACCACCACCTGGGGGACATCCTTGCTCAATACCTTCTGGCAGGCGCGGATGGCGAGCACATGGGCATAGTTGTGCAGCGGCGCAAGCTCGGCAATCTCCTCTATGGTGTCTACAACCTGATCGGTTACCAAAACCGACTCGGTAAAGCGCTCTGCGCCCTGTACGATGCGGTGGCCTACCGCCGCAACCTCGTTCATACTCTCAATAACCTTGCCTTCGCCTGAGGTAAGAACATCCTTGAGCTTCATGAAAGCTTCCGCATGGGTGGGAAATTCCGACTCCTCCACAATCACCTTGCCGTCAGCGGTTTTGTGCGTGATAAACCCTCCGCTGATTCCAATCTTTTCACAGTTTCCTTTCGCAATGACCAGCTCATTTTCCATGTTAATGAGCTGGTACTTCAGCGAGGAGCTTCCTGCGTTAATCACCAATACCTTCATAATTTCTCCTCCAAAGTAAATGTTTTATCTTATGCTTCAACGGTTATGCGCGGATTGCGCCCTTGCTAGGGGCAAACTACAAGGATGAGGCGCGCGCCGGCAGAAGCTTGTAAACAAAAAAAGCCCGCAGGCTTGACTTTAAACCACCAAACTATATACTATTACAATGCAGGTGAAAATTCAAGTGCAAATTGAAAAAACGCGCAATTTACCACAAAAGGTCTCTATTTGCCGCAATATATGAGATTAGTTGGGCGTTTGCACCTGCGTACGCGAAATATTTAAGAATTTCGTTAAATTATTATCAATCATTGCCCGGTTTTATGCTGGCATTCGATTTGAAAGTGTATGAAAAACAAATATAACGCTTTCGCTTATGGGTTTTCATGCAGCTGCTAATTTACACTTTTTGATATTGGTATTATCCCCATCACGTCCAAAGGAAGGAATCTGGTCGCATGACAATTGCCGGAATTATTGCAGAGTACAACCCGTTTCATAACGGTCACGCCTACCAGATAGAAAAAGTCCGCGAGCTGGGTGTAACCCATGTGGCGGTGGTGATGGACGGCGCGTTTACCCAGCGCGGGGAATGCGCCGTCCTTGAAAAGCATTCCCGTGCAAGAGCCGCGCTGACGGGGGGCGCCGACCTTGTGATTGAACTGCCGCTGCCCTATGCCGTGGCATCCGCGGAACGGTTTGCCTATGGGGGCGTGGCGGCGCTGGATGCCTTAGGCTGTGTGGAGCTGCTGGTATTCGGCAGTGAATGCGGGGAGCTCGCCCCCCTGCTTACCGCCGCACGCGCCTTAGAAAGCCCTGCGCTGCATGACGCGCTGGGCGCTTTGCTAGCGCAGGGGCTTGTTTTTCCCAAGGCTCGGCAGCTTGCCCTTGCCGAGGTTATGGGAAAGGAGTGCGCACAGGTACTTACAGAGCCCAACAACATCCTTGGAGTGGAGTACCTTAAATGGTTAAGCCGCCTCCACAGCCCCATGCTGCCTGTTACCATACAGCGAACAGGCGCGATGCACGGCTCCCGCACCGCCAGCGGCATTATCGCCTCCGCCTCCCTAATCCGCGCCCGGATGCTTTCAGGCAAGCCATGGCAGGACTATGTGCCGAAAGACGCCGCCGCAATTTACAGAGCACAGCTTGCCGAGGATAAGGCGCCCTGCTCCCTTTTACCGCTGGAACGCGCCATACTCGGCCGGCTGCGGGGATTAAGCCGCGAGGAGCTGCTGCGGTACCCCGATGTGACCGAAGGGCTGGAGAGCCGCATCCTCAAGGCAGTACGCACCGCGGAAAGCCTAGACCTGCTGTACCAGCTGATTAAAACCAAGCGCTATACCCTTTCGCGCATACGGCGAATGGTGCTGTGCTCCTATCTCGGCATCACGGCCGAGTTACAGGCGGAGGATATTCCCTACCTTCGCGTGCTGGGCTTTAACGCACGGGGCGCTGAGATTCTTGCAAAGGCAAAACGCACGGCGCGCCTGCCTTTGGGTTCGAGCCTTGCCAAGCTTGCCAAGACCGGCGGATCCTCCTCCCGCTTTGCCGCCGCCGAGGCCGCCGCCACCGATATCTTCTGCCTGTGCTCCCCAAAAATCCTGCCCTGCGGTCTTGACTTTACCAGCGAGGCTGTCATAATTAAGTAGTATGGGGGAGTGTGCTATTTATTCTATGCCCGATTTCCCCCTACTGAAACAACCATGCCGGTCAAATATAGCCGGTTTGACAGAAAGGAACTTAAAACGATATGTCGGTGAAAACGCAACCAATCGCCCACCCCGAATATGGGAAATGCATTCTGATGGAGAACGGCGCAGTCGAGCTGATGGCAACGCTGGATTACGGCCCCCGTATCATCCACTTTGCTTTGGCTGGCGGCAAAAACATGCTGCTGTTTGACAAGGACCACCTGCTGACCGGAAGCGGTGAGGACTTTGATAAGGCCTATTATCCCGGCGCAAAATTTTACCTGCGCGGCGGCCACCGCCTATGGAGAAGCCCCGAGCACGACCCCGAAACCAGCTACCCCGATAACGACCCGGTGGAGTATACGGTAGACGGCAGCACCGTCACACTCCACTGCGCAAAGCAAATTCATAACAACGTGCAGTACCGTTTTGAGATTGCGATGGATGCGACTGCACCCAATGTATCCATTGCTCATTACATTACTAACGTTTCCGACACGGCAATGATCTTTGCTCCGTGGACAATTACCGTTATGGATCAGGGCGGCGTGGAGATTGTGCCGATGAACACCACAAGCACCGGTCTTTTGCAAAACCGCACCATTTCCGTTTGGCCCTACACAAACCTTGCCTGCAAGCGCGGCACCTTTATGGAGCGCTATTTTCTCCTGCGTCAAAATCCGGATATTCAGCGGGCATATAAGCTGGGGTTTGATAACGAGGCAGGCTGGGCGGGGTATGTAAACCATGGCGCGCTGTTTGTTAAGCACTACACCCATGTGCCCGGCGGCTCCTACCCCGACAACGGCTGTTCCTACGAAACCTACACCAATAACGTCATCCTTGAGATGGAAACCATCGGTCAGCTGCTAAAATACGCCCCGGGTCAAACCGCCGAGCATACGGAGCATTGGTCGCTAAAGCCCATTGCCGACGCTCCCGACTTTGCCGACGAGCAGTCTGTAGCAAGCTTTGTAGCGGAATATGTGGGTTACCCGAACCGCACTTAAGCAAAAAGAGCGTTATACTAATCTCCTCAAAAAGAGTCGATAAAAATCCGCGTGAAAACCCATAAACTAAAGCTTTTTACTTGATTTTTATACTCTTTTAAATCGGATATTAGTATAAAAAGCAAACAGCAAGGGGGCGGAATCATTTCCGCCCCCTTGCAGCCTGTATATGCGATTGCGCCAATTTTATTTTGTTCCAAAGATGCGGTCGCCCGCGTCGCCGAGACCGGGTACAATGTAGCCGTGGTCGTTGAGGTGGTCATCCTGTGCCGCGGCGTAGATCTGCACATCGGGGTGTGCGCTGCGCAAAGCGTCAAGACCCTCGGGAGCGGCGATAATGCACATAAACTTTATCTGCGACGCGCCCTTGTCCTTAATCAGCTTAATTGCGTCCACCGCCGAGCCTCCGGTTGCGAGCATGGGGTCTACCACAATTACCTCGCGCTCCTCAATATCGGCGGGCAGCTTGCAGTAATACTCCACCGGCTCAAGGGTGTCGGGGTCGCGGTACAGACCAATATGACCAACCTTCGCGGCGGGCACCAGTGCCAATACGCCGTCCATCATGCCAAGACCCGCGCGCAGAATGGGCACGAACGCCAGCTTTCTGCCCGTAATCACCCGGGTTCTCGCCATTGCCACAGGAGTTTCAATCTCCACCTCTTTCAAGGGCAGATCCCTTGTAGCCTCGTAGCACATAAGCATAGCAATCTCCGATACCAGCTCCCGAAACTCCTTCGAGCCCGTGTTCTTATCCCGCAGGAGGGATACCTTATGCTGTATCAGCGGGTGATCCATAATAAAGGGGTTTTTCTGCTGCATACCTGCACATCCTTTCAACGCGTATTATAATCTGCCCGTTACTAAAATTGTGGCATGAGGGCTATACCTTTGCCATAAAACCCGTCACGGCGCGGCTGGGGAAGCGCTTTGTGCCGTACCAGTGTTTCCCTCGCGTGCCAGCCGTTCCCGTTCCGCCTGGGGCAGACGCAGATAGGTCGGCACCAACGCGTCGGCGCTTTGCGCCCCGCCCTGACTCAAAATACCTCTCGCAAGGGCGCACACGCTGGACGCGCGCTGAAACAGCAGATGCTCCGGCGCCAAAAACACGCGCCCTTCATCCGCTTTTATTTTCTTATAGCTATTATAACACAAAGACGCGCCGTCTCCAACTAAAAAAATAGGCCCATTTATTTCATGAAGCCGGTCGGCCACCTCCTGCGCGGTAAGCGCCGAGTCCTCGCTGAGGCGTGAGACGGCTCCCCCTTTTGCCACAAACAGTGCGGTGTAAAACTGGTCGCAGCGCGCGTCCATGGCGGCGCACACAACGCCCTCGAAGCCCCGCAGGTTATAGGCCAGCGCCTCCAGCGTGGAAACCCCCGCGCAGGGTAGCTGCCGCGCAAAGGCCATGCCCTTCACGGCGGCAATCCCAATGCGCAGACCGGTAAACGAGCCGGGCCCGCTCGATACCGCAAGGGCATCCAGCTCCCCAAGGGTTAGGCGGGTATCATCCAAGAGCGCCTTGACCATCGGCATCAGTGTCTCGCTGTGTGTTAGCTTGGTGTTAATAAAAAACTCTCCGAGCAGCTGCTTCTCATCGCACAGGGCCACGCTTGCCGCCCCCGCCGAGGTGTCTATCCCCAGTATCCTCACAAGCCTGCCTCCCTTCAAAAATAATGCCCCTGCCTCCTGGCTTAACCTGTTTATACTAATATCCGATTGAAAAGTGCAAATGGGTTTTCACGCGTATCTTCTATTCTACTCCTTTATGGTGATTCGCATTACGCCGGCTCCTCCGGCGTTTCAATGAGAATCTCCCGGGCGGTCTCGGACAGCGGGGTAAGCGTCACCCGGATTGTGTGGCTTGGAAGGGCATAGGGTATATTCTCGCTCCATTCCACGGCAAGAATCGCGCCGGAATCAAGATAATCAAAAAAACCGGTGGAATACAGGTCGTCATAATTGGTTACGCGATACATATCAAAGTGAAAAAGAGGGATTGCGCCCTCATGCTCGTGCACCAGCGCAAAGGTGGGGCTTGCAACCTCGCCCCCAACGTCAAGGCCCCGGGCAAGCCCCCGCACAAACGCGGTTTTGCCCGCCCCCATACCGCCGCGCAAGGCAAGCACAGCACCCGCCTTTAGGGTTTTTGCAAACCCCTCGGCAAAGGCCTCGGTATCCTCCTCACTGTGTGAGACAAATAAAAGCACAGGCAGCTCCCTCCTTTGCGTAATCCTTATATCATTTATAAAGTATGTACCCTGGGTTAACGGCTTTGGTATATGCGCTTTTCGCGGTATTTTATCAGCTCCATACGCTGAATAAACAAGCCCCGCCCGCCTATTGCCTCCACCGTATCGTTCCGTCGGCCTCCACCGTCAGTGTGGCAGCCGTGTATTTCGGGGCGATTAAAACCGCCTTATCCGCAAACAGCGCGGTCTGCCTGTTGCGCATGGGCTCGGTCAACTGAAAGGCACTGGACCTCACCTTTTCGATATTCTTTGGCACCGCCCCGCTGATAATGCAAACATCCGGGGCAAGAAAATCCTCCGGCAGGCGGGCGGCGTCTGTCCCGCCATACAAAAACAAAACCTTTGCGCCGTGTACTTCCAAACACAGCGCGGGCTTGCCCTCCTGCCGCCGGTCAACCAGCGCGGTTACTCCCGAAAGCAATCGGTAGGACGTAATCCTCCCGCCCTCAATCAGCCCGCCCGCCCCGTGAGACGACAGCAGCTCCCGGTACCGAAAGGTATCGTCGGCTATCGCCAGGTTTTGCACCGCGGTTTCCTCCAGCACACGGGCAACGGCGGTGGCGGAGGCCTCATTCAGACAGGGCGCAAGCACCCATTCCACCTCCTCAAACCCCCGTCGGGCGAGGTGAAGGGCAGCGGTGCCCGCCGTTTTCTTATCATCCACCCCCGCCAGCACCGCAGCCTGACCGTCTTGGGTAATTACGGCGGTCATAGAGGCGGCATCGGGAAAGGAGATAAGCACCCGCCCCTGACCGACGGAAAGGGCCTCAAAGGCAAGGCCTGCCGAGAGCAAAAACACTGAAATACCCGCAAGCACGGCGGGGTTTTTTTGCTTACGAAGCAGCCGTGCCACCGCCGCGCACACTACCGCCAGCGCGGCAACGGCAAAAACGATAAAAACCCCGGCTTTGGCGTCTGCAAAATCCAGCCCGCCAAAGAACCGCGCCGCCCGCGTCACTATCAGCGCAAGGGTGCGCGCCGCAAAGCCGCACGCCCGCGTGAGGACAAAGCCCCCGCCAAACAGGGAGAACAGCCCGGTGAGCAGGATGAAAACCATCCAAAGCGGCACCAGCGGCAAGATAAGAAGGTTCGCCACAGGGCCAATCAGCGAAACCCGCCCGAACAAGGCTGCGGTAAACGGGTAGGTAAACAGCGTGGCACTAAGCGATACCGCCGCGGTTTGCACCACTGCTTTTGCGTGCAGCCACAGCTTAGGCGCGTACCGCTCGCACAGCCCGCACAGCGCCGGGGTAAGCAGGATGATGGAAAGCGTGGCCGAAAAGGAGAGCAGAAACCCCGCGCTGATAAAGGCGGCCGGGTTTACCCCGCAGATGATAAGCGCCGCCAGTGAAACCGAATTGATTCCGTCGTACCGCCGCCGGAACAATTGCGCCGCAAACAGCGCACATGCCATCACCCCCGCGCGCACCACCGAGGGTGTAAACCCCGCAAAGGCCATAAACAGCAGAATCAATCCGCCCGAGACGACGCCCGACACCCTGGGCGAGACCCGAAAAAACGCCAGCAGAAGCAGCAAGAACTGCGTAAGAATAGACGCGTGCAGACCGGAAACCGCCAGCAGGTGGCTAAGCCCCGCCGCGCGAAAGGAGCCTAACAGCTCGCCCGATACCTCGCGCTTATTGCCGGTAAGCATGGCGGCGCATATCCTGCCCGCCTCTCCGCCCACGGCCTTTTGTATCCCCGCCTCGACCCGGTCGCGGAAGGCGCGAAGGCGCGCCATTAACGGGGTATGCTCAGGAGTCTGGTATGCAAGCTCACCGTAGGCGTAGCAAAAGGCATATACCCCGTCGGCGTTATGCACCGCCATTCGTTTCTCCCCCGCAAGGGGGTAGGGCGGCGTAATACTGACCTCGGCGGTAATGGTATCGCCATAGGCAGCATCCAGCGGCGCAGTGGCTGTCAGGCGCATGGTGACGCGCTGGGGCACGCCGACAGGCTCATACCGCTCGGCGCGGGGGTTATATAGCCGCACCGAGCTTGTCCGCACAATATAGTCGTACCTGCTGCCCCTTTGTCCGTCAAAATCCTCGTAGCGCGCGCTAATGAGCGCCTTTTGTCCGTATACCGCCGAAAGCTGCGCGGGCAGTCCCATCGTGCGCCACGCCGACCACGCCGTGCCCACCGCGAACGCCGCCGCTGATAATAAGACCACCCGCAGGACATTGCGGCTGGGGCGGCGGATAAGGCATACGGCGCATACGGTAATACAAACAATCGCCGCAAGCCACACATAGCCGTCCGCCGAAAGCCCCAGCCCAAAAACCGCCGCAAGGGACAGCAGGTAGGAACCTCCGATGATGGGCAGCGGACGCTTTATCATACCCATGACCATGCCTTTCCGGCGCTTTTTACCCCAAACGAGCCAAAAAGCCGCCCTGTCAGGAGGCGCCGCGCTCCTGCGGCAATGCTATAAGCAAGGCACACTCCTGCACTTCATTGTCATCGTTCAATATATCGATATTAGTCTATTTAAAAAACAGCGGGAGCTTTTCAAGGAACAGGATGTCCTTGCGCTCCGCCGCGTCCCCCTCTGCTAGCACCGCCATTTTGGCAACCACCTGACCGCCCGCCTGATCCACCAGGCTTTGCAGTGCATTGAGGCTTTCGCCGGTGCTGATGACGTCATCCACCACCAGCACGCGCTTGCCCTTCAGGTCGTTGATGTCGTCGCGGTCAATATACAGCTCCTGAATACGCGCGGTGGTGATGGATTTAACCTCCACGCGGATGGGGTCCTTCATATACAGCTTTGCGGATTTACGCGCAAGCAGGTACTTTTTGCCCGATTGCCTCGACATCTCGTAGGCAAGGGGAATGCCTTTCGACTCCGCGGTAATCAGCACATCGTGCTCCGGCGCCATCTTTATAAGCTCTGTGGCGCAGGCGACGGTAAGCTCCACATCCGAGAACATGACAAATGCCGCGATATCGAGGCTTTCGCTCACCGGGCATAACGGCAGCTGGCGGGTAAGGCCCGCCACAGTGAGGGTATAATATTGGTCCATTGCTAACACTCCATTCAAAATTACAAAACCGGGAGAATAGCCGCGTAATAAATCCGCAGGCTGTGAAAAAACCGGCGTGCTTCTCAGCCGGGAGGCCAGGCAAGGGGGCGCGCGCCCAGCACATGAAAATGCAGGTGCTCCACCGTCTGCCCACCGTCATCGCCCACATTGGTCACCACGCGGTAGCCGTTATCAAGCCTAAGCTCCTTCGCAACCTGGGCAATAACCGTAAAAATATGCGCGACAACCCCGCTGTTTTGGGCGGTGAGCCCATTGACCGAGGGAATATGCTGCTTTGGGATGATTAAAAAATGAACGGGTGCTTTGGGGTCAATGTCGTAAAACGCGTACACCGCATCGTCCTCATACACCTTTTTCGAGGGGATATCCCCCGCCGCGATCTTGCAAAACAGGCAGTCCATCGCGCATCCTCCTAGTTTATTATATCCACAGATTTATATCCATGCTCATCAATATCTTGGCTAAGGTCTCGAAAAGGGCTATTTCACGACCGCGGCAACCAGCTCCGGCGTGGCAGCAATTGCCTCGCCCAGCTTACCCGGTTCCTTTACGCCCGCCATTGCGCTGTCGGGACGTCCGCCCCCCGAGCCGCCCGCAATCGCGGCAATTTCCTTAATAAGCTTGCCTGCGTGAAAGCCCTTGGCAACGGCATCCGCGCCGCATACCACCATGATCGTGCCCTTGCCCTCGGCTACATTGGAAATAACTGCCACGGCTCCCGGCTCCCGGTCCTTAATCTGATCGCCCAGCGCGCGCAGGGTATCCGCCTTTGCGTCGCTTAAGCTGGCCGTCAAGAGGCTAATGCCGCCGATATCCCGCTTGTTCTTGTAAATATCCTCAAGCTGCGAGCCCGCAAGCCGCGCGCTTAACGCCTCAAGCTCCTTGTCCTTTTCCCGCAGCTCCGCCATTACCGATACGGCGCGGACAGGTACCTCCGAGGGGGATGCCGCCTTGAGGCAGCTTGCGCATTTTTCAAGGGTGTCGCTTAGCTCATCAAACAGCGCAAGCACGCCGCTGCCCGTGGTACCTTCTATGCGGCGCACCCCGGCAGCCACCGAAGCCTCGGAAATAATCTTAAAAAGACCCAGCTTCGCGGTGTTGTCCACATGGGTGCCGCCGCAAAACTCGGTGGAGAAGCCCTCGGCTGCCACCACGCGCACCGTGTCGCCGTACTTTTCGCCAAATAACGCCATAGCGCCGCGCTTTTTGGCCTCCTCGATGGGCAGCTCGTCGGTGGTTACGGGCAGGGACTCGAGAATCTTTTCGTTCACAAGCTCCTCGGTTTTGCGAAGCTCCTCGACGGTCATGGCACCGAAGTGGGAAAAGTCAAAGCGCACGCGGGTGTCGGTTACCATAGAGCCCGCCTGATGGACATGGTCGCCCAATACGGCGCGCAGCGCGGCCTGCAGCAGGTGCGCGCTGGTATGGTTGCGCATAATGGCTTTGCGGCGCGCCCCGTCGATGGCAGCGGTAACATCCTCGCCTGTCTCAAAGGAGCCGGATACCACCGTAGCGCTGTGCAGGTACTGACCTTGCGCGTTCTTTTTGCAGCCGGTTACGGTCATGCGAGCGCCGTTGTTCTCAATTACGCCCGTATCGGCAATCTGGCCGCCGCTCTCGGCGTAAAACGGGGTTTGGTCGAGCACAACCAGCACCTCGTCGCCTGTGCTTGCGTCACCCGCCTGCTCGCCGTTTTTAAGGATGGCCGAAAGCTTTGCCTTCACTGTAAACGCTGTATAGCCCACAAAGCGTGTCTCGGGCAGGCCAAGCTCGGCAAGGGCCTCGCTCTCCCATGCCACGCCGCCGGATTTAAGCCTATCCTCCCGGGCGCGGGTCTTTTGCTCCTGCATCAGACGCTCAAACTCCGCCTCGTCAATGGTCAGCTTATTTTCCTCCACAATCTCTCGGGTAAGGTCGATGGGGAAGCCGAAGGTGTCGTAAAGCTTAAACGCCTCTGCGCCGGAAAATACGCTGCCGCCCGCCTTGAGGGTTGCGTCAACCAGCTCCGCCAGCAGCTCCATGCCCTGATCGATGGTGCGGGCAAAGCGCTCCTCCTCCACTCGGATATGCTTCTTGATGTACTCCGACTTCTCGGCAAGCTCGGGGTACGCGCCTTTATTCTCATGAATGACCGTATCGCACACCTTGTGCAGAAACGGCTCCGTAATGCCGATGAGCCTGCCGTGGCGCGCCGCGCGGCGCAACAGACGGCGCAGAACATAGCCGCGCCCTTCGTTTGAGGGAATGACCCCGTCGCCCACCATAAACGCCGTACTGCGGATATGGTCAGTGATTACGCGCAGGGACACGTCGGTTTTTTTATCGTCGCCGTAGCGGACATGAGCGATGGTGCTGACATGGTTCATGATGTTTTGCATGGTATCCACCTCAAAAAGGTTCTCCACGCCCTGCATTACGCAGGCCAGACGCTCAAGACCCATGCCGGTATCGATATTGGGATGGTCAAGGGGGGTGTAGGTACCCTTGCCGTCGCTGTCAAACTGGGTAAACACCAGGTTCCACACCTCAACATAGCGGTCGCAGTCGCAGCCTACCGCGCAGTCCGGGCTGCCGCAGCCCTTTTCCGGTCCGCGGTCAAAATAGATCTCGGAGCAGGGGCCGCAGGGGCCGGTTCCGTGCTCCCAGAAGTTATCGGCCTTGCCAAGGCGCACCATGTGGCTCTCGGGCACACCAATCTCCTTGGTCCAAATCTCATAGGCATCGTCGTCCTGCTCATATACCGAGCAGTACAGCTTATCGGCGGGAATCTCCAGCACCTTGGTAAAAAACTCCCACGCCCAGGCGGTGGCTTCGTGCTTAAAATAGTCGCCGAAGGAGAAGTTGCCGAGCATCTCAAAATAGGTGCCATGGCGGGCGGTTTTGCCCACACGCTCGATATCGGGGGTACGAATGCATTTCTGGCAGGTAGTTACCCTTTTATTGGGGGGCGTCTCCTGCCCGAGAAAGTACTTTTTAAGCGGCGCCATGCCGGAGTTGATAAGCAGAAGGCTTTTGTCGTTGTTGGGTACAAGTGAGGCGCTCTTTAGGCGTGTGTGACCCTTGCTCTCAAAAAAACTAAGATATGCTTCCCTCAGCTCGTTTAATCCTTGCCATTTCATAGGTGTACGATTCCTCCAGATAACGATTTAGATAAAATAGTATTCTCAAAGCAGCCGGTGGGTTATTTTGGGCTTTCCCGAAAGCAAAAAAGCCCTCCTCCCGAAGTCGGGACGAAAGCTTCCGTTTCCGTGGTACCACCCAGTTTGCGCAGCGGCATACCTTAAATAAACCCGCCTGCGCCTCTTTAACCGTCTTAACGCGACAGCCACGCCACGGTCATCCCGTGGGGCTCGGGGGCGGCAAACACATCCTGCACCGGCAAAACTCTCAGCAACCGCACCGGGTACTGCCCTTCGCGTTGTTTTGCTCTCTGGAACGGTGGTTGCGGGCGCGTTATTCCCCTTCACAGCCGTAATACACATAATAAGTTCTCAAACTTTTTTTATTATATCCCCCGCTACAAGAAATGTCAATCTTTTCGGCGGGGTTAAAGCGACCCCCACAGTTTTTTCGCACTATTTGCGCCCATGCCCGTAAATCGCGCAAAACCTGCGCCTTTGCTTGCCTTTTATGAAAAGCGGAATTATAATGAACGTAAACGAAGTTCATAGCCCTGCTTCCATGACTTAACATAGCAAAAAAGCTAACCACCCCCCGCCGAAGGCCGGTGGCTTGGTTTATGCTGTCCCCGTTTTTTTATTTGGGAATGGTATCTCTGCGGGCCGTGTCTGTAGCAGCTTGCATTCTTCAGACAATACCCGTAATCCTTACAAGCATTTGGAAAGGCATGGTCGTTGCTCATGGAAAACGCGGTATTTAAACATTCCTTTAAAACTCGTCTGCGCGAAGGCTTCGGGCTTGCCGTTTATAATACCGGCCGGCAGCAGTGTGAGCCCGCTTATACCTGGGGCCCCGCGGTGCGGGACCATTATCTCATCCATTACGTCGCGGGAGGGCGCGGCAGACTGTTTGCCGAGGGCAAAAGCTATGAGGCGGGGGTGGGAGACGTGTTTCTCATCACGCCTGAACGGCTGGTTTCCTATACCGCCGATGAAAACGACCCATGGGAATACCTGTGGGTTGGCTTTGCCGGCAGCGACGCACAGGGGCTTGTTTCCCTCACCGGGCTTTCCGCGGAGCAGCCTGTCCTGCACCTGGAGGACGGGGCGCAGGCCGAGCGGCTGCTTGCGGCGATTTATGAGGCGGTGGGCTCCGCCGCCTATCAGGAAACCCGCATGTGCGGCGGCCTGTACCTGTTTTTGGCCTTTTTAATGGAGAAGGCCAACACGCCCCACCCGGAGGCGGACAGCGCCAGAGTATACAGCGAGCTTGCCGTGCGCTACATTGAGCACAACTATTCCGCTCCCATCGGGGTGGACGACATCGCCGCCCATGTGGGCGTAAGCCGCAGCCACCTGTACCGGGTGTTTATTAGGCACCTCGGGCTTTCCCCCAACGATTTTCTCACCCGTTTTCGCATGGGCAAGGCCTGCCTGCTGCTGCACGACACCCTGCTTTCCATCGGGGAGGTGGCGGGCTCGGTTGGTTTTTCCGACCCCTTGTATTTTTCCCGGGTATTCCGGCGGTTTAAGGACATGAGCCCTTCGGAATATAAAAAAAGCGTGGTGGACCGGTAGAGTCACTTGTGAAATTATTAATAGACGGGTCAAAAGCATAGCTTTTGACCCGTCTTTTTCTACGCTTTATGAGGGGATTAGCATGAGAAGCGCATTACAGCGCGGGCATATTCTGGGAAATATAACTGTTATCCAGCGTGATGACGGCGTAAAAGCCGGGGTCGCGCTCCTTTATTTTGGCTGCGATATCCTCCGCCAGATTCGTTGTGTCCCCAATGCCGCTGGGTACAACCACATCAAAAATCAGGTTGGTATGAGTGGGGCCGCGCACGATGCGAAAATCGTGCATCGTCAAGGCCTCGTTAACAGCCTTAACCGTCCGCTGCACAAAATCCCTCAGCTCGTTAAGCATGGGGTCGTCGGTGACTACGGGGTCGTAGTGAATAACAAGCTGTACGCCCAGCCTGTCAAACACCTCTCGCTCGATGTTATCAATCATGTCGTGGCTGACCAAAACATCCGCCTTCGCGTCCACCTCCACATGCACCGAGGCAAACGCCTTGCCGGGGCCGTAGCTGTGTACCATCAGGTCGTGGAGCCCCAGCACATTATCGTAGCCTGTTATCACCTTATCAATTGCGGCTACCAGCTTCTCGTCCGGCGCTTCACCGAGAATGGGGTCGAGCGCCTCCTTGATGAGCTTTATGCCGGAATATAGGATAAACAGCGCCACCGCAAGCCCCATGTAGGCGTCCAGGTTAACCCCTGCCGTGAGCGAAATAACCGCCGAAACCAGTACCGCCGCGGTGGAGACCACATCGCACAGGCTGTCGGTGGAGGAGGCAAGCAGCGCCTGAGAGGCAATGCGTCTGCCAATGCTGCGATAAAAACGGGACTGCCACAGCTTAAGCAGCGCCGAAACCGCCAGCACAATGATGGAAAAGGCGCCAACCGCCACATGCTCGGGATTTATGATCTTATCCACCGAGGTTTTGGCAAGCTCTATGCCAATAAGCAGCACCAGAATGGCCACCGCAAGACCGGAGATATACTCAAACCGCGCGTGCCCGAAGGGGTGCTCCTTATCGGCGGGCTTTGCGGAGAGCTTAAACCCAATGAGTGTAATCACCGAGGAGGTGGCGTCGGCCAGGTTGTTCACCGCGTCGGCGATGACCGCGATGCTGCCGGAGATAAGCCCTGCCGCCAGCTTACCGGAAACCAGCAAAAGGTTGGTGCAAATGCCAACCACACCGCTTAAAATGCCGTAGCGCTCCCGCACGGTATCGCCCGCAGCACCTTTTTTATTGGTTATAAACAGTCGTACCAGCAGCTCTGTCAATACTTATGTCCCTCCCGCGAGTACCGCCGCGCCGGACTTTGCGCACAGCGGATTAAGTAAGCTCGGTCAACGCGGTGTCAAACTTTACGGCATCGAGCTGCCCCCGCACATCCTCGGAGATGCGGGCGTACACAGCGTGAAACGGGCAGCGCCCGCCGTGGGTCTGGGAGCACTCGTAGTCGTTGCAGATACAGCGGCTGAGGGCATAGCGCCCCTCCACCGTCTCAATCACATCGCGCAGAGAGATATCCTTCGGCTCCCGCGCCAGCTCATAGCCGCCCTGCGTCCCCTTAAAGGATTTTACAATGCCGCCCGCCACCAGCTTGCGCAGTATCTTTAACGCAAAGCGCAGCGTCACACAGGAGCGCTCGCATATGCGCTTCGCGTCCATGCGCCCGCCCTCCTGCACCAGGGTGTACACAATGCGCACCGCGTAGTCGGATTCCAGCGTTATATGCATCCGTGCTTCATCCCCTTTCTGTGGGATTTTCCTTATTATTTTACTAAACTGGCTTTAAAAAAGGAACACCACTCTCGCCGCACAAAAAAATCTAATCCAAAAAGTCCTTTAATTTCTTGCTGCGGCTGGGGTGACGAAGCTTGCGCAGCGCCTTGGCCTCAATCTGCCGGATGCGCTCGCGGGTAACGTTAAACTCCTTGCCTACCTCCTCCAGCGTACGGGAGCGGCCGTCCTCAAGCCCGAAGCGGAGCTTGAGCACCTTCTCCTCTCTGGGGGTGAGGGTTTGCAGCACGTCGCCCAGCTGCTCCTTAAGCAGGGTGTGAGAGGCGGCGTCGGCGGGGGCGGGGGCGTCCTCGTCGGGGATAAAGTCGCCCAGATGGCTGTCCTCCTCCTCGCCGATGGGGGTCTCTAGGGACACGGGCTCCTGCGCCACGCGCATAATCTCGCGCACCTTATCGGCGGGCATATCAAGCTCGGTGGAGATTTCCTCCGCCGTCGGCTCATGCCCGTTTTTATGCAAAAGCTGGCTGGTCACCTTTTTAACCTTGTTAATTGTCTCCACCATATGCACGGGGATGCGGATGGTGCGCGCCTGGTCGGCAATGGCGCGGGTAATGGCCTGACGAATCCACCAGGTGGCATAGGTAGAGAACTTAAAGCCCTTGGTGTGGTCAAACTTTTCAACAGCCTTAATCAGGCCGAGGTTGCCCTCCTGAATGAGGTCAAGAAACTGCATACCACGTCCCACATATCGCTTTGCGATGCTGACTACAAGGCGCAGGTTCGCCTCGCTGAGCCGCTTACGGGCATAATCGTCTCCCTGCCCCATGCGGGTGGCAAGCTCAATCTCCTCCTCGGGGCTTAAGAGCGGCACACGCCCAATCTCCTTGAGGTACACCTTGACGGGGTCGTCGATGCTAATGCCCTCGGAGGCAAGGGAGTACTCCAGGTTTTCATCCTGCACGTCGATGTTAAAATCAAGCGTAGAGGCAAAATCCTCGATAATCTCCACGTTGTTGGTTTCCAGCACGTCGTAGAGCTTGTCTACCTGGTCGACGTCAAAGTCCATCTCTTCCAGTACGTCGTTAATCTCCTTGGTCGTCAGCTTTCCCTTGGCTTTTCCCTGCTCTATGAGGTCGTTGAGCAGATTCTTTTTGTCCTGAGTGCTCATTTGCTTCATCCATTCTGCCGCGCTGTGCGGCGGTGTATTTACGCGTTTCCCTGGTGCTCCGTTTTAATAAACCTGTGTTCCCTGCGCCGATTTACCGGCTATGTTTTTTCTCGTTAAGGCTTTTTACAAACTCCGCAAGCTCCGTCCCGGTAAGGGCCGCAACCTGCTGGGGGGTTTTTTCATTTTTGCAGCGCGCCAGCGTTTCGGCGTACAGCCTTGCGTCGGCCTTGGTATAGCCCATAATCGAAGCGTTTGCAATCATCCATGAGATGCGCGCCATCTGGGCGTCGTTAAAATGCTGGGAGAGTGAGGTCAGGCTGCATTCCCCAAAATCGCGCAGCCTTTGGGCAATGGCGGCATAGACGCTGCGGTTAAAGTCGGTGACAAAATCCTTCTCTCCTACGGTTTTCTCAATCTCCTCCAGATAGTCGGGATGCTTTATGAGCATTGCGATGAGGTTTTCCTCCGCGGTGGCGGCCTTCAGGTTAGCGCTCCGCTGGGGGTTTATGGTATCCACGCCGGTTTTCACTGCACTCATCACGCGCACATCGCGCCGCTCCTTTTTATCCTGCGTGCGCTTCTTGCGCGTAATAATCCCTTTAAGCTGTTCGTCAATGGCCTGCTTTTGCACCCCAAGCTCGGCGGCAAGGCGGCTTGCATACACCTCACGCTCCACCGGGCTTTTAAGCGCCGCCAGTACCCCGCACGCGGCCTTTAGGTACGAAACCCTGCCGTCGGCAGTGTCCAGCGCAAAGCCGGATTTTGCCTTTTCCAGCTCGTATTCCACGGCGTTTGAGGAGCCTTCAAGCAATAAACGAAAGCGCGCCGCGCCGAAGCGCTTAATATATTCATCCGGGTCCTTGGCGCCCTCCATCTTTAGCACCCGGATGTGCAGACCGGTGGGCTCCAGCACCGAGATCGCCCGCTTTGTCGCCCGTTGGCCCGCGTCGTCGGAATCGTAGGCGATGACCACCTCCGCGACATAACCGGCAATCAGCCGCGCGTGCTCGGCGGTGAGCGCCGTTCCCAGGGACGCCACCGCGTTATCGAACCCGCCCTGATGAATGGCCACCACGTCCATATAGCCCTCGGCAAGAATCATTCGTTTTTCCTTTGTAGCCTTGGCGATATTTAAAGCATATAACACACGGCTTTTGCTAAACACCGCGGTTTCGGCGGAGTTTAGGTACTTTGGCCCCCGTTCGCCCAAATCGCGCCCGCCAAAGGCAACCACGTTGCCCCGCAGGTCGATGATGGGAAAGATGACCCGGTTGCGAAACTGGTCGTACAGCCCGCCGCTTTTGCCTCGGGATGCCAGGTTTGCAGCCAGCAGCTCCTCATCGGTGCAGCCCATACCCCGCAGGTAGCCAATCAGGTCGTCCCAGCTTTCCCTTGCATAGCCAAGCCCGAAGCGGGTGATGGTTTTGTCGGTAAGCCCACGCCCTCGCAGGTAGGCAAGAGCCTCCCTGCCCTGCTCACCCGTCAGCTGCCGGTAGTAAAAGCGAGCCGCCTCACGGTTAATTTCAAGGATACGGGTGCGCAGGCGCAGGGTCCGTTCATCCCGCTCGTCGGTGGGCATTGCAAGACCCGCACGGTCGCAAAGCAGCTTGACGGCCTCGATATACTCAAGGTTCTCAATGCGTTTCATAAAGGTTATCACATCGCCGCCCGCGCCGCAGCCAAAGCAATAGAAGGATTGGTTGTCGGGATAAACGGTAAACGACGGGGATTTTTCGCTGTGAAAGGGGCAAAGCCCCACAAGGTTTCGTCCCGCCCGTTTGAGCGTAACATAGCTCGACACCGTATCCACGATGTCGCTTTTGTACTTCAGCTCCTCCAGAAAACGGTCGGACAGCGCCATAGTCGCATTCCTTTCGCTCCGCCGGTGAGGGACGGCACCCGCAAAACAGCGGAGGGGCGTAATACTGTAGAATATATGGATAGAATGTTCCCCCTTGGTAGGATTATTCCATCCTGCGCGTCGGTTTAGTCAATATAGGGCATTTTCCAAGGCTTTGGCACATAAATCTCGTTGTAGACGGCAATGGCAAAGCGGTCGCTCATGCCCGAAATATAGTCGCAGGCCGCGCGCTCCTGCCCCTCGCTCTCGGTTATACGGCGGTAGGCGGCGGGAAGCCTGTCGGGATGCTCCATATAATAATCAAACAGCGCGCACACAATATGCTCGGCCTTATGCTCCTCGCCCTTGGCGACGGGGTCGATATACACCGTGGCAAACATATATTTGCGCAGGTTGGCAAAGGCCTCGGCAACCTCGGGCTCCATCTCGATCTGCCCGCCGCTCGCCCGCAGCACCGACGATATTAACGCGGTGATGCGCTGGGTTTTAGTCTCGCCCAGAGTAACATGCACCTGCCATGGGAGGTCCTCCTCGTTGAGGATTCCCGCCCGGATGGCGTCCTCGATGTCGTGGTTGAGGTAGGCGATTTTATCCGAGACACGCACAGCCTGCCCTTCCAGCGTGTCGGCGTTGTGGCCTGTGGTGTGGCAGGCAATGCCGTTGCGCACCTCCCAGGTCAGGTTCATCCCCTCGCCGTCCTTCTCAAGCTTTTCCACTACCCGCACGCTCTGCTCATAATGGCGGTAGCCAAAGCTTGCCGCGCGGTTAAGCGCCCGCTCTCCCGCATGACCAAAGGGAGTATGCCCAAGGTCGTGCCCCAGCGCAACGGCCTCGGTGAGGTCCTCGTTTAAGCGCAGCCCCCGGGCGATGGTGCGCGCAATCTGCGCCACCTCCAGCGTGTGGGTGAGGCGGGTGCGGTAATGGTCTCCCACCGGGCTAAGAAGCATCTGGGTCTTTTGCATCAGCCGCCGAAAGGCGTTGCAGTGCAGAATGCGATCCCGGTCCCGCTGATACACCGTGCGCAGGTCGCACTGGGTCTCTACGCGGTCGCGCCCCTTCGACCGGATTGCCATTGCGGCACGAGGCGAAAGGTTCGCAAGCTCAAACTGCTCTGTCTGCTCACGGATGGTCATGGCGTTAAGCTCCCACGCGCGTTTCGCGCCGTCTGTCCTATGTAACAGGTTATATTATTGCTTGTCTTACCTATTATACAATATAAACGAGAAAAATCCTTTAAGATTTTCAGATAATTTTTAATATAAAAAATTTGATTTTTAACGTCTTGGCGCGCGTACCGCACTGTGTTTTATACTAATATCCAATTTATTTAAAAATTATCTGCAATTCTGCACTTTTTGAGGAGAATAGTATTCCATTTGCCAGGGATTCTACTCAAGCTCCGCCATCAGCTCACAAACCTGCTCGGTGACTATGGCGTTTGCGCTTAACTCCACAAGGGCCGCAAGGAACGGCTGCACCCGCTCGGCGCGCAATAAAAGCTCAAGCCTCACCCGTTCGCCAAAATCACTTTCGCGCACCCTCGCGTTGTATGCCGGCATAAGGCGCTGCACCGCGCCGTACCAGCTGTACGCCATATCCACGCGCACTATGGCGCAGTCGCTCATGGTCATTGGCTGCGCGGCGTCCACCGCAAGCTTTGCGGCGTGGGAATACGCGCGTACAAGTCCACCCGCACCCAGCAGAATGCCGCCGAAGTAACGGGTAACCACTACCGCCACATCCGCGAGCCCTTCGCGCAGCAGCACCTCAAGCGTCGGCACTCCGCCGGTACCCTGAGGCTCTCCGTCGTCGGAACAGCGGCGCACCCCGCTTTTCAGTACAAAGGCAAACACATGATGTCGGGCATCCCGGTGCGCGCCCCGAATTTTGGCCAGAAAGGCGAGTGCCTCCTCCTCTGTGTTCACCGGCGCAATGGCACCGATAAAGCGGGAGCGCTGCTCGGTAAACTCATCCTGCGCCGGCTCGCGTATGGTACGATAGCCCATGCCTTATCCCCTTGATGTAAAACTATTTCTAGAACAGTGTGGTAAACGCAGTAAGAACCCCGCGTCAAAACGCAAATATCAAGGCCTTGACTTAAACTAAATCATTAATGGGTCATAGTATAACGCTAATCCCCTCGAATTTAAAACGGCTAGTATAAGTATAAGAAAGAAACGGCAGAAAAGCACCGGGGAACTATCCGCCGTGCTGTTTTAACCGCCCTTAATTCGCGAATGAAAATTAGGCGGTGTTACCCACACCGCCTAAGCAAAGCCAATTCGTCGTTACCGTTTGGCCATAAAGCGACCCAATTCGGTTTGGGACTATTTGCCGTCACGTCCAAAACGCTTGTTGAAGCGATCCACGCGCCCGCCCGAATCCACCAGCTTCTGCTTGCCGGTAAAAAAGGGATGGCACTTTGAGCAAATTTCAACGCGAATATTCTCTTTGGTTGAAGCTGTTTCGATGACATTACCGCACGCACAGGTAATCGTGGTGGGTTTGTAATCAGGATGAATGCCGTTCTTCACAATAATACCCTCCAATCCGCCCCGCAGCACCTAGGATTCTCCGTGAGAACCCGCGCAAATGTCGACAGACAGCGAAGCAGAATCTGTCCTTGCGCTTTAAAATACTATCGGTCAAATACGCCCGCGGCAAAACAGCGGGGCATTCGTTCCCAATTTGACAAGTAGTATGTTAACACATCGCATTTTAAATGTCAACTGTATAAGTTGCCCGGTTTTCGCCGCCGTAAAACGGCACCCGACTAAAAGCCCAGCAGCTTGGTTACGGTCTCGCGCTGGGCGGCGCTTGCCGCCTCTGCCTCCGTCTTGGTGGGGGCGGTATTGGTGTGGTAAACCTTAATCTTAGGCTCGGTGCCCGACGGGCGGACTATAAACGAACCGCCGTCCTCTATAAAGTAGGAAAGCACGTTGGACTTGGGCAGCGTGATTGGAGACTCGGCGCCCTTTATAAGGTCGCGCTCCACGCTCAAAAGATAATCCGCGGTGCGCACAACCTTGCGGCCGTTAACCTGCGCGGGCGGGTTTTGGCGCAGTTCGCTCATAATCTCGTTCATGCGCTCCATGCCGCTTTTGCCCTCGCACTCAAAGTTTTGTATGACGTTGACATATTGCCCGTATTTCTCATACATCGCCGCACGCACATCCAACAGAGTTTTTCCCTTTGTCTTGTAGTATGCCGCCATCTCGCAGATGAGCATGGAGGCAACCACCGCGTCCTTATCCCGCACATAGGTCCCCGCAAGATACCCATAGCTTTCCTCGAAGCCAAAGAGGTAGCGTTCCGGCTTGCCCTCACCCTCCAATAGCGCAATCTGTTCCCCTATAAACTTAAAGCCGGTCAGAACATTGCGCAGCTCCACGCCGTAGCTCTCTGCAATCCTTGCCGCAAGCTCGGTGGTAACAATTGTTTTTACCGCTACCGGCTGTTCGGGCATGGTTTTGTTTGCCGTGCGGCAAACACACAGGTATTCGAGCAAAAGCGCACCCACCTCGTTGCCGGTAAACAGCTCCATGCCTTTTTTCCCCCGCACCGCAATGCCCACGCGGTCGCAGTCCGGGTCGGTGGCCAGCAGCATGTCGGCACCCAGCTTTTCACTGAGCGCAATTCCCAGCGCCAGGGCCTCCTTCATCTCGGGGTTTGGGTAGGGGCAGGTGGTGAAGTTGCCGTCCGGCATCTCCTGCTCCGGCACGACGGTTACCTCCGAGATGCCAATGCGTTCGAGCACCTCGCGCACGGGGACATTTCCCGCGCCGTTAAGGGGGGAATACACCAGCCTAAAGCCGGCGTTTGCGCACAGGCCGGGGTTTACCTGCTGGGCAAGTACGTTGCGGTAATACGCCTCGTAAACATCCTGCCCCAGCATACAGATGCCGCCGTTAGCCAACATCTCTTTAAAATCGGCGGTGCGCACACCGGTAAAATAGTCCACCTTTTCTATCTCGGCCAGCACCACGTCGGCAACCTCAGGCCCTATTTGGCAGCCCTGATTGTCGTATACCTTGTAGCCATTATACTTTGCCGGGTTGTGGGACGCGGTTACGATAATACCCGTGTCGCAGCCCTTGGCACGCACGGCAAAGGAGAGCATTGGGGTGGGTGCAAGGCTTGGGTAAAGGTATACCTTAATACCGTTTGCAGCCAATACACACGCCGCGTGGCGCGCAAACAGCTCGCTTTTGTTGCGGGAATCGTAGGCGATTGCCGCGGAGGGGCTTTTGCAGCGCGCCGTCAGGTAGTTTGCAAGGCCCTGTGTTGCGCGCCCGATGGTATAAACGTTCATGCGGTTGGTGCCGGCACCCAGCACGCCGCGAATGCCACCCGTACCAAACTCAAGCTCCCGGTAAAACCGCTCGGTAATCGCCGTGGGGTCTGGGGCAATCTCCGCAAGCTCCCGGGTAAGGTCGGGGTCGGAAAGGGTTTGTCCTTTCCATTCTTCATACAGCTTCATAACATCCACGCCTGCCTCCATCTCGCCGCTTCGCGGCGTAAATAACATTAAGGGCAATTTAAGCATTCCGCATTCTGTAAGCCCTTTTACTTATATTATAAAAAACGCGTTCCATCCGTTTAAGCGAAACCGGGAAAAATCGTGCGCCGAAAGCCGCGCGAGGAAATTTCGCAGATGTATTCCGACGACCGCCCTGTGCATCCCTTGCAATCGCACCCGCAACGCGATATACTAATTAATGCGGTCATTGCCAAAAACCAGACAAACACTTTTCCGCTTTTTTTCAGCGTACTCGCTGAAACATCGCCTGCATTGCCGGTTTTTGTCCGCCTTCTCCCCGGTTTTGACCGTTCTGACATATTATATATTAAATTCCCGTGTGTGTAAACTTGCAAGACTAAAATTAGTTGGTACAGTTCTCGTTTTATAACGGCACAAAGCAGCAGGACTCATACCTCAAGAAAAAACCGTGAGGCGGCAATGCCTTTTGCCGCGACTTTTGTTTGCGCTTCTAGCTGTATGTGTAACGGGGTTCGTATGAGCCGGTTTCACGCGCCGGAAAGATGCTTCCCGCATAAAAAGGGGGAAACGCCATGAATTTTCACAGCATTAAGGTCTCCCAACTTTGTAAAACCTACGGAACCGATGAACGCGCCGGACTGGTGGATTACCGCTGCGATATCCTGCGGCAGAAGTTTGGAAGAAACGAGATTATTGAGCCCTCGAAGACCCCGTTCAGCCGTTTTGTGGCCCAAGAGCTGCGCAGCGCGCTCAACGTAAACGCGCTTTGCGTTTTTTTGTTTTCACTCATTCAATATTGTATGGGTGCCGCGCACTGGCTCTGGGTGGTCGTGCTCGGCGCGTGGGTGGTGGCAAACCTGCTTATCGGCGCCTTTTTAAACTACGACGCCCAGCAGCCCTTACGCCAGTATTCGGGTCTTGCAGCGCCCTCCGCAAAGGCGGTGCGCGCCGGGCAGGTGTGCCAGCTGCCTGCGGGCGAGTTGGTGCCGGGGGATATTATTTTGCTCGAGGAGGGCGACCGCATCCCGGCGGACGCGCGCCTGATGAGCTGCGAAACCCTTACCTGTGACGAAGCGGCGCTCACGGGGCAGGATGCGCCGGTGCTTAAGCGCGCGGAGAAATCACTGCCCGAAAACACCCCCCTGGCCGACCGTGTGAATATGATACATATGGGCTGCTATGTCGTCACCGGCGCCGCCTGCGCCGTGGTGGTTGCCACCGGTATGCAGTCGGAGATCGGACACATACTCGCCTCCCAGAAAAGAGACCCGGCGCGGATGCTGCCCGTAAGCAAGGCACTCTCCCGGCTTGGGCTTCTCTCCACCGTCTTTACGGCGCTTGCAATAATCGCCACCGGCGTTTATTCCTCCTACAACGGCATTTCATCGGCGGAGTTTTGGGCGTGGGGGCTTATTATGGCGGTTGGCGCACTGCCCGCGGGGCTGTCGCTTACCAGTGCCGCAATCCTGCGCTTTGGAGCCAGGCGGCTTGCCGCCAAGGCTTCTGTCATAAAAAAAACGGGCAGCCTTGAGACGCTTGGGCATGTTACGCTGCTTTGCACCGAAAAAAACGGCGTACTCACGCAAAACCGCACCGAGGTGCATACCCTGTGGGCGGGCGGACGTATGACCCCCCTTAACGCCATGCTCGGTGGCAACATTCTTGCGCTTATTAAGCTGGCGGCCCTGTGCAACGATGCCTCTATTGTTTATGAAAACGGCGAGGAACGCCATGTTGGCAGCCCCTCGGAAACCGCGATTTTGGAGGCCGCCATGCGCAACGGAATGCGCAAGGACAAGCTCTCCGAGGGCTTCCCGCGCATCGGGGTAATCCCAAATTCACCCAACCGTATGCGGCTGACCACTATTCACATGATAGGCGGCGCGCCGGTAGCCGTTGTAAAGGGCGGCTACGATGTACTGAGCCATATGTGTACCAAAGGCCCGCTCGATAAAGCGGAGCGCGCGCATGAAATGATGAGCGGCAAGGGCTTGCGGGTAATTGCCGTAGCGTTTAAGCCCCTTGCCTTTCTCCCCAACCGCTTGGTGGAGGCGGAGCTTGAGAACGAGCTGACCCTGGCGGGGCTGATTGGTCTGGATGACCCCCTGCGAGAGGATGCCGCCGACCTGGTAAAGGCCTGCGCGGCTGCGAACGTAAGCCCTGTGATGCTTACCGGCGACCATGTGCAAACCGCCTGCGCGCTTGCCCGCCAGCTTGGGATTTTGGAGGATGAGAAGCAGGCGATAACCGGCGCGGAGCTTGCGCTGTTTACCGACGAGGAGCTGTACGCCGTGGTGGAAACCCTGCGGGTTTACGCCAGGGTGGGTCCGCAGGATAAGGCCCGCGTCATACGCGCCCTGCAGCACCGTCACCACACCGTAATGGCCTTTGGCGGCGGCATGAGCGATGTTCCCGCCGTAGAGGCGGCGGATATTGGCGTGTGTATGGAGGATTGCACCAGCGAGGCCCTAAAAAACTCCGCCGACCTGCTGGTAACGGACGGCGGTCTGCTTACCGCGCTTACCGCGGTGCGGGAGGGGCGAGCCTCGGCGGAAAACCTGACCAAATCGGCCGGGTACCTGATTACCTGCTGCCTTGCGCTGCTGTTCTCGGCAGCCGGTGCGCTGGTAATGCGCCAGACCGGCCTGCTGCAAATGCCCCAGGTGCTTTTAATTAACTTTTTAATCGCGCCGCTGTTTGCGCTTGCCTTAGGCAGCGAGCCGCCGGAGCGGCGGACAACGCGCCCTTTGGAGGGCAACCCCCTGTTTTTACTGCAGCCGGTGGAGCTTTCGCGTGCCGTTATGCGCGGGCTTTTGACCGCCGCGCTGACCATGGCGGCATACGAGGTGGGCAGTCATCTGTTTATTACCGACCTGATGGATCCCTCCGTGGAGGCGGGTGTTGCCATGAGCTTCGCGGCACTTACCTTCGGGCAGCTTGCCCTTGCCTCCGCATCCCGGTCCCTGCGCAAGCCCTCCCTGTCACTGGGTCTGTTCAATAACGCGTCGTTTAACCTGTGCGCATTGTTTACCTCCATCGTCGCCATAGCCGCCGGGTTTTACCCATGGACAAGCAGGCTGCTTAACATCCCTCCCGTCAGCGTGGTGCATTGGGCGTTTTCAGCGGCAATTGCGCTTGTTTTGGGGCTTATGTTGGATCTTTTTAAGCTTCCCACCCATTTAGGCGACCTGATTGCCCGGCGCGGTGAAATGTAATATGCATAAGGATTGAGCGGTACTAAAACCAATTATCTGCAATCTGCCGCAATAAGACCTGCCCTATGTGCTTAACAGGAATTTTTTTTGGTTAAACGCCAATCGCGTACACCGTTCGTCAAAGAATCAGACATTATTTTGTCATATTTGCGCAATAGCTTTTTATATCCCCAATAGAGTACAATGTAAATAGTCAGCTTTGTTTTGTGACAGAAGATTGGTTCGGGAGGCGGAGGCTTCCTAATCTTTCGCAGTCTTAATGGCGTTTTGACCAAATTCCGGTATGCTCCTCGCACTCCCTAACCGTATAGGACTGCCTTGAGAGTATAGTGACCGCCTTTCTTCGGCGCTATGAATTTATGCGGAATTTATTGCACGACATAGAGTATCCAAGGAGGAAGCTTATATGCCGAGATATGGGTTAAAGAGGCTTGTTCTGCTGCTGCTTCTGCCGCTTGCTGCCGCCGCAGTCATCTGGGCCGCAAGATTTCCGGAACTTGTGGAGCAGTATTATTCCCTGTCTGTGTACGGCATTCTCTCCCCTGCCATCGCCTCCCTTACGGGGCTTCTGCCCTTTTCCATCGGTGAATTGTTCCTTGTTGCGGGAATCATTGCCCTGCTTATATACACCACACATACCGTTTACCGCATTGCCACAGCCAAGGGGAGGCGCTTCTACGCCGTATATACCTACTTTGTTAACCTGTGTGTGATTGCGGCGGTACTGTATGCAGGCTTTGTGTTTTTGTGCGGGCTCAACTACTACCGCGAGCCCTTCGCGGCCGCGGCAAACCTTACCGTGCGCGAATCCTCCACCGAGGAGCTGACCGCTCTTTGCAGCCAGCTGGTGACCATCGCCAACAAGCAGTCCAAGCTGGTGGAGGCGGATGAGGCGGGGGTAACCGTACTCTCCTCCGAATATCCCGAAACCGCCCAGCATGCGGTAGCGGCAATGAAGAGCATAAGCAAGCAATACCCCTTTATGCGGGGGCTGTATGCTCCCCCAAAACCGGTACTTCTCTCTTCCGCCATGTCCTATTCCAACATATCGGGTGTGTATTTTCCCTACACCTTTGAGGCGAATGTCAACATAGATATCCCCGACTTTTACCTTCCCGCCACCATGTGCCATGAGCTTGCGCACCAGCGGGGCTATATGTCGGAGGATGAGGCAAACTTTATCTCCTACCTGGCCTGCAAGGGCTCTGATAACCCAGATTTTAACTATTCCGGCACGCTTCATGCCCTGTTGTTTTCCTTAAACGCGCTGTATAAGGCGGATAAGACCGCGTATAACGAGCTGTATACGAAGATAAACGACCGCATTAAGGCGGACTACGCCTATTACAACAGCTATTGGGCACGCTACGAGGGTGCGGTCAGCCAGGTCTCCGCCACCATCAACGACACATATCTAAAGGCAAACAACCAAACCGACGGGGTGCAAAGCTACGGGCGAATCGTCGACCTGCTGCTCGCCGAGTACCGGGCTGAGAATAATCTGGTTTAGCTGCTTTGACATGAAAACGCGCTTTGAGTAAGGTCCGCGACCTTACTCAAAGCGCGTTTTTTGCTTTTGCGGCAGTAATAATTGGGACGGCAAAATTATTATACTTTTCGGGCCTATCCGAAATATCCGCTTGAGCGGAGCAGCAAGATCAGGTAAAAAGCTTTAGCATAAGGGCTTTTTCTTGGGTTTATATCTGCGATTTCACTCTTTCTGCCAGTCCTTGCACACATCCACCCACGCCGCGGCGCGGGAGTACTCCCGAAGCTCCTCACACGTCAGCCGAATCGCGGAGCTTGCGCTGCCTGCCGCCGGGTATACCGTCTCAAAACGGCGCAGGGATTCATCCAAATACACCTGACAGGCTGTGCTGTCCAGTGCGAAGGGGCAGACGCCCCCCACCGCGTGACCGGTCAGGCGCAGGGCGTCCTCGGGCGCCAGCATCTTCGCCTTTAACCCAAACTGCGACTTGAATTTTGCGTTGTCAATGCGCGCGTCTCCTGCCGCGACCACTAGGATGCACCCCTCCTCCCTGGCAAACGACAAGGTTTTCGCAATGCGTGCCGGAATAACCCCCACCGCCTCGGCGGCGAGCGCAACCGTCGCACTGGAAACCTCAAACTCTAAAATATCCGAGCCCCTTCCAAACTGGTCAAGATAGGCCCTTACCGTTTCTACCGGCATGTCCCATTTCCCCCTTGCTGCAATGATTGGAATATGAGCCTATTATATCTCTATTTTTTAAGGTGCGTCAAGCTATAAAGGCGCGTTGTACCATTCACGTTTTAATAAAGAGGCTTCGGTTATACTATTGCTATTAATCCAATATTCCGCCGGTGGGGGGAGCTTCGTTACGGTGGTAGACCGAAACCGCGCCGGTGTTGTCGCAGGTGGCCAGCAATACGTCGCTTACCTCCTTATAATGCTGCTCGGCAAGCTTTTGCCTGAGCCACGGTTCATCCCGACCTATGCCCGCGAGGTTTTTCCTCATAATTTTTCCGTCAATTACAAGGTTTGCCACCAAGCCCTCCTGCTCCGGGTAAATTTGCATATCGGCGGGGTTAATGGGTCGGCGGTCACTTTTGGGCAAAAGGCTGATATCGCCGCTGGTTTCCAGTATGGCGTATTTAATATCGGCAATATTAAAGTATCCCTTGGTGCGGCAGACGGCAAGCAGCTCGTTTATGTCGTAGTGCGTGCTTCTCATATTATCCCGAATAATCTTGCCGTCGTACACCAGTATTTTGCTGGTTCCGTTAAAAAAGCGCCGGGCAAGAATGGATTTGCGGGTGATGATCCCAATCAGGTAATCCGCCACGGCGTATACCGCCATTGTTACAAGCGGGTGGGAAAAATGGGTCTCGCGGTCAATGGCCAAAATGCCCACAATCGAACCGATGGAAATGCCAATAATATAATCAAAAAACGTCAGCTGTGAAATTTGCTTTGCCCCCATCAGCTTGGTAAGCAAAAACAAAAACGCGATTGAACCAAGGGCTCGAAAAAAGGTTTCGACAATATCGGTAAACAGCTCCACGCAGGGCAGCCTCCCAACTCAAAAATGCTACCCTTAGTATGAACCGGCTCGCTTTGTTCTATGAGTAAAATCCATCTCCATTTTCAGGATACGCCCACAAAGTCCCATACGCATCCCTATTCCGGAGTAAAAATGCCAGCCGCGCCGCGCTGATTTGCATATTTTTGTGCTTCATGGCGGCGAATGGTTTACAACTGACGCTGACGAACCAAACTAATAACGATGTCCTTATTCTCATTGAGTACTATGGCTTGTTTTATAAGAATTAAAAACTAAAACCGCTTGCGCGGGGCTTTTTCCGGTGTATAAAACCGATGAGACTGCCCGAATAAAAACGAGCTGGAAACTCCGTTTAAAATTATTTTTGCTTTTTCGTCAAAAAAAGTGGTATAATATGATTTCAGACACCGGTTCTTTAATACGCGAAAGGGAGTTATTTATGGCTGAGAAATTCTATCTGACCACTGCTATCGCTTATACCTCGCGAAAACCGCATATTGGCAACACCTATGAAATCGTGCTTTCGGACGCGATTGTTCGGTTTAAGCGAATGCTTGGGTATGATGTGTATTTTCTCACGGGAACCGACGAGCATGGGCAAAAGATTGAGGGCAACGCAAACGAAAGCCGCATGACCCCCAAGGAGTATGTGGATAAGATCGCGGGCGATGTCAGGGCCATTTGGGACCTTATGAACACCTCTTACGACCAGTTTATCCGCACAACGGATGATAAGCATGTAAAAAGCGTGCAGAAGATATTTAAAAAGCTATACGATCAGGGTGATATTTATAAAAGCTCCTATGAGGGCAACTACTGTGTGGCCTGCGAATCATTTTTTACCGACACTCAGCTCACAAATGGCAGCTGCCCCGACTGCGGCGGACCTGTAAAGCTTACCCGGGAGGAAGCCTATTTCTTTAAGATGAGCAATTATCAGGACAGGCTGATGAAGCATATTGAAGAAAACCCCGACTTCATCTGCCCCGAGTCTCGCAAGCGGGAGATGATTAACAATTTCCTAAAGCCCGGGCTGCAGGATCTTTGCGTATCCCGCACCTCCTTTCAATGGGGCATTCCGGTAACCTTTGACGAGCGGCATGTTATCTATGTGTGGATTGACGCGCTTTCAAACTATATCACCGCGCTGGATTTTGATGTGGACGGCAGCGGCGGGCTGTATAAAAAATACTGGCCCTGCGACGTGCATGTCATCGGCAAGGATATCCTGCGCTTTCACACCATCTACTGGCCCATTATCCTGATGGCGCTGGGTGAGCCGCTGCCAAAGCAGGTGTTTGGACACCCCTGGCTCCTATCCGGCACGGATAAAATGAGCAAATCCAAGGGCAATGTGATGTATGCCGACGACTTGGTGCGGCATTTCGGGGTGGACGGCATCCGCTACTACCTGTTAAGCGAAATGCCCTACGCGCAGGACGGCACCATCACCTACCAGAATATCATCACCCGCTTAAACGCAGACCTTGCCAACACCCTAGGCAACCTTGTAAACCGCACCGTGGCAATGATCTCCCGTTACTTTGGCGGAACCGTAACAAGGCCCGTAAGCCCTCCCGCGGCGCTTGACCGTGAGTTGAGCGAGGTCGCCGCCGCCGCCGCGCAAAAGTACGAAACGCTCATGAGCGCCTTTAAAACCGCCGACGCATTGGACGCGGTCATGGAGACCGCACGGCGCAGCAACAAGTATATTGACGAAACCATGCCCTGGGCCCTTGCCAAGGATGAGGAGAAAAAAGAGCGTCTTAACGACGTTTTATACTTTCTCGCGGAAACCATCCGCCTGATTGCCGTCCTGCTCTCTCCCCTTTTGCCCGATACGGGCAAGGCTATCCTCACACAGCTGGGTGAGCCCTCCTGCGATTGGGCATCCATAAAGGTCTTTGGCTCCACCGGGAAATTTGCGGTAGGCACCGCCACGCCCTTGTTTGCCCGCATTGACGAGGAGAAGAAGCTGGCGGAAATTGAGGCCGAGCTTACCGTCACAGCCCCCAAGGAGACGGCACCCGAGCCGAAAAAGGAAAGCCCCGCCCATGAAACCGTAACGGGCATTATCACCATGGAAGACTTTATGAAGGTCAGCCTTTGTACCGCCGAGGTAAAGGAATGCACCCCCGTAGAAAAAAGCGACAAGCTTTTAAAACTGACGCTGGACGACGGGCACGGCAGCCGGCAGGTGGTTTCGGGCATTGCGCAATGGTATGCGCCCGCCGACCTGATTGGCAAAAAAATTATCGTGGTGGCAAACTTAAAACCCGCCAAGCTCCGTGGTGTGGAATCAAACGGCATGATACTGGCGGCAGATACGGACGGACGCGCAGCCGTCATCTTTGTGGATGCCTCGGTGCCAAACGGCTCCAAGGTTCGGTAGTTACCTGTACACTTTTGCCTTACTGTAATAACCAGGTTACGTTTTTGGCGTAATCAGTTCAGTTTGCGGCCGTGATGAAAGGAGTGGCGATGGAAAACAACACTGAGATTGATATTGTGAATATCTTTGATTCCCATGCACATTATGACGATGAACGGTTTGCCGAGGACCGGCATACCCTGCTCCCCTCCCTGCGGGAGGGCGGTGTTCGCGCCGTGCTTAACGCGGCATGTACCATGAGCTCCGCTCAGGAATCAGTTCTACTGGCACGGGCTTACGACTTTGTTTATGCCGCGGTGGGTATTCATCCCGAAGCGGCGGCCGAGTACACTCCAAACGCACTCCATGCCCTCTCGGAGCTTGTGAAGCATGAGCGGGTGGTCGCTATCGGCGAAATTGGGCTTGACTACCATTACGAACAACCCAACCACGATATTCAGCTTGGCGCGTTTTCCGCCCAGCTTAGTCTTGCCCGTCAGCTCAACCTGCCGGTAATCATCCATAACCGCGACTCCACCGCCGACATGCTGGCCCGGTTAAAAAAGTACCGCCCCAAGGGTGTGATGCATTGTTTTTCCGGCAGCGCGGAGGTTGCCAAGGAGCTGCTTTCCTTCGGGCTGTATCTCGGCTTTACGGGGCTTGTTACCTTTCCCGGCGCAAAGCGCGTAGTAGAGGCCGTTGCCGCCACCCCGCTGGAGCGAATCTTGCTGGAGACCGACTGCCCCTATATGGCGCCGGTGCCCCACCGGGGCAAGCGCAGCGACAGCCGCATGATTGCCGAGACCGCAAAGCGTATTGCCGAGATAAAGGGCATCGCCCCGCAGGAGCTTGTGAACATTGCCACCGAGAACACCTGCCGCTTATTCGGTATTACTCTTGAGCACAAGGCTATATAGCGGCCACCCAGTATGTTGCGCCATTTATGGTGCGACACAGCACAGCTGAACGCTGAAAGGAAAGGACGACAGCCTGTTATGCATTTGTTGCTATCGCTCTTTGTTGCGCTTATCGGTTTGCTTGAGCTGCTTGCACCTAACCTTTGGTGGGAGCTTACGGAGTCCTGGAAGAGTAATTCCTCCAGCGAGCCGTCGGATTTTTACCTGAAGATCACTCGCATTAGCGGCGTATTCTTTACAGTGGTGGGTATTGGAGGCTTTATTGTGCTGCTGGTGCTAGTCCCCTGAGCGCACAATATATAATACGACTCTTTAAAGCCGCTCTCTTGCAATAATGCAGAGAGCGGCTTTACTTTGCTAGCCCAACGTTTTATCCCAGGTTTAAATCGTGAACGCTGACAATTGACGCCCCGGAGTAGTAATGCAGCAGAATTTCGTCATAGGTGGAGCCCTGACGCGCCATATAATCCGCGCCATACTGGCTAAGCCCCACCCCATGCCCGTAGCCTAGGGTGGTAAAGGTGAATTTGCCGTTTGCGTACTCCACCGTAAAGTTTGCCGAGCGCAGGGTAAACAGCTCCCTTGCCTCCTGCCCGGTCATGGTTACATCCCCCGCCGCAAGCTGGGTAATGGTACCCGAATCGCTGCGGGATTTAATCTCAAACCAAGCCGCTTTGCTGGAGGGCAGCTCGATTTCGGGGTATTTGCCCGCCAGCAGCCCCTTTACCTCGTCGGCTGTGACATCGGTCTGCACCTCGTAGTTATTTGCAAGGGTGTCGCCGGTGCTTTCCACCGGTACAAGATAGGGCACCCCCTGGCTCCAAACCGTCTCGGCACTCTCGGTAAGCCCTGCGGACATGGAGTGGTATGCCGCCACTATCGGCTGGTTGTCGTATACCAGCACCTCATCCATTACCGCGTCGCACGCCGTGACTATGCGGTTCCAATACACGTCAAAGTTATTCCCAAACCATACCCTGGCAAGCTCCTCGGTCATATATCCTTTGTATTTGGAGGGGTCGGCATCAAAATCCGCTCCCTTGAGCGCGGGGTCGGCGGCTTTGGCTTCGTTGAGCTTGCGTCTCAGCGCATAGGTGTGTGCCGCCACCGCCTGTGCCTTCAGCGCCTCCTCACTAAAGGAGGCGGGCATCTCGCTTGCCACCGCGCCGATAACATAATCCCGCGCAGAAACGCTTGCCACCTCTCCCGTGGTCTTGTCAAGGATCTTAAAGCCGTCCACCACCCCGCTTTGCTCCGCAGTGCCACTTTGGCTGCCACCTCCCCCCTGCTGGGCTAACAGCGCGTCCAGCGCAGCCTTTGCGTCGGCGTTAGGGTCAAGGTCGGCGGGGGTGTCTCCCTGTTTTGTAGGGCTGTCCGATTCATTTGCAGCACCGCTGTTTGTTTTATCGCTGTTTAAAAGGCCTTTTGCGGAATCGAAGGGGTTTGCAATCGAACCGTTATCGCCTCCCAATACAACCAGCGGAATCAGCAGCAGCGCGGCCAGCAGCAGTACCGCAAGCAGCAGGCTCTCTTTCATGGTGTCTTCCACCCTTTCCGGCGCAAGGCCTTGTTTGAAAAATAAAAAATCACGAAATAGAAACCATAAGCGAAAGGTTCTATCTCTGATTTTTCACCACACGAATAGTAATCTGTTATGCGAATTATCCGAATTAACTGTACTTTAACTAATTTTTATAAACTATACACTATATACTTAACACGCGTCAATTCACTTTCCTTTTTCATCCTAATTGCTTATATAAATACGTCTGAGCTGTATTTTATTAAACCCCCGCCGCGGTGCGACAACTATGCCTGACCCATCCATTCTGCCTCGCAAATGACGGATGGCGTTTGAAATCATGCAAAAAGCGATTGACCGGTGTTGACAACGATTTCACAATAGAGTAGAATAAATATTGGAGAGTTCCGCGCATTAAGCGCTTTTCGTGCTGTGCGATTGTGCCGGTTTGTCCGCGTGGACCATGCCGCCGGACTTAGCCTTTACATTGTGCAAGTTTTTATCGTTAATCATGCAAAATTGGTTTGCATGTAATATAAGAAGGAAACAGGGGGTGCCGTTATGATGTCTTTTGAAGCCGAGGCTCGGCCTCAAAATTCGGAGGAGCAAAGGAAGGCCATTCAATTATTATGCGAGGAGTATGCAAAGTATAACAAGATCGATCCTGCGCTGTACGACAAATTCAACGTCAAGCGCGGACTTCGCAACCAGGATGGCACGGGCGTTGTCGCAGGTATTACACATATCTGTAATGTACACGGCTACGTCATCAGTGAGGGAGAGCGTGTACCCTGCGAGGGAGAGCTGATCTACCGCGGCATTAACGTGCGCGACCTCATCAGCGGCTGCCGCAGCGAGAACCGTTTTGGCTACGAAGAGGCCGTATGGCTTTTGCTGTTCGGCAGCCTGCCCACCCAAAAGCAGCTGGAGTATTTTCATCAGACGCTTAAGCTGTTCCGCGAAATGCCCGCAAACTTCGTAGACGACGTAATTTTTAAATCCCCGTCGTCGGACATTATGAACATGCTTTCCCGCTCGGTGCTTGCCCTTTATTCCTACGACGACCGCGCGGACGATACCTGCCTTGAAAACGTCATGCGCCAGTGCGTGGAGCTGATAGCGAAGCTGCCCTCCATTATGGTTAACGCTTATCAGGTGAAGCGCCGTGCCTTTGACCATGAGAGCATGGTGCTGCACCCCAGCCTGCCGGAGCACAGCACCGCAGAAAACATCCTTTCCACCATCCGGGTAAACCGGCAGTTTACCGATGAGGAGGCAAAGCTGCTTGACCTTATTATGATTCTGCACGCGGAGCACGGCGGCGGCAATAACTCCTCCTTTGCCTGCCGTGTGCTTACCTCCTCCGGCACCGACTCCTATTCCGCCATCTCGGGCGCCATCGGCTCCCTCAAGGGCCCCCGTCACGGCGGCGCGAACGCAAAGGTTATGCAGATGATGGATGCCATAAAGGCCGGCGTAAGGGATTGGGAAAACGACGCGGAGGTGGCCGATTTTCTGCGCAAGCTCCTGCGAAGGGAGGCCGGAGACGGCTCCGGGCTTATCTACGGTATCGGCCACGCCATCTATACCCTCAGCGATCCGCGCGCGGTGGTGCTTAAGGAAAGCGCGCTTCATCTCGCTAAGGGAACGGAATATGAGCGGGAGTTTAACCTGATGATGGCCATCGAGAGGTTATCTCCCGAGGTTTTTCATGAACATAAGGGTGATACCAAGGTCATTTCGGCGAACGTGGACTTCTACTCCGGGCTTGTGTACAAAATGCTTGGAATCCCCCCCGAATTATACACCCCTCTGTTTGCCGTCTCGAGAATGGGCGGCTGGAGCGCCCACCGAATTGAGGAAATTACCACCTGTTCGCGCATTATCCGTCCGGCGTACAAAGCCATCGAACGCGATAAGCAGTATATTCCGCTGTCGGCGCGCTGAGAACCATGACGAAACAATAATTATTTTGGGCTGTCCTGCACGGGGCGGCCCTTTTGTTTGAATTTTCACAACCCGTGTGGTATAATGTTTCCTACAGAGATACCATAATTATAAAGGAAAGACTTCTTTATGGTTATCCGCAAACCGGTTTCTCTGGTTTTCATCACAGCCGCGCACACCGGTTGGCTATCCGGCTTTGCGTATTACTTGACTATTTATTTTTGTCTTGCTAATTTACTCAAAGGAGATGTTTTACTTGCGCCGAAGAACCATCTGCGCTCTTGCGGTCGTCGCGGCCGCCGCGTTAACCGCCCTTCGCGTATGGCAGTATCTCTGGATCATCGACGTAACCACGGGGTTTTTTACGGGAACCGACGTAACAGTTTACCTGTTATATGGCTCGCTCGCAGTCTTTACCCTGCTGGCAGGGACCGTGGCGATGGTTGATAAAACCATTGGACTTGCGAGAACGCCCTTCCTGCGCGCCCGTCCCCTGGGCGGCGTGCTGCTGCTGACGGGCGGCGCAACATTGGTGCGCGCTATTCTCGCGTTTGCGGGCGGCGATTACGGCTCGACCATCGACCTGAAGGCGATAGCCATGAACCTGCTTACGCTTGCTGCCGCTGCTGTGTTTATCTATTACGGGTGCTCCCTGATTGGCGGGCGGACATTAAACCACAAGCTTTTACCCTTGGTTCCGGCGTTGTGGGTCGTTATTCGTCTGCTGACGCTTTTTCGCATTAGCAGTACGGTCACGCCCATCAGCGAAAGCCTGCTTTCCCTGCTCTCGCTCATCTGCCTGTCGGTTTACTTTTTGTACTTTGCTTTTTCCTATGCGGGGTTTTTTTCGGCATCCTCCGCGCGCTGGATGTTCTTGACCTCCCTGCTCAGCTTTGTGCTGATTGTGCCCAATACGCTGGGGATGCTGCTTTCCTCCTTTGCCAACGCCTTCTACTCGCTAGAGCCTGTATGGTATGTGGAGCGCGTCGCCGACCTGTGCCTTGCCTTTATCCCGCTGTTTACGGCGTTATATACCGCCTTTGACAACGGCGCGGCGGAACAGCTGACCTCGCCCGAGACCCCTGCCCAGCCGGGGGAGCTTGGCGGCGAACTGCCCCAGGTGTAATACTGCTATTCTCTTTTAGCAGCGGCTAAATATATCCTGTATTTAACCTTATTAGCTTGCGTAATAAAAGAAATAAGAAAAAAGTGAAAACGTTGGCGTTTCCGTGAATGCGGATTTCGCCAACGTTTTTTATTTTTAGCTGATACAAATTCGCGTCGTGAAACTGTGCTATTTTGCTCAGCTCATAAAAGTACATTTAATGTAAAACCCAGCTACTCCCCGGCTCCCCAGCTAAACTGATACCTGCCCGAATGACTCTTTGCCTCAACGCAAATTACATACGAACCGGCGTGACCAAGCTCCACCGTAAACTGCGAGCTTGGCAGCTTGGTGCCTTCGTAATAGGCTTTGCCGTCCTCATCCTTAATGGAAAGGGAAATATCCCCCGACTCGCTCTCAATTACCACCTCAACCGGGGTGTTTTCCTCCGCTATGTCAATCTTCCGTTCCTTATAGCCGCTAAACTTTTGATAGCTCATGGACATCGTCGTCCCCGTGTCGTTTTCAATAGAAAACAGCGTGGCTGAAAACCCTGTGGTGCAGCCTGTTGCAGTCAGTATAAGCAGCGACACCAGCGCTGCAAAGGCCATTCCCCGTATCCTCATACCAATACTCACTCCCACTTTTAATCTCATTTTCATTCTCATTCTAACTCCCACTCTCACTTTTCAGGTCTTGTGTACTGGGTAATTTTTGCACTAACAACCGATTTTATCTGCACATTCTACTCTTTTTGAGGTAATTAGTATTACACCCATACACTCCTTCATCCCAATGGGGCAAACTGCTCCATTGGGATGAAGGGCAGGGTATTTTTTGCGCGGTTTTCACTGCCCCGCGCTTTCCGGGCGGGTCAGCGCGTTTTCTACTGCCTTTAAAAACGCCTTGCTGTGAGCGGTAGCTCCGGTTACCGCATCTACAGACAGGCTTTGCTGCTGCGTAACCCGTTCGGTGAGCGCCGCTACGGTTTCGTCGGCCATAAACGGCTGAGGTTTAAGAACCGTAATAGCGGTTATGGTATGGTTTTGCACCGTTACCTCCACCCTGTTGCTAAAGCGAGAGGCCTCATATTCCCCCGTGTAAACCCCATCGGAGATTGCAGATAACTCCGCGCTACCAATAGAAAGCCCCAGTGTCTGCTCCTTCCCCGTTAGGATGTAAACGGTAAACACGCCTACAATCAGAATTCCGATGAGCAGAATGATTCCCAGGGTGACGAATACACCCTTGATGATTTTACCCGCTGTTGTCTTTGCCATAGCGGCTATTCCTCCACCCTATTTAAAGCTGCGTTGCATTCGCCGCAAAATTCATCTATCGCCGCATGGTCGATACCGGGCGAAGGCATATTCTTAAAGATACCGCGCGCCAGCACATTCATGCGCTCCAGCCGTACCTCCCCGCCCAGATGGCGGTATGAGGTCGCTTTTTCTATAAACATGGCGGGCAGGTGGTTCTTTATAAATTTTTCATCCTCCTCCTGCGTGCCAATGCCGCAGGTAAACAGCGCATAGCCCGCCTTACCCATTACCTGCTCCTGACGGGCGCACAGCTGCTTGATTTGCGAAAGCGGTTCGCCGATATACATTGGCGTTCCCACGACAATCAGATCATAGCCGCCGAGAAAGCCCGCCGGGGGTTTCTTCCCATCCCCTTCAGCCGCACCCGCTCGAAACAATCGCCCCGAACGGGCGTTGTAAAGCTCCACCGCCCCATCCAGTCGCTTTGCCACCATCCCGGCGACATCCCCTGTGGTTCCCCGCTTGGTCGCGTACACGACCAGCACCTTTTTTTGCTGCATATCCGCCATGCTGTCTCTCCCTCTCCACTATCTGCTATCTGCTATCTGCTAAGTGAAAATCGTAATAGAATTACTGCAGGTTTAAACGCTTCTTTAAAATATAGTTGGTTAAGAAGAAAAATCCTGCGCCCGTAATGATATTGATCGCCATCGTACCCCAGAACATGAGCACGAAAAAGGAGGTCTTGGGCATCTCGGTCATCACAAAAGCGGAGGGAAACGCAAGGTACCCAAGCCCGAACGCAAGACTGACAAGAATTTGGAGCACGACGTTTAGGACAAGGTATGCACCAAAGGACGCAACAAGCTTATGCTTTGCAAACAGCTGTCCTAGCGCGATGGCGGCATACACCTGCAAGATGCTCGCTATCGTGGATGCAATGAGGGTAACCAAAAGTCCCGCAACCGCCAGCCACTTGTTAAAGGGCATCTCGGTGTTCACAAAGCCATTATAAATCCTGCTCATCTCCGCAAATACTTCTCTGTTGCCGAGCATTGCAAGCAGTGCGATTATTACGACAAAGAGGCTGAGAAAAGTCCATACGCAAACAATCAGCAGCTTGGAAACGATATGCTGCCACGGCTTTACCGGCAGCGTAAACATGAGGTAGCCCTCATCACCCATCAGGTTTTTATAAAAACGCTGGATCATAATAATGACAGTGAGCGCAAGGGTTGCCACCGTAATCATCACAAACGCGAACATCATCATACCCGCCGGGATGGCGAGCCAGGAGTCCTGGACGTTTATTTGCAGGAACACGCGGTTAATGAGCGAAAACACAAGCATGGCGATGTAGAACGGGATAAATAACCGCGCGGTTGCCTTCCACTCGTATTTGTAAAGCTTTCCTAACATCTGAATACCTCCCGAAACAGGGCGTCTACCGACATTCCGCGCTCCTCGCGCAGCTCGTCAACGCTTCCCGTCAGTCTGATGGTGCCGTTTGCGAGAAAAATCACGTCGTCGAGCACCTGCTCCACATCCGAGATCAGATGCGTGGAGATAATGACGGTGGCATTCTCGCAGTAATTTGTAATGATGGTGTTTAAGATATAATCGCGCGCGGCGGGGTCCACGCCGCCAATGGGCTCGTCAAGCAGGTAGAGCTGGGCGTTTCTGCTCATTACAAGGATAAGCTGTACCTTCTCGCGGGTTCCCTTTGAAAGGGTGTTTAGGCGGTCCTCCGCCCGGATGTTCAGGCGTGTGAGCATTTCGTGTGCCTTGTTTGGGTCAAAATCTGTGTAAAAGTCGCCGAAGAAGTCGATAATGTCCCGCACACGCATCCAGTCGCAGAGGTAGGTGCGCTCCGGCAGGTAGGAAACGATTTTTTTCGTCTCAACGCCGGGCCGCTGCCCCGCAATGAGGATTTCTCCCGCCGTGGGGGTGATAAGACTGTTCGCGAGCTTAATCAGGGTGCTTTTTCCGCTGCCGTTGGGGCCGAGCAGGCCGACAATGCGCCCTCTGCCCACGGTAAAGCTGATGCCGGCAAGCGCCACCCTGCCCGAGTAGCTTTTTGCCAGTCCCCTGCACTCCAATAAGGGTTCGTTCATTGTAGGGGCCCCTCCTTTGTCGCAGTTATGAGCCGGATGGTATCCTGCACGGTAAAGCCAAGACGCTCCATCTTCTCAATAAACTCCTGGATCTGCTTTTTCGCAAGCTCGTTCTTGAGGTCTCCAATCATCTTCTCATCCTCCGTAATATAGCGCCCGCTGGTGCGCTGGGCGTACACAAGGCCGCTTTGCTCAAGGTCAGTCAGCGCCTTCTGCATGGTGTTGGGGTTTACGGAAACCTCCGCCGCAAGGTCGCGCACCGAGGGCAACCGCTCACCCGGCTGGTAGTGGCCGGAAATTATCCGCAGCTCTATCTGCTCCACCAGCTGGCGGTAGATAGGGCGGTCGGACGCAAGCTCCCATGTCAAGCAATCATCTCCCTTTATGGACTGTATTATTGTACTAATTCCTTAATACAATAATACAGTCCCACTCATGCTTTGTCAACTACTTTTTAATAAAAAATAAAAATACCACATGGCAATAGGAGTCCCGTTTGCAAACAGGATTCCTATTGCCGTGCGGTGGATTCAATTATTAGTATAAAATAGGGCAGGCTTTGCTTAGGGGTGCGGCTTGCCGGAGCGGTATTCGTCCATTACCACGGTAAATATTTCGCCGCTTGAGGGGGGCGTCCAGGTAATGGCATTCGCGCCCGCCTCAATGGTGCGGCGAATGCTCTCCGGCGTGGGGCCGCCTGTCGCCATAATTGGGACAAGGGGGAACTCCTTACGGATATGCGCAACTATCGCCGGGGTCTTAGACGCGGCGGATACATTGAGGATGGACGCGCCCGCCTCCAGGCGCGCACCAATATCGTCCTGCTCGCTCACCACTGTAATGACCACCGGGATATCCACCTGTCCCACCACGTTTTTGAGGGAGCGGTTGGAGGTGGGCGCGTTGAGAACTACGCCAATTGCGCCCTGAAACTCCGCGTGCAGGGCAAGGTTTGCCACCCGCTTGCCCTGGGTAAGGCCGCCGCCTACGCCGCAGAATACAGGAATATCGGCGGCGAGCATGACCGCCTGAGTGATGATGGGCTGCGGGGTGAAGGGGTATACCGCTATCACCGCGTCGGCATTAATGTTGCGGATGATGCAGATATCGGTGGTAAACACGATGGAACGAATACGCTTGCCGAAGATGCGGATGCCGCTGGCATTTTGAATCTCCTCGGGCACGTTAAGCATAAACTTGCGAAGGTTTCCTTGAATCTCGGGGACAAAGTTAGACATGGCGCGCTCCTTTCCAATCCTTTTTCAAAACGCGACCGGGACTACATCCCAATGATAATATCGGTAATCTGACGCTTTGGTACATGCCGCGCGCCCCGCTCGTCGGCGTAGCAGACGGTATCATAGCCCGATTCCTCCAAAATAATATCCTCATAGGGCTTACCCAGCGCGATAACCATAAACGGCTCATACGCGCCAATGGCAATCATCAGCTCCCGCTTTAAGCGCAGCCGGTCGATGGCGGTGACGATGCACCCCCCCAATCCACGCTCCACCGCACCCAGCAGGATGGTTTGCGCGGCTATGCCCGCATCCACATAGGCGGCGGAAGGGACGCTGACCAGACCCATATCCACAAACATACAGATATATGCCGTGGGGAGCCCCGCGCCCTCCGTTTTTTCACCGGTACAGCGTGACCAGCGCAAAAGCGGGTAGATACGCTGGTTGTCCGCGTCCTCGTAGCTTAAAAAATACTTTAGCGGCTGTACATTACCCGCCGAGGAGGTCAGACGGGCAAGCTCTACCAGCTCCAGCAGCAGGTTTCGGTCCACCTTATAGCGTTCATCATAGCCACGATAGCTGCGGTTATGCAGTATTAAATCCTTTAGCATGGCCTTGCTTCCCCTCTCTATCTGTCCCTTGTGGCGCGTTTTTTTATTCCTACAATCAGTTAGTGCTATTATACCAAATATTTGCGTCGAAAAAAACTGCTTGCCCAAATTTCCAATGTGCCGCATTTCATGGTGCCGTATTAACCGCCCTCCCCCACCTTGCTTAGCCTCCTGCCCGCCCATGTGTTCCGCAACGGCGGATAACACGATGCAAAACCATAAAACAAGGAAATATCACGGTAAGGTTTGTCGGAAACGGCAGGATGGAAATGATTATTTTTGAGCTTTTAAAATATTTGTGCTACAATAGGCGTGTCCTTCCAAGGTCAAAACCACGATAATGTCGTACTTAAATACTGTTCTCCGATCAAAGTGTTTATAACATTCGCGCCAAGACCCATCAGCGCTTTATTTCACTTTTAAATTGGATAATAGTATAAAAAGCAGAAAGGATGATTTAAATGCGTTTTCGTTTAAAATCAAAACGTGTTGCCGTTACCGCTTGTCTGCTGATCGCATCCTCGATGTTCTTCTCCTGCGCACGGGTCGGCGACGCTACGCCGCCCAATGTACTGACTCAAAGCCAAGCCCACGAGGATACGACGGCAAGCGGCGAAACACAAGGGGACATCACCCCCTCCGAATCGGAGCCGCTGGAGGAAAATAACGAGTCGTCCGTTATCTCAGAGGCATCCTCTATAACAAGCTCCCCCGCTTCCTCTGCGGCAAGCTCAAAGCCCGCAAGCTCTGTGGCGGCAAGCTCAAAGCCTGCAAGCTCTGCGGCGGCAAGCTCTAAGCCCACAAGCTCTGCGGCGGCAAGCTCAAAGCCCGCTAGCTCTGCGGCGGCAAGCTCAAAGCCCACAAGCTCTGCGATGGCAAGCTCAAAGCCCACAAGCTCTGCGGCGGCAAGCTCAAAGCCCGCTAGCTCTGCGGCGGCAAGCTCAAAAGCGCCCAGCAGCTCGGACGGCGGCTTTTACTCCGGTATTGAGAAGGAAATTCTTACCCAGCTCAACGACCTGCGCGCCTCTCTGGGGCTTCCCGCGCTAAAAAGCCATTCTCAGCTGACGGAGGGCGCCAGAATTCGTGCAAAGGAGATGTTTGACAACAACTACTTTGCCCATTCCCGCCCCGACGGCTCCAACTGGGATACGGTCTTTACAAAGGATGTGCCGTTAAGCGGCTACCGCTACCTGGGTGAAAACCTCGCTAAAACCGTGGGGATGAACCCCGACGCAAGCTATATGATGGATATGTGGATAAACAGCCAGGGACACTATGAAAATATGGTGCGGGATGTGTACACCCATGTGGGCATCGGCGTTTATGCCGCAAATGTTCCCGGCAAGGGTATGACCACCTACGCCGTACAGGAGTTCGGTACATTTTAACGCTTTACCGCTGTACATTTTGTGCCTTGGTGCAGGGAACGGGGTTTTATCACCCTGTTCCCTGCTTTTTGCCTTTTTACACCGTCCTTATTATACCAATAATTAAGCGGCGATTTATACTCTTATATAAAACGGATTCGCATTATCCAAATAAAACAGTTCCCTTTTGATGAAGCCGGAGTTATAGTATAGGTTATAGGGGTCCTTATTAAGCCCTGTATCAATACTAATCCCGTTATAACTGCGCTGCGAGGAATGAATAATCATGAAAACAATCAAAGCAATTACACACAAACTACCGGGTATTCTCTTTGCCGCCGCAATTGCCGTGCCTGCGTGGCTGTTGGGGGAGCAGTTTCCCATTGTGGGCAGTCCTGTTCTGGGTATCCTATTCGGGATGCTGCTGGCGTTTTGGAAACGCCCTGCCGCGCTGGAGGGCGGTATTACCTATACCTCTAAAAAGCTGCTGCAATACTCCATTATCCTGCTGGGGTTTGATATGAACCTGTTTAACGTTTTTCAGGTCGGCGGACAAACCCTATTGCTTATGGTGTTTACACTGACCGCGGCGTTTGCGGCGGCCTTTGTCTTTGGCAAACTGCTGAGGGTTAACCGAACGCTTAATATCCTCATCGGCGTAGGCACCGCCATCTGCGGCGGCTCGGCCATCGCGGCCACCGCGCCTGTCATCGGCGCGGACGACGAGGAGGTTGCGAGCGCGATATCCACCATCTTCTTATTTAATGTTCTTGCGGCATTTTTGTTCCCTTTTTTCGGGCATGTCCTGCAAATGTCTGATACTAACTTTGGTCTGTGGGCGGGTACCGCCATTAACGACACCTCCTCCGTGGTGGCGGCAGGCTATACCTACAGCGACGCGGCGGGAAATCTTGCGGTGATAGTAAAGCTCACCCGCACACTGATGATTATCCCTGTAACCCTTGCGCTTGCGTTTTTATTTTCACGCACCCAGGCAAAGCGGAAGGCCGGCGAACCGGGGAAGACGGCCGACTACCGCCTCACAAAAATTTTCCCATGGTTTGTGCTGGGTTTTGTCGCGGCTTCCCTCATAAGCACCTTTTTACCCGCCCTTATCTCCCCCCAAACCGGTAGGCTGCTTGCAAAAGCCGGCAAGTTTGTTATTGTAATGGCAATGTCGGCAATTGGCTTGAACACAAACCTCGTAAAGCTGGTGAAAAACGGTGCAAAGCCCATTCTGCTGGGGCTTGCGTGCTGGGCTGTGCTCGCGGCGGTTTCGCTGCTTGTTCAGTACACCCTACTGTAATTGTGGCTTAAAGCCGGTTATACTAAGGACAACAAGCACTTAATAGGACACAGGAAAGGATTGAACGGCACATGAACAACCTGCAAGAAGGCTTTACCCTGCACAATGGCTTGTCCATTCCCTGCATCGGCTTTGGCACATGGCAGATACCCGAAGGTGAAACGGCGGTAACCACGGTAAAAAACGCCATAGCCTGCGGCTACCGGCATATTGATACCGCCGCCGCTTACCAGAACGAAGGGAGTGTGGGAAGGGCTGTTCGGGAAAGCGGCGTAAACCGGGACGAGCTGTTTATTACCACCAAGCTGTGGAACAGTGACCACGGCTATGATAAGACCCTACGGGCATTTGAGAACAGCATGAGGCTTCTCGGGCTTGAAACCCTCGACCTCTACCTCATCCATTGGCCCGTGCCAGTGGGGCACCAGCACGATTACCGCGAGCTTAACGCGCAAACATGGCGCGCGTTCGAGGAGTTATACCACGCGGGGCGTGTGAAGGCCATTGGTGTGAGCAACTTTTTGCAGCACCACATTGACGAGCTGCTGGAGGACGGCGCCTCCATAAAGCCCATGGTCAACCAAATAGAGCTGCACCCGGAGCATGTACAGCCGGAGCTTTCTCTTTACTGCAAGAACAACGGCATTCTGGTTGAGGCGTGGAGCCCCCTGATGCAGGGACGCATCTTCAAGCTGCCGCTTATGCGCGAGCTGAGTGAAAAATACGGAAAGTCGGTTTCGCAGGTGGCGATTCGCTGGCTGCTGCAAAAGGGCGTACTGCCGCTGCCCAAGGCCTCCTCTCCCGAGCATATTGCGCAAAATGCGGATGTGTTCGGCTTTGCGCTCTCGGAAGGGGATGTTGCGCAGATTGATGCCCTCAAGGGCATGGGGCGCATCGGCCCCGACCCGGACAACATCAATTTTTAGTAACGCCACTCATAAGATTGCTAATGAAACGCATTATACTATTATCCGATTAAAAAGTGTATAAAAATCCGCGTCAAAATCTTTAATTTATGGATTTTGACGCGGATTTCTATCAACACTTTTATCGGAGAATAGTATTAGGCAGGCTGATAGGGTCTCATGATAAGCCGTGCGGCGGCAACACGTTTTGCCGCCCTGCGGCTATCATGAGATCCTTTTTTGGGGTGGATTATTTTATTCTCCTCGAAAAAGCTGTATTAATACGGGCAGGCGGCCAAAATCTCCACCCCAAGGGGGTTTAGATAATCCAGCTCCTTGACGGAGCGCAGGACCTGCTTTGCCGCAAGCGCCGCGAAGCCGTGCTCCCGGTAAAGCTGGGCAAGCATGATGAGTACCTCCCGACTGTCGATATGGTTTAAAAGCGGTAACAGTCGCTCAAACGCTTCAAACTCCCTTGCACACAGCACCTTATCCAGCATAGTCTTGGTTTCCTCCAGCGCGACAGACCAGTTTTCATCCGGCGCGAGGGCGGTTTCGGGCACGCCGTTCCACACATGTAACGCCTGTGCGTACACACGCTGCGTTACCCCGCAGCAGCATGCCCGCACCTGGGCAAGGCATTCCTCCGGGTCGCCCTCACCGGTGATCAGGCTGATTAAAAACAGGTGTTGGGCGCATTCGCAGCACATTCCGGCCTGCACGCAGCCCTCCTGGGATGTGTGATTTAAAACCTTATCAAACCGCTCCTGTGCTTTTGCAAACCGCTGCTGAGCAAAATCCAGCCTGGCACGAAGATAGGTGATGTCGTCGTTTTGCCCTGCGGTCAGCTCCGCGCGTTCCAAGTAGCGCTCCGCTTGAAGGTACAGCCGCTCCTTTATCAGTATGTTAATAAGCATCAGCAGGTTTGGCAGGTGGTCAAGGCTTGAAAAATAGCTTTCCAGCCGGTTTGCCATCTCGTCCTTATTCGCAATCAGATTATCAAGATTCGCGGCAAGACGAAAGAGCGTCGCACTGCGGGTGCTATCCGCCTTTAAAAGCTTTATGCAGCATTCCAGCGCACGGGGGTAATCATAAAGCGCCCGATACACGTCCTCAAGCTCCTCCAAGGGACGGATGGTGGTGCTATCCTCCATAAAACGCAGGGAGGCGGGGGGCGTCTCCATCTCCATACAGCGGTTAAAGCTGTCTATGGCAAGGGTATATTTTGCCCAGCGCGCATAGATAGAGCCCCGCAAAAACTCAAGATCGGCACAGGCGGGAAAAAGCCCGATGCCCTGTGCGCAGGCGAGTGCCGCCTCGGCGTAACGTCCCAGATAAAAGAGGGTGACTGCACGGCGATACATCAGGTGCGGCACAAACGCCTGCGCCGGCTCCTTCACATGCTCGTAGGCGCGGTTAAAAAGCTCCAGCGCCTTCTCATGCTCCCCGCAGGCCAGATAGTCGTTGGCAAGGTTAAAAAGGAAAAAGGGGTTCTCAGGCTCCTTTTTGAGCTCGGCAAGCAGCAGGGGAATATTGCGCTCCCGCTTTTTCTTGCGCCGCACCACTTCGTCCAGATACCCATAATGGTGCAGCCGGACATTAATAAACTCAAACGCCTCCACGGGGATACGCTGACCGTCCCTGCGGGATATCTGCTCATGAATGGCGCCCTTGTAATGGTACTGCCCGTTATTGCGCAAAAGGCGAAAGGCGTTATGCATAGTATACAGCCCGCTTTTGCGGGGACCGATGTAATTGAGCATGGTAAAAAAACAGCCGTCGGAGCTGGCGGACCGGATGTACTCGGTGAGCAGCCCGGTATCCCTCGGGTCGAGCACCTCGTCGGCATCCAGCAGCAGCAGCCATTCCCCCTTTGCCTTACGCAAGGCATAGTTGCGCGCGCGGGCAAAGCTGCCCTGCCACTTGACGGGATACACCCGCGCGCCATAGCGCTGGGCGATGGCGGCGCTGTCATCCGTAGAGCCGGTATCGGCGATCACTATCTCACCGGCAATGTCCTTTACGCTTTCAAGGCAGCGGTCTAGAAACTCCTCCTCGTCGCGGACAATCATACAAACGCTTAGCAGCGGGCGGTGATTGGTGTGTTCCATTACGGGTGCCTCCCATTCGGCGAAAATTCCAATATACGATTTATACCGCAACAACCCCGGCCTGCCGCGGAAGGCCGCAGACCGGGGAACGGATTTCATAACCCGGGTAAAAGCTTCGAGTTTTTATCTGCACTTTTTTAGGAGATGCGTATTATACCTGGCCTACGAAATAGCCGTGGACATCTGAGGATGTTGTACTGCTTGTTGCTATAAGCTGTACGTTTTTCCCAATAACCTGAACCGGTACATACAGGTTCCCAGAGGCTGCAAGGGTAACCGTCCCCAATACCGTATCTACAATATAGTCTGTGGCTGAATCGGTGGGACTTACCTCCAGCTGGAGAGTTACCGTTGCCTGTGTGCTATCGTTGTAAAGCATAAACGCCGCGTTCTTATACTCCGACAGGTCGGTATCGGCCAAAAGAACGGTGTCGGTGGTAACGGCTGTGGCGCTTAAGGTGATTGCGTCAAAACGGGTGCCGTCAGTATAGACTGTGAGCGTGGTATTGCCGATGGTTACCGTACCCGCCACGGTAAGAGAGGTGTTGCCTACGGTTACCGTGCCCGCTACCGTCAGGGAGGTGTTTCCAATTGTTACCGTGCCGGCTACGGTAAGCGAGGTGTTGGCAATGGTTACAGAGCCTGTGACCTCAATGCTAGTGTTTTGGATATAAACCAACAGGTTGTCGTTGTTATCAATCTGCAATGCGTGAAATACGCCGGGGGTCGTTGTTTCACCGTACACACTGGTTTTTAGCTGTGTTGCGGTGGTGTTGAAAACCAGATTATTCATACCTTATATTCGCTTCTTTCTTTTTTATTGTAGCTAATTTTTAAATAGCAAATATTGAAAGCCACTTATCGTTTTATTCTGTTGGGTACGACAAGGGGCTTATCTCTCCAACCAGTTGCTGCGACTGGTACCACAGCCTCACGCGCATAGAGCCGTGAGCACCCAATGTCATTGCCGCCGCGCGCATATACCGAGCAAAACGGTAGGCGTTTAGCGCCTGGGTCTGCCCGCTCTCTAAGGTTATTATCTGCGGGTCGTCAATAAACAGGATGCCGTCCGGGCTTATTTGCAGCTGTACCAAAACCGAAGACTCCCCAAGGTTTTGCACAAAAAAGGTGTTGGTCTGCGACAATGCCGTCTCAACTGCGGGTGTATGCTCAACCTGCGCAGTACCCTCCAGCGTAAAGCACCGCTCCTCAAACAAACCGGTTGGAGGGTAAGATGGAGGCAGCCGGTAACGGAGAAGCAGCCTTGGCGGATGCGCTATCCGTTCTATGGCAAGCCCGGTGCCCGATGCGGTGACTAGGGTAAAACCACCTAAACCAGTTCCCTCCTCCCATTGACGCACGGCTTTTGTTAGCTCCAGACACAGTGTTTGCGGTGTGGCGGTCGGCGCAACGGCTGCCTCTGCAAACGGGCGGGGATAGGTGGATGGGCGCGTCCGCCAAGTGACGCTGCAGGGCGCGAAGTCCTCTAGATTCATAAACGCGTATAGCCGCACACTGTCCTGCCCATTTAAAACGCCGCCGCACACCAGCATTCTCAGCTCCGCGTATTCTACCGTGGCAGCTCGCTTAGGCAGAGTAAGTCGAAATAATGCTGCGGCACGCCCGCCGGTGTCGCTTCGGCGATAGATGGGGAGACGGGGTAGGGTGCAGAAGCTTTCGTCCGGGCAACGGCTGAATACTGCGGTTGTTTCCACTAAGGCACTCGCATTGTCTGGCATACCGCGCCTTCCTCCCTGCTCCCATTTTTATCGCTTCGTATATTTATAAATGTGAGGGCACTTTTATAAAAACCTCATCACTTTCATTGTATGCAGCTTCCCTCGGCATTGTCCCCCTGCGGCGCTTTGTGTCGATATGGCGTTGACAACAAAAATTATGGTAGTATACTTGGTTTATATTTTTTAGCCAACAACCCGGCAGGAAGGATTAATGGATATGAAGGCACTCATAACAGGAGCAAGCTCAGGTATTGGGCGTGATATGGCACGAGAGCTTGCCCGGCGGGGATATGACCTGATACTGACCGCTCGCAGGCAGGACCGGCTGGAGGCGCTAAAGGGGGAACTCAACGCGGCAGTACGCATACTGCCCTTTGATTTGTCAAAAAAAGAGGATTGTCTTGCACTTTATGAGGCGGTGCGGGACGAGGATATCGAAATACTCGTGAATAACGCAGGGTTTGGAGTGTACGGCTCTTTTGATGAAACCGACCTTGACCGCGAGCTTTCCATGCTGTCGGTGAACATCACTGCGCCGCATATCCTCACTAAGCTGTTTTTGCGCGACTTTATGGCGAAAAACCGGGGCTATATCCTTAACGTATCGTCCGTCGCCGCGTTTCAGCCGGGGCCGCTTTTGGCGGGCTATTATGCCTCCAAGGCCTATGTACAGAACCTCACCGAGGCGGTTTACGAGGAGCTTCGCCGCGCGCACAGCGCGGTAAGCGTCAGTACGCTTTGCCCGGGACCCGTGCGCACCGAGTTTGATACCACCGCCGGTGTACACTTTAGCATGGAGGGGCTCACCAGCGGTTTCGTGGCGCGATACGCAATAAAGCACATGTTTTTAAGGCGTCTGGTAATTATCCCTGGTCTTCCGCTGCGGGCGGTACGCTTATTCGGACGTTTTGTACCCCGCAAGCTCCTGCTGCGCATGGTGTACCGGATACAGCGCAGGAAACATGCATAACGCTGGCCGCTTATTTTTTATTAATTTAGTAAGTAGACAACGAAGTTTTTACCATGTATAATGGAACTATATAGAAAATGCGACAGCACTCAGGGGGTACCCTCTGGGCCGATACGCAACGAGTAAACATAATTGGAGGAGGTTTTTAATAATGACAGACGAGCAATACACCACCCCGACCGCTGAACAGCCTGCGGCGCAGAACGCCGCCCCCGCGCCTGAGTCGGCGTTTGACCCGGCGGACATTGAGAAGAATAAGGTAATGGCAGGCCTTGCGTATATCATATTCTTTCTCCCTCTTATCGTATGCCCCGAATCAAAGTTCGGCAAATTCCACGCAAACCAGGCACTCGGTCTCTTGATTGTTTCTGTGGCTGGCTCTATTGTGCTATCCATCCTTTCCTTTATCGTGATAGGATTGATTTTGTTCCCTTTCTTTGGTATCGGCATCACTGTGTTATTCATCTTAGGCCTCATTAACGGCTTAACAGGCAAGGTGAAGAGCTTACCCGTTGTTGGCGGCTTTAAGATTATCAAGTACTGATTTTAGCCCCAAGCAGGAATTGTGTTTTACCATAACTTTAGCCGCAGCTTGTCTGCGGCCTTTTTATTTCCCTGCGCGTTATCCCATTTTAATATTGACACCCCATGCAAAAACAGCTAAAATAGTATAAGGCAAGGGCGTCCGGCAAGGGCGTCTTTTTTACTGCCGGTTTTCGCCCCCGGGCATAGCAAGTCGGTAAAAATGCAGCACAGGGAATAATAATGCGTGGCTAATGCAAGCCATGCGAAGGAGGAGCCGTATGCTAACAGAGGTTGTCTCCATTGGGCTGCCGGTTGACGAGCAGCTGGTAATAAAGAAAAACCGCCTGACACCCCCTACGGGGAGCGGCAAGCGTGTCTGTATCGTCACCGGCACACACGGCGACGAGCTGGACGGCCAGTATATTTGCTATGAATTAACAAGAAGAATTCAGGAAAATCCTCATCTGCTTACGGGCATTGTGGATATCTACCCCGCCCTGAACCCGCTGGGGCTTGATAGCATTAACCGCGGCATTCCCATGTTTGACCTTGATATGAACCGCATCTTTCCGGGGTCGGAGAACGGAGCCTCGGCGGAGTACATCGCCGCTAAGGTTATTGAGGATATTCTGGGAGCCGACCTTTGCATCGACCTGCATTCCAGCAACGTTTTTTTACGCGAAATGCCGCAGGTGCGCATTGGCGATGATACCGCACATAAACTTATGCCTTACGCAAAGCTGTTAAACGTGGAGCTTGTGTGGGTATACCGCTCGGTCACGGTGCTGGAGGCAACCCTTGCCCACAGCCTGAACGCGGGAGGCGTGCCGACCCTTGCCATAGAAACCGGCGTTGGAATGCGCATTGATACCGGCTGCGGCGACCGGCTGGCAGACGGCATCTTTAACCTTTTGCACACCCTTGGGGTTTGGCAGAAAAAGCCCGAGGGCATTGGCGAGCCGTTAATATCCACCGATTATCGGGCGGAGTTTGTGGTTGCGTCTGCCTCTGGCGTATTTCTTTCCTGCCAGGTGCATGGTACGCGGGTAAAAAAGGGGGATGTGCTGGGACGCATTATCAACCCCCTGGAGGGTGAGATTAAGGAATGGGTTAAGGCTCCCTGCGACGGGCTAGTTTTTTCCCTGCGGGAATACCCAGTGGTATACGAAGGAACGATGCTCGCCAGAATCCTTGTTCATCCCTGACGCGAGAGCGATTATACCCAAGGCGTATGCTTCGAAGCCGGGCAAACCCGCGCGGTTTATTTTAAGAATATAGGCAGCGCGAAAAAGCTCTCCCGCCGCAAGCACACTGATGCTTTAGCAGTCCCTAATACCGGAAAGGCTTGGTGCCAGGCATGAAACGTGAGATTATTTACTCGCTGCGGTCCCCTTACCGCGATGAGTTTCGGATATGCGGCTACCGCTTTGGCAGCGGTGAAAAAACCGCGTGTATTGTGGGCGCGATACGCGGCAACGAGGTTCAGCAGCTCTATATGTGCTCGCAGCTTGTGGGAATCCTCAAACGGCTGGAGGAAAAGGGAGCCATCGCCTCCGGTCGGGAGCTTTTGGTAATCCCCTCGGTCAACAGCTTTTCTATGAATATCGGCAAGCGCTTTTGGGCGGTGGATAACACCGACATCAACCGCTCCTTTCCGGGAGATCCAAGCGGAGAAATTACCCAGCGCATTGCCGCAGGTGTGTTTACCGAGGCACAGCAGTACCAGTATGGCATTCAGTTTGCGTCCTTTTATATGCCGGGGGATTTTATCCCCCATGTGCGTATGATGGAAACGGGCTTTCAGACCTCCAGCCTCGCGTCGCTGTTTGGTCTGCAATATGTGGTGGTGCGCAAGCCAAAGCCCGTGGATACCTCCACCCTCAACTACAACCTGCAAAAGTGGAAGATAAACGCCTTTTCGGTCTATACCAACCAAACCGAGGCGATTGATGAAAAATCGGCATCCCTTGGCGTGGGCGCTGTGCTGCGCTTTTTAATGCGCATGGGTATTATAAAATACTCAAGCCACGGCGGGTATATCTCAAGCGTGGTGAAGGAGGAGGAGCTGCTCTCGGTTAAGACCACTGCGGCAGGCATTTTTCGCCGTCTCAAAAACCCCAGCGATGAGGTTAACTTTGGCGAGGCGGTTGCCGAAATTCTGCACCCCTATGAGGGAAGTGTTTTGGCGCGCATTAACGCGCCCACCGACGGGATTGTATTTTTTACAAATAACCAGCCTTTGGTGATGGAAAACACCGTGGTTTGCAAGATCATCCGCCGTATGCATGTGTAGTACCTCTCTAGGTTTCCATGGGCGGCATACAGCCGTTTTGCGTCAGCTGCTCCTTGGTCAGGTTCGCGGGCCGTTTTATGGTTTTGTACGCCGCCTTCAGCAGTCCGCTGAGTGTGTCGTCGTGAGAGCGGCAGACGCGCTTGAGCTTATACAGCGCCTCGGGGTCATCGCCGATGATATTTACTCCATAATTGCAGGTCAGCACCGCCTCAAAGCCGAGAGACTTTATGATAGGCAGGGTGCTCTCGCTGGATTTGCCGTAGGGGTAGGTAAAGGTATTGGGCACTGTGCCGGTAGCCGCCATAATCTTTTCCTGCAACAGGCTGATGTCGTCGGTGAGCAGTTGCTCGTAATGGGAGAGGGTTTCGCCGCTGCTTTGCATACAGCCCAAACGCGATTGCGTGTAGGCGTGCAGGTTGTAGGTATGGTTTTGCACCTCCACACAGCCTGACTCCGACATCTCCCGCAGCTGGTCCCAGGTTACATGGGCGTAATCGATGTTTTTGCTCGGGTACTCCGAGAAATTGTCGGTATCCCGACCGATTACCGAGAACACAATCTTCATTTGATACTGTCTTAGCAGTGGCAATGCGTACTGGTAGGTGCTTAAATACCCGTCGTCAAAGGACAGGACTATGGGGTTTTGGGGAAGCTCGCCCCCCTCATTGACATAATTGATCAGCTCTGTCATGGTAATTGTGTGATATTCATGCTCCCGAATGTATTTCAGGTCGCTTTCAAACTCGTAGGGTGATATTACATCCTTACCCAGCTTAAAGGTTTTGATTTCGTGGTACATGATAATGGGAAGAACCACCTCGCCTTCCTCTGCCAGGTTTTCCGTGCCGGTAACCTCCGCCGCGGCTCCCGCCGCGATTTCACCGCTGCCATGAAGAATAAATAGAACCGCCGCGCTAAGAAGAACCGCCGCCGCCACGAATAGGTAACGATATCGCACCCTGATTACCATAGTATCCCTCAATTGTATAGGAGTTTTGATTGCAATCGCGCCAAAAACAGAACAGGAAATATCGGCAATAAAAAATATATGGCGCTTGCGGTAAAAAAAGAACGCCAAAAACATGCGCGCCTTCTAATACTATATTCGTTAAAATAATGTTTCAAACACAATTGGCAGCATATGCGCCAAAAGCCGCTTGCAAGTCGCTTTAGGGCTGAATATCACGCTTCTTTATGAGCTTAAAAAACTTCATCCGCTTGCTTTAATGGCAAGCGGATGGGTAGGGACTGCTGCAAAATTTTTGTTTTGCAGCAGCCCCTTTTACTATTTTCTCAATTTTCAAAACGAAAGCCGTATTAGCCCATGAGCGTTACGAGCACGGCCTTTTGTGCGTGCAGGCGGTTCTCGGCTTCTTCAAATATCTCTGCTGCATGGGCTTCGAACACGTCGGCGGCAATCTCCTCGCCCTTATGTGCGGGCAGGCAGTGCAGAACCAGCGCGTCGGGCTTTGCAAGCTGCATCAGCTCCGCGGTAATCATAAAGCCCTTAAAGTCCTGCCTGCGGCGCACGGCCTCCTGCTCCTGCCCCATAGACGCCCACACGTCGGTAATCACAACATCGGCATCCTTCACCGCCTCTGCGGGGTCGGTGGTCAGCGCAAACGCGCCGGTGCTTTTGGCGTAGTCAAGAACCGTCACGGCGGGCTCATAGCCTTTGGGGGTGGCCGCAGCAACGGTCATCCCGCACTTTATGCCCCCCACTATCAGCGAGTTTGCCATGTTGTTGCCGTCGCCTACAAACGCAAGCTTTAAGCCACCCAGCACACCCTTGTATTCGCGAATGGTCATAAGGTCGGCCAGCACCTGGCAGGGGTGGGCGTAGTCGGTTAGCCCATTGATAACCGGAATAGTGCCGTACTCGGCCAGCGCCTCCGCCTCCTGCTGCTTGTAGGTGCGAATCATTATGCCGTCAAGATAGCGGGAGAGCACGCGGGCGGTATCCTCCACCGGCTCGCCGCGTCCAATTTGCAGGTCGTTTGCGTTTAAAAACAATGCCTGCCCTCCCAGCTGGTACATACCAACCTCAAAGGATACCCGGGTGCGTGTGGAGGCCTTTTGAAAGATCATGCCCAGGGTTTTACCCGCCAGGCGATGGTGTGTGATGTTGTGCTTTTGTTCATATTTAAGCTGGTCGGCAAGGTTTAACAGGGTGTTAATCTCCTCACCGGAAAGGTCGGCCATCTTTAACAGGTGGTTCATCGCTTATTCTCCTTTTGGGTGATGATACTATTATTTCGCGTTTTGGAGCACGCCGCTTAAGATGGCTAGCCCCTCGTCGATCTCTTGGTAGCCGATGTTCAGGGGTGGCAACAGCCGAAGCTTTGCCTTGGCGGTGAGAATCATCAGCCCGTTTTCATGGCACTGCTTGGAAAGCTCGGCGGCGGTGGCTTGGCAGGCAAGCACCACGCCAACCATCAGCCCCAGCCCGGTTACCCCGCTCACATGGGGCATAGCCAACAGCTTTGCGCGAATATACTCGCTTTTTTTAGCCACCTCCGCAAGAAACGCGGGGTCGGAAACCCGGTTTACCACTACCAGCGCACCCGCGCATACAATGGGGTTTGCTCCAAAGGTGGTCGCGTGGGTACCCGGAGTAAGCACCTCGGAGTATTCGGCGTTGGCGATAATGCCCGCAAGGGGCAGCCCGCCGCCTATGCCCTTGGCAAAGGACACCGCGTCGGGGGATACGCCGTACTGCTGGTAGGCAAAGAAGCTGCCGGTGCGCCCAATGCCGGTTTGCACCTCGTCGATGAGAAACGCCGCGTCCTTTTCATGACACCACGCCTCCACCGCCTTCACATACTCCGCAGCCAGGTTATTGATACCGCCCTCACCCTGCACAACCTCTATAAGCACCGCGCATACATCGTCGCCCCACTGCGCCTTTAAGCTTTCCATATCACCCGGAACGGCGTGGGAAAAGCCCTCGGTAAAGGGAAAAAAGTGGTTGTGAAAGTTCTCCTGCCCCGTGGCCGCCAGGGTGGTGACGGTGCGCCCGTGAAAGGAATTCTCAAGGGTAATGATGCGCGCCCGACCCTTGCCGTACTTATCAAAGCTGCGCTTGCGCGCAAGCTTGATAATGCCCTCGTTTGCCTCCGCGCCGGAGTTTGCAAAAAAGGTTTTGCAAAGACCTGTAATTTCAGAAAGGCGGCGGGCAAGCTCCGCGCCCGGCCTTGTATAGTACAGGTTTGAGACGTGGCTGAGGGTTGCCGCCTGCGCCGATACCGCCTGAACCCATTCCTCATCGCAAAAGCCCAGCGCGTTTACGCCAATGCCGCTGGTAAAGTCGATGTATGCCCTGCCATCCACATCCACACAGCGTGCGCCCTTTCCTTTTTCCGGCGCAACGCTGTTGCGAGAATAAGTACTCATCACATGGCCCGCGTAATCCGCAAGCAGCTTTTCTGTCTCACTTGGCATCAAACTCTTTCCCTTCTTGTCAGGCGTCGTGCGCCCATAATATCCGTTATAAAGCCGCTAGATGAACATGGTGCCGATGCCCTCGTTTGAGAACATCTCGATGAGGATGGAGTGGGGAATGCGCCCGTCGATGATGAAGGTTTTGCGCACCCCGCGCCGCACCGCCTCCACGCAGCATTCCACCTTGGGGATCATTCCGCCGGAGATAATTCCCTGCCGGACAAAGTGAGGCACCTCGCTGACGTTAACCACCGGGATGAGGGAGGCTTCGTCGTTCTTATCCCGCAAAAGACCCCGGATATCGGTCATCAAAATCAGGTTTTCTGCCCCCAGTGCCGCCGCGATGCGCGCCGCCGCCGTATCGGCGTTGATGTTGTACACCTGACCGTAGCTGTCGCAGGCAACGGTGGCGATAACAGGGATATATCCGTTCGCAAGCGTGTCAAGAATGGGCTTGGTGTTAATGTGCTCAATCTCCCCCACAAAGCCCAAATCCTCCTGCGCCACCAGCTTGCGGGAGGTTATCATGTTGCCGTCAATGCCGCACATGCCCATTGCGCTGCCCTTATGGCTGGTTAGCAGGCTCACAAGATCCTTATTGATGCGCCCGGCTAGCACCATTTGCACAATATCGGCGGTTTCTTTGTCGGTATAGCGAAGCCCCCCCACAAAGCGGGACTCCTTGCCGATTTTGCCCAGCATATCGGTAATCTCCGGCCCGCCGCCATGAACAAGCACGATTTTCACCCCCACAAGGGAGAGCAAAACGATATCGCTCATCACCGCCTGCTTTAGCTCGTCGTTAATCATGGCGTTGCCGCCGTACTTGATAACTACCACCTTGTTGTAGTACTTTTGCAGGTAAGGCAGCGCCTCAATGAGCACACGCGCCTTATCGCTGTTGGAAATATTCATGATCTTTCTAACCTTTCTCACTGCCCACTTATCAGGTGCGGTAATCCCCGTTAATCTTCACATAATCATAGGTCAGGTCGCAGCCCCACGCGGTGGCAAGCCCGTCGCCGTCGTGCAGGTCTATTAGAATCTGTACTTCATCCTCCGAGAGCACCCGCAGAGCCTCTTCCTCCGAGAAGGCTACCCCAGAGCCGTTTTCGCATACCTTTATCCCGCCCGCCCGGCTTGCCAGGGTCACCTCGGCGCGGTCTACGGCAAATTCCGCGTCCGCGTAGCCGAGCGCACATAATATGCGTCCCCAGTTCGCGTCCTTTCCAAACATAGCCGCCTTGAAAAGGCTTGAGCCAATCACGCTTTTTGCCGCGGCTCTTGCCGCCTTTAGGGTTGGCGCACCGCTTACCGCGCATTCAATGAGCTTGGTTGCGCCTTCGCCGTCCTTTGCAAGCATTTTGGCAAGGGTGGTGGTCACGGTTAGGAGCGCTGTGCAAAAGGCATCGTAATCCGCACCCTCCGCAGTAATTGCGGGGTTGCCCGCCGCGCCGTTTGCGAGAATGCACGCCATGTCGTTGGTGGAGGTATCGCCGTCCACGCTCACCATGTTAAAGCTTGCCTCGGTGCAAGACGAAAGCGCCTGTTGCAGCAAGGCGGGAGAGATTGCACAGTCGGTGGATAAAAAGTTGAGGTTTGTCGCCATATTGGGGTGAATCATGCCCGAGCCCTTTGCCATACCGCCCAGTGTGCAGGTTGTGCCGCCCACCACAAAATGCACTGCGCTCTCTTTTTTAAAGGTGTCGGTAGTCATAATCGCCTCGGCGGCATAGGAGCCGCCCTCCGCCGAAAGCCCTGCGCACAGCTCGCCGATTCCCGCGCGAATGGGGTCAAGCGGCAGCGGCACGCCAATAACCCCGGTGGACGCGACAATAAGCTCCTCAGGCTTAACACCTAGCTCCGCCGCCGCGAGGGCGCACATCTCCTTTGCCGTATCCATGCCGTCGGCGTTGCAGGCGTTGGCGTTGCCGCTGTTTACTATCACCGCCCGAGCCTTCCCCTTTGCCAAATGCTGCTTGGTCACCAATACCGGCGCCGCCTTGACCTTGTTTTTGGTGTATACCGCCGCCGCCGCACAGGGGCGGGTGCTGAATATTACCGCGACATCCCGTTTTTTGCCGTCGCGGGAGCCTTCGTCCACCGCCCCGTTTTTCATGGCGTATTTTATACCGCAATACAGCCCGTTTGCGTAAAAATCCTTTGCGGCGGTCACGCCGCCCTCCGCCTTGTGGCAGTCACTCATTCAAACTTACCCCTCTACCTCTAATATTTGCTTTATAAGGCTTTGCCATATCCCCATCAAGCTTCGGGCTTATTTAGTGCGGGTATTACTCTAGGCCCGCCCCTTCGTCAAGACCGAGTGCGAGATTCATGCACTGAACCGCCGCGCCAGAGGCTCCCTTGCCCAGGTTATCCAGCCTTGCGGTTACCGTCAGCAGCTCTTCACCGCCGCACACAATAAGCTCAAGGGCATTGGTTCCCGCCAGCCCGTTTGTATAGATTACGCCGCCCGCCAGCTCCCCATGCTGTTTTACGCTTATAAACCGCTGACCGGCGTAGTAAAGGGCATACCGTTCGGTCAACTCCCCCGCGCTCACCCGCTGCGTCATCAGGCGGGCGGTCAGTGGAACGCTGACCGTCATGCCTTTGTAATAATCGCATACAATGGGAGTAAACACCGGCTCGTAAGTAAGCCCCGTGTGCTTTTGCATCTCAGGCACATGCTTATGGGTTAGCCCCAGGGCATAATGCCGGGGGCTGTCGTGAGCCTCGTCGCGGTCGGCGGCCTCGTATTCGGCTATCAGCTTCTTGCCGCCGCCGCTGTAGCCCGAAACGCCATAGGCCGTCACCGGATAATCGGGGGCAATCAGCCCGAGACTCACCAGCGGCGCTACCGCCGAAACAAAGCCGGTGGCGTAGCAGCCGGGCACGGCAATGCGTCTGCCGTTTTTTACCGCCGTCCGGTGACCGGACGAAAGCTCAGGAAAGCCGTAAGCCCAGCCCTCCAATGTGCGGTGCGCCGTTGAGGCATCGATTATGATAGTATGGTCGTTCTCCACCATTGCCACCGACTCCCGCGCCGCGTCGTCGGGCAGGCACAGGAACACCACATCCGCCTCGTTGATAAGGCGTTTGCGCTCGCCGGCGTCCTTGCGTTTATTTTCGTCAATCACCATTAGCTCAAGCTCCGGGCGGCGCTCGATGCGCTCCACGATCTGCAGGCCTGTGGTGCCCTCTCTGCCGTCTATAAATACTTTCTTTTTTTTACTCATGGTATTACGCCGCCTAACCGTTCTATTTGCTATTGGGCAATGGCGCAAAGCTGTTCTACGCATTCCCTTACCGCTTCGTGGAAGCCGCGCGGGTTGTCAAAATCGGTCATATGCCCCGCGTCCTTAACTAGGCGCAGTGCCTTATACGGGGCATGGATGCCCTCAAAATACTCCGCCGCAAGCACGCTCGGCACCTGCCAGTCGTTTTCGCCCAGCACATAGCAAACGGGCGTTTGATACTCGGTTACCGACAGGATGCTGTACTCAAGCATACTGTTGAGCAGGTTGGAATTAACAGCGAGACCGTTTGCCAGCGAGAGAAGGTCTGCGGGATGAAAAACCGGGCTTTTGAGCAGCGCCTTTAATAGCTTCGGAATATTTACTGTAGCGCCATACCTGCTTTGCAGCGCCCGAACCCTGCCCATCTGCTTAAAAAAGCTCTTGCCTTCCAGCCCATTCGGATATCCGGCAAGGGCGGCGAGTGCCTTTTGGTCGCTTTTTTTACCCTTTCGCTCTACAGACTCTGTCAGCTTCGCAAAGCCGATTGTCTCCCCTTTTGCAATATCCACGACCTGCCCCACGCCAATGAAGCCCCTGACATCGCTTGGATATCGTCGGATATATTCCGTGCCCAGCACCGAGCCCCAGGAGTGCCCAAGCAGAATCACCTCGTCGGTGGCGTACCGCTCCTTGACATGGAGGATGGTCAGCCGCAAATCCTCAAGAAGGTTTTCAAGCGTTACCTCACTTGCGGGAGTTTTGCTGCGCCGCTGGGTCTTGCCCGCACCGCGCTGGTCGTAGAACACATAGGTACAGTAGTCGTCCTCGGGGCGGGTACAGTAGGCAAAGTGCGCCTGCGACTGCCCCGGACCGCCGTGCAGGTGCAGCACGACCGGCTTTGCCTGGGACGGGTAATGCAGCATATACTGCTTAATGCCGTTAATCTCTAAAAACTCCGTAAGATAGCCCGGGTGCTTTTTTTGCTGATTCATAAGCTGTCCTTTCTTTCCGCGTTCTGGTATTGGGTAAGCGCCTGTCTTGCGCGGGTAATCTCTGCTTTTACCTGTTCCGGCGCGGGACCTCCGGTTACGGCGCGTTCCCCCACACACGTTTCCAGCTTCACCGCGTCGTACACATCCCGCTCAAACAGGTCGCTTACCGTTTTATACTCGTCTAGGGACAGTCCCTCCAGCGTCTTACCCTGTTCGATGCAGTAGGCCACGAGCGCACCCACCGCCTTGTACGCGTCCCGGAAGGGGAGCCCCTTCTTCGTGAGGTAATCGGCGCAGTCGGTGGCGTTAATAAACCCCCGTGCTGCCGCCGCGCGCATATTCTCGGGCAGCACCGTCATGGTGCGTATCATGGGAGCGAAGGTTTTCAGGCACAGCCTTGCGGTATCCACCGCGTCAAACACCGCCTCCTTATCCTCCTGCATATCCTTATTATAGGCAAGGGGGAGCGATTTCATCATAGAAAGCAGGGTCATCAGGTCGCCGTATACCCGCCCGGTTTTGCCGCGGCACAGCTCCGCCACGTCGGGGTTTTTCTTTTGGGGCATGATGCTCGATCCAGTGGCGTACGCGTCGTCCAGCTCGATATACTTAAACTCCCACGAGCACCAGAGGATGATTTCCTCCGAGAGGCGGGATAGGTGCATCATGAGGATGGAAAGGGCGCTCACCAGCTGGATGGCAAAATCCCGGTCGGAGACGCCGTCCAGCGAGTTGCGGCAGACGCACGCAAACCCAAGCTCTCTTGCCACCAGCTCCCGATCCAGCGGGTAGGTCGTCCCCGCAAGCGCGCCGCTCCCCAGCGGCATAACGTCGGTTTCGTCAAGCGTCTGGTCAAGACGGCGCAGGTCGCGCAGCAGCATCTGAACATATGCCATCAGGTGGTGGGCGAAGGTGATGGGCTGCGCCCTTTGCAGATGGGTGTAGCCGCACATTACCGTCTCGGTATGCGCCTCGGCTTGCTCCAGCAGCGCGTCGCACAGCGCTACGGTCAAGGTGGTGAGGGTGGCAATCTCCTCCTTGAGGTACAGCCGCACATCCAGCGCCACCTGATCGTTGCGGCTGCGCGCGGTGTGCAGGCGCTTGCCGGTATCCCCCAGCCGCTTCGTCAACTCCGCCTCTATAAAGGTGTGAACATCCTCCGCCGAGTAATCAAAGACAAGTTGCCCCTCCTCCAGCTCTTTTAACAGGGCAAAAAGCCCTTCGCGCAGGCGGGTAGCCTCCTCTTTTGAGATAATGCCGGTCTCGCCCAGCATCTTGGCGTGCGCGGCACTGCCCACAATATCCTGCCTTGCCATTCGGCTGTCGAAGGAGATGGAGGAGTTAAAATCGTTTACGCCGGAATCTACCTCCTTGGAAAATCGCCCTGCCCAAAGCTTCATAAGAACCCTCGCCTTTCCGGTGTAAGCGCCTTATTCCGGCGCCGCATATTCAATGAAAACGGAGGGTGCAGAATGCGAATTAATCCCCGCATTCTGCACCACAAACACCTTGCTTAAAAATCTGCTTGCTATAAAACGGCTTATCCTAATTTAAAAGCAATAAACACAAGCAGGTTTACTTGCCCTCCGATAAGGCCTTAACCTTGATGGGCAGTCCGAACAGGTTGATAAAGCCCGCCGAATCGTTCTGATTGTAAACCTCATCCTCGCCAAAGGTGGCGATATCCTCACTGTACAGCGTATAGTGACTGGCAACGCCGGCGTTAATGATGTTGCCCTTGTAAAGCTTTAGCTTTACCTCACCGGTAACGGTGGCTTGGGTGCTATCCACAAACGCCGAGAGTGCCTCGCGCAGCGGGGTATACCACTGGCCGTTGTACACAAGCTCTGCAAAGCGCAAGGCTACCTGCTGCTTGTAGTGCTGGGTGTCGCGGTCCAGGCAGATGCTCTCAAGCACCTCGTGGGCATGGTACAGGATGGTGCCGCCGGGGGTTTCGTATACGCCGCGGCTCTTCATGCCCACAAGACGGTTTTCCACAAGGTCGATTAAGCCGATGCCGTTCTCGCCGCCCAGCTTGTTAAGAACACGGATAATGTCGCTGCCCTTCATCTTACTGGAGTTTACGCTCACCGGCACACCCTTCTCAAAGCCGATGGTCACATAGGAGGGCTTGTCGGGTGCTTTTTCGGGGGAAACGCCAAGCTCAAGTATTTTGTCGTAGTTTGGCTCATTGGCGGGGTCCTCTAGGTCAAGCCCCTCATGGGAGAGGTGCCAGATGTTCATATCCTTGGAATAGTTGGTCTCTCGGGTGATTTTAAGGGGGATACCGCGCGCCTCGGCATAATCTATCTCATCGTCGCGGCTTTTAAGCTCCCATACACGCCACGGAGCGATGACCGGCATATTGGGGGCAAACGCCTTGATGGCAAGCTCAAAGCGAACCTGGTCGTTGCCCTTGCCGGTGCAGCCATGGGCGATGGCATCGGCACCCTCACGCAAGGCAATCTCCACAATGCGCTTTGCGATTATCGGACGGGCAAAGGAGGTACCCAGGAGGTATTTATTCTCGTAAACCGCCCCAGCCTTTAAGGTCTCAAAGATATATTCCTCTACAAACTCATCGGTCAGATCCTCAATAAACAGCTTGCTTGCACCGGTTTTAATGGCCTTTTCCTGTAAGCCCTCCAGCTCCGCGCCCTGCCCTACATCCGCGGCAACCGCGATAACCTCGCAGCCATAGTTTTCCTTCAGCCACGGGATGATGATGGAGGTATCGAGCCCCCCGGAGTATGCAAGCACAACCTTTTTGAAATTCTGCATATCAGTCACAACCTTATCTATATTATTTCACTTATCAGGGCTTTTGTAGAGAATATATTTATAATTATACATTTAACGCGCAAAATTGCAAGAATAAAATGCATAAAAATACAGCGTGGAGAAAAGTCCGGCTTATCGCACAACTTTTGCGGGGAGAAAAAAAACTGCCTGTTTATTTTGTATAAGGCTTGGGGTTACCTTTTGGGTCTATACATTATTATATATAATTAAGCCAGCATTTTCAAATAAAACTTACTCTGTCTTCATACCTTATTTTAGCAATTTCCAGCAATGTCCGCAAAATCTATTCTATCGTTGCTTGCTTTTTTAAAATTTTCATCACTTGGCTTAATAATCGTATAAGCAGAAAATATTCACAGACCGAGGAGGTATTGTGTCTGTGATAATACTATTTACCGAAGAACGTATTTATAAAAAATTATAAACCGCACAGCAGCACAAAATATGCCACAGCACGGTTTATAATAATATCAGGTTTTCCTAAATGCTTAAACAAAATTCGTATTATCAGGCAAAGGCTTTGATTTAAGGTTTTTGTATGGATTTGCTCACAACGCTTTTAACAAGATTGGTATTAGGTCTTCTGTGTGATAATTGTAATAATGTCTTTTAAGTTGATTTTAAAGCTATATTTGAATCAAGCCTGGTTGACAGACGGATGTCTTTAATCCATTTCTTTGAATACAGCCGATGGATGCACCAGAACGATTTGATAACCAAATCGATATTCAAGCAGCAGTAGGTTATAAATGGCGAGGTATGTAAAACAAGACCCGTAAGCGCTCCTAATGGGATGCTCCCAATCCACAGAAACAGTACATCCGCCATCATCATATACCGGGTATCCCCTCCGCCGCGCAGTATTCCCTTTGTCAGGACACTGGAGATTGTTCTGAAAATAACCGTAAGTCCCACCGCATTCATTAGTTGTATTGCAATTTCCTTGGTTTGCGCGGTAACATTATAAAAATCAATCATGATTGGCTTTAGAACAATCGTAATAATGGAAGCCAAAACCCCTAAAATAATGCTGATAAAAAGAAAGGTTGTACCCTGAGTTTGAGCGGTTTCCTTTGAACCCTTGCCTAAGGTGTTGCCGATAATAATGCTTGCCGCGTTGGATACCGCCAGGGTGAAAAAAGTGCTTATTTGCACCACGACCAGCGTTATCGCATGTGCGGCCACAAAATTTACACCAATTTTCATCATAATAACGGACATGTAGTTATTTCCCACCGCCAAAATAATGTCGCTGATAATTACCGGTGTACTGTATTTTAAATACTGTCGGCTAACCTCCTTGCAGTCGGAGAAAAGATCCTTTCCCTTAAATCCTATGCGTTTATCCACCACTAAAAGATAAAACACCATGATGGAAACCTCAACAAATCTTGCAATAAGCGTCCCAATCGCCGCTCCCTGTATCTGCAACTCGGGCGCGCCAAGCTTGCCGAAAATGAAAACCCAGTTAAAGAATATGTTTAGCAAAAACGAACTGGCAGAGGACACCAGTGGGATAAAATAAGCGCCTACACTGCGCATGACGATGGACAGCGTCAAGGATATCCCCTGAAAAAGAAAGGTGTAGCATAAAAACGAAAAATACTTAATGCCATAGCCAATGGTGGCGGGGTTATCCGTATACAAGGAAAGTACAGCACCTGGGAAAAAGGCTGTGAGCAGCATTAACGAAAAACCTGCCGTGATTGCTATGCGCAGCATAATCGCGATTACCTTTTTTATGCCTGCGCTATCCCCGCGTCCCCATAACCGTGAGGTCATGACCGCCGCGCCGCCGCCCACACCAAAGCAAAATATTTGAAATATGCTATAAAACTGGTTGGATAGGCTTGCAGCCGAAAGCTGCTGCTCGCCAAAGCTGCCCAGCATAATGGTATCTGTTGTGTTTACGCCAATCGTAATCAGGCTTTGCAAAACAATTGGCAGAGCAATCGTAATAATTTGAATGTAGAACTTCTTATCTTTAATTAGAAATCGCAATCTATACCGCTCCGTTCTCGCTATCGAGCCATAAAAGAGCCTTCTCGATATATTCATCCCAAAATACCCAGTTATGCACGCCGGGAGAAACGTGAAACTCATGGTCCAAGCCAATGTCATTTAAATACGCGCTAAAGCTTCTGTTTGACTCTATCAGAAAATCCTCAGCGCCGCACGCCATATAGATGTTGGGCCGTTGGCCGCCCTTTTCCACAACCGCTTTTGCAAGCGTCTTTGGGTCACGGTCGCTGCCCTTAATCTCGGAGGGCTTTCCAAAAACATGGTTATAATATGCCGCGGTCGCCAGCGGGTTGTCTTGGTGTGCCTCCAGCTCGGCAAGCTTATCCGTAACTAAGGCGGAGGAAAACGCAATAATATTACCGAACACCTCGCTGTTTTTAAGGCCGTTGCGCAAGGCGCCGTATCCGCCCATGGAAAGGCCTCCTATTGTTGTATCCTCTCTTTTGCTTGAAAGCGGGAATACCTTGCGGCCAAAATCAAGAATCTCGCGGCATACATACTGCTCATACAGGGCATCACGGGCGGTATCGTCTACATAAAAGCTGTTCTCCCCATAGGGGAAGAGCACCGCTACATTATGCAGCGCCGCCAGAAGCTCGATTCTCGAGCCGTGCAGCCATTCCTTTTCGTTGCTTGAAAAGCCATGCAGCAGCACCAGAGTGCGAAAGGGCTTGCTTTTATCCGGCACAGGCACACCGGGAATCAGCTGCGTTTCTTCTATTGGTACGATTGCTGTCATTCGGGTAAGCCGTCTTAGCGATTTTGAGAAAAAGTTCACGTCAAAGGTTGCCATGCAAATACACTCTCCTTCTATTTGTGGGGGTTAGCGTTTTTAACTTTTAGCCCTTGCGGCTGTTGTGTTCGCGCCCATCGGGCCAAAGCGACCCACACTGCAATTTACCGCTATGAGAACCTCATCCGGCATAAAGGTGAAATCGAACTGCTTTTCAAAGCAGGTTTCCACCCAGCGCGAGGTAACGCGGAACGTCTGCCTGCTTACCCATTCGCCGTGCAGGTACAGCTCCGTACAAGGAGTGCTCTTAATTTGGACGCGGTTATGTTGTCTTGTTCCGTCAAGGGCAATCAGCGCGGTCAGTCTCTCACCGTTTTGCGTATACTCCATTTTACAGGAATTAACGCCAAAATGAAAGGTGAACGCAGTGATTGTATTGGGAACAGGGTTACCCGCCATCATCTTTTCAATATTACTTTCAAACCCAAACTCCCCCTGGGTAACAGAGAAGCAAACCCCGTTTATCCGCAGGACCTCGGGACTGTAAGGCGCAAACCGCGGCGCAGGCAGCGACGCGACGCTCAGGCGTTTTTTCAGCCTGCCGCTTTCCGCTGTATTCTCTGCCAAGGGCGCGTCGCCCACCTTCTCGAGAAAACTCCATATTGCATCCAGTGTTTTTTGCGCCCAATGCGCCTCCCCGGCGGTTTCGTTAATGGAGAGAATCATCTCTTTATGGGGTACGACAATGGCGAACTGTCCCATTGCGCCGTCCGCACGGTAAACGCCTTCGGGCTTGCACTTCCATATTTGAAAACCGTAGCCTAAAAAGTTATCCGTCGCATTGGGGTTGCCGTTAACCTCTGTTGCGGAATCGTTTTGCAGCGACGTTGCCTTCTTTACATAATCCTCCGAAAGGATTCGTTCGCCGTTGCAGACGCCTCCGTCCGCATACAGCTTCATAAGTCGAAGGTTGTCCTCCGTGGTGGCAAACAGCCCGCCCCCGCCAACCTCCATGCCGTCGGTCATCAGAAACCATTTTAGACGCGCCGCATCAACTCCTATTTTATCAAACAAACGCGGCTTCAGGTAATCATGAAGACCTATGCCCGTCAATTTGCGTACGATGGCGCCCAGCAGGGTGGAACCGGTACTGTTGTACATAAAAGTCGTGCCAGGGCGGTGATTAACGGGTGTCGCAAGAAAATCCCTTATCCAGTCCTTCGATGGCGGCGACATGACGTCCATCCCGCAGCCCATACAAAGCACATCTCTTACGGTAAGCAGCTTTAGGTTCTCGCCGGGCTCTTTGGGCGCCTCCTCGGCAAAGATATCAATAATCCTGTCCTCCAGCCGCACCAGCCCCTCGGTGACGGCGATGCCCACCGCCGTCGCGGCATAGGTTTTTGTTAGTGACTGCAGTCCGTGTACGATGCCCGGGGCATAGGGCTGCCACCAGCCCTCCGCGCATATCTTGCCGTAACGCATAATCTGCAGCCCGTGCAGCTCTGTAAAACCGCTTTCACATTCGTCAAGCAGCTCCATAATATCCTTGCTGCGTATTCCCACAGATTCGGGCGTTACCCTTTCAAACTCTTTTCTAACCATTGCCATTGTTCTCTCCTTTCATTGATGGCTCACCGGTAAACCAATAATCCGATCACCCGGGGCTTAACGCAAAATAGCCGTGAGACTGCATAAACGACTATCCACACAACATTAATTCCTTAACACTGTGTGGATAATCACGCGAGCCTTATTCTCCGAGAGCGTTGGCAATATACTGGCGTTCGTCAAGCGCGATGCGATCTATCACACTGTAATTATGCATCTCACATTTGTCGGCGCCAAGCCGCATCACCAGCTTTTTTTTGTCAAAGGGAACCCAGTCGCTCAGCCCTTCGCCGTTTGGGTTGCCTGTTTTGGCAAAGTTTGACCAATAGGTGATCATGGTTTGCGAAAGCGCATAGTCGGCCTCCGCATAGGGACGCCAGGTGCCGTCAAGAGAGCCAAAAAGGTAGCGTACATCACAGGAATGGGGCGTTCCCACGTCGTCGCCGGGCTGCGGTCGGTCAAAGCAATAGATATAAATGGGTTTTTTCGCGTTTTTGAGCTGCTGCGTCCCCCAGCCCTGTACAGAGGCAAGGATGTTAAAGTTAAAGCGGTTCTTTTTGGGGTTTACGCCTTCGTCCACCGTACAGCCCACGATGTAATCCACATCGTGGTTATAGCCCAGCGCCACGCTGCGCTCCAAGGATTCGGGCAGAACACCGCCGTCGGCGTAAATGTTAAACCCTAAGAACATCCCGACCTTGTCCGCATAGGCGAGAAATTTCTCAAGCAGCACCTGCCATTTAAGCGTTCTCAGCTCGGCGATGTTTGCACAGCCAGCCGATTGCATAAAGTCGGTTCCCCGTCTTTCCATCTCCTCCCGGCTTACGGGGCCAAAGGAGGTGTAGATTCCGCCCGCCGAGTGAATGGACGCGCGCTGAAACAGCCCCTTAGTGCTTGGCGCACAACAGATTGCCTGCACAGAGCGCCCGCCGCCGGACTGGCCAAAGATTGTAATGTTCTCAGGGTCTCCCCCGAAGGCGGCGATATTCTCTTTTACCCATTTAAGCGCCTGAATCTGGTCCATCAACCCATAGTTGCCGCTCGCGTTGTTTTCGCTCTCCGCCGCAAGCTCGGGATGGACGAAATAACCAAACACATTCAGACGATAGTTAATGCTCACGAGAATGCAGCCGTTTTGGCAATACCCGTCTCCGCAATACTCGTAATCAGACCCGAAGTGCTCCTGAACGCCGCCGCCGTGAATATACAGCATGACAGGCAGCTTGTCCTCCGGGCTTTGAGCGGGTGTATATATTTTTAGCGTCAAGCAATCCTCGTCCATGTCTGGCGGGTAGGGATAGTTAGGGACGAGTACAATGTCGTGACCGGTCTCATCCACCATCGGCCTTGGCTTTTGCGGGCAGATTGGACCATACACGTCGCATTTGCGTATGCCCTCCCATTTGGCGGGCGGCTGGGGCGGACGCCAGCGCAGCTCTCCCACAGGCGGGGCGGCATAGGGCACCCCCCGAAACAGAGCGAAGCCGGCATTGCTGACCACGCCTTCTAAAATGCCGTATTGGGTATGGGCTTGTGTAAGCATCAATAATAACCCCCCTTGAATTTTTTGTAATATCATTTTGATTTAAGGTGTTTGTTTATACTAATTCCGATTTGAAACTTAAAAATTAAAAAAGTGAAGGATGGCTACCGCCACTCGGCAAACTTGTTTTTGGGAAGGTTACCCGCGTATTTTCCCTTGATGTAGGTGTTTGTCCAAGTATCCAGCGCCTTCATGCTGGTGATATACCGTGGCAGGTCAAGCGACGCAATCAGACCATCAATCAGTCGTTCGCCGGCGGCGGCCCTTTCGGCAAAGTCCTTGTCCGATTTTACAGCGCCGTAGGGCCCGTAATGGTCGTCCGCGTTTTTATAGTAGTAGCCTACGGAGCCTGTGGGACGGGAGTCGCCCAAAACCCGCGCAAAATACTCAACATTCATGCCTGCCTCCGGGCAGTTTTCGGTTCTGTGCTCCGCGCTTGGGTCCACCACAAGCTCCGCCTTTCTGCCGAGTATCTTATAGGAGCCGTAAATCATCTCGTCCTGCGTCAGGCGGTCAAACTTCAGGCCAAGGGAAGGGTTATTTACATTGGCGACCTTCACCATGTTTTCCAGGTTCATATAGGTAATGGGGCATTTGGTCTCGTCAAAAAAATCAATCACAACCCCCCCGGCGGTCATAAACCCCGTCTCGGAGGTGGTGACATAGACCTGATGGCGAAAGCCCTGGTTTAAAAGTGAGTAGCTGAGCTCCTTTAAGTATTTTACGCCCGCGCGCACGCTGATTTGCACGGTGCCTTTGCCCGTCATTGCCGCGCCGGGATAAAAGAAGGGAAGGCTGCCAAACACAAGCCCGTCTACCTGCTCAGCCATTTTAAGCGCCAGCGCGTCCGCAAACGTTTGCTCCACATCCAGCGGAAACCCGCCATGCGCCGCTACGGTACCGAATGGAATAAAGATAATGTCGTTGCGGCGCAGGTAATCTTCAATCTCCCCATTGTGGAGTTTATTAAAAAAGCGTGTTCTCATCTGTTCAGACATCATGAACTCCCTTTCTGTTTTGTAAGAGCGTGAGGGTATCGCCGGTTGCCCTGCGTTTTCCGCCCGCTCAACGTATTATTTACTGCCATAAGGAGGTGGAGAGATGGTTCACGGCTAAACGGGCTTCGCACGCCTGCCGGTCCAAAGCCCTTAGCTCCTCCAGGTAACCGCGAATATCAAAGTCACCCACGCCCTCCTCAAGCATCTGCCTGCCAATCTCGCTGTACTTTAAAAGCTCCTGCTGCGAGCGCGCCGCCCCGTAAAAGGTGAAATGGCATTGTGGACGGTTTTGGTAAAAACCTACCTGCCCGGACAGCGGCCCGAAATGAAAGAGATAGCTGTAGGACGACACCTCGTCGTCGGGCAGGATATTGGCCTCAAACGAATCCTCGAAGGCTACCTCGGGGTCAATGAGAACCTCATCAAGCCGGCCTAATACGGTATACGCCCCCAATGTCAGCAGGTTAATCCCCTTTACCCAGGAATGCGCCGGTGCGGCGCCGCCGGTGCTTTGGGGCTTTGGCATTCCCGCGCCCGCCAGATAGGAAATGGGCGCTCCTGTTTCGTGAAAAAGGTCGTTGACCAGCGTTCCCAGCTGCAAAAATCCCGGCGCGTGCCCGCCAATCCAAACCTGTCTGCGAAAGCCCTGCTTTAACAGGGAAACCGCCAGTTCCCGCAGGTACTCTACACCCGCGCTCACGCTCATCTGCACGCTTGAGCGTGCCTCGGTGGTTGCGCCGCAAAAGAAATAGGGTAGACCGCTCAAGGCAATACCATCGGCCTTTTCGGCCAGCCTTTGCGCGATAGCCTCGGGTATTACGGTTTCCGCATCCACCCCAAAGACACCATGCGTCTCCACCGTTCCCACGGGTACAAAGATCACGTCGTTTCTTTGCAGGTAGGCTTCCACCTCGGCGTTGGTCATCTTGTTGAGTATTCTGGTTCTCATGCTTTCTCCCCCTTTACAAGGGTGTTTCGTGTTAATTAGAAGCGGCCCTGATTATTTGCGGGCGGGAAGATGGGTATAGCGCTTTAGGGTGTTTTCATTGGTCTCACGATCCAGCGCGCGCAGCGTGTCCAGAAACGCCGTAATATTCACCTCGTCAATGGATTCCCGCAGATCCTTCTCCCCCTGAATGCTCAGTTCCTCCAGCTCCTCACGCGAGCTTAGCGCTCCGATGAAGCCGCCGTGGCATTGAGGGCGGTTCTGGTAAAAGCCAACCTGCCCGCTTAACGGTCCAAAATTGAAGATGTAATTATAAAGCCCTGTTTCGTCGTCGCTAAACGGGGACACATGCACGGAGTTTTCGGCCTTTACCTCGGGGTCGATGAGTATCTCGTCAAGCTTTCCCAGCACGCGGTAGCTGCCAAGAATTCTGGTGTGCAGCATCTTTCCAATCGCCGACATATCGGGTCTGCTGTTGGGTGCGAGGTTTAGCTTGGGCATTCCCACATGGTCCATCTGCGCAATGGGGACGCCTGTTTCGTGAAAGAAGTCGTTGCACAGAGTAGCAAGCGTAAGAAACGCCGGGCCATGCCCGCCGATATACACCTGCCTGCGAAATCCCTGCCTTAACAGGGAATGCGCAAGCTCCATCAAATAATCCAGCCCGGCACAGATACTCATTTGAACGCTGGCACGCGCCTCTGTCGTAGCTCCGCAAAAAAAGTAAGGAAGTCCCGTCAAGAACAGCCCGTCCCCCTTTTCTGCAAGCACACTGCAAATACCCTCGGGCATGGTAGTCTCAATATCTACCGGAAAAAGCCCGTGGGTTTCCACCGTGCCTACCGGGATAAAGATTACATCGTTACGCTCAAGATAGCTTTCGACCTCCGCGTTGGTCATCTTGTTTAAATTTCTTGTACGCACAAGCTGAGCCCCTTTCATTTGTTTGTTTGTTTATCGTTATGTTAAATGCCCTGCAGCTCAAGCCACTCTGAACAAAGCTCGGCCCAATGCATTAGGTGGGGGATGCGAATGCCGTTGTCGTTTGCTCCGTCGGCCAGACCCAAGCCGTGTCTCCCCTCCGGGAAGCAATGCAGCTCAAAGGGTACCCCGTGGTCTGTAAGCTCCTTGGCAAGCACGAGGGAATGCCTTGGGTCGTCCGAGTTGGTTTGCCAGAAAAAAAACGGCGGAGTTTTGGTGCTTACATTCTTTTCAAGAGAAAGATATACCTGCTCTTGCCGCTGGCTGTCCTCAAACGGGTTTACAAACATCCCCCCGGGGAAGGACACGAAGCTAAACGAGCCGTAGCCGATTACCGCCGCGTCGGGGCGGCTGGACTGTCTCTCTACATAATCCGCCGACTGGGCACTGCCGCTGTCAAAATGCGTGGCACAGTTTCCTGATAGCATTCCGCCCGCGGAAAAGCCCATAACCGCGACCTTGTCGGTTACGCAAAGCTCCTCCCTCCTCGCACGGATGGTGCGTATGGCGCGCTGCATATCCCCTATCGCGTCATAACGGGTATAGGGCTTTAAGCGATAGGTAAGAATTGCGACGGCAAAGCCCGCCTTGTTAAAATAATCCGCCACATGAAAGCCCTCGTGCCCCGCGCGGGCAACAAAACCGCCGCCGTGCGCGACAATGACGGTTCCCTTTGGGCTCGGCGACGAGCTGGGCACAAAGATGATGGACGGCTGTGGCTGGCCGTGCTCTTTCGAATAGCCCGGGGCGCCGTCCTCCCACAGGACTATCTGCTCAAAGGCGGCTATTGCCGAATTCCATACGGCATGGTTTGCCTTAAGGTCCATGGTTCCGTCCGCTAGCTTCTGCTGCTCGGCCGGCCATATTACCTTCCTTTCCTCAATGAACTGCGTAAGGATTTTTCTGTTTTTTTCATAAGCCATAATAGCATCTTAGCCTTTCCGGCGATTATGCCGCGACGGCACTAAACGCCCAAAAATCATGCGCCCCGGCAAGCTTGCGCAATTTAAACTGTTTTGCCGGGGGGTGTTGCCTTAAATATAAAATCTATATTTTTGCTTCATTCATAGGTCAAGCGCGTGACACTTTTTTGACATACCCTATTGACATTGGGAGCATTTTCATGGATAATGATATGGCAAATCTTGTAACGCAAAACGAGGTAAACACTTATGGCAACGCTTAAAGATGTGGCTGCACGCGCAGGAGTTACTGTCACCACCGTTTCACGCATGCTCAACAAACGCAACAAGGTGAGCGAGACAACCTGTCTTAAAATTGAGAAGGCTATGAAAGAGTTAGGCTACCAGCCCAATGAGCTGGCACAATCATTGGCTAAAAAAACCAGCAATTTTATTGGGCTTATCGTTCCCTCCGCCAACAACTACTTTTTCTGTGAGGTGATAGAGCGGGTGGAACATTACATCACCAAATCTGGCTACCGGATGCTGCTTTGCACCTCAAACCATGAGAGGGAAAAGGAGCTTGAGTATTTTCAAATGCTCAAGGCCAATAAGGTGGCGGGGGTTATTCTTGCGAGCAGAACGCAAAATCTCCAGGACAGCCTGAATTTTGATTCGCCGATTATCTCCATCGATCGAAAGATTGCCTCGGGGCTTCCCTCCGTGTCCTCCGACAACTACGAGGGCGGGGTTCTGGCTGCCAAGCTACTGCTGCAAAAGGGCTGCAAATACCCCGCGTACTTCAGCGGCAGCCCATGGCTCGATATGGACGCAAACAAACGGTTTTTGGGCTTTGAGGCCACCTTGAAGAAAAGCGGGGTGGCGCCGCTTACCTTAGAGATCTCAGAGGAGCGGTTTGTGAGCATGAGATACGACGATGTCATTGCCTCCTTTATGGTAAAGCACCCGGAGCTTGACAGCGTTTTCACCTCAAACGATGTTATCGCGGCGCAGATAATCCGCTATTGCGCCCATAACGATATTAAAGTGCCCGAGCAGCTTAAGGTTATTGGCTACGATGATATCGCTCTCGCCGGCCTTTACAGTCCCTCTATCACCACCATCCGTCAGCCGATTGACGACATGTGCCGCTTTGCTGTGGAGAGTGTAATCATGTACTACGATAAAATGGTTCCCGTCAGTACGGTGTTTTCTGTACAGCTTATCGAACGGGAAAGCACCTAATTCTAATTCACTCAAGAAGTGTAGAATTATAGCTAAAATCCGCGTAAAACCTATAAAACAAGGCTCTTTACTTAATTTTTTCAAACCCTTGTTAAAAAGCTCAGAGAAAATACCCGCAACATTAAGGAGACAGCGCCGCAAGCTTGTTTTGCAGCTCTGTCTCCTTTGTCTTAGTCGCAAAACAGTACCCTATACCGCCCGACAAGAAGTATAAAAAATGCGCGGGGCTTATTGAATTAGCGCTGATTCAAGCTGGCATTATCCCTTTACGCCGCCAATAACTATTCCTTTTACAAAACCGTTTTGTATAAAGGGGTAGACGATCAGGATAGGCAATATGGCTATTACGGCAAGCCCCATGCGCAAGCCAACGCTTGGCAGAGCTCCAACCATAACCGCAGAGCCCTGAATGGCCGCCTGTGATTTTAGGTAGTTGATATTGTTAAGCATCGTGTTTAAGACGTTTTGCAGGCTGTAAAGGTCGGTTCTTTGAATAAGGTAGTATAGGCCGTTCATCCAGTCATTCCAGTAGCCCAACCCCACCATAAGCCCGACAGTTGCAAGTATGGGTTTTGAAAGCGGCAGTACGATCTTGCCTAGGAGCTGCATCTCACCCGCACCCTCAATCTTCGCGGCCTCTATAATTGATTCGGGAATGTTTGTTGAGATAAAATTTCGCATCATGATAATGTAAAAGGCCTGAAGCATCAGATTCGGGATGAGCAGTGCGGCAAGGGTATCCCGTATGTGGAAGACCTGAGTCCACATCATGTAGGATGGAACCAAGCCCCCGTTAAAGAGCATGGTGAAGAAAATAAGGAACGAGACCACGTTGCGCCCTTTAAGCTCCTTGCGTGAAAGCGGATACGCCAGCAGTATGGTCATTGCCACATTCATGAAGGTGCCGACAATGGTGATAAAAAAGGTAATCCCATAAGACCTTAATATGGTATTGCCTGCTTTGAAAATGTACTGGTACGCCTCAAAGCTGATTTTACTCGGAAAAATGGAATACCCGTTTTTTAAAAGAATGTTTTCATCCGTAATGGAAGCAGAAATAACGAGGAGCAACGGAAAAACACAGGCTATCGTAAGAAGAATTAATATAAGGTTGATAGCAAACTGCACCTTTTTACTGCTTAAAGCCATAATATAGCCCCGCCTTTAGTGTAGAATTTTTCACTCTCTCATGAGAGCTATCCTATGGGTTTAGAACAGCGCGCTGTCCTTATCAAGCTTTCTCGTCATCAGGTTCGCGCCCAGTACAAGTATAAATCCAACAATAGCCTGTAAGAACCCTGCGGCCGATGAGCGGCCGACGTCGTTAAGCTGTAAAAGTCCTCGGTAAACATAGGTATCGATGGTATTTGTTACATTAAAGAGCAGCCCATTGTTCATAGGAACCTGATAGAAAAGCCCGAAATCCGAGTACATCATACGACCAATCTGCAGCAGAGCCAGTGTAATAATTGTGGATTTCAGACCCGGCAGGGTGATGTGCCAAATTCGCTTCCACATATTCGCGCCGTCCACCATTGCCGCCTCATGCAGTGAAGAATCGATACCGAGAATCGTTGCAAAATATATGATGCTTGTGTAGCCAAAGGATTTCCATAAATGCACGACAACAAGGATGACCGGCCAGTATTTGGGGTCTGAGTACCACGATATGGGCGGTATTCCCAACGGCTTTAATATGCTGTTGTTGATAAACCCTGAGTCAGAGCTTAAAAACGCGAACACAATATAGCTTACCAGCACCGTAGAGAGTAAAAAGGGTATTAAAATGCTGGTCTGGTAGAACTTGAGCCTCCGTTTGCTGGTAACTTCGCTGAGCAGAATTGCAATAGCGATGGAAAAAGTCATGCCAAAAACAAGGAATACAAGATTGTAGCATATTGTGTTTCTAAAGATTATAAAAGCATCCTTGGTTTTAAACAGGTACTCGAAGTTCTCAAAGCCAACCCATGGGCTGTTGAAGATGCCCACCTGATAATTCACCTTTTTAAAGGCGACGCTCAGACCGAACATGGGCAGATAATTATTGATTAACAGATAGATGATGCCAGGCACCATCATCAGATATAGTGGAAGATGCTTAAAACGTTTTTTATTACTGTTGACCATAATTGTCTGCCACTCCTATTCGCGTAATTGCGTTACTTATTATTTGCTTGCAATGTATGCGTCGAGCTGCGTCTGCTTTTCGGCAACCAGCTTATCAACGCCCGCATCCTTTAACGCCTGCCTAAACTCCTTAACCGCCGCGTCAATGTCTGCAACGGCGCCCGCCTCTATCGATATGCGATACTGGTTTACAACGTTTGCGCAGGCCGCGACCTCATTGGCAACCTTGGCGGCATCAAACTGGAAGCCGAACGCCTTGGATTTAGCGGACTCTTCGTTGCTTTGAACCATCAGGTCGTAGTAGTTTGCAGGGTATTCAAAGGGATAGGAGAGCGGAGAATTGAGCTGTGACCAGGCAAAGCCCATGGTCCATCCGGTAGTAGAGGCATCCTTGCCATCCATGTAATACGCAACGCCATTATCCAGCTTATAATGAACGCCCTCAATACCGTTGCAGAGGAGATTTACAACATCCGCGTCCGTCGCCATCAGGGCAATAAACGCCGCCGCTTTGTCAGGGCTCTTGGTGTTGGGCGCCACGCAGTAATACATGCCGGGGGTCTGGGCGACCTTATCCATTATGCTTACGCACGCCATCTCCACGCCATAGTTCTGTGAGGCATATATGCCGTTCAGCTCTGCGGAAAAATGGCCGCCGAAGTTGCCCAGAGACTTGCCGCTGGCGATATAATCCATGGGGCTTTCTGTATTGTTAAGCGGGTCCGCCATATAAAGGCCCATTTCTTTCCATTGCTTAAAGTAGCTTACTGTTTCATCATACAACGCGGTTTCGTAGTAGTTAACAACCGTATCGCCCGTTTTCATGTCGGCGATAACACCCAGCAGGCTAAGGTCGCCCAAATTGTCCACGCGGGACTCGAACGGGCCGTTCATCAAGCCGCTGGCGGTGGAGCCAATCAGCGCGTTGTCAGGATATTCTTCTCTAATCTTCTTAAACAGGTCGGTCAGCTCCGAAAGCGTCAATGAATCGCCGTTCTTTATTCCATACTTGTCCGCGACATCCTTGCGGAGGTTGTATACGAGGCCGGACGCGAAGTCGAGGTAACGAGCAACGCCATAAAGCTTGCCGTCGACTTTTCCAGCGTTTAACACCTCGGGGGTGAGCGCCTTCTCCAATTCGGCGGCATAGGGCTCGATGTAGCTGTCAATCTCCAGCGCCTGACCGTTGCTTACCATTCCGCCAAGGCTCGACCAGCCGCCGGCAATGTAGACATCGATGGCGCTGTCGCCGCCGGTGAGCAGCAAACTCATCCTTTGTGAAATATTGCCCAGCTCCACGGGAATCAATTCAACATTCACACCAATCTTTTCGCGTGTGATTTTGCTGATCGCCTCTGAAACAAGGGCGGTATCCGCCGGGGCTGTGCCGCAAAGGGTCACCATTTTAATGGTGGGCATTTCACCCGAGCCTTCGCTGGATGCTTTGGAGGAGGATGCGACTGCCCCAGGGGCAGAACAACCGACAATGCTAACAGCTATCGCAGCTGTTAACAGGCAAGAGACAGCCACTAAGAAAAGAGAGCGCTTTTTCATGCTAAATTCTCCTTTGTGATATCATATTCTGCATCTAAAAATGTAATGCGATTGACATTGTATGTCGTTGCGTCTCAATTATACTCAACAGCTCGGTGATTGTCAATATTAAATAATAATTTAATTGGATGGAATTTTTTTTATTTATTATCACTATATAAATATAAAAAATCAACAAACTACGCTTTAACCGCCTAGTTATCAATCGAAAATTTAGCTTCTCCTACCCCTTCCATATAGTTTATTTATTTTTTTGAGGTCAATCGGTTGACATTGAGTGGCGTGATGTGTTACGATTTTTGTGATCACAATTGAGTATACTCGTCAAAACCATAACTGCCGCAATTTTTAATGGATGGAGATAAAACAACCATGAAAACAGAAAAGGCCCCACGAAAAGACCTATGCGAAACCATAAAAAGCCCGACCGACTGGGTTCCCGCAAACATTGGTGACCTAAGCCTTGTGCCTACGGGAGATATGCCGGGCGATAAGGTTGTGATTAATTTGGAACATGTCGCAAAGGCCAACTTAATCTTTCCTCAACTGCTAAAGCTGTTGCCCTGCGCGATAAACAGTAGCTTTGGGCGTGCGGTGATCGTTGTGTGTGGCGGCTCCGGCGTGGGTAAATCGGAGATCGCCTCCTTGCTTTCCTATTATCTCAATCTTGAAGGAATCGGCGCGTATACCCTTTCGGGAGACAATTACCCTTACCGTATCCCGATGTATAACGACGCAGAAAGGCTGAGGATTTTCAGGCAGCATGGGCTAAAGGGCCTTATTTCCCACGGCAGTTATGACATGGAGCGTGGGAAAATACTTATGCAATTACAGCAAAACGGCACCGATGCGGATCCGGTTTACACCGCAGACTATCCATGGCTCAGCCTTTACCAGCAGTCTGGAGACAGCGGCCTGAGAGGCTATCTTGGCAGTAAAAACGAGATTGATTTTGATGAGATTACGGCAATTATCTCACAGTTTAAAAACGGTGAGAACACGATATACCTAAAGCGCATGGGCAGAGCCGATGCCGCTGTTTGGTACGAACCGGTTGACTTTTGTGAAAGAAAGGTTTTGGTTATCGAATGGACGCACGGTAACAGCTTTCATATTCTTGGCGCAGATATCCCCATCTGCCTATACAGTACGCCGCAGGAGACACTGGCTCACCGCAAGGCACGAAACCGCGACAAGGATACCGACAGCCCCTTTACCAATCGGGTGCTCAACATTGAGGCAGAGCTTCTAGATTATCAGATTCAAAAAGCAAAGATTATTGTGGGGAAAGATGGCGCACTGCTTACGACAGTTGATTTACTTGAAAAAAAGCTGGAGCAAAAAAAGCGGGAGGCGGCTTTATGAGTGACCATTATAACAAGGATATTTGCGGAATGCATGACCTTGGGGCTATGCTCAACGCGTACCCTGACAGTGTGGGGCAGAACTTAAACGATATGGTAAGTTTGCTTCAAAAACCGGAATTAAAGGATTCTTTTAAGGCCTTTTACATCCTGCCAAGCGTCTTCAACACCGACCTTGACCGCGGGTTTTCTGTGATTGACTACGATTTAAACCAAATGCTCGCGACTGAAGAAAACTTTGAAAATTTTAAGAAACTGGGCATTGCCTTAAAGCTTGACTTTGTATTAAACCACGCTTCTGTGCTCTCAGCCCAATTCCGTGATATATTAACAAACGGCAGCCAGTCAGTTTACGCGGACTTTTTTATTGACTGGAATAAATTTTGGGAAGGCTACGGCAGCATGACGGATGAGGGGTATATCCAGCCGGATGAGGAATATTTGCGGCATATGTTCTTTCGCAAGCCCGGCTTACCTATTTTGAGCGTTAATCTGCCGGATGGAGCCACCAAGTTTTTGTGGAACACCTTTTATCAGGAAGTTCGCTATGACCATATTGACGCCCACGACTTGGTTCTGGGCGCAGATATGCAGTACGCCGCGGCCTTAAAGCTTGCTGAGCAAATAAACAATGCGCTTGACAGGGGTGATCCCCCAGAAAAAATCGACTTTGGTTCTTTTATCCCTTTTCGAAATCAAGTGCTGAAGCTCTTGCGTTCCAGGTGTAAATACTTGGGGCAGATTGACCTAAACATAAAGTCCCCGCTGGTGTGGGATTATTACCGGCAAACCCTCAAACGACTGGCAGCGTACGGGGCGGCAATTATCCGCTTAGATGCCTTTGCTTACGCGCCAAAAGCCCCGGGAACAAGAAATTTTTTAAACGACCCCGAAACCTGGGAGCTGTTATCGCAAATTCGCGAAATCGCCGATGCCGATAGTCTGACCCTGCTGCCCGAAATTCATAGCGAGTATCATGAAAAAACGCACGAAAAGCTCGCGCAAAATGGGTATATGACCTACGACTTTTTCCTGCCCGGACTAATTATTCACGCCCTTGAAAAGCACACTCCCGTCTATTTGCACCGTTGGATCCGCGACATTCAGGCAAAGGGAATTGCGGTAGTAAACATGCTGGGGTCTCACGACGGTATCCCTTTGCTTGATTTAAGAGGACTTTTACCCAACGAAGAGATTGACGAGATGATAAAAATTATTGTCGCACGGGGCGGGTATGTAAAGGACCTTCACGGAAACGCGAATATGTATTATCAGGTTAACGCCACCTACTACAGCGCACTGGGCGAGGATGACCGGAAGATGCTGCTTGCGAGGGCGATACAGTTGTTTATGCCGGGTAAGCCCCAGGTTTGGTATCTTGACCTGTTCTGCGGCAAAAACGATCACGAGGCAGTCATGCGCGCGGGTGTGGGGGGACACAAAGAGATTAACCGAACCAACCTGACAAGCGAGCAGGTGGAAGCAGCTTTAAGCAGCGAAACTGTGAAGGCTCAGCTGGAGATGCTCCGGTTTCGAAACACCTTTGCGGCCTTTGATTTTGATTCTGAGCTATTCGTTGAGTCGCCGACTGAGACAGCACTCTCGCTGCGATGGCAGAAGCAGGGTTATACCGCTTGCCTAACAGCGGATTTGCATTCTTATGAATATAGTATGACGGGAACAGGTCCAGACGGCAGTTTAATTTTCCAGAAGAGCACTTATGACCGCAGATAAAAACGAGTTGTTTTATTCCCAAGCCCTTTTAAACTATTAGCCCCTCTGAACTAGTGGGTTTTCATGCGGATTTTTATCTTAACCTCTACACTTGCGGAGTGGATTAGCATTACCCTATAGCAGCGCGATACAACCCAGCTTAACGGCGACCGTTAAGCTGGGTTGTATTTATACTAATATCCGATTTAAAAAAGTATAAAAATCAAGTGAAAAGCTTTAATTTATGGGTTTTCACGCGGATTTTTATCGACTCTTTTTGAGGAGATTAGTATTACATAGTTGTTTTTTTGGGTAAAATAGCCTCTGGTTATGGCGCTTGACCGGACTGATATCTATACTTTTTATTCCCAAAGGACAACACTACATGTAGGAACCGCCGGAGACTACCAGGCATTCGCCTGTTACAAAGCTTGAGTCGTCGCTGCTGAGGAAGGACGCCACGGCCGCAAGCTCCTCCGGCTCGCCCAGCCGGTTCATAGGTATTGCCGCAATAAACTTTTGAAGGACATTCTCGGGCACCGCCTGAAGCATCTCGGTGTTAATGTAGCTGGGGGCTATGCAGTTTACCGTGCAGTTATTTCGCGCAATCTCCTTTGCAAGGCACTTGGTAAAGCCGATAACACCGCCCTTGGACGCGCCGTAATTGGTCTGCCCGATATTACCAAAGGCGGAAACTGACGCAAGGTTTACTATTTTGCCGTAGTTTTGCTCCCGCATAGCGGGTACCACCGCCTTGCAGCAGTTAAAAATGCCTTTTAGGTTTACGTCAATCACCGAATCCCACTGTTCCTCGGTCATTTTATGGAACATGCTGTCCCGCGTAATGCCCGCGTTGTTAACCAGAATGTCTATTCTGCCAAACCTTGCGGCAACTGCCTCAAATACCGTTTTTACGCTCTCCGTGTTTGCCACATTGCACACAAGGGCAAGCACCCTGCTGCCTGTGGGGTCTATTGCCAATGCGGCGGCATCCAGCTTCTGCTGGTTCATATCCAAAAGCGCTACGCTTGCTCCGTCCTCATACAGCCGCTTTGCCACGGCGGCACCTATGCCCTGTGCGGCACCGGTTACCACCGCAAATTTACCTGTTAACTTCATTGTTTTTCTCCTCCCAGTGGCTATTATCACATTACCCTCATCTTTTCCACCGCGTCTAGCAGGGCGTTTTCGCTGCCCACGTTGCCGGGGAATATCACATAGGGCAACCCGGGGAATTTGCTTTCCTCACCGGTGAGCCATACGGGTACGCCCGCAAGAATCTGCCCCATTACCTTTGCACGCTTTACACCCAGCGCCTTTGTTCCAATATCGCTGGAGGTAATCCCCCCCTTGGCAATAATGAAATTGGGGCGGATGTTTAGCGAAGCAACAATGCCGGTTACAGCGTCCGAGATTTTAACGGCAATCTCAAGCTCCGCCTCCTTGCTGCCGGTGTTCAAATCAAAGCGGTCGCGCCGCGTATAGACCGCCACGGTATTGCCCGCCGCTATGCTGCCCTCGGCCTCGGATATCACCCTGCTAAGCTCCTCGGAAAACCTTGCGTCATCCAGCACGAGATGCTGATTAAACTCAACAAAACGGATGTTCCGGTCTGCCTTGAGCCGCTCGAGCTGTTGGGTGGTTTTATTCACATGAGAGCCCACCACAATAATGCCGCCGTTCTTGTTTTTGGTGTTCACAAGCTGTTCGCGTGTAAGGAGCGGCTGGTCGGATACATTGCCGATTACCTTGGTAAAGGCGGCGGCCGTGCGGAAGATGAAGTTTTTGCCCTTATTGAGGCAGCCGATTAAGGCGGTGGCAAACACCATAACATCCTCATAGCTTATGGCGTTAACAATTGCCTTGCCAAAGCCCTGTATGCCCATGAGCTTTGCCATTATGGCGGGATACGCCTGCGCGCGAAGCTCCTCGAGCGTTATGGATACCACCTGCTTTGCCGGGAACACGCCTTCACTTTTTTCTGCTATCCAGCTTTTTAAATCAGAGCTTTGATAGCCGAAGGTGCGGTCCTTTGCAAACTCGGTTTCACCGGCGGGCGTCAGCCTCTCGCCGTCGGCGACGTAATGGACATCCCCGACGGTATAGCGCCCGCCCTCGGGGAAGAAGGGGAACAAAATCTCTCCGTCTATCCTCAGTCCGGAGCTTTCCTCCATGGTTTGGCGAAGCACCTCGGTTTCCAGCGGGTAATGTCCCCGCAGGGTGGAGTCCCCTCGGCTGATGAGGATAAACTCTCTGCCCAGCTCCTTGGATACCGCCGCAATGTTTTCGGCAATTTCACAGTGCAGCGCGGCGGTTTGCACCTTGGTTAAGCCTCTTGAATTGGTAAGGATGAAGAACATGGGGGGGGCATCCAAAAACCCCTGCCGGATGCTTTGCGTGCTCCAATCGGTATAGACATAGATATCGTGTACCGTCTGTACTCCGGTGGGGTCGTCATCCAGTACAATAATCTTTTTGCTTAGGGTTTTTATTGCGCGGCTATATGCCTCCCGGACCGTATCCGGCGTATATGCGGGATAATGCTTGAAAACTTCTGTGGTGATTTCCTTATACTCCATGGCGGCTCCTGCTCCTTTCTACCATCCGCGCGGGTGCGCTTACAGCATTTCAAACAAAACACTAAGGCCCTGCCCGCCGCCGATACAAAGGGTTGCAAGTCCATATTGTACGCCGCGCCGCCTCATTTCGTGCAATAGCTTTACAGAAATCACCGCGCCGGTCGCCCCAATTGGGTGCCCTAAGGAGATACCGCTGCCATTTACATTGACGATTTCGGGGTTAAGCCCAAGCTCGCGTATACAGGCTATGGCCTGTGCCGCAAAGGCCTCGTTGAGCTCCACCAGCCCGACCTCCTCAAGGCTCATACCCAGCTTGCTCATCAGCTTTTGGGTGGACGCAACCGGCCCCATCCCCATATAGTCGGGGTTTACCCCCGCAACCGCATAATCCACCACCCTTGCAAGAGGCTTACAGCCAAGCTGCGCCGCCTTTTTTGCGGACATAATCAGCGTCGCGGCCGCCGCGTCGTTAATGCCGGAGGCGTTGCCCGCGGTGATGATGCCCTTACTATCGACAAAGGGACGAAGCCTACCCAGCTTATCCATATCCGTCTGGCGGGGGTGTTCATCGGTATCAAACAGCTTCGTTTCCCGCTTTACCTTAGTCTCTACCGGGATAATCTCATCCTTAAACCTGCCGGCGGCGATTGCAGCGTGTGCCTTTTCCTGCCCCTGCACCGCGTAGCTGTCGGCTTCTTCCCTGGTAATGCCGTATTTCTTCGCAATATTTTCAGCGGTAATCCCAATATGGATATTGGTACCGTTCATTCCCGCCACCGGCTCGCACAGCGCGGTGGAAAGGTCATCCTTCAGCGCGGTGTCGCCCATTCTGGCGCCCCATCTTGCCTGGCTGCTGCTGTAGGGAAAGCTGCTCATATTCTCAGCGCCGCCCGCGGCACAAATCTCGGCATCCCCGTGGTCTACTGTCATTGCCGCTGTCACGATGGCCTGCAAGCCTGAGGCACACAGCCGGTTTACCGTCTGACCGGAGCTTTCGGACGAAAGCCCCGCCTTTAGCCCCACCAGTCTAGCCAAAAAGGGATTTAACCCATACTGGCCCACACAGCCCATGACGACCTCCTCCACCGCCGAGGGTGAAACCCCTGCCCGCTCGACCGCCGCCTTGACCGCCAAGGCACCAAGCTCGATGGTGCTTACATCCTTTAAGGAGCCGCCGAAGCTGCCGATAGGCGTTCTCGCGGCGGATACGATTACTGCATCCTGAAACATTTATATTACCTCACAATTCTAATCCCATGCTTGCGGTGCGCACGATATTCGACCCTTGTACTAATTTTTTAAGAGTTTCGTATAAAATCGTAATCGCGCACCGGGGTTGACGCAGAACCCTTAAAAGCTAACCTTATCGATTCCCTTTAGGTGCAGCATCTGCCTCGCCTCGCCTGTTGACGCTATCTCATAATCTAGCGCCTCAAGAATGCCCTTTATCTTTGCCACCTGTGCCGCGTTATCCACCGCAAGCTCGCCGTTTGGCTTAATGTACAAACCATCCTCCATACCCACCCGAACATTGCCGCCGTTCAGGGCGCAAAGGGTCTCGGTGCGAAACATTCTTCTGCCGGCGCCTACGCTGCAAAACTGTATGTCGCTGCCAAGGGTCTTTTTCGCCTGGTCGATCATAAACATCATGCCTTCGTTGCTAATGGGCATACCGCCCATAATTCCGGGTACAAACTGGAGGTATATGGGCTGTGTAATCACGCCGCTTTTCTTAAAAAAGGCAAGGTTTGAGAGCTGACCGTAATCAAACACCTCATACTCGGGCATGGTGTCGCATTTGTTCATCATGGTAATGCAGTATTCCATATCCTTAAAGGTGTTTTTAAACACATTATCGTAGGTTCTTTTAATAAAGGGAACCTCCCACTCGTAGTCGGGCTTATCCATCGTATCGGCAAGCCTTGCAAAGCAGAAGTTAATGGAGCCGCCGTTTGCCGAGGCCATCTCCGGCTTAAAGCGTTCAATAACCGCAAAGCGTTCCTCTACCGTCATGCCCTGCGCACCGCCGGTTGTAATGCCGATAACGAGGTCGGTATCCTTTTTAATCGCGGATAGGATATACTCAAAGGTTTTGTGGTCGGCAGTAGGTTCCCCATTTTCCTTGCGCGCATGGATATGCACCACCGCTGCGCCCGCCTTGTATGCGTCAATCGCATTTTTAATAATATCATCCGGTGTTTTGGGCAGGTAAGGTGACATGGTAGGGGTATGGACACCGCCTGTGATTGCCGCAGAGATAACTACTTTTTTTTGTGCCATGGATTTGACCTCCTGTGTAATGTGTGTGAAGTTTAAAGGCTTGAGATTTTGTAAGTGTGTCGTGTGTGATGTGAAGTGTGTATGTGCGTGTGTGCAAAATCTGTAATATCCACCTGTTAGAGCATACTTTTTAAAAACCGCAGGTTGTCCCCGGCAAGGCTTGGGTCAACCTGCAGGTCAATTTCAATGGTGATTGCGCCGTCATATCCCGTTTCCATCAGACGCAGTATGCGGCTTTGATGGATTGGGTATTTCTCTGCCTTTAAAAAATAGCGCCTTTGGGGGGAGCCGTCGTCATCCGAGATATGCACCGTGCGGATATACTGCCCGTAGGGGGCTAAATCCATATCCGCCTCGCTGTTATGCTCCATGTTGTAAAAATCCAATATCAAGCCAAGGTTTGGCATTTCGGCGGCCTTGATAATCTCGACGGCTTCCTCAACCGTATTGATAAAGTTGCAAAAGCATACGCCCAGCGCCTCTACGCAAACCGCGATATCATAAACCCCAAAGGCCGTCGCTGTCGCCGCAAAAAAATCCACAGCCTGCTTTTTTGCGAGACCCCTGTCGTACCCCTCCGGCAGCATCCGGGAAAAAGGCGAGCCGATTTCCACGGTTCTTACACCCAGCCCCTCGGCGCGTTTGGCACACTTTTTTGCGTAGGAAAAAGCGTTTGCAGCGTTAAAGCCGGGACCTGCAATAATCACATCCTTACCGCAGTATGCGTTAAAGCCCATGCAGGGAAGGGTGCCCTGCCGCACCGTATTGACGACGCTTTGATACTGCTTATCGTCCATCGCGCACACTGCCTTGCCCTGAAGCTCGATATAATCAAACCCTAAGTCCTTGAGCATTTGGTAATGCTCCATGTCGGTAGCGCAGCCTATTACCATATCCCTTCACCCGTTCTGTAATAAATGTGTTTTATCCTACAATAATTAAGCGGTGTTCGTTGTGAAAAATATCTATTCCCATGGTTTTTTGTAAATGGTATAATATTTTATAATTACTATGGTCGGAGTATATGAAAATGGATAATAAGAACGCCCGCGTCACCGTCAAGGATATTGCCAAAGCCGCCGATGTTTCCATCGCCACAGTTTCCCGCGTTTTGAACCAGAACTATTACGTCAGCCCCGAGATTACCGAGCGGGTGCTGGAGAAGGCGGCGGAGCTTGGTTATGTGCCCAACCTGATTGCGAGAAGCCTGAAGATTAACGTCACAAAAACCATCGGCTTTATCATGTCCGATATTTCAAACACATACCATATCACCATCGCGAAGGCGGTTGAGGATGTCATTAAGCAGGAGGACTACAGCCTGATGGTTTGCAGCACCGACAACAAAAAGGAGCGGGAGCTTTCCTACCTCAACCTGCTGTGGAGCAAGAATGTGGATGCGCTTATTCTCAACTGCACTGGGAAGAATAATGAGCTGATCGGGCTCATGAACCAGAGCATTCCTATGGTTTGCGTCAACCGAAAGCTGGATATTTCTGGATTTCACGGGGATGTGGTTGATACAAACAACTTTAAGGGAGCGTACCTGTTAACCAGGCAACTTTTGCAGTTGGGTCACCGCAAAATATTTGTGGTAAACGGCACCCCCGGGCTTAGCAACAGCGTAGAGCGGTTTGAGGGCTTTTGCTCTGCAATGGCAGAGGCGGGGTTGCCTGTTACATCCTCCTATCCCTACCAGTACACCGGCAATTTCCGCTTGGAATCGGGCTATCAGGCCATAGAGTACATGTGCGAGATGAGCGACAAGCCCACCGCCGTGCTCTGCATGAATAACATGATGTCCATCGGTGCCCTAAAATGCCTCAAGGCCAAGGGGATAAACCTACCGGACGACCTCTCTATCTGCTCCTACGACGGAATAGAAAACATGGAGCTGATGGCCACCCGCCCCTCGGTCGCCTGCTTTAACCCCTACGAAATTGGCACAAGGGTAGGCAACGCCATTCTCGAGCGTATTACACATCCGCGCCAGAAAAACAGGCAGTTCATCTTTGAGCCGGCCATGATTGCCGGCAACACCATGAGCATCCCGTCCGATAATTTTGCCAAGAAGTTTCCCGCGAAAAATTTATCACAGGATTTTGAGAAAACGTTTACTTAAAAAAGTAAACGTTTTTTTGAATATGATTTTAGGCCTCGTCGAGATAGCTGATGCCAAACTCGTCAAACTTTCTCACGATTTCGGGGTTCTTGATCTCAAGCAGCAGGATCTCGGCAAGGTACTGCACCTCGCAGCCGTTTTCAAGATGCCCCACAAAGTAGTTATCCATGTCGGAGGAAACGATATGTAAATGCGGCACGCCGTTTAATACCATGCCCTGAATTGCGGCAAGCTCAATGGGTCTGTCGGCCACGATAAACTTGTTGGTGGGCCAATCGTTGGTGTTTTCAATATAGTGGTAGCTCACCTTTCTAAGCGAGCCAACCCCGGAAAGCATGACGGCATTTTCAATGCCCCATTTTTTTAGCTCCTGCTCAATGCTTTCCAGTATCTTCTCGCCCTTTTGCAGGCTTATTATAATAATCCTGCCGGTATCCTCTGTCGCAAACGACTTCATAATATTCGCCCTCACGCTTTGCCCATGGCCAAAACGCGCCCTTCTTATCTGAAATATTTATAATTACGGTTCATACATTCAAGCTGCTCTAGCCTTTGACACTGCCTGATGTGATGCCTTCGATTAAAAACTTTTGGAAACCGATGAACATTGTCATCAGCGGTATCAGCGAGATGGTTGACATTGCAAACAACGCCCCCCATGAGCTGTTGCCCATTGCGTCGGTGTACTGTCTGAGAGCCATGGATACGGTATAGCGCCCGATCTGGCTGAGGTAGATGTTCTGGCTGAAAAAATCGTTCCATGTCCATATAAATGTGAATATCGAGGTGGTGATGACGGCGGGTACCGACAGCGGTACGATGATAAGCAGGAAATGCCGGAACGGACCGCAGCCATCCACTGTTGCCGCCTCATCCATCTCCTTTGGCAGGCCTCTCATGTACTGGGTCATTAAAAATATAAAAAAGCCCTCCGTCGCCAGAAACTTCGGCACAACCAGCGGCAGGTAGGTGTTGACCCAGCCCAGCGAGTTAAACACAATGTAGGTGGGTATGAGCCTTACATGAAGGGGGAGCATCATCGTCCCCAGCATGATTGCAAACCACATGTTGCGAAGGGGAAACTTTACCTTTGCGAAGGCATAGGCCGCTAAAATACAGCTGCAAACGTTACCCACGATTGCCACTCCCGCAATAAAGAAGGAGTTGCCAAGAAAGCGACCGAAGCTGTAGCCCGACATCCCCTTCCAGCCATCAACGTAGTTTTTAATGATGAAGTTTGCCGGAAAGAATTTCTGGCTTTGGAATATCTCTGTCGCCTCTTTAAAGGAACTGCTCATCATCCACAGCAGCGGATACATCATAAACAGACCAAAGAGGATGATCAGTAAGTGTGAAACGATGTTTTTTGTCCTTTTTGACGTTTTACTGCTCAACGCTTCTCCTCCTTAATCATAGTAAACCCATTTTTTCGCGGTGGCGAACAGAATGCCGGTTACGCTGCCAATAATCAGCAGTAAAATCCACGCAAGCGCCGAAGCATAGCCCATCTGGAACTGACCGAATGCCTTGATGTAAAGGTAAAGGGAATAGAACAGGGTGGAATCCAGCGGAGCGCCGGTACCGCTGCTGATAATGTAGGCAGGGGTAAAGGATTGAAACGCGTTAATAACCTGCATAACGATATTAAAAAACACCATGGGAGTCAGCAACGGAAGGGTAATTTTAAAGAATTGCTTTACCTTACCCGCGCCGTCTATGGTCGCCGCCTCGTAATAGTCTACAGGAATTTGCTTGAGTGATGCCAGAAAGATAACCATGGATGACCCGAACTGCCATATGGCAAGCACAATAAGGGTATAAAGTGAGGTGCCTGGAGTCGCTATCCAGTTGATCCCCTTGATTCCGAACACAGACAATAACTGATTAAAAGCTCCGTCCTTATTAAACAATTGCCTCCACAAAATAGCAACCGCTACACTGCCGCCAAACAATGACGGCAGGTAGTAGATTGCTCTGTAAAGCCTTACACCCCGCCTGTTGCGCTTAAACAAGAGCGCAACAAGCAATGCAAAGGTTAGTTGTAACGGTACACTTAAAAATACGAACTTAAATGTAACGCTTAGGCTTTTGAGGAATTTGGGATCGGATGCTAGCTGCCGGTAATTGGCGAGTCCAATCCAGTTGGGAGCATTGAGCATGTCATAGCTTGTGAACGAGAAGTAGAGGGACGCAATCATAGGGATAGCTGTGAGGCAGAATAGGCCTATAAGCCACGGGGCTAAGAACAAGTAGCCTGTAATGCCTGCTTTTGCTTTTTTACTTAGCTTCACAACTGATCGCTCCCATTACAATAAACTTTGCCCTACTCAAAGGCTTGTAACCTACTTGTTTCTGTCGCAAATCTCCTGGGCAAGCTTTGTGAAGTCTCTTGCGGCCTGCTCGGGTGTTTTCTGTCCGAAGGCTACCAAAGCGCCCGCATCCTTATAAGCCGCCTCTACCTCGGTGGCGCCCTTAGGAGGATACACATAGCCGGTAGCAACCTCAAGATAGCTGTTAACGAAATCAATGGTAATACCCTGAACCTCGTTGAGCTTGGGCTTAATGAAGTTTGCCATATCCTCGTTTGCCGGAATGCCCTGCTGCATCATCAAAAGATCAAGGGAGTCCTCGGTATTGGTGAAGAAGTTGATAAACTTAGCCGCCTCGGCGGGATGTGTGGACTTTGTATACACCGAGTTATGCGCGCCCTCAATAAATACGCCCTGCTTCTCTGCCGACACGATGGGTCGTCTTAAGGGACGAAGCTCGACGCCGGGCATTTGTGCCGCATACAAGGTCATCTGGTTTGCGGGCATATTGGCGATGGCTGCCTTGCCAAGGGTAAACATCTTAAGCTCAAGCTGAAGCCCGGCTTCCTCTGTTGAAGCGGCGGCATCGGGAATGGCGCCATAATCTCTCAGATTTTTCCAATAGGTGAACCAATCGAGAACCGTTTTCTCAGTAAAGCCAATGTTGCCGTCTACGGTGTAGGCCTCCTCACCGACCAGACGGGAGTAGTAACGAAGATCGTTAAAGGTACTTGCACACCAGTCGGTGCTAAATAACACCTCGCTGTTCTTGGCCTTAGCGGCATCGGTAAAGGCTTTTGCGGCCGCCTCAAACTCCGCCAGAGTCCAATCCTCGTTGGAGGCGGGAACCTCAATGCCCATGTCGTTGAGGATGTTCATGTTGGCATACAGCGTAACAAGGGTGACGCCCTGGCTGATCATGCACATCAGGTCGCCGATTTTGCCGCCCTCTACAATACCGCTAGACATCTTGGAGACATCAATGGTGCCGTCGTCGATGTAGGGCTGCAGGTCGAGGAGCGCGCCGCGGGACGCGTAGTCCGAAGCAAACTGGGGATGCATACCAATTACGTCGGGAGCGTTTCCTCCCGCAACCTGGGTAGCGAGCTTGTCCCAGTAATCCGCCCAAGAATTCGGTTCACGCACAACCTTAATGTTGGGGTTCGCCGTCTCAAAGCGGTCGGCAATTCCATTGTAAACCTCATGGCGTCCTGTGTCACCCCACCAGGTGAACCGAATTTCTACATTTTCGGCAGCGGCACCGCTCGACTGGTCAGAGCCTGCCTGAGAGGACGCCAAGGGCGTGGAAGACGCGCCTTGCGGAGCACCGCAAGCAGAAAGAGTCACAACCATGACCGTTGCTAATAATGCAGCAATAATCCTGTTTTTCATTACTGTTTTCCCCCTAAGCTAAAATATGGGTTTCATTGCTTCGTGTCAATCGTCGAGTGTCTTTGAGTAAACGTTTACTTTGTTTTATTTACCCAAAAGCAATTTGAGTGACTTTAAAATTATGTAAGCTCCGAATTGTGCTGCATTCGTCAACACAATTATTTAACTTATACAATTTTATTAATAATACCTTCTCGCCGCTTGTCACTATCGTTATTATACATAGTATTTCTGTGAAGTACTACTCGTTTTTTGTTGTTTTAATAGCGAATTTTGCCCTAAAAGGGAGAAGTAAATATAATACACGGTCTATTCAGTCGAAAAGTGTTTGATTTTTATGGTTTAAATTTCAGCTTTCTGTCGGAAAATCACCGCTGAACCATATTGTAAACCCTTAACCCTCTGCCACCTTTTAAAATTTAAGTATACGTTTACTTAAAGGTATGTCCACCTTTTGCACCGAAAGGACTGGGGGGGGGGGAGATATACGGTACCTCGCCGCCGCCGTTAACGGATTCTGACCATTTTTCTGTAGCTGCTGGGGCTCATGTGGTTTATTTGCTTAAAAACCCGGTTAAAGCTTTGCATACTGGAGAACCCCGTTTCAAAAGCGATGTCGGTTATGCTCTCGGTAGTGTTAAGCAAAAGGGTTTCCGCCTTACCCACACGCACTGTGTTTACATACTCAATAAAGCTCATGCCTGTTTTTTTCTTGATGTATTTCGAGCAGTAACAGGCGCTAAAACCCAGGTAATCCGCCACCATATTCAGGGATATCTTATCTATGGCGTGTTCGTTTATGTACCGTATGGTTTGGCACAAAACCTTGCTGCTGTCAATGAGCTCGGATTTTGCGGCATTAAACACCAGCTTTGGGTTCTTAATGAGGTAAACGGTCAAATCAATCAGCCGCGAGGACATAAAGCAATCGCTGAGGCTACGTATGCTTGACATATTGTTAAACATAAGCTCATTTACTGCTCGGCTGACGTATTCATCCTTTCTCACCATAAATATCTGTTCCAAGAGACCGAGTATCGCCTCTTTGCCTTCTTTGGTGAAGTAGTCGTTTACCAGATATTCCTTCGAGAACTTTATTACATAGATAACAGCCCTTTCATCCTTTTTTACAAACCGATGGATTACCCCCCCGTTAATGAATATCATTTCTCCCGCATCAACATGATAATAGCCCTCACCTGCCTCAAGCTCCAGCCAGCCGCTTTCCACATATACCGCTTCCATTTCGCTTTGCCAATGCCTTGGGGAGACCAAGGGGCCCGATACGGTAAAGCTGTGGGGAGCGATTACTGTTTTCAGCTCATAATTCCTGCGTTCTGCAATCATTTCAGCCCTCCTTCAACAATTAGCACTTGTACACATATTCATTCGGGCGGTGCTTTTAATATACAGCAAATATGTTTATAATTCAAGCCGATTTTGTAAAGGATGCTATGGTTTTTTGAGAGCGAAAACAGCTGGATAAATCGTTCACTGAACGCCTTGTATCACTACCTCATCCACCAGCCGGAGAAGTTCCTCCCGCTCGCATAGCCAGGGTGCGGCCGCGGTGGCGGTGCCTGCCGCAACTGCAAGGGCAAGCGCCTCTCTGGCATCCCTTTTCTGCCCATAGCCTGCGAGAAACCCTGCTACCATGGAGTCCCCCGCGCCCACGGTGCATACCGCCTGCACCTTTGGGGAAAAGGCCCGGTACGCACTGCCGTCCTCACACAGCAGTATTGCCCCATCCGCACCCATGGAGACCAGAACGTTTCGCGCGCCCTGTTTCTGCAAGCGCCTTGCGTAGGATAAGATGGCCTGCCCTGAGATAGCGCAGTCAAACACCTCGCACAGCTCGGAAAGGTTTGGCTTAATGAGCAGCGGCGCATAGGCGAGCGCATGGGTCAGATGTTTCCCGGTCATATCCGCGACGATGTCGGCACCCCGCGCGGAAACAGCCGCAAGCACCTGCTCACAGGCATCGGCGGGGGTGTGCTCCGGCACGCTCCCCGCCAGCACCACCGTATCCTGCGGTCCAATGCCGCATTGGTGAACCAGCTTTTCACACAGCGCCATAATATGATTGTGGGTAATGACGGGACCGCCGCCGTTAATCTGTGTTTCACCCCCTTGGGTAAGCTTGACGCTAATGCGTGAGACCCCCTCCCCGGCGGCTATAAAGTCGTGGGGACAACCGCAACCATCCAGCAGGCGTTTGATCTCATCCCCCGTAAACCCTGCCGTAAAGCCCAGCGCCTGTGTGGCAAGCCCCAGCCGGTTTAGCACTATGGAAACGTTAATACCCTTACCGCCCGGATAAAACCGTTCGCCCCGTGCGCGGTTGACCTCACCGATTGTCAGGGGTGAGTTTAAGGTTGCCACATAATCCAGCGAGGGGTTTAGGGTTATGGTATAGATCATGGTGTTTTCCTCTCGGTGTACCACAAGAATGCTGTGTATGGATTTAGTATATTATACCATATATATTTCTCTCAATCCACCCCCAGTAATTTTTTTCGCGGAGCTGTAACCGCCCGGTTACTATGAATTGTGTATGAAAAACATTCTAGCCATTTGTGTCGAGGATGGTATAATAGTAAGAGAAAACAGCAGAATGTGAAGCGGCATGGCGCGCTGCCTCGTCATAATGCAAAGACCTGTCATTTTGGCTCTTCCCCTCCAATCCGGCAAGGGGGGCAGACAGGCATACACACGCGTCAATTATCCATTCAGGTCATTAACGCGGGCAGGTGAATAATCCGCTCAGTCCGGGCGGGAAACAGGGGAGAAACGCGATTGGAAACGCAAATATTGACGAAGGAACGGGACTTCACAACAAAAGACCATGCGCCCTTGCCAGAAGAATCGGATGTCTTTGCCAAAGGAATATGCTACCCTAAGCTGTTTTGGATTTTTATGATTGGCTGCTTTTTCGGCGTGGTGCTGGAAACTGTGGTATGCCTCATTGATTACGGCGTGCTGCAAAACCGCTCGGGTGTAATCTATGGGCCTTTTAACCCCGTGTACGGCGTGGGCGCGGTGCTTATGACTGTGCTGCTGTATAAGACCGCAAAAAAAGGAGACGGGAGGGTGTTTTTTGCAAGCGCCTTCATCGGCGGCGGTTTTGAATACGCCCTTTCCTTTTTGCAGGAAAGAATATTTGGAACTGTGTCTTGGGATTACAGCTACATGCTGTTGGATATTAACGGGCGCACCAATATTCCATATATGCTGTTTTGGGGGCTGTTGGGCGTCCTTTGGATGAAGCGTATCTTCCCGCTCCTGTCGGCGCTGATTGAGAAGGTTCCCAAACGCTGGGGAACACCGCTAACCTGGGTGTTTGCGGTGTTTATGCTTTGGAATATGTCTATCTCCGCCCTCGCCGTAGACCGGCAGTCACAGCGGCGTATTGGGCTGCCGCCAAAAAACAGCCTGCAGGTATTTCTTGACAAGCAGTATCCCGACCAAATGCTTGAGGATATCTTTCCCAGTATGAAGGTTGTGGAAACAGCCGCTGCCCCGGCTTCCCCGGAGCGCAAATAATACTAATCCCCTCAAAAAGAGTCGATAAAAATCCGCGTGAAAACCCATAAATTAAAGCTTTTCACTTGATTTTTATACTCTTTTAAATCGGATATTAGTATAAAAGGAACGTCTCCTATAAAAACAGCCGCCCGCCGAGCCCGGCGGGCGGCTGTTTTTATAGAAAAGCCATCAAAATCCATGCTATATATATCAAAAAATGAGTAGCTATTACGAAACCAGGTGCGGTATACTAACGGTGCGGGATTTATAGTGACCGGATTTCTACACAAACGAAAGGGAGCATGAATTATGAATAAGCAGGAAAACAAAGAGTTGTTGGAATTGTTCGAGCCGTTGCGTGTAGCCGATGTGAGAGACGGCCTAGATTGGATGGGCTACCAGCATTATTGCTCGCTGGATCATAAGATTCGGCCCATGTACCGCACAAAAGCGGTGGGAATTGCCCGTACCGCAAGATATGTACCCTATGAAGGTCCCGACCCCATGTTAACGGGGGACGCGTATACCGAGTGGTCCAACTGGTTTTACGGCAACGTATGTACCTATCCCTGGTTTGCGGAGATTGAAGAGGGCGACTTCGTGGCCGTTGATGTAGCGGGCGTGGATGTCGGTCTGATTGGCTCTGAGAACGGTCTTGGCGCTATGATGCAGGGCTGCCGCGGCTTTGTATTTAACGGCGGCGGAATTCGCGATACCGACGAGTGCATTGCCGAGAAGATTCCTGTTTGGTCTTACTTCCTCTCACAAAAGATGGATCAGTGCCGACTCCGTTTTGCAGAGAAGGATGTTCCCATTGGCATTGGCGGCGTGGCAATCTACCCCGGCGATGTTATCGTAGCGGATGGCGACGGTGTCATCGTCGTGCCGAGAGCAGTTGCCAGAGATGTGGCAAAATTTGCCCATCAGGAGCTGCGTTCCGATAAGGATAAGCGCAAGAAGAAATACGAAGAGCTTGGCTGGGAGCTTGACGAAAGCGTAATTAACAAATAAGCCTATTTTTGCTTAAACGAAGTTAAAATTATTTGTATGGGATAAAAGAGTACCCCTAACCTAAAAGCCGACCAAATCACGAAGTTTATAAGTTGATTTTGGATACTCCAATAAACCATAGAATAATCGAGTACCCCCGTTCCCCCGTAACCCAGCACCAAAGTAGCCTTGTGTGGCTGGCGTGGGAAAAAAGGAAGAACTACAGGCCAGGGCGAAAAGCAAGGGCAAAATACGCGAGGCACCAGGATTTTGCCGAAGGGTAAAAAAGATAAGTAGTTTTTGGAAAAAATTCTTTATCATTTTCGCAAGCGCGTAACGCAACTACCCCACTGAGCTTTACGCGCTTGCGCCGTAGGTGCTTCGTCTCACAGGCTATGCTCCGTTTGCCCTTGCTTTGAGCTGGGTGCAGGGTGTCCCTGCTTCGCTTTACTAAATTGCTTACTTTTCTCGAACAAGAAAAGTAAACCGCCTGTCGGCGCGGGTGCCGACGTTCCTACAACTTGATGATGATTACCGAAAAGCCAACCAAATCACAAGGTTTATAAAATCGGCTTTTGGAAACTCCAATAAACAATAGCGAAAGAAGGGCGCTCCCGATTGGAGCGCCCTTCTTGTCTATTTAACCTTTTTTCCCAAAGCTTGTTGGCATTATTTGCGGAAGGTCTTAACCGTATCCATAAACTCCTTTACCCGGCGGTAGTCGGTAAAGTTATCAAATTTTCCATCCTCTTTAAAGGTGGTGCCTACTACCGCGCCGTCGGCGACTGAGAGCTGTGTTTGGATGGTTTCCTTTTTACAGCCGGTGTTGCAAAATACCATGGTTTCGGGCAGCGCATCCTTAATCTGCTTTAGCAGCTGGGTGTCAGTGGGCTCGCCCGCCGTGAGACCGCTGACCAGAATCGCGTCCGGCTTGCAATTAAAGTTAGTGGTGCGCGCCACCTCCACAATATCGCGGTTGCCAAGGTATGCCGCCGACTCGGGGTAGATGTTGTAAAGCAGCTTCACCTTGCCCATTACACCTAAATCGCGGGCGTGCCGTACCACCTCGCCGGTGTTGGTGTTCCACAACCCAAGGTCACCCGCGTACACCCCGCTCATTACCTCGCGGATAAAGCAGGCGCCGGTGACAGCTGCAAGGTCAAGGGAGGCATAGGGGTCCCACAGGATGTTGACGCCAAAGGGAATCTTAATGACATCCTTTAACTCGCCAATCACACGCGCCATCGCGGCGGTGGTGACGGGCTTGACAGAGGTAAGGTAGGGCAGGCTGAACTCATTGGAAAACATGACGGCATCCACGCCACCCTCCTGCAAGGCAATAAAGTCGGCTCTCGCCTTCTCTACCACCCAGTCCATCCCCTTTTGCTCATCATAATAGGGGTCGCCCGGCAGGGCGCGCACATGGCACATGGCAATAACAGGCTTTTCGGTTCCCAGTACACTTTTTGTCCAAGACATTTCTTTATCCCTTTCCAAATCTTTATATTTCGTTGCAATGATAAAATTAAGTTTAGCGTTTTGCTAAGCCCTGCCGCGCACAATGGATACCAGCTCCCGCATTTTCTCGGGATCCTTTACGCCGTTTGTTTCGGCGCCGCTGCACAGGTCAACGGCATAGGGGTTCAGCGTTGCGACGGCGTCAGCGATATTGGAGGTATTCAGCCCGCCCGCCAGAAAGTAGGGGCGCGAGATGTTTTTTGCAAGGCTCCAGTCAAAGCTTTTGCCGGTGCTTCCCTCGCCGTTATCGAGTAAGATGTAATCGGACTCCGCCCTTACAATGCGTTCCACATCCTCGGTGGTACTGATTCCCGCAGCCTTTATTATGAGCCGGTTGGTGTAGGTGCGCAGCGCGGCTATATACATATCCGTCTCCTTGCCGTGCAGCTGAACCATCTCGATGGTTCCTTTTTTAAGCAGGCGTACCACCTGCTCAATAGGAGCATCCACAAAAACGCCAACGGGAATAATGTCGGGCGAAAGCATACGGCGAAGGGCTGCCGCCTTATTCTCATCCACGTTGCGCGAGCTCCAATCGACAAAGATAAAGCCGATATAATCAGGCTTTGCCTCATTGCACGCGATGATATCCTCCTCGCGGAACATCCCGCAGATCTTAATCTTACTCATACCTGACCCCTCTTTCTATGTTTATTCTTTTGTAATGGATGAGCTTAGCACTCCGCGCTGAAGCGTCTGATGGTTTCGATTAGCGCCGGGCGGTCGTCGTGCAGCTTGAGCACGGTGCTGCCAATAAACGCGCCGTCGGCTCCCGCCGCCTTGACCATCGCGGCATCCTGCGGGCGATGCACACCCACGCCGCAATAAATGGGGGATTTGAGCCCCCGCCCGCGCAGGTAGTTAATACAATCGATAAGAGTCGGGTAAGCGGGGTTTGCCTGCCCCGGCTTTGGTACGGCTTGCAGGTACACAAAGCCGTTGGAGCGCAGGGCATACTCCACCTCCCGCTCGTCAAGATGGAACTGCACATAACAGCTAACGCGCAGGCCCGCCTCAATAAAACGGTTTTTAATCACATCATCCTTTAGTCCGACTAAAATAATGTCGAGGTACCCGTTTTCCAGGCAAAACTCTATAAAACGCTCAGAGCCAATCTCCTCTACCGTGTTTTCATACACCATAAGGATAAACTGGGCGCTCGGCAATTGCTTTTTTACCTTTGCCATACCGTCCATGTACGTCTCATAGTCGCCGCAGGCCTCCAGCGCCTTTTTCATGCGGTCGGCGATAAACTCACTTTCAAGATAGGGATTGTGTGATGGAAAGTCGATTTCAATGATGTTGCAGCCGGCATCCACATAGGTTTCAGCCATCTCGATGCTGTCGGCAATAGTGGGATATCCATTAGAAAGATAGCAGATGAGATGCAAGATGATTTCCCTTTCTTCCTTTATTCTATTTTAAAATACCTGCGCAGCCTGCTCAAAAACAATCATATTATGAGCGTCAGCCCTGATACGCGACGTAAAACAGCTCCTCCAGCTGCGAGATTTCAGGGATGATGGGGTTTGTCTTGGTACAGCCGTCCGCCTTTGCCGCCGCCGCCATCTCGGGTACCTTGCGGCGGAACTCCCCTTCGTCAGGGATGAGCCGGCTCAGGCTGCGGGGGATGGATAGCCTCTCGTTCAGCGCGAAAATCTGTTCGGCAAGCTCCCGGCTCCCAAGTGCCTGGGCAAAGCTGTCGTAAATGCCTTTGGCGCGCGGGTCACCACTGTTAAAGCCGATAACATAAGGCAACAGCACCGCGTCCGCCAGCCCGTGGGAGATGTGAAAATAACCTCCCAGCGCGTGCGCCATGGAGTGGACAATGCCCAGCGAAACGTTGGTAAAGGCAAGCCCCGCGGTCATGGAGGCGTTAAGCATAATCTCTCTTGCCACCATATCCTGCCCGTTTTCGCAGGCTGCGGGCAGCTCGCGCACAATATCCAACGCCGCCGCGCGGGCAAAAATATCCGAAAGATAGTTTGCGCGCACAGACACCATTGCCTCCAGCGCATGGGTCAGGGCATCCATACCGGTTTCCGCCGTGATGTGCGGGGGCATGGTGGCTGTGACCTCAGGGTCGCAAACGGCGATATCGGGCATCATCTCCATATTGCCAAGCCCGTGCTTAAGGCCGGTTTTTTCGTCGGTGATTACCACCGAGCGCGAAACCTCGCTAGCCGTTCCGCTGGTGGAGGGGATGCATAGCAGCCGCGCCTTTTGCCTTAGCTTAGGGAAGGGGCTTGCGGTTAAAAGGTCGGCAAGCGTCGTCAGCTCGGGGTGCTCGTAATACACCCACATGGCCTTTGCCGCATCCATGGCGGAGCCGCCCCCAAGCGCAACTATCAGGTCGGGGGAAAACTCCAGCATCACCTTCGCGCCCTGTATTACTGTTGCAAAGCTGGGGTCGGGCTCCACGCCCGAAAATACCCGCGTCTTTACATTATTCTCATGAAAATAGCCTTCCACCCGGGCAAGTATGCCGCTTTTGGCCATGCTTGCGCCGCCGGTGACAATTATAGCCCGTTTTGCGGGAATGGTTCTGAGGTATTCCAGACATCCCTGCCCAAACATCAGCTCGCTGCCTGCGAGCTTCATCGGTCTCATCATCATTTGCTACCCATTCCTTTCGCGCGCGGCAGCTCCCTGTTTCATACTAATCCCCTTTAAAAGTGTAGAAATCGCAGAGGAAAATCCGCGTAAAAACCCTTACAAGAAAGCCTTTCACTTGATTTTACGCTGTACGCTTTCAAATCGGTTATTAGTATAACGTGGTCGCCCTTTCTTGCGGGCAAGCCCTCTGCCGCTTACTTAAACTCGTTTTAAAAACGCCTGAATTCTGCTGCTTTTAAAACGGTAACCGTGTTATTCCTGTTTACTGTACTCGTAAAGCCCCTCCATCGTCACGCGGCAGAGCAAATCCTCCGCCTCGGCGCGCTCGGCACCCTTCATAAAATCCTTAAGGTTTTCAAGCACTGTTGCAAGGGTGACGACACAGGCCTTTATCCCCATAAGCTGCGCAAGGGTAAGGATACAGGCGGATTCCATATCCACCCCCGTCACACGCAGGCGCTTAAGCTCATCAAAGGTCTTTTGCATCTCAATGCCGCGTTCCTTCGAAAACCTTGAGTCGTGCATTGTGCTGTAAAAGCCGTCCATGGTGCAGTTTATGCCGTTTTCCACCCGCTTTCCCCTGGCGGTTACCGCCGCGTTCATGGCGTTTACCAGCCCAAGGTCGGCAACGGCGGGGTAGCCCTCCTCCACATAGGTTTTACTGGTACCTTCCCGGCGCATGGCGGCAATGGGGATGATAAAGTGCCCCAGCAGGTCGTCACGCAGGGACATTACCGTACCCATGCGCACCACCGTGTGCATCCCGCAGGCGTACATCTCCTCCATGGCAATGGCGGCGGAGGGTGCGCCGATGCCGGTGGAGGATACCGTCAGCGGCATACCCTTATAGGTGCCGGTGTAGGTGTTAAACTCGCGAAAGAAGCCGACCTGCACGGGGTTCTCCAAATACTTCTTAAGCACCTCCACCCGCCACGGGTCACCCGACAGGATGACGCGGGGGGCGATGGTTTCGGGCGTTGCCTTCATATACAGCGTGGTGCTCATGTGGTTTCATTCTCCTCCGTTTCAATAGAACAGCATTGCAAAAAGCTTTTGTAGCGCTCGCACAGCGCGTCTGCGTCCGGGGCGTTGGTGCAGCAGCCCTCTTTCTCTATGATGAAGGAGGAGAGGGTGCTGCCCATGCGGCAGCAGTCGGCCATGGGCAGCCCACGCAGGTAGGCATATAAGAAGCCTGCCATATATCCGTCGCCGGAGCCGGTGGTGTCCTCTACGCAGGTGCAGTCGCAGACGGGGATGCACCTGGTCTCTATGCCGCCGTCATCCAGAAGGCGGGTATAGCTGCTGCCCTGCTTGCCGTAGGTGGTTATAATCACCTTTGCCTTGCCCACCGTAAGCAGCCCGGCTATCGTCTCAAGCCCAAGCAGCCCTTCAATGTATCTGCGCTCCTCGGCGTTTGTGAAGATGATTTCGCTCCCAAGTAAAAGCTCCTTTAAAAACGGCTCGGGAAAGGCGGTGGAATCCGCCTTCATGCCAAAAACGACGGGCACGCCGTGCCTTATGCAGCCGTCAAAAAACAGGCGGTTATCCGCGTGGGACGCAACGGTAATCACCCCAAGCCTAGCCGAGGCAAAAAACTCGTCGGGCAGCGGCGCCGCGTACCTGCCATCCATTGCGCCCGGATAAAACAGCGTAATGTGCTGTCCCTCATTATCCTCTATCAGATAGCAGCAGGAGGTATTCTCCCCCTCTACGACGCTTACCCCTTCCTCCGGCACGCCGCCCTCCCGCAAAAAATTGCGAAAGCCGGTTTGCTCGTAGTCGTCTCCCACACGGATGACGGGCATGGCCAAAAGCCCAAGACGGCACAGGGCATAAGCGATATTAACCGAGCAGCCCCCGTAGTAAATTTTAGAGTTTGTTTTGTTTTCTATCAGCGAGGTATAGCCCACAGCGGCGGGGCGATTGATCCGAATGATATGATCCATGCTCACATAGCCGCTTGTGATAACGTCGTATTGCTTCATCACCATACTCCACAATTCATTTTTTCGTAAAACTCCGTAAGGGTGGTGACGGTACCTAGGTAGCGCTGTATGTCGTCCAGATGCACCTTGTTAACGGTCTCGGAGTTTGTCGCCACGCATTCCCTGATGACAATGGGATTATAGTTTAGGTAAAACGCATCCGTAACCGTCGCGCGAATGCAGCAGTTGGTCTTGGTTCCCACAATCACGGTGTTTTTAATATGGTTCTCTCGCAGAACCAGGTCAAGATCCGTGCCAAAAAAGCCGCTGTACCGCCGCTTTTTTATCACATAATCCCGCCGGGTGTCTAGGGTGAGCATGGAGTCAAGCTCCTCGCCGCCGGTCCCCTCCACACAGTTTGGGCGCATGGCGGCGGCCTTTTCATCCGTCTTGCCCGCCCGGTTGCAGTGCTGCAAATATACAATCAGCTTGCCCGCATCCCGGCAGTGCTCCACAAGGGCGGCAATGCGCGGCAGTATCTCACGGTTTTGAGGGTAAAAGACCGCGCCCTGGGGGTCGGTAAAGTCCTTGACCATATCCACCACAAGCAGTGCCGTGCTATTCATGGAAAAACCCCCTCGTACGGCTGTTTTTGCGTTTAAGCACCGATACCACCGCCAGCACACAAACCATCAGCAAATAAGGGATGATATCAAACAGCCCCGACGCAGAGCCGGCGTAGATGCTTAAATCCACCGACAATGCCCGTGCCAGACCAAAAAGGATGGCATAGGCGGCGCTGAGCACGGGGGAACCCTGCCCGCAATAGATGGCGGCAATGGCAATAAAGCCGCGCCCCGCCGTCATGCCGCCGGTAAACAGCCCAAGCCGCTCGGTGGAAAGATTGGCACCCGCAAGCCCGCAGCAGGCGGCGCCGATGAGGATTGCGGCGTATTTGTACCTTTCGGTTTTAAGCCCGATGCTTTTTGCAGCCTCCTCATTTTCACCCACCACCCGCACATATACACCAAAGCGTGTTTTGTACATTACCGCCCACATGACGGCAATTAGCAGGAAGGAAAGGTAGGTAATTACCGTGTGACCGCTTAAAATCGGCCCGAGGACAGGGATTTCTCTGATAAAAGGGATGTTTATTTTCAGGCTTGAGAGGTTTAAAAACTGGAGTGTGATGTTTGAGGTACCCATTATAACCAAGGAGAACGCCGCAACCGAGGCCGCAAGCAGGTTGACCGCAAGCCCCGCGATAATGACGTTGCCCTTCCACGTCACGCCGATAACCGAGAAGATAAGCCCAAATACCAGGGAGGCAGCCACCGCCGCAAGCACGCCAAGCCCAACGCTTTGGGTAAGCAGGGCAACCAGTGTCGAAACAAACGCGCCAATCAGCATCATGCCCTCCAGCGCGATATTTAGTACGTTTGCCTTATAGGCAAAAATGCCGCCCAAAACGCACAGGATAATTGGCGCGCTGTGGTATACGGTGTTGTACAGGATGTTGTTAAGCAGGTTCATCGCTCACCCCTCCTTTTACCGCCTTGTGCCTCTGATTAATACGCTTACCGGTTTTTTTACCTGCACCGTGTTCTTTTATAAACCGCACGGCTAAGAACAGGATGATGACCCCCTGAATGACAGCCACAATCTCCTTGGGTACGGTGGAATACATGTTGATATGGTCCGCCCCCGTTTTAAGAGCCGCATAAAACACCGAGGCGATTAAAATCCCGATGGGGGAATGCCCGCCCAGCAGCGCAATGAGCATACCGTCCCACCCAAGCCCGGGATTGCCGGAGAAGGAGAGGGTGTACTTAAACTGCTCGCTCATCATATACCCTGCACCCGCAAGACCTGAGAGCGCGCCGCTGATTAGCATAAGCACAATAATCTTTTTATGCACCCGCATACCCGTGGCCTCTGCAAACTCAGGGTTTAGGCCGATTGCGGTAATCTCATAGCCAAGGCGCGCCTTTCTCATAACAAACCACATGACAAGCAGCGCCGTAAGCGCCACGAAGAAAAACGCGGTGATGCGGGAAGCGCCCAGCCGCCAGAACATGGCGTTATCGTGGATGGTTGGGGTGCTCACATAACCGGAGGAAAGGTCGCGAAACACCCCGGTGGAAAGGTATTCCAGCAGCTTTGCCATGGCGTAGTTAAGCATAAGGGTGACGACCATTTCGTTGACATGCAGGTAGGCCTTTAGCAGGGCGGGCAGTAAGGCAAACAGCATACCGCAGGCAATACCCACCAGCATACACACAGCCTTTGCCAAGACCGGGTTCATGGTATCGGGCAGGCTTGCGCCCGCCACACCCGCAAAGAATGCGCCCAACAGCATCTGACCCTCTACACCCATGTTAAAGAGGTTTGCCTTAAAGGTAACCGCAATGGCAAGCCCGGTGAGGATTAAGGGAGAGGCATAGTGCAGGGTATCGAGAAAGCCCTTGGTGGTAAACAACGACTTGCGCAGCAAAATGGCGTAGGTTTCGAGCGGGTTTTCCCCCACGGCCAGCATAACCACTGCCCCGACGGCAAAGGCAAGGAGCACCGGCAGGATGGAGTTTGCCGCGTTTACTGTCGCGGCCTTTAGGCTTCGGTTCATTGGGCTATCCCTCCTTGGGGCGGCATTACGCCCGCCATCATCAGTCCCACATGGGGTATGGCGGTCTGGCGCGGGTCAATCTCCCCCAGTATTCTGCCTTTGTACATCACCGCCACACGGTCGGAAAGGCTCATGACCTCGGAAAGCTCACTGGAGATAAGCACCACCGCATTGCCATCCTCGCGAAAGCGAAGCAGCTGACGGTGTATAAACTCAATGGAGCCGATATCCACCCCGCGCGTGGGCTGACAGGCAACGAGCAGCCGGGGGGCGTTCTCAAATTCTCTGGCAATTATGAGCTTTTGGGCGTTGCCCCCCGAGAGCTGCGACACGCTGCCGCCGGGGTCGCCAACACGGATATCAAACGCCTTCATCAGCTTATCCCGCCGCTCGCGGATGCGTTTGGAGGATAGCACCCCCGCGGGGCAGACATCTGTCTTTGCGTGATACCCCGCCACGCAGTTCTCGGCAACGGTCATGCCCCCGCACAGGCCCTGAGCATAACGGTCCTCGGGGATTATGCCCACCCCGCACTGCCGCAGAGTATCCGGCCACGCGTCGGTTACATCCTCCCCCGACAGTAATACCTGTCCCCTTGTGGTTTTCATCATGCCGGTGAGGGTCTTTACAAGCTCCGACTGACCGTTGCCCTCCACCCCCGCAATGCCCAGAATCTCCCCCGCACGCACCGAAAAGGAGATGTCGCGCAGTACCTCCTGCCCCGCGTCGTTTACGGTGCATATCCCCTTCGCCTCGTAAACCGCCGCGCCGGAGGGGCTTTTTTCACAATCGTTTTGCACCGTCAGCACCACGTCGCGCCCTACCATCATCTGCGCAAGCTCGGCCTCTGTGGTCTCGGCGGTTTTTACGCTGCCTACAACCCGTCCGTGGCGCATTACCGTAACGCTGTCGCTGATTGCCATGACCTCCCGCAGCTTGTGGGTGATGATGAGTATGGTCTTGCCCTGAGTACGCAGCTCACGGAGGTTAACAAACAATTCGTCCACCTCCTGCGGTGTCAGCACCGCGGTGGGCTCGTCGAGAATAAGGATATCCACGTTGCGGTAGAGCATCCTAAGAATTTCCACCCGCTGCCTGCCGCCTAGGGAGATATCCTCGATAGTTGCGGCGGGGTCGAGCTCAAACTTATACTTCTTTATGAGCGCGTCTACTGTCTCTATCTCCTTTTTGCGGTCGATAAAGGGGGAAAACCGGCTTTTCTTAATCTCGGCACCGAGCAGGATATTCTCATACACCGTCAGGCTGGGTATTAGCTTAAAATGCTGGTGCACCATGCCAAGTCCATTTGCAATCGCGTCCGCGGGGCTTGTAAATACTACCTCTTTGCCGCGCAGCAAGATCCTGCCGCTTGTGGGGGGCAAAAGCCCGTACAGCATGTTCATGAGCGTGGTTTTTCCCGCGCCGTTTTCTCCCACAATGCATTTAATCTCCTGCTGCGCCACCTCAAGGCTGATCGCGTCATTCGCTGTGAAATCACCGAATTTCTTTGTCAGCCCCATGGTTTGTATGATACTCATCATTAAAATCCTGTCCTTTCTACAAGAGTAGGCGCAGAATCTCATGCATATCCGCACGGAAGCGAGTCCTTTTATCTCCTGTGCGGATATGCATAGAGATTCTTTGCAACGCCTTGGGTCATACTAATCCCGTTTTAAGTTTGAGGGGATTGGCATTACATGCTGTAGATACGGCTGTTTCGCCCCCGCGCGTCGGAAGCCGGGTAGGCTGCCCTCCTTTCGCGGGGACGAACTAAATGCCGTAATATGTTTTTTAAATGGGCCATGTTTGTAAGCCGGAAGTGTAGGGTGTTTTTGCGATTTCGATTGCTGCGTTTATGCTGCGAAGTTTCAAACGATGTACCACATGCCGAGGCAGGGTGGGATGTATTGCTGCGAAAACCGCGGCATGATCATGGCCCATTGCTGTGGACAGAATATAAGACAGGGTGTGGGCTACTTAATGGTGACGCTCGGGCAGGTTGCGGGGTCAAAGGTCTCGCCTGCCTGTGCGTTGACTACCTTGATTTCGGAGCCGATTTTGCCACGGATCTCGTTGACCTTCGCGGTGATTTCCTGCCATTTGGCCTTGGCCCCGTCGGTGCCGGCAATTGCCTTGCCAATCTCAGTCAGGTCGGTGATACCGGTGGCGCCGGAGGAAAGGCTGTAGTTTTGCAGGTTATCCATAGCCGACAGCTTGCCGTCAACCAATGCCTGGGTTAAAACAATAACCGGAACGTTGGTGTTTTTGAGCACGCTGGTTAACACAAAGCCGGGCTGAGACGCGTCCTTGTTGGCGTCAACCTGAATCGCCAGCTTGCCGACCTCTTTCGCCTTAGAGGTAATGCCCTCGCCCACATTGCCGGCTACGCCGTAAACAATGTTTGCGCCATTTTCGTAGTATGTACCCGCAAGGGTGCTGCCCAGCGCGGAATCGGCAAAGCCTGCGTCATACTTTGCGTAATAGTCATACGTTACGCCCAGCTCGCTTGCCATGTAATTTATGCCCTGAATGAAGCCGTAGGAGAACACGGTGATGCCGTTGGAGTTGGTGCCGCCAATAAAGCCTAATGCGCGGCCGCCGCTTTCCACATCCGTAAAATTGTAGCCCTCGCCGAACAGGGTCTTTGCGTTCTCGTTAACGAGCACGCTCAACGCGCCTGCCTCAAACGACGCCTCGTGTACATCAAACAGTACGGAAATAACGTTCTTGAACTTTACGCTGCCATCCTCGTTGACATTGGGGTTGTCGTTGAAGATTACGAAGGTGGTGTCGGGGTATGTTTCGGCAAGGGGCTTTGCGCCGCCTACTCCCTTAACCAGTGCGTCAAAATCATACTCCAGGCTGAATATGACGTTATAACCATCATCCGCAAGGGTCTCCAGCGCGGCGGGAACGCCATTGGTGGGCTCTACCACCTTGTACTCAAGCCCGTACTGGGCGGCAGCGGTCTCGGCGCCCTTTACAGCAGCCTGATTGTAACCGTTGTCGTTTTGACCGGCGGATGAGCAGACAACCGCTATCTTATAGTCGTTAGCGGGAGCAGCGCTCTCGGGTGCCGCCGCGGAGCTCGATGCCGCGGGAGCGGAGCTTGGTGCCGCGGGTGTGCTGCCGCAGGCGGTAAACGAAAGAACCCCCAGCAGCGCAACAAGCGCAACACACAAAAGCTTGATAAAACTTTTTTTCATTGTTAATCCTCCTTAAACTTCATGCCATTCAGACCATCTATTTGGAAGGCCCTACCTGATTGATGTAGAACTTAAACATGTCGCTTCGGTAGCAGCATTTAAAGTTCTCAACCGGCAGTTCCCGTCCGTTAACTATACCGAAGGTGACGCAGCGAAACAGCAGGATTGGAATGCCTTCGGCGACCTCCAGAAACTTTGCCGTCTCGTCCTGAGCAAGAATTGCCTCGATGGAACGCGTGGCGCGGGTAATCTTTACCCCGTATTCCCGTCCAAGGACACTGTACAGCGATTCGCTGGAAAAATCGTGGGACGAAAGGTCGGGAAACAGCTTGTTTGGTAAAAAGGCGATGGTGTAGTTAATGGGGACCTTGTCCGCGTAGTAGATACGCTTTAAACGAAACACCTTTTCGTTTTCCCCAAGCTCCAGCGAGCGCATACGCTTTTTGTCGGCGGGGATGGTCTCGGCCGCCAGCACCTTGCGCCCCGGCGTCATGCCCAGACGAAGGATGTCCTCCGTACAGCTTGTAATGCTGATGAGATCCTGGCTGTAGGCGTCGGATTTGATATAGGTGCCCTTGCCCTGAACCTTATACAGGTAGCCTTCGTTTACCAGCTCATCCACCGCCCTGCGGACGGTAATGCGGCTGACGTCATACTTTTGTATGAGCTCCCGCTCGCTGGGAATGGCTTCGTTGACCTGAAACTCCTCAGCGTCAATCATCTTAATCAGTTTGCGTTTTAGCAGGTAGTATTTCGGCATCATTTCTTCGTCCATATGCGTACCAATCCCTCTCCCGGCGCCATGCGTGGTCTTCGCTCATGTTTTCTAAATGGTGAAAAAAATCCCCTTTTATGAGTTTTTCCGTCCATAAAGTCTGCCCGATATTATGACATATAAACCACTTTGCTGCGTTTTACCTGACTGACATCCTTGGCAGTCGGCAGTAATGATTATGATATAATTATAGTATTATTATATTGTTATGTTGTTATAACCACCTGGCGAAAAAAAACACCTCCCTGTAGCACTTGGTCTGAGACTGGAACAAAAATACAGCCCAGAAAAACAGATAAGGACACCGCGTTACTTAACGCAGCATCCTTGCTGTTGAAATCATTATAGCACCTGTTATGAATTTGTCAATACCGCACGAAAAAAATCTAATAAAGTTTTTTTAGAGGTTATTTACCTGCATTTTAAGCGGTGCCATCCTTTCTCCCCCGTTTATCTGCTACGCTTTAAAGCATAGCTTGAAAAAGCAAAATATTAGCTGCTCGCACTCGTATAGTTTCGCACCGCATACCGCCAAAACAGTGTAATAAGCGTAAAAAACAAAACCGGCGCGATAAACACCCATACAAAATAAACCGTACTCAGGTTACCCAGTACAAACATAGCAGGAAAGTTGGTAATGCAAAAAATGGGGATGAGGAACACGCCCACCCGCTGCATCCACTTGTTGTAGATCAACATGGGCATGTTGTTAAAGTCCCAGCATTTATCCGCCACCTCGGTAATTGCGCCGGATTTTATCGTCCAGAAGGAGAGAATTTGAGGGAACAGGAACACGGCATAGGAAATAAAGAGCGAGCTGAGAATAATAAGGACATACCCGCCAATGTTGTGAAAATTCGCGGCAATGCCCAGCCGTTTCCACGCAATGCTTACAAGCACTGTACCCGCTATCAGGTTTGGTGTGAGCAGAACGATATTAAACTCGCGCATGGTGGCGATGAATTGCAGGGAAACCGGCTTTGTAATATAGGTATCTAGGGTACCCGTGCGAATGTGCTCGGGTATCTGGTAGAAGTTATCCATAAAAAAGCCTACGAACAGACCGGTCATGAGAATAAAGGTGCCGATGTACAGCATAATTTCATCCGGCGACACCCCGTCAATCTTCACCGAGGAGTTGTAGAAGACTATTACATACAATATTTTTGAAAACAGGTACACCAGCTCCATGGTCAGCGCGGCAAACAGGTTGGCGCGGTACTCCAAAAAACCCATGGTACTGTTTTTCATAAACAGGAGATAAATAAAAAAATGCTTTTTAAGCGACACCAGAAATCTGCGCATCTTAGATCCCCGCCCTTCCCGTGTTAACTTCCGAAAGGGGCCAACGCCATGGGTGTTGTGCGGGGTCAGCCCCGGCAGCTGAAATCCAAGCGACGATAGCATTCATGTCGTTACCCTCCCACCGCCACATATTTTTTTAAACCCGTCTGCCAGCAAACCCTTGATAGCAGCAGCAGGAATATCCATGCAACCTGTATCAGGGCGTTTGGCAAAATCTCCCCTGTGGGCATTCGGCCCGTAACAATGTTCACAGGGTAATAGATGAGGTATTTAAACGGCAGCAGCGAGAGTATTTGCGAGGCGGTGTCTCCAAATACCTCAAGGGGAAACAGTCCGCCGCCCAGCATTAAAATCGCCTGACTGGCGGCGATGAATATGCCCCAAACCTCGGTCATGATAAACGCGAGAGCGCTCAGACAATAATAGATTAAAAAATTAAGCAGCATGGCAAGCACCGCAAAAGAAAAAAACAGCGGCAGCCGCTCCACCGAGATCTCTAGACCTATGGTATAGTGGGTGAGTGCCAAAACGCCAAATGAAAGGGGGAATAAAACGATGAGCTGGGGCACCTTGCCGCCCAAAAAGCAGAACAACCGGTAATAGAAATAACCGATAGGCTGTACGATAAACTTGCTTAAGCCCCCGGACTTGATATCTCCCGCGATCTCATTCTGAAAGCCCGCCGAAACTATTTTATTGACGATGCCCGCAAGGATAGAGTAGGCAATCATCTCGGGGTAGGTATAGCCGTTTACCACCGTGGTTCCCGCGCTTGCGAACACCGCGTTCCAAATAAAGCACTGGATGATGATGATAAACGCGCCGCTGAAGATACTCAGAAAAAAATCGCCGCGGTACTCAAGGCTGCTTTCAAACCCCAGCTTAAACGCAATCAGGTACTTTTTCATAGTCGTGCCTTTCCGGCAGGCTGCGGCATAACTGCGCAGCCTTGCCAAGGATTTTAAAAGGGGTACACGCGTTAACCCTTTTCGCTTCCATCTGCATTCATATATGCTCCGCGTCGGTACAGCAGGGCAATGCCCTCCTCAATGGGGATATCCTCGATATTAAAATCCTGTATCGGGGTTTTCTCCAAAATGCGCCGGGATTGCTCCTTGAGGGTTGCCTTCTCTACCTCCAGCGTTGCGTTAAGGCCGTCGTATTCCTTTACTACGCCAAACTGTGCCAGTTCCTCCTCCGGCACCCACTCGGTAAGCTGCAGCTTAATAAGCTTCTTTTGGCTAAACAGCTCGTTGACCCGCTCGAGGTCCCCATCGTATACAATGCGCCCTTCGTTAATGATAATGGAGCGCTTGCACATATCCTCAATATCGTTCATGTAATGGCTGGTCAGCAAAATGGTGGTTTTGGTTTGCCTGTTATAGTACTTTAAAAACTCGCGTATCTTCTTTTGTGAAACGATATCCAAGCCAATGGTGGGCTCATCGAGAAAAATCAGCTTGGGCTTGTGCAAAAAGGAGGCTATCAGCTCCATCTTCATGCGTTCCCCCAATGATAGTCTTCGCACCTGAACATCCAAAAGGTCTTTCACATCCAAGAGCTCGGTTAGCTCGGCCAAGGTGTTTTTAAAATCTTCGTGGGGTATTTCGTATATGTATTTATTCAGCTCAAAGGATTCATTGGCGGGCAGGTCCCACCAAAGCTGGGTTTTTTGTCCCATAACAATTGAGAAATTCATTTTAAACTCTTTTTTGCGCTCCCATGGCACATAGCCAAGAATATCCGCGCTGCCGCCGGTGGGAATGAGGATGCCCGACAGCATCTTAATGGTGGTGGTTTTGCCAGCGCCGTTCGGCCCTAAAAAGCCGACGATTTCACCCTCCTCTATAGAAAAGGAGACCTGTTTTACCGCGTCCTTCACCAGTGTTTGACGGTGAAATACGTTTTTTAGCGAGTTTTTTAACCCTACCCCTTTTTTATAATAGGTAAAGGATTTGGAAAGATTCTCAACGGTAATCGCAGCCATATAAAAGCCCTGCACTTTCCCAGTCGTATACGACTCGTGTAATCGATTTCACAGCCCAAAGCCACGCCGTCAAATAGATAAAATATTTGACGGCTCCAGACACTTATATAAATTATTCTATTACATCCAGCAGGTAAATACAATGGGCTGTAAAGCGGAGTTTTACGGCCAATGACGCCAGAAAACAGCATTGGTGCAAAAGGGCTCCCGTCCGCAAAGCCCAGTGCTTTTTCTTGCGGTATTATGGGGGCTTAAACGAATCGCGTCTAAACAGCCAAAGCCTACCCCGCCGCCTTGATAAAAAATAAATGCCCTTAACCGGTATACACAAATTGCATCTACCCAAAACGGGTAGTATAATAGGTTAGATTGATATAGTTGCATATTTACATATTAACATTTTCGGGGGATGATACGCTTGACCATACCCAAAAAGCCATCTTCGTTCCGGTATAATCCAAGGGCTTTATATTTCCCCGAAAAGCTGGTGAGAAGGCTTGAGGATATTTTCCAATACCCCTTAACCATTCTTCACGCCCCGTCGGGGTTTGGTAAGACCACTGCGGTGAACGAATACCTTAGCACCCGGCAGGCTCGTGTTATTTCTATCACGGCGGAACAGGACGAGGAGCAGTTTTGCGGCAAGGTATACAGCCTGCTAGCCCTGTGGGACGCCGATGCCGGCGCGAAGCTTCGGATGCTTGGCCCTGTGCGTGACGGAAACTACTTCGAGATACTTACCTTATTACGGGGTATCGTTACCGAGCCCGGCGTGGTATTTATCCTTGACAATTATCAACTGATAGAGAGCACGGCGCTCACCCGGCTGATCTTCGAGCTGTTTAGCACGCCGGAGGTTGCCGGACACATGATTATCCTGACCCAAAGCATTGACATGGCGGCGGTACATGACCGTATCCTGCAAAAGAAGCTGAACTACATATCCAAAAACGAGCTGGAGTTTGGCGAAAAGGATGTAAACGCATACTTTAAGCTGTGCGGCGTTCCCCTGACAAAGCAGGAGCAGGACGAGCTGTACCATTATACCGAAGGTTGGGTAGCAGCTCTATACCTGCAAATGCTGGGGTATCTTCAAAAGGAACGGTTTGAGCCTCAGGCGGGTATTGGCAGGCTGGTGGAAACAGCGGTAATGCAAAAGCTGTCGGCCGAAAACCAACGGTTGCTGCATTATTTGTGCCGGTATGATGGGTTTACGCTCAAGCAGGCGGTATATATGGCCGGGGATAAGGTCTCTCATGAGGAAGTAACCGGGGTGTTGGAGCAATGCGCGCTGGTTCGTTACGATTATCCCAGCGGGCAGTATTATATGCACGAGATTTTGCGGCAATATCTCCTCAGCTTTCTCGAAAAGCAGCCCTCCGACTATCAGGATGCCGTCACCCTCCGCATGGCGCGTTGGTATGCGGCGCAGCGCGAATACCTAAACGCCATGCGCTACCTTTATGAGCTGGGTGAATATGATGAGATGCTCTCGCTGCCAATCGTCGCATTGGATATTGTTCGCGTACTCAACCGGGACAATCACCGGCTGATTTTGGATATTACCCAAAACTGCCCCGCAGAGGCTATGCAGCGCAACCCCCGCGGCTTAGTAATACTGGCCTTCGGATTGCTGACCTACCATGAAAAGTATGCGTTTTCCGCCGCTGTTCGAGAGTTCTATCAATTAATCAACCGCGAAAACGGACTGTCTCCTCAGCGTAAAAACACACTGAAGGGAGAGATGGCCTTTATCCTCTCCTTATCGCAGTACAACGACATCAACCGCATGAGCAAGCTGCACCGCCATGCCTATGAGCTCATTCGCGGGCCGGTTACCATTCTAAGTATGCGGGGTCCATGGACCTTTGGCTCCCCCTCGGTGCTGTATATGTTTTATCGGGAATGCGGTAAGCTGGATGAGGAGCAGGCACGTATGGATGAATGTATGCCGTATTATTATCAGCTTGCGGGCGGGCATGGCAGCGGAGCGGAGGAGGTTATGCGCGCGGAAGCCCTGTTTTTCCGCGGAGATTTTGAGACCGCCCGTGTTACCTGCCATCGGGCGGCGTATATGGCAAACACAAAGGATCAGCACTGCATTACAATCTGTGTGCTTTTGCTGCTTGCCCGCATTGCCATTATGACACAGGATACCGCCTTTTTTCTTTTGCAGCTTGACGAATTAAAAAAAATAACCCCCGCCGCGCTGCAAGGTGGGTTGCGCGCTACCGTTGACCTGTGTGAAGGGTATCTTTACGCCCTGCTGGGGCAGGGCAGGCTTGCCGCCGGTTGGCTGAGGGCGGGCGATACGAGCGATAATCATGTGCAAATTTTTGTTGTGCCATACGAAAATATTGTATATGGCCGCATTTTACTGGCAGAGGGGGAATATCAGAAGCTGATTGGGTTAAGCCAGCCGTTTCTATCCTTTGCCGCCATCTTCCCTAACCTTTTGTCACAGGTTTATATCAACATCTATACTGCCGCCGCATTTTACAGGCTGGGCAATACCGAGCAGGCAAAAGCGGCGTTACTCAAGGCACTGACTATCGCGTTGCCGGACAGGCTGTATCTGCCTTTTGCTGAAAACGGTGATTTTCTGGACGATTTGCTGGAGACCCTGCGGCACTGCGGGTATTTTAAAGTGGAGATAGCCGAAATACTGCGGCTTTCCGCCCAACACCGTGCGGGAACGAAAAAAATTGCGGCACAGCTTTACCCCACGGAGGATTATGGCCTTACCGGCAGAGAACGGGAGGTGGCGAAGCTTGCCGCGAAAAGACTCAGTAACAAGGAAATTGCGGCGCTACTATACATATCGGAGAACACGGTTAAGTTTAACCTGAAAGCCATCTATCAAAAGCTGCAAATTAGCTCCCGGGGTGAGCTGGCGGAGCATTTCACATCCGAGCTCAATTAGCGGCGAAACGTATGGGAGTACAGACAACATGAAACGCTATGGCAAGCTCATTATTCCATCGGTTATTGCGGTTATCTTTTTGGGCATAGGGTTTTATTTTTTAAATTCCTTATTTGGCAATCCGATTTCTGCGTTGATTGCAGAAAGTAGGCTGAAGGAATACGCCGCATTCACCTATCCCAACCTTAATCTGGAGCTATCCAAGGCAAGATATAATTTTAAAACTCAGGCTTATGGGTGCTCCGCGCAATCAAAGCAAAGTGAGGATACCCTGTTCTCCATCCAGTATTACCATGGTCAGGTTTTCGATGACTATGAATATGAGGTTGAGAATAATTTTGCGACCTATCGCCGTCTGAGCAGCATTTACGATGAGTTGGTTGCAAAAATCATTGTAAACCAATACCCGCACGAGACTTCCTTGATAATTGGAGACTTGGTTGGTGATACCGGGCAGCTTACGCGGGACATGCCGTTTGAGCAAGCGGATATTCCTTTGGATTTTGCGCTGACGGTGTGGATTGTAAGCGATAAACGGGACGCGGGGCAGATGGCGGCCTTGCTTTGGGAAATGCATGAAGTCATGGAGCGCAATGCTGTCCGGGTTGATAAATATTCCATCAGGCTGGAGGAACCCATGGCGGAGGACGAAAAACCGGGCAGCGGAGATTACCTGTACCTTGAGGATTTTCCCGTTGCGGAGATTACCGCCGACCGGCAAAGCCTGATTGAACGCCTTATGGTTTATATTAAAATCTGACTTAGCAGTGTATAATGCTTAAGCATATGGGCTTTCACGTGGATTGATATCTACTATTCTACTCTTTTTGAGGAGATAAGTATTAAAAAATTGAGGCTGCAGGGAGTTCATACCTGCAGCCTTTTTTATGAGTCAAAATTATATGTAGCCGGATTATTTATTTTGGTTTATACTAGAGTCTATCCGGTAAATATAAAAATCTGTCATAATAACCAAATCATAATGCAAGCAAGGAAGACAAAGGCCTGAAACATAGAGGATAACTTATCATATCTTGTAGCGATACGGCGAAAATGT
>JAEZCT010000039.1 GCA_023433405.1 Bacillota bacterium | reverse complement strand
TTCATAAAAGCCGGGGATCAAAGAATAAGGCGCATAAAGGAATAAGCCCACGCCGAAAGCAAAGGCATGAGCTTAAACGCTTATATTGTTGATTTGATTGATAAGGGTATGAGCGGGGTCGGGGAGTAATCTCCGGCCTGATTTTTTTATTTTATTGGTGAATAATTGGTGAAGATTGTATTATGTAAACAAAAAAGCCATCCGTATATTTAAACGGATGGCTTAATCATGCGGTTTTTTATGGAGCAGATAACGGGAATCGAACCCGTAACCTCAGCTTGGGAAGCTGATGTTTTACCATTAAACTACATCTGCACAACCTGCACACCTGCACGATTTACGATTGTAACCTGAGGCTAGTAATGCAAAAGGGTGACTATCCCTTTCAGCAATAAATATTATGCCCTATTTGCGTTAATTTGTCAAGGTCGTAAATGGTAATTTGGAAAATTAACAAAAGGACAACAGATGCACAACACATGATACGAATATACTGCTCTCGTTTAAAAAGCGTTACTAGCTTAGCAATAAAACCAAGGGAAAAGCCGAGCGCAGCAATGCTTCACGCTGCCACGCGGCTTTGCGCCTTTGGTTCGTTTCAAAACGGAACCGGGTAATTATTCCACGTCCAGCATACGGCTAAGGTCGTGCAACGCGCTGTTTTTTACCATTACAATAATTTTGTCCCCCGCGAACAATGTGGTATTACCGCGGGGAATAATGACCTGCTCGTTGCGCGAAATGGATACAATAACCGAATCCTCCGGCAGCCGGATTTCCATAAGCGTTTTGCCGCTGTGCTTAAAGTCTGCGGGCAAATCAATCTCCGAAAGAGAGGTCTCGCCCCGGTTAAGGGAAATAAGCTGTTTAATGGCGGCGGCATCCACCTCGCGCTCCAACAGGCGCGCGATGTTATCGGTGCTGCTGATGGGGATATCGACACCCAGCTTTTTCATAATCTGCGCGTTTTTCGGGTTGTTTACCCGCGCAACGGTGCGCTTGATGTTAAAGGGGCGTTTAGCAAGCTGACACGCCACCAGATTATTTTCATCCTGCCCCGTTACGCCAATGAGCGCATCGGCGTCCTCCGCGCCCGCCTCGTTCAAGGCTTGAATCGTAGTACCGTCCCCGCAAACCACTGGAATATCCAAGTCATTCGCGATTTTATGGCACAGGTCACGATCAAGCTCAATAATCTTGGGGTGATGACCGTGGGCAAGCAGCGTCTTGGCAAGAAAGTAGCCTACCTTGCCGCCGCCCACTACAATTACTGTCATAGGTATCGTCCTTCCCGCGTCTTGCTGCCAACTATTTTGTTAATCATGGCCAATTTCACACAAGACGGCATTTTTTAGGTGTCAATCCACCCTTTTTACAAATATCAGCTTATCGGCTGCCGTCAATTCATAATCCAATTTGCTGGCAAGGGTAAAGGAGCGGTCGGTATGTGTTACCCCAAACAGCAGCTCTTCGTCGTCCTTCTCCAGCTGCCCGAGCATACGACCCACAAAGGATTTTGGAACCGGCACGGTAGAGTATGACATTGTCGCCGAGCCAAAGGTTTGCTGGCGAATCTCACAGCACTCGGTAAGCGCGGTTTTTACCGCATTCACAGTCAGATTGGTAGAGCAAACGGTGCTGATGCCGAAGTTTGAGAAGATTTCCTCCCGTGCGGGGTCATACATACGCGTAAGCACCAGCGGCACATGAAACAGCTCCTTCGCGATCTGACAGGCCATGATGTTAACGTTGTCATCCGGAGTAACCGCCGCCATTGCGTCACAGGATTCAATCCCAGCCCGACGCAAAACATCCTCGTCAATGGGGATGCCCGCAACCGTGTAGCCGTCAAAGTCATCATCGAGCGCGGTAAAGCTGCCAGGATCCTTATCAACAATCGAAACGGTGTGCCCCTCGGCCGAGAGTAAGCTCGCTAACCGCGAGCCTACCTTTTTGCACCCAACGATTAAAACATTCATACCAAACATCCCCTTCCATACTCGTCCTCGACTGCCACAACAAACCAATTTCACCTGCTTAATTGGCGATTTTTAGGCTTAAGGCTAGCGCTATATATACTATTAATAATAGCGAAAACAACGTGGAATTTTTCTAAGCGGCGCAACAATAAATTGTGCTGCAACATATCGCAGCTTGTGTTTGAACACAAAAATATCAACTTCCATTCGAGAAGGGAAAACGCGTCCCAAAGCTCCTCAAGGCACAGGTTGTTTTTTGTCATATACTCAGCGTTTTCTATGCCTACATACCTATAATGCCACGGCTCATAGGTAATACCCGTAATATCCTGCTTATCCTTGCCGTAGCGCAGAACAAAGCCGTATTCCACGCAATGGGAGATAAGCCACTCGAACTCCTTGGTGTTTTCAAATGTGTCGTACAAATCGTTGTTATAGGTGTACCAGTCGGCGGAAACAACGTCTACCACAAGACCGGTGTGGTGTTCACTCGTGCCCGGGTATGCAACCCAACGCCCCGCTTCCTTCTCCGCGGCGGATTTATCCAGCCCTGCGTTGACATACTCGGCGACCTTTTCAGAGTACAGACGCTCCTGTGTGGAGATTCTCCGATAGGTGGAGATTACCGAAAGCGCGATTCCGTCTGCCTTGGCAGCCGCCATAAGGTCCTTGAGCGCCTTTGATACGCGCGAATCAAACTTATAGGTTCCTATTGTTTCCACCAAATCCACTGTAAAATCATCGGGCAAGGGATTTTTACGGTTTACTAAAATCAACCGCCAATCCCCCCTATCCGGCTTAAAGGCTCCCTCGCTCACCGAACCGACCTCCTCTTTTGTGGAGCTTGGCTGCCCGGGTGGCTGAGACTGGGGCTGTGAAGGGTTTGCAGGGGAGCTGGGTTGTACCGACGGCGGCTGTCCCTCCGACGATTCGGCGACGGTAGCCGAGGATGTATTCCCTGCCAAACCGTAGCTGCACGCGCTGCAAAGCGCGATAATCGCAAGACCCAGTGCCGCGCTTAAAATAAATTTGTTCATCGCTATTCTTCCTTCTTGTTTCTGATAAGCGCTTGCTGCCAAAAACCATTTTTGCTTAAAACCGTATGAAGCAAACTGATAAAATTGCGCAGTAAACCGTGCGGCGGGAATGCGCCGCTGTGCGGTTTATTCTCGTTATGGTCATCCGAAGAAATAACCGAGCAGGATGAGGCCGATGATTACGGCAAGCGTCATTACAATAATACGCCAGAGGGGCTGCTTGTTGCGGTTGTTCCAGTGGGAGTTTAAATCCATATCTGCCTCCATCTGCATATATTCGTGCATATAAATATAGCGGGGGATAAGCTTATTTATACAAATAACCGGTTGAAAAGTGTTGAGTATAGAGGCGTGAGCAAGGCATAGAGTAAAGGCACAGCTGCACGGTCGGGCAAAACCCATTTTGACGGTCGGCGTCGGGCATTGTAATCGGATACAAGGAGTATTATAGTCCAACTCCCCTGAGAATGCAATCGGGAGAAATGCGATTTTTTCCAGAATATATTGACAGGAGTACTCCAAAAACGGTATAGTCACGACATTTAAAAATCGTAGCTGGTGTAAATGATGCGGAGATTGCGGAGAATAATATTGTGTACTTTTACTCGGACAGATTATTGTTTTTATTAAGTATGAATGAAAAATTTCAAAAAAGCAGTTGACAAATCTTTGTCGAGCGTGTATTATATTTATTAATCGATAATAATTATCAATATTGTGCAGGAAGGCGAGGATTATGAAACACACCCGGCAAAAAGAGCTGATATATCATACCGTGCTTCAGAGCCATGCTCACCCCACGGCCGACGAGGTATATAATGCTCTAAAACCCTCCAATCCGGGGCTAAGTCTCGCCACGGTATACCGCAACCTGAACGCTTTTGCGGACGAAGGGCGTATTTTGCGCATTCCCATGCCCAGCGGCGGAGACCGCTACGACGGAACCCTGCGCCAGCACTACCACATGGTATGCGAAAAGTGCGGCGAGCTGTACGATATTGATTTAGACACGCTGGATTCGCTTTCAGAGCAGATTTACCGCAAGAGCGGGTTTGCCGTTTCCGGCATTCAGCTGTTAATTCATGGCGTGTGCGAAAGCTGCGCGGCCTCTGTGCCTATTTCGGCGTCAGCCGATGTATCATAATGATTGTTGTATGAAAGTGAGTGGGTTAACATGAACGAATTAAAAGGAACCAAAACCGAGAAAAACCTGATGGCGGCGTTTGCCGGCGAATCTCAGGCCAGAAACAAGTACACCTATTATGCGTCCCAGGCCAAGAAGGAAGGCTACGAGCAGATTAGTGCGCTGTTTACCGAGACGGCAAACAACGAGAAGGAGCACGCCAAGATTTGGTTTAAGCTCCTGCACGACGGTATTCCCGGCACCGCACAGAACCTGAAGGATGCGGCGGCAGGCGAAAACTACGAGTGGACCGACATGTACGCAAACTTTGCAAAGGAAGCGCGCGAGGAAGGCTTTGAGCGCATTGCCTACCTGTTTGAAGGCGTTGGCAAGATAGAGAAGGAGCACGAGGAGAGATACCTTGCCCTGCTTAAGAACGTCGAGGATAGTGCCGTGTTTGCCAAGGAGGAGAAGGTTGGCTGGATTTGCTTAAACTGCGGCCACATCTATTTTGGCGACAAGGCCCCCGAAAAGTGCCCCATCTGCGAACACCCCAAGGCGTTTTTTGCAATGCGCGCAGAGAACTATTAAGCCCATGCCCTAGCTTTTCGGCTTAAACTATTTTGAGTACCTCGATTTTTCAGTTTTCATTTTATACTATTATCCGATTAAAAAGTGTATAAAAATCAAGTCCAAATCTTTAATTTATGGATTTTGACGCGGATTTTTATCAACACTTTTATCGGAGAATAGTATTATACCCCGTAAAGGCATTAGTACCGACACCCGCAGAGGAAAACGCGAAAGGCGCTTTCTCTGCGGGTGTCGGTTTATTTCGCGAGTATCTTAACTTATTTGACCAGGAAGCGTATTAGCAGCATTAAAAGAAAGGGTCTCCCGGATTGTTGTTATTCGCGTGCTTTTGCGAAAGCTTAGGGCGCCGGGCGGCAGGTAGCAAAGCATTTTGAAGCGCGATTTCTCTCTCCAGCCAAATTTCACGAAAATCATCGCTTGGAGATAGCTTCATGGGATTGTCAAAAACAATCCGGGTGGGCTCGTAAAGGGATACCTGCTCCACAAACATGTTAACAATCGGTACGTTCGTCCTGTTGGATATTTTTTGGGCAATCGTAGAAACCCTCTCAACGCTGTTATTATTAAAGTCCGAAATGGTACCTTGGCTAAATACTAAAAAATGCTTGTTCTCATTGCTGTCGTTAAAGTAATGAATGGAATCCTTTAATAATCCGCGCAGGCTTGGTAAAGAGGTGCGGTCAAGCCCATATAGATCATAATGAATATCCAGAAATTTTTTCAGGTTTACGTTGTTTGTCCAATCTGTTTTTGAGACTATTCTGATTCTGGGGTGAAGCAGCCCCAAAATAATCGCGTCAAAATCGCTGACGTGATTTGGCGTAAAGATAAAACGATGATGATCAACATCCGGGAGATTAACGATTTCTATATTAAATAAAAACGTTAAGCCGTTTCTAAGGTCGTCGGTTACCATGGGGTTCAAGCCCATCTGTTGAATAATCTCAAACAAGGTCACGATGCATTTTACAGAGCTTTCGCCATTAAAGGCATAGGTATTTCCGGTTTTTTGGACCAGGCTTTCCAAGGTTTTAAAATGTTCGGTATTAATAACAGCCATTTTTAGCTCCTCTTTTTTGGATGCGTCTTTACTATATTATATCACTATAATAATAGAAATAAATTGTTTTTGCAATATTCTGGCGGGCATAATAACCGCCGGGATTCATGAGCCGGGCAAAATCAAAGGCGGCCGTTCCCAAAGCTTAATGCCATGGGGCAGCGGCCGCCGCTTTTAACCCTTTTCGCATACGTCATCCTGTTCTCTTACAGGCATCCTTTCTTTTTTGCCGTATAGCTTCATATCATGGAAAATACGGCGGCCGTGCATCCTGAACGTACCGGCGACTTTCCGCGCGGATACGCGTGATTTTAATCATCCCATATAAGCTTCCACTTCACGGTCGCATTACATCGGCTATCAACCGGAAAGCGTCTGTCAGGCTGCTCTATGCCTCCCAGCAATCACTAGACTGCGACGGCAAGGACGCTGAGAACGGCGTTGTTAACAGAAGCGCCGGGGGTAACGTCGATAATCGAGTTGGTGGAAAGCTCTATGGAATAGGTGTAGAAATCCGGTGCAACGTTTGCATCGAAGAACTGGAAGGAGAAGGCCTCCGCTTCCAAGACATCTACGATGGTAGAGAAGGTATAGGTGGAGCCCACGCCAATACTGTTTCCATCGCTGGAGGTACGGCGAATTTGGAAGTTAAGGGTTACCGAAATTCCCAAGGGCAGGTTAATAATGCTGGTGAAAGTAAGAAGGTTATTGGTGCCGGGATAAAGGTCACGGGTATTGATAGAGGTTGATACCACATTAAGCGGTTCCGCGAAGAGGGTTGTGATGATTGGCAGCGGACCTACGCCGCCGCTGGATGCATTGAGGGCGACCTCTCTGCGGAAGGGAACAATGATGCTGTTGTTATTGTTGTTGTTTCCGCAATTACAATTACTCATAAAACCACCTGTTCTTTAAACTTTTTAGTCTTTTGTGCATGTCTATTGACGGGCTCTTCTGTCGCCATGGCTCCGCGGCAAGAGGTGAACACTTCCGCGGTGACAGCGGGGAGGTCTGAGATGTTTCTCCGACTGTCCCTCACTTCATAGTATTCGTCAGTGCGACAAAATGTGCGCAAAACCCACAGGACAGGATAAAGTAGATATTGACCTAATGCCGATATAAAAAGAATCTCATGGTAAGCCCCACAGCAGCCAAAGGCATTGCCGCCGCATGGGGTATCATGAGATTCTATGGGTACGTTTATACTGTTTTCCTTAAAAAAGCATTAAAAATCCGCGTGAAAGCCCATAAACCAAACCGATTCGGTTGATTATTATGCTTTTAAAAAAGAATGGCTTACGAGGATATTCTCGTCAAATAAATACCAGCTGCCGAAACACCATATAAAGGGCGGTAGGCACAAGTATACTCAAAAGGGTGTTGCGCCGCCATAAATGAAGGCCGACGACACAGGCCGATGCGATAAGCTCCGGCAAACCGAAGGGATAGGCTGTGGGATTTACAGAGCGCAAGCAGTAGATGACAAGAATCGCCATGACAGCGGGTGGAAGAACCTTACCCAGATAGAGTACCAGCTTTGGGGTGGGCTTTGCGCCCGAAAAGAACAAAAACGGCGCAAGACGGGTAAAAAAGGTGATTGCCGCAACCAAAAGGATGACGCCAAGGGACTGATAGGCGGTCAGTGTCATACCCGTTCTCCCTCCTTTACTGTTTCCGCACCCTGTTCACAGGGCTTTTCCGCGTCGTGTGACTCGGTCTTTGGCTCAAGACCGCGACGGCAGAACATGAGAAGCAGCACCGCGGCAAGCATGGCTGGCAGAATAAAACGGTCGGCGCCAAGCAAAAGCAGCGCGCCCACACCGGCGCATACCCCTATCACCGCGGGAACGCGCGTAGGGTAGCTAAGCCATTGCTCGGTGCATATAACCAAAAACAGCGCGGTCATAGCAAAATCTATGCCGGTGGTGTTAAAGCCAATCAGGCTGCCCGCCACCGCGCCGATGATACTGCCAATAATCCAGTAAAGCTGGTCAAGCAGCGAGATCAAAAACAAATAGGACTTAGGGTTTACTCCCTCCGGCGCTTTGGCGGAGCATAACAGAGAATAGGTTTCATCGGTAAGCGAAAATATCATGTAGGCCTTTTTGCGCCCCATCCCCTTAAACGGTTCTAGCATGGAAAGGCCATAGAAGACATGCCGCGCGTTAACGGCAAGCGTTACCAGCGCAATTTGAAATACGTCAAAGGTTCCCGAAAAGAAGTTAATTGCCACAAACTGCATGGAGCCCGCGTACACGAATACGCTCATTAAAAGCGCCCACAGTACGCCATATCCTGCGTTTTTCATCAATAGACCATAGGCGATGCCCACAAACACATAGCCCAGCATAACCGGAAAAGAGGCGGCAAGCGCCGCCTTGAAGGTTTTCTTCATAAATTTTATTCCTGTCCTTCTCCCCATTCGGATGACTGTTATAGCTCTCCCTGACTTTTGGCCTTTAGGTAGGCGTTAATAAAGCCGTCGATATCACCGTCCATGACGGCTCCAATATTCCCCACCTCAAAGCCGGTGCGATGATCCTTTGCCAGGGTGTAGGGCATGAATACATAGGAACGGATCTGACTGCCCCAGCCAATCTCCTTCTGCACGCCCTTTATATCTTCTATCTTTTCATAATGCTCCCGCTCTTTGATCTGAATCAGCTTGGATTTGAGCATGGTCATCGCGGTTTCGCGGTTTTGGCGCTGGCTGCGTTCCTGCTGGCAGGCGACGACAATGCCGGTAGGCAGATGGGTAAGGCGGATGGCCGACTCGGTCTTGTTAACATGCTGGCCGCCGGCGCCGCTGGAGCGGTAGGTATCCACCCGCAGATCCTCGTCCTTGATTTCGATATCAAACTCCTCGCCGATTTCAGGCATAACCTCCAGCGAGGCAAACGACGTGTGCCTTCTGCCCGAAGAATCGAAGGGAGAAACGCGCACCAGCCGGTGTACGCCCGCCTCACTTTTGAGGTAGCCGTAAGCATTGGTTCCCTCTATCACGATGGACGCGCTTTTAAGCCCCGCCTCCTCGCCGTCGAGATAATCAAGGATTTTGTATTTAAAGTTATGGCGTTCCGCCCAGCGGGTATACATGCGGTAAAGCATCTGCGCCCAGTCCTGTGCTTCGGTGCCGCCCGCACCCGAATGAAAGGTAATAATGGCGTTGTTACCGTCATACTCGCCGGAAAGCAGGGTGGAAAGGCGCGCCGAAACAAGCTCGCGCTCAAAATCATCCACACCCTTCAGGGCCTCGCTAAACAGGCTCTCGTCCTGTTCCTCATCCGCAAGCTCAATGAGTGCCAGGGCATCCTCATATTGTGCCCTGAGCTTCTCGTAGCCTGTTACCTTTGCTTTGCATTGTGAAATGCGCTGCAGCACCTTTTGGGAGCTTGCCGGATCATCCCAAAAGCCCGCGCCAGCGGTTTTTGCCTCAAGCTCTGCGATCTCCTCGCGCTGCGTATCCAGTGCCAGCGCGTCCTGCAGGTCGTCAAGCTCTTCCAGAAAGCCGGTCAGCCTGAGCCTGAGTTCCTCGTATATCAGCATAATGTCCTCCGTGTTTCTTGGTAAGGTAAAATAGTGCGCCCTTGCGCACGGGCCTTTGATATTGCGCTTTTGAACATACTTTAATTATTATAGGGCAGGAAAAACATATTGTAAAGACCGCAGAATGTGCCGATGAAAACTAAACGCGGGGTTCCCTCAGGAAATGAGGGCTTTTCTTCCGGCAGTGAGATTTACGAAAACGACGGATTATGATAAGATATTGCGAAGAGGAAATAAATGCGCAGGATAAAAAAAGTGCGCTGCATCGGTGAAAATTTTAATGAACAGGGGTGAATGTGTATGCCGACTTCATGTGAGTTGATAAAGCCCAGCATACTACACGAGAAAGAAATTATTGCTTATAAACAAGAGATGCTGGATGCGAACAGCTCGGTGGACGGAACCGGTCCGTTAGTACGAATGAGCAGCATTGCGCAATGGCTGGATTTTAATAAAAAACAGGAGAATAAAGATACCGTTTCAGAAAACCTGGTTGTTTCCGAGCAATTTATCTATGTGCGCCAAAGCGATGGCAAAATCGTAGGAATGATTCACTTCCGGCACTATTTCAATGATTTTTTAAGGGAATATGGGGGGCATATAGGCTACTCGGTTCGACCGGGTGAAAGAAGAAAGGGCTATGCGAAGCAAATGCTGGCCGATTGTTTAAAGGTTTGCAAGGCGCAGGGACTTGAGGATGTTATGATTTCTTGTAAGCAAGGCAATGAGGGCAGTAAGCGAACCATTCTTGCAAACGGAGGGGTTTACGACCGCACCGTCTATTGCGACCGCGACAACGTGTATTTAGAAAGATATTGGATACATATATAAAGCTTGAGTTACAAGCGTATCCGGTTAATTTTGATAAGATGTCAATTTGAACAATTTAAGGCGGAGGAAACTGCAATGGAAGTACTACCTTTTGATTGGAGTGACCGACATAAAAAATTGGGCACAAGCATCCGTAAAGAAGAGCATTTCACCGAGGTTATCCGCCTGGCTTTAGAGTTACATAAGGATCTGCATACGGCAAACACCGGTGAAGCGAATGACAGCAATCGTATTGACGCACTTTTTAACGATTTAGACTGTGCCGAGTATGCCATTATGCCAACCGCGAAGGATGAGACGATAGCTTGGGCGATTTGGCATATTGCGAGAATTGAAGATCTAACAATGAATGTTTTGGTGGCAAATAAAGCACAGGTTTTTGATGAGGGTTGGAAGAAGCGGATGAACAGCCCGATAACGGACACTGGAAATGCAATGTCTGACGATGAAATTCTGTACTTTAGCAAGCGGGTAGCGGTGGATGAGCTGCTAAAATACAGGGATGCGGTGGGCATAAGAAGTCGTGAAATTATTCGTGAGCTAAATCCTCCGGATTTTAAACGCAAAATTTCGCAGAGCTCCATATCCAGAATATTGGAGGAAGGCGGTGTTACAGAACAGCCAGATTCTATATGGCTGCTTGATTATTGGAGGAAAAAGGACGTTGCGGGTATTGTTCTAATGCCACTGACGAGACACCAAACCCTGCATCTAAATGATTGCTATAAATGGAAAGAGCTTATTCAAAGAAAAAAGAAATGATTCGGGTCACTGAGATAGAATCCATTGCGTTTCTGGCATTTCATGCGTAAATGCGCAAACGCCGAGAAAAAAATAGCAGTGAGGTTTTGGAAAATAGAGGTGTCGTATGCATTCAGCGGTAAGTGTTTGCGTAATTGGGGATTACGATGGGCGCCCGTCCCATGTGGCGACGAATGAGGCAATAAGGCATTGTGCCGCGTATTTGGGTATCAAGCAAGAGACTCATTGGGTGCCGACCGAGTCGCTTGAGGAGAATATTTTAGGAGGCTTAAACTGCTACGATGCTTTTTGGTGCGCTCCGGGCAGCCCTTATAAAAGCGCGCAGGGTGCAATGAATGCGATTGAGTTTGCAAGGAAAAGCAATCGCCCCTTCCTTGGAACCTGCGGTGGTTTTCAGCATGTCGCGCTTGAGTTTGCCCGCGATATTCTTAACATGGAGGAAATTAAAAGGAAGGCTTTTGACCCGTACACGAACAGCCTCTTTATCTCAGAGCTCAGCTGTTCGCTGGTTGGAGAAACGAGGAGTATTTTATTAACCAAATCCACTCAGGCTGCGCGGGTATACGGGGTAGATAATGCGCTGGAGCGGTATAATTGCAGCTTTGGTCTTAACAACCGTTTTAAGAATGAAATTGTGAGTCACGGCTTTGTGATAGCGGGTACCGACGAAGCGGGCGAAGCGCGGATACTGGAATTACCTGAAAACGGATTCTTTGTTGCAACGCTTTTTCAGCCTCAATTAAGCTCCGAACCGGAAAACCCGCATAAACTAATTCTTGCTTTTTTAAGGAGCGCGGAAAACCAAGCCTGATTCACAAAGTAAAGATTAGTATTAGGCGCATGAACAGACAATCTTGTCGCCTCCGCCATTGCCCGTCGTTGTAAAATCGGATAAAATTGATAACAATATGCGCAATGAACCTAAAAACGACCTAACAGCAGGTATTATTCTCAGGTGCGCCAAACGGGGATTTTGCCCAAGGCAATTGCGCCACACAAGAAAGGAATGGTCATGGCAATGCGATTTAACTACTATCTGCCCGTCAATCTGGTATTCGGGCGCGGGGTAATTACCCAGCTGGGTGAGATGACCGCCCGCTACGGTACCCGTGCGCTGGTGGTAACCGGCAAAACAAGCACCAAAAAAACGGGGCTGCTCGATAAGGCACTGGGGCTTTTGCAGGATGCGGGGGTGACCCCCGTGGTGTTCGACCGCGTGGAACCCAACCCCCTGACCACAACCGCTGAAAGCGGCGCCGCGTTTGCCGCCGAGCATGGCTGTGACGTTGTGGTAGGTCTTGGCGGCGGCAGCATTATGGATGCGGCGAAGGCAATCGCCTTTTGTACCGAAAACCATGGGGATATATCGGATTATATCTTTGGGCGGCTGCAAAGCGAAAAGGCTATGCCGGTTATCGCTGTGCCTACAACCTCGGGTACGGGCAGTGAGGGCAACGGCTTCGCGGTGCTTACAAACCCCGAAACAAAGGATAAAAAGTCCCTGCGCACCCCGGTTATTGTGCCCAAGGTGTCGCTGGTTGACCCGGAGCTGATGATGACCATGCCAAAAACGCTCACCGCAACGGTGGGCTTTGACGCGCTGTGCCACAACATTGAGGCATATCTTTCCTCCGCCGGGCAGCCGCTTACCGACATGATGGCGCTGCACGGCATATCGCTGCTATCCAAAAGCCTGCAGGAGGTTTACGACGACCCCTCCAATTTGGAGGCATGGGAGGATGTTACCTTTGCGAGCACGCTGGGCGGCATGGTTATCAATACGGCGGGGATATCAGCCGCCCACAGCATGGAACATCCCATCAGCGGTCTGTACGATGCCGTACACGGGCTTGGGCTTGCGGCACTTCTGCCTACGGTGGTTGACCAGTCGTGGCAAAGCGCACCCGCAAAATTTCAGGTCATCTCACAATTACTGGGGGGAAGCGGCGCGGAGGATTGTGCCGAGGCCATCCGCTCCCTGTTGTATGATCTTGACATCGCCACCACCCTATCACAGCTGGGCGCAAAGGAGAAGGATCTTGACTGGCTGGCGGATAACTGCATCCATGTGGGTGTCGCGGGAATTAACAATAACCCCCGCCGGTTTTCGAGAGATGAAATCAAGGAGCTTTACCGCATGTGCCTTTAATACTAATCTCCTCAAAAAGAGTCAATAAAAATCTGCGTGAAAACCCATAAATTAAAGCTTTTCACTTGATTTTTATACTCTTTTAAATCGGATATTAGTATAAGCGAGAATGCTTATCGGATAGAAGCATATAATATACGCCCGCGCCTTTCACCATAAAAGGCGCGGGCGTTTGTTGTTATGTGGTTTTGCGCAGCCTCATCAGTAATCCGTCAGAAAGCGCCTTGAGGGCAGCCGCCTCATCGGCTGTCAGTCCGGTGTGACAGAACATGCGCTGGGGAAGGTCGAAAAACTCATTCTTAAGTGCGCGTCCCTGTTCGGTGAGGGCTGCGACCACACTCCGTTCATCCGCGCTTGCGCGCTGCCGCGTAATCAGCCCCATCCGCTCAAGCTTCTTTAAAAGCGGCGTAAGCGTGCCGGAATCCAGCGTCAGCCGTTCGCCCAGCTCGTTCACACGCAGGCCGTCGCTTTCCCACAGCGCAAGCATGGTAATGTACTGGGTATAGGTTAGCCCATGGGGGTCAAGATATGGCTTATAAAGCCGGATAATCTCCTTGGAGCAGGCATAAAGCGAAAAGCAAAGCTGGCTTGACAGCCTAAGCATCTCTTCCGGGTTAGGCATCCTGCTTTAAACACTCCTTTACCGCGGCTTCCATCTCCTCCGGCGTCACGGTAGGCTCGAAACGCCCCGCAATGCTTCCGTCCCGACCCACTAAAAACTTGGTAAAGTTCCATTTTACAGAGCTGTCGGAAAAGGACCTGCCGTATTTTGCTTTAAGCATTGTCTCAAGGGTCTTATTTTTTAACCCCTTGCCAAAGCCTTCAAAGGTGGTGTTTTCGGTGAGGTAGCCAAACAAGGGATGCGCGTTATCACCCCGCACCTCAATTTTTTCGGACAAGGGAAAGGTTACGCCAAAGCGCAGCTTGCAAAACTCTTCAATCTCCTCGCCGGAACCCGGCTCCTGCTCGGCAAACTGGTTGCAGGGAAAGCCCAGCACCACCAGCCCCTCATCCTGATAGGTCCGGTACAGGTCCTGCAAGCCCTCATATTGGGGGGTAAAGCCGCATTTAGAGGCGGTGTTGACGATGAGCAAAACCTTGCCCCGATACTCGGAGAGCGGAATGTCCCTGCCTTCTATGGAACGGTAGTTATAATCATATACAAACATGAGAAAACCTCCAATTTAATATTTAATACAATTTAATTGTACACTATTAAATTAAAAAGTCAAGAAGCCTCTTTATTAAAAAACTATGAACCAGCCGCCCTTTATGCTTGAAACGGAAGTTTGAGTGCCATACTACTACTATACTTAGTATTAGGGATGGGGGAAGCAATACGAAAGCGGTAATTATGGCGGGCGGCGAAGGCAGCCGCTTAAAGCCTTTAACCTGTACAATACCAAAGCCGATGGCACGGCTGTGCGGACGACCGATTTTGGACTATATTCTCGACCTGCTGGACGCAAACGGGTTTGATGAGGCGTTTCTAACGCTTGGTTATCTGCCCGAGCCTATTGTGACCCACTACCCCGACGCACGCCATAAAAGGGTATCGCTAAATTTTGTCACCGAAAAGGCACCGCTGGGCACGGCGGGGGGCGTTAAAAACGCGGCCGGAGAGTTTGGGGAGGACTTTCTTGTCATCAGCGGCGACGCGATGTGCGATTTCGAGCTTGGGCAGATTATGCGCTATCACAGGGAGAATCAGGCGGACGCTACGCTGGTGGTCACCCGCGTAGGGGATCCGCGGGAATACGGTCTTGTTAACGTAGATGAAAAAACTCGCGCCGTTGCGGGCTTTGTGGAAAAACCCTCCTACGCGCAGGCGGTGTGCGACCTTGCAAACACCGGCGTATATATCCTCTCTCCGGAGGCAATGAAGCTGATACCCGACAACAAGCCCTTCGATTTTGCGAAGGAGCTGTTTCCGCTTATGCTAAGACTTGGAAAAAAGGTGCTGGCGTATGAGGAAAAGGGCTACTGGTGCGATGTGGGGGATCTTGACAGCCTACGCCGCTGTGCGCAGGATATGCTTACCCAAAGGGTGCGCTGCGATATTCATGCCAAGGAGCTTGAGGGCGTGTACTATAAAGACGCAGCCGACGCACTGCGTGTAGTGGTAAAGGCCCCCGCTTACATCGGCGTGGGGGTCACCGTGGGGCAGGGCAGCCGTATTGGGGAAGGGACGGTGCTAGACGACGGGGTTTGCGTCGGCGCGCGGGCATCGGTGCTGGGCAGCCTTGTGGGTGTGGGCGCCGTGCTGGGCGACGATGTTCGCTTGCGGGGCGCGGTGGTGTGCGAAGGCGCGGTGCTGGAAAACGGCGCGCGTTTGTTTGAGGGTGCGGCGGTAGGCGCAAAGGCGGTGGTGGGCAACCGCGCGACCATAGAGCCATCGGTGAAGGTGTGGCCCATGAAGTATGTGCGCAGCGGCACGGTGCAAAGCGAGCATCTGCGCGCCGGGGCACTGGGCCGAGAGCTGTTTGATGATGACGGCGTGTGCGTCGAATCCCCGGGGGAGATGACCCCCGCCATGTGCGCGCGGCTGGGCGGCGCGATTGGCACCATAATGAAAAAAGGTGTGGTCGGGGTTTTTTACAGCGGCAAAGCAGGGGAGGCGTTGTGTGACGCACTGTGCGCGGGCATCCGCCAAACGGGCTGTTCGGTGTGGGATTTCGGCGAATGCATCGAGCCGCAGGGAGTGTTCTGCGCCGTTCACTGCAAGCTAAGGCTCAGCGTGTTTGTGGAGGCGGGGCGCATTCGCCTGTTCTCGGCGGAGGGGCTTTCGCTGGCGCGGGATACCGAGCGCAGCATTGAGCTGTGTATGCAGCGCGCCGAGACCAGAAGCGTCCCCTTTGAAGGCTTTGGCAGGCGTGTGTTTATGAACTCGGTATCGCAGCTGTACTTCGGTTATCTCAGTGAGCTTGGGCAGGGGGGATTCCGCGGGCAAAGCGTATGCGTGCTTTGCGCAAACCCGGTTATAAAGCGGGTGCTCAGCTCGGTACTGGACGACCTTGGGTGCAAGGTTGGGCGCGCAGGCGCGGTGCGCCTGCGCCTTTCGGAGGATGGCAGGGAGCTGAGCGCGTCGCAAAGCGGGGGAAAAAGGCTTTCAGATGAGCGGGTGCTCACCGTCGTGGCGGAGCGGGAGCTTGCCTCGGGTGAAAATATTGCGGTACGTTTTGACGCGCCCCGCGCCCTTGACCTGCTTGCCGAGAACCATGGGCGCTCGGTACTGCGCTACCTCTCCTGCCCCGCAGACACAAGCGACCGAAGGGCAAGGCTGCTTGCAAAGGGTCAGCCATGGGTGCGCGACGGGCTTGCCCGGGCGGTAATGCTGCTTGCCATTCTCACAAAGGAGGGTAAGACCGTGTATGAATTAAGCGACGCGCTGCCCGCCTTTTCGGGTGCGTCGCGGGTTGTTGCGCTCACGCAAAACCCCTGCGAGATTATGCGCCGGCTGGGCGCGCCTGAGCGGGGTGAGATTGGCGAGGGGGTTGTACTGCCATACCCGAACGGCACCGTGCTGGTGCGCCCGCTAAAACGCGGCGGCGGGCTTCGCGTCAGTGCCGAGGCCCTTAATTTTGAGATTGCGCGGGAGCTGTGCGGCGAGCTGGAAGCCCGCCTAAAAAAGCTGGAAAAAGGGGACGGGGAGCGGTGACGCAAATGCCGGAGTACTTCTAGCGGTTTTTCTAGTGCAAACCGCGTAATTTTAATATGAGAATAGCACCAGGCGCAAAATTGGGCGAAGAGGCATGAAATATTTACCTTGACATGCCGAAAGTTTGCGGTTAAAATTTATTCTAACGTATTTGTTCGTGTGACCAGGACGGCGGTCGGCATTTGTCACTGTGCCGTTTATGCAGCGGCACCGAGCGGCTCTTTATCTTAAAGGGGCTATGACCGGTAAATAACCCCTTTTGGAGCCTGCCCGCGTTTTTCCTGCCGAACCAGCCTATGGTCGATTGTATTGCTCCGCGCCATGTAAAAGATATCGGGATCATTAACCGGTGTCGGATGCGGCGGAGAAGGGCGGGGCTTATTTTAGCTTGGGCAGCCCTTGAGGAATCATACAAAAGCTGATTGATGCAAAAACCCCTTGTTCGGGGGCTTTTGCGTGTTCAAGCCGCGCTTTGCAAAGGCGGTAGCTGCTTGTGACGGTTCACGGCAGGCATGTTGTTTTCGGGCTGAGAACTATGCCGGGCTTATCTTCGTGACCGCCGTTTGTCAAGTATGCTTATCCTTTTTCAAACGGCAGCGGCCTTGAAACACGGTGTTTGGTGTGCGTTCCCCTGAAACCTGCAATTGAATACGGATACCTGTCCGCCCGCTCATCGGCTGCCTCCCTAAAGCAGGATGACCGTTATTGCGCGATGCGCCCTTGACAGGCGCTGCGCCTTCCGGCTGCTGTCGCTTCCTGAGCCTGCAAAACGCTTTGGGTGAGGAGCGCCCGTCTGATTTTTCTTGTGCAGCATAGGGACAGGACATACCCCCGCATTGGATTGCTTTTGCGTGTTGGAGGGAAGCGGGGGATAATACGATTTTTACGCTCCATCGCGCGGCGATTCGTCAAAAACTCAAACATCCGCATACTTTTTCAATCGATACATGAGAGAGCGCCCAAGGGCTACATATCATTAAGCCAATTTCGTTCAAAGGCCTTTGCCTTTTGCAAAGAAATACCGGCTTTGCACATTTTACTTTAAACATTATTCTCTTTTACTAAAAAACTTATTGGAGGTTTATTAAGCTTTGAGTCAGGAAAACAATAAAATATTCGGACGCAAAAAGCCTGCCGACATCCAGAACCCGGGTGTGGACTCCGACGTGCAGCAGGGGCAAAAAAACACAACCCAGCCGGTGGCAGAGGAGGGCGCACCAAAGCCCAAAACATCCCGCCCACGCCGCAAACGCCGCAGCAATACAAGCGCCGCAAACGGTGCGGGCTCTGCCAATGCCGTAAACGCGGCAGGCGCGGCAGCTTCCGCAAGCACCGCGGCGGCTTCCGCGAAGGATGTAAAGCGCGAACAGCCTCAGCAAAACAATCGGCCGCCAAAGCCGCCAAACCAGCAGGCCAACGGCCAAAAAAACCAGAACCAGAGAAACCAGAACAGCCAGAACAACCAAAACAACCAAAACAACCAAAATAACGAAAAGCACGAAAAGCACGAGAAGAAACAGCAGCGGATAACCCGCAAAACACCGGTTAAGATTATCCCGCTCGGCGGACTCAACGAAATTGGAAAAAACATGACCGTATACGAGTGCGGCAACGACATGTTCATCGTGGACTGCGGGCTCGCGTTCCCCGATGAGGAGATGCTGGGCGTAGACATCGTCATTCCGGACTTCACCTATATCGAGAAGAATATCGACAAGCTGCGCGGCGTGGTCATCACCCACGGGCATGAGGATCACATCGGCGGTCTGCCTTACTTTTTAAAGCGCTTTAATGTACCAATCTACGGCACCAGCCTGACCATGGGTTTGGTGGAGGGCAAGCTCAAGGAGCATAACCTGCTGGGCAAGCGAACCCTTAATGTGGTCAAGCCCCGCCAGACCGTAAAGCTTGGGTGCATGGCGGTGGAATTTATCCGCGTCAACCACTCCATCCCCGACGCGGTGGGCTTTGCCATCCATACCCCTGCGGGTGTTATCATCCAAACCGGCGATTTTAAGGTGGATTATACCCCGATAGAGGGTGAAATCATCGACCTTGCGCGCTTTGGGGAGCTGGGCAGCAAGGGTGTGCTTGCCCTGCTGTCCGATTCCACCAACGCCGAGCGCCCCGGGAGCGCCATGAGCGAAAAGAAGGTGGGCGAGTCCTTCGAGATGCTGTTTGCAAAGGCGGGCAGCCGGCGCGTGATTATCGCGTCGTTTTCCTCCAACATCCACCGCATTCAGCAAATGGTGGATATGGCGGTGAGGGGCGGGCGCAAGGTGGCGATACTGGGACGCAGCATGGTTAATGTTACGACAAAGGCCATGGAGCTTGGCTACCTAAACATCCCCGAAGGGGTCCTCATCGACATCGAGGTCATTAACCGCTATCCCGATGATAAGGTTGTTATTGTAACCACCGGCAGCCAAGGCGAGCCGATGGCTGCGCTTTCCCGCATGGCGACAAACGACCACCGGAATGTGTCCATTAACGCGAACGACTTTATCATCATCTCCGCCACCCCGATTCCGGGCAACGAGAAGATGGTGGGACGGGTGGTCAACGACCTCATGCGCCTTGGCGCCGAGGTTATCTACGAGAAAATGTACGAGGCGCATGTTTCGGGTCACGCCTGTCAGGATGAGCTGAGGCTGATGCTGGGGCTTACAAGACCCCGCTTCTTTATGCCGGTGCACGGAGAATATAAGCACCTGAAAAAACACGCGGGCATTGCCCTTGGCATGGGCATTCCCCCCGAGAATGTAATTATCGGCGATATCGGCAAGGTGGTGGAGACCGACGCCGTAGAGATGAAGATTACCGGAACCGTACCCGCCGGACGGGTGCTGGTGGATGGTCTGGGTGTGGGCGACGTGGGCAGCATTGTCCTGCGTGACCGCAAGCATCTCGCCGAGGACGGGCTCATTATAGTTGTGCTAGCGATGGAGCGTCAGGGCGGCAAGGTGGTATCCGGACCCGACATCGTCTCCCGCGGCTTTGTGTATGTGCGGGAATCGGAGGTGCTCATGGATGAATCCAAGAGCCTTGTGAAAAATGTGCTGACCCAGTGCGGCGAAAAGGACATCCGCGAATGGGGACAGATTAAAACAAAGATCAAGGATGCCCTCAGCGATTATGTCTACCGCGCCACCAAGCGCAGCCCCATGATTTTACCCATCATCATGGAAGTGTAATTTTTAGATAGCCATAGATAGTTTTACAGGAAAAAAGCATTCGTTTTCCTGCCAGACCGCCGCGCGGAAACCCCGCGTCGGCGGCTTGGTTTTGCCCGCGGAACAGCGGCAGGGTTATAAATTTTTACATTTATAATTAAAAGCCATAAACCTCTGGCGTTTCACCAAAAAAGTTAGTATAATAAAGGTTAAACAATAACCGCTTACTGCCTGTTTTTTCTTTAGCAGGCAGGGATGCATAACCAAAACTCTGCGCCGACCAGGCAAGGGAAAGGGTGTGAGCGACATCAAACCGAAAAAAAGGATATGGTTCTTTAAACCCATTATCGTCATTGCACTGACTCTCTGTGCGCTAATGACCTTTATGACACTGCTCATTGGGCAGTACAGCCTGTTTTACGCCGAGGCGGCGCTGACCCTGTTGGTGGGGGCATACGCCCTCTACCGTTACAAGCGCATACAGAGCGATATCTACCATGTGGTGGATAAGGTTCTAGACCGGTTAAACATGACTCACGGTCAGTCCGCCTCATCCATGCCGCTGCCCATGATTGTGCTGCGGGAGAAGGGCGAAATCATTTGGTACAACGAGCTGTTCTCCTCCCTTGTGCTGGAGGGCAACCAGCTGGGCGCGGAGTTTGAAAAGGTGTTCCCTCAGGTTGATATTGACGCGGCATGCAGCCCGAAGGGTGTAAACATCTCCTATGGCTCCCATTGCTTTACGGCCTATGCCCTTCGCGTTGAGGATAAGAACGGTACGCTCATTGCCATGCAGTGGGCGGAGAATACCGAGCTAAAGGCGCTGGCGCAGGAATACTATGAGTCGCGCCAGTCGGTGATGCTTATAACTCTTGACAACTACGAGGAGCTGACTCAAAACGCCAAGGAAAGCGAAAAGGTGCAGCTTACGGGGGAGATCGACCACGCTATCGAACGCTTTCTCGCTCCCACCGAGAGTGTGCTCATCCGCTCCGGGCGGGATAAGTTTACGGCGGTAATTGAGGAGCGGTACCTGCGCGCCATGATAGAGCGGCGGTTTGACGTCCTTGACCAGATACGGCAGATCACGCTGGGCGGGCGGCTTTCGGCCACCCTGTCCATCGGCGTGGGGCGCGGCGGCGCGACCCTTCGGGAGTCCGAGCAGTTTGCCCGCCAGGCTATGGATATGGCGCTGGGACGGGGCGGCGACCAGGCGGCGGTAAAAACCCCGGGCGGCTATGAGTTTTTCGGCGGCCTGTCCAAGGGCGTGGAGAAGCGCACCAAGGTCAAAACCCGCATTATGGCGGCGGCCCTTGCCGAGCTTATTGAAACCAGCGACAACTGCATTGTAATGGGTCACCGCTTTGGCGACCTAGACAGCTTCGGCGCATCGGTGGGCCTTTTGCGCGCCATCCGTCTTTTGGGCAAGCCCAGCGTAATTGCCATAGACCGGGATAAAAACCTGGTGCAGGACTTTATAGAGCTGATGCGCGCAAACGGCTTTGAGGATGCGTTTGTATCACCCGACGAGGCTCTTTCCCTTGTTGGCAAAAAAACGCTGGTAATCATCGTCGATACCCATCTGCCCGCTATGCTTGAGTCCATTGAGATTTATAAGGCGTGTAAAACCGTGGCGGTTATCGACCACCACCGCAAGATGGTGGGGCATATTGATAACGCTGTCATCTTCTTTCATGAGCCCTATGCCTCCTCCGCCTGCGAGATGGTCACCGAGCTTGTGCAGTATCTGGGTGAAAATGTGCGGCTTGGCAAGCTGGAGTCCGAGGCGCTTTTGGCGGGCATAATGCTCGACACCAAGAACTTTGTGCTAAAAACCGGTGTGCGCACCTTCGAGGCGGCGGCATACCTGCGAAAGCTGGGCGCGGATACCGTAGAGGTTAAGCGCATGTTCGCAAACAGCATGGAGTCGTACCAGCTTAAAACCAAAATCGTGGGCTCCGCAAAGATCTACCGGGGCTGCGCCATTGCAAAAAGCGGTGAAACCGCCGAGGAGATGCGTATAGCGGCGCCGCAGGCAGCCGACGAGCTTTTAAATATCAACGGGGTAGACGCCTCCTTTGTGCTGTTTTCCACACCCGAGGGGGTTAATATCTCCGCACGATCTCTGGGAGCCCTCAATGTTCAGATTATTATGGAGAAGATGGGCGGCGGCGGACACCTGACAATGGCGGGTACCTTTATAGAAAAGCAGAAGCTGGACGAAACGGCCGAGCTTTTAATGAAAAAGATTGACGAATACTACGAGCAGTCCCAGCAGGGGCAGACGGCGTTATAACCGGTATCTGCCAATATTAGCATAAAGCCTATTGCGTAAATGCCGGGCTGATTCTTGCATTACTACAGGAAAGGACAGGATGGATTATGAAGGTTGTACTCAAAGGGGACGTTAAAGGAAGCGGGAAAAAAGGCGAGATCGTCAATGTATCCGACGGATACGCCCGCAATTTTCTTTTGCCCAAGGGGCTTGCGGTAGAGGCAAACGCTCAGGTAATCAACGATATCAAGCTCAAAGAGGCGGCAAAGGAACACCATATTGCGCTTGAAAAAAAGGCGGCTGAGGATGCGAAGGCGCGCATAGACGGCAAAAGCGTCAAGCTGCTTGCCAAAGGCGGCACCGAGGGCAGACTGTTTGGCTCGGTAACCTCCAAGGAGGTGGCCGAGACCATATCCAAGGCGTTTAACATTGAGGTGGATAAGCGAAAGGTGTCGCTGGAAAGCGAGATTAAGGCGTTTGGCACCTATACGGCGGAGCTTAAGCTTTACGCTGGAATATCGGCTAAGGTATTTGTAGTAGTAGGCGAGGCATAATTCATATCGTGTCACGACGATCCAAAGAAGGGGCGAATAACGGTGAACGGCTACGGCAACAGCGAGGCGGTATATGGAGAGCGCGCGCCGTTTAACGTAGAGGCGGAGCAATCGGTACTGGGTGCGGTAATTATCGACCAGACCTGCCTGATGACGGTGCTTGACTATATTAAGGCGGAGTGCTTTTACCGCCCGCAGCATCAGGAGCTGTTTGCCTGCATGGTGCGGATGTTCGCGGCGGGCAAATCCATCGACTTTATAACCCTGCTGGAGGAAGCCGTCAATGACCGCATCTTTGAAACCCCTGAGGACGCGAAGCTATACCTTGCGCAGCTGGCTCAAATCGTCCCAACGACGGCCAACATCGAGGCGTATGCCGCCATTGTGCAGGAGAAATACTACGTCCGCCAGCTTATTGAGGCGGCTAATGAGATTGTTAGCGAGGCAAACGAAGGCGCCTATGAGGCAAAGCAGCTGTTGGACGCCGCAGAGCAGCGCATCTACGATATCCGGCAGGGGCGAGCCTCTCGCGGGCTTATTCGCATTGAGGATGCCATTATAGAGGCATACGACCGCCTGCAAAAGATTGCGGGAGAGGACCGCTCAAAGTACCTTGGTCTTCGCTCCGGCTTTTCGGCGCTGGATAGCGTAATTTACGGTTTAAACAAATCCGACCTGATTCTGCTGGCGGGGCGCCCCGGCATGGGTAAAACGAGCTTTGCGCTAAACATCATGCAAAACGTAGCGGCGACCTCCGGCAAACGGGTTGTCATCTTTTCGCTCGAAATGTCCGCAGAGCAGCTTACCACCCGTCTTATGAGTGCGGCGGCTCGCATCCCCAGCGGCGAGTTTCGCACCGGCAACATGACGGGACCCCAGTGGCAGTCATTGGCACGCGCATCCCAGGTGCTCGCAACCCATCCGATTTTAATAGACGATACCTCGGGCATTACCGTTCCCGAGATGAAGGCGCGCTTAAGGCGTGTCAAGGATTTGGGTCTTGTGGTGATCGATTACTTACAGCTTATGACCACCGGGCGGCGCAACGACAACCGTGTGCAGGAGGTCTCGGAGCTGACGCGTACGCTTAAGATTATGGCAAAGGAGCTGGATGTTCCTATCCTTGTGTGTTCGCAGCTTTCCCGCGGGCCCGATTCGCGCTCCGATCACCGCCCGGTGCTGTCCGATTTGCGTGACTCCGGCTCCATCGAGCAGGATGCGGACATCGTGCTGTTTTTATACCGCGAGGCGTATTATACCGATAACGATAACGATGCCGATCGCAATATCGCCGAATGTATCGTGGCAAAAAACCGTCACGGCGAAACCGAATCGGTCAAGCTGCACTGGGACGGCAAGTTCACCCAATTCAGCACGCTGGAGAACTATAGAGATGATGGAAAAGGCTAGGGAGGTCATAAACCGCTGCCGAATGCTGGAGCAGGGCGACGGGGTACTGGTCTGTGTGTCGGGCGGCGCGGACTCCATGGCGCTTTTGCACCTATTGCACGCCCTTGGCGGGGAGTACCGCCTGCGGCTTGCGGTGTGCCATGTCAACCATGGGATACGCGGTGGCGAGGCGCTGCGCGACCAGCGCGCGGTGGAGGAGTTTTGCGCCCGGCTGGGCGTGGAATGCCTGGTGCATACCTTCGATGTGCCGAGCCTTGCGCGGGAGCGGCGGTTGTCGCTGGAGGAATGCGGACGAGGGGTGCGCTATGAGACCTTTAGCCGCATTGCCGATGAGCGCGGGCTTAAGATTGCCACGGCGCACACCCTCTCCGACAGCATAGAAACCATGCTGTTTCATCTGGCAAGGGGAACGGGACTAAAGGGCTTGTGCGGCATCCCCCCCGTTCGCGGCAGGATTATCCGCCCGCTGATTGAGGCAACCCGGGGCGAGGTGGAGACATACTGCGCGCAAAACCACATCGCATATATTACCGACAGTACAAACCTTTCGGCAGAATATACCCGCAACCGCATTCGTCTGGAGGTTGTTCCGGCCTTGCTTCGCGTCCATCCGGGCAGCGAGGACGCGCTTTTGCGCGCCCAGCGCTCCTTTCGCGAGGACGAGCAGTATCTTTGTGAGCAGGCGGCGAAGGCCCTTGCAAGCAGCGTAAGGGGTAAGGGCTGGGATGCGCAGGCGTTACAGGCGCAGGCCCCCGCCATAAAAAACCGCGCGCTGCGGGAGCTGCTGACCCAAAACGGCTTGGAACCGGACAGCGAGCGCATCGTGCTGATTGGCAAGGCGCTTGCGTCGGGCGAGGGTGCGGTGACACTCAGCGGGGTAACACGGGCGCGCGTTACCGGCGGAATTTTGACCATAGGGGAAGAGCGTCCGGCGGCCACGCCCGATTACGCGCAGTCCCTGCGGCAGGGGGAGTTTGATTTGTTTGAAAAGAAACGGGTTAACGTTTCTTTTTTGAACAAAGAGGGTGTTAAAAGTTTAAAAAAAGTTCACCCAAAGCTATTAAAAAATGCCTTGGATTATGATACTATAATAGGAACAGCCTTGTTCCGTCCCCGCAAAGAGGGAGACAGCATCCGCCTTTCCGGCCGCGGATGCACAAAGTCGTTAAAAAAACTGATGAATGAGGCGGGAATACAGCCGGAGGCTCGCGCGAGGATAACAGTACTTGCGGATGAAGCGGGTACGCTTTGGGTGGAGGGTTTTGGCTGTGCCGAACGCACACAGGTTACCGAGAGCACAAAACGGGCTCTCCTCATTCAAATCCAACAAGAATGACGGTATCCGATGAACCGACGCGTCTTTGATTATTGATAAAATTCATCTTAAAAAATGGCGTTGCATAAAAAGCAGGAGCACCGCCGGAAAGGCAGCTATCACCGTGAAGGACGATATACTAAAGGTTCTGATTACCGAAGAGCAGATTCATTCAAAGGTACAGGAGCTGGGCAGGCAAATAAGCGAAGACTATAGGGATAAAAACCTTTTGCTCGTAAGTGTGCTGAAGGGTTCTGTGGTGTTTATGGCCGATTTAATGCGCGCCATTGATATCCACGCAAGGGTGGATTTTATGTCCGTAACCAGCTATGGCGCGGGTACGCGCACAACCGGCGTTGTCAGGATTATTAAGGATTTGGACATGCCCATTGCCGGCTACGACCTGCTGATTGTTGAGGATATTCTCGACAGCGGTCTGACCCTTGCCTATATTACCGAGTTGCTGGAGGGGCGCGGTCCCCAAAGCATCCGAATATGTACACTGCTGGATAAGCCGGAGCGCCGCAAGGCGGATGTTAAGGCCCATTACAAGGGCTTTGAGGTTCCCGATGAGTTCGTAGTGGGTTACGGTCTTGATTTTAATGAAAAATACCGTAATTTGCCCTATGTGGGCGTTTTAAAACCTGAGGTTTATACTATTTAATACCGTAAAACCCGCATAGATAAACCGGAAAAATTACAGCAAAATAATAATGCATAGCTGCCAGAGCTACAGCGAGCAGTCCGCAGGGCGAGACGCTTAGGATGAGGCGCGGCGCAGAAGGTTACGCGCCAAAGGTTCAGACGGTTTACGGCGGTTGCAACAAGGAGTGGTGAATTTGGGTAACAACAAAAAGTTCAGGCAAATTGCCGGATATGTGCTGATACTCATGCTGTTATTGTCTCTTGTCTATTTCTTTATGACATTGCAGGCGCCGAAGGCGGAGACAAAATATTATGAGATCACCCAGTATTTCTTTAAAAATCAGGTGGATGAGTATCGGCTTGACCTTGGCTCCGGTGCGCTGGAACTTAAGGTGAAGGACAAAAAGGATACCATCTATTATACCGTCCCCAACGTGAACCTGTTTTTAGAGGATACGATGGATTTTGTCCGTGACTACAACATCGCAAACCCCGATGCCCCGATTAAGAATGATTATAAGAAAATTGATGAGATTCCCGGCTGGGTTTCCATTTTACCATCCATCCTGCTTATTCTCGTTATGGTCGCCTTCTGGGTGTACATGATGCGTGGAGCCGCAGGCGGCGGTAAGATGAACGCCTTTGCCAAGGCCAAGGTGAAGCATCAGTCTGACAGCAAAAAAACCACATTTAACGATGTGGCGGGCGCGGATGAGGAAAAAGAGGAGCTCAAAGAGATTGTTGAGTTCTTAAAGAGTCCGCAAAAATACAACGACATCGGTGCGCGCATCCCCAAGGGTGTGCTGCTGATGGGTCCTCCCGGAACAGGTAAAACCCTTATTGCCCGGGCGGTTGCCGGCGAGGCGGGCGTGCCCTTCTTCTCCATCTCCGGTTCGGATTTTGTGGAGATGTTCGTGGGTGTAGGCGCCTCCCGCGTTCGTGACCTGTTTGAGCAGGCCAAAAAGGACGCACCCAGCATCGTGTTTATCGATGAGATTGACGCGGTGGGCCGCCATCGCGGCGCGGGCCTCGGCGGCGGGCACGACGAGCGCGAGCAGACCTTAAACCAGCTGCTTGTGGAGATGGACGGCTTCGGCTCGAACTCCGGCGTTATCGTCATTGCCGCCACCAACCGGTACGATATCCTCGACCCCGCGCTTTTGCGCCCGGGACGTTTTGACCGCCGCATTATTGTAAACACCCCCGATGTGCGCGGCAGAGAAGATATTTTAAAGGTGCACACCAGCAACAAGCCCCTTGCGCCGGACGTAAACCTCTCGGTTATTGCCAAGACAACGGCGGGCTTTACGGGCGCAGACCTTGAGAACCTTTGCAACGAGGCGGCACTGCTTGCCGCGCGCAGAGGCAAGCGCGCCATTACCATGCTCGAGATTGAGGAGGCAACCATCAAGGTGGTGGTCGGTCCCGAGAAGCGCTCAAGGGTTATCAGCGAAAAATCCAAAAAGATTACAGCGTATCATGAGGCGGGACATGCCATCATCAGCTACTTCTGCCCCACCCAGGACCCCGTGCATCAGGTTTCGATTATACCCCGCGGCATGGCAGGCGGCTACACCATGAACCTGCCCACCGAGGATAAGAACTATGTGCTTAAAAACGATATGCTCGAACAGATTATCGTGCTGTTGGGCGGACGTGTGGCGGAAAAGCTGGTGCTTGACGATATTTCCACCGGCGCTTCCAACGATCTTGAGCGCGTAACCAAGATTGCAAAGGCGATGATTACCCGCTATGGCTTTAGCGAAAAGCTTGGCTCTGTCGTGTACGGTCAGCCTCAGGAGGAGATTTTCCTCGGCCGTGACTTTAATCAGACCCGGGATTTCTCCGAGTCGGTCGCCTCTGAGATTGACGGTGAGATGCGGAAGATTATTGATGAGTCCTACGATAGAGCAAGAGCAATTCTCACCGAGCACATGAGCGAGCTCCACGAGCTTGCCCGCTACCTGCTTGCCTGCGAAAAGATTGACGGCGTAGATTTTGCCCGCTTTATGCGCGGCGAGCTGGATGTGGACGCAGAGATTGCAAAGTGGAACATCAATCATGCCGAGGAGATTCGCTTTTCCGAAGAGCTCATGAAGAAGGCAGCCGAGGCGGAGAACAAGGGCCGCAAGCCCGCGTCGGAGGAGACTCTGTCTCCCGAAGCCGACCCCGCGCCGACGCAACCCACCGAGCAAGGCGAATAGAAATTAAAAAGTAAGTTTTAATTATTACAAGCTGCTCTGCGCATCGCGCGGGGCAGCTTGTTTTTTCTTTTTTTGACTCATTCTTGCTTTTCTTTAAAACGGGTATTAATTATGTAAAGCGCAAAGCTGTTTATACTATTATCCGATTAAGAAGTGTATAAAAATCCGCGTCAAAATCTTTAATTTATGGATTTTGACGCGGATTTTTATCAACACTTTTATCGGAGAATAGTATTATAACGAGACAGCGATTAGTGTATATTGACAGCTTTTGAGATAATCTTCCGACGTTAATTATTCGATTCATAAAATAGTAAAAAGCAAAATCAAAAAGATTGTTTTTTTCCAATAAAAACGGTATAATATCCTATATCAATGTACAAAAAACGACATTTGCTGATAATTGGTGTCAACAAAATAAAAGAGAATATCGTTACTATGCCTCGAAACCCCGTGTATTTTGTTAGAATCCTGTTAGAGTAAGGTAATATAATGTAATTAATACTGCGTTCTGGCATTCTCCCCGCTTTCTTTTATCGGTCTTATGCAATTACGCTGCTTTATACTGCCAAATCTGCTATGAGCTATTACACGTTAAGGGGAAAAAATTATGACAACGCGCCGTTTGCTGTCGCAAAAACTGTATCGAGGTCTCGTTGCGGTCCTGCTTAGCTTTTGCCTGCTGGCTCCGCAAGCTTCCCCGCTACTGTTGCTCGCGGAGGAAGCCACAGTTTTTTGGTTGGATGACGACTACCTTTCCGGCTTTGACGGATGGGTGGCGACAGCCGGGGTGGCGGTAGATACCGTGGTTACCGTGGCCGCCGGCAAGGAAGGCAGCGCGATTAACACAGTGGATGTGTCGGCAATCGCCGCGTCCATCGACCTTGGCGGGCTTACCGTGCGCTTTTCCGTTAACGCGAGGATAGACTCAGACAACGATGAAGCGAAGGCGCTGCTTTACTTTAGCGAGGAAGATAGCGTACCCGACGACCCCTCGGCACAGCGGCAGCGGGAACCGGGCGACACGGGCAACTCAAAAGCGATTGTTGTCTCCGCGCCCATACCCGCGGGAACACGGTTTATTACTGTATGCGTGGAGGGCAGTGCCTCCGACGAGCCCGTTATTTTTACCGCGCCCGCCCTGTTTATTCCCGACCAAGACGAGCCTGTCATCGGCGCAAGCTACGCGAACGGGTGGACGAACGCCCCGGTTTCGGTCAGGGTAAAAGCACACGACGGCACCAGCGGCATAGAAGGGATCTATGACGCCGATACCGGCGAAAGAGTATCGGGCTCTCCTGCCCACACCTTTGAGTATACCGCCGCGGAAAATGGCGAGCGCTCATTTTACGCAGAGGATTATTCTGGGAAAAGATCCGAGCCTGTGACGGTATCCATCACAGGCATAGATAAAAGCTCCCCCGCGGCGCCCGTCCTTTCGCTCAGTGCGGAGGGGTGGACAAACCTGCCGGTTGATTACACCGTAGCAGCGGCCGAAGAGCCGGAGGGGCAAAGCCCCGAGCGGACGGAGTACCGCGTTAACGGAGGCAGCTGGCAGACCTATTCCGAACAGGGCAGGATAGAAGGTGAGGGCGAAACCGTCATAGAGGCGCGGGTTGTGGACGAGGCGGGCAATGTATCCCCCATAGTCGGCAAAACCGCGAGGCTTGACACCACTCCGCCGGAGCTATCCGTCGCGATTTCGGAGGATAACGGCGTAAAGGCGACCGCCACAGTTACCCGAAGCGATTCCGGCTCGGGGCTTTATAAGGTTTGGTGGGCTTCCGGTATTCGGGATATCGCCTACGTTTTAGCGAACGGCACGGAGCTTTCCGGGGCGTCCTTTCAAATCAACACAGGCGCGCCCTATACCGTTGTCGTCAGCGACAAGGCGGGCAACGCTGCACTGAAGACCATCACAATCAACGCCGCGCCGATAATCAGCGCGCTTGAGGATGTGACGATGGAGGAGGATACCACCCATACCGTAAGCTTCACGGTCGCCGACTCGGAAACCGATGCGGACGATCTGACCGTTACCGCCGTTTCCTCAAATCACGCACTGCTGCCAGACCCGGCTGTAACCAATCACGACGGTGTGGTCAGCCTGGTGCTTGCCCCGGAATTAAACAAGCATGGCTCCGCCACAGTTACCGTAACGGTCTCCGACCCGGAGCGCAGTACGGTAAGCGCCTTTACGGTCACGGTAGACGCGGTGAACGACCCGCCTGTGGCCTTTGACGATTCGGCTGAAACGGAGCAGGATACCCCCATAGCCATTCAGGTACTTCTCAACGACACCGACGAAGAGGGCAATGCCCTGTCGATTAAGGACTATACCCAGCCTAGCCACGGCACGGTGACAAAAAGCGGAAATACCCTTGTTTACACTCCCGCCGCACGTTTTTCGGGGACGGATGGCTTTACCTACCGTGCCACAGACGGCACCGGCGCAAGCGCGCCTGCCGTCGTGACCATAACGGTTTCTAACCTCAACGACCCGCCGGTTGCGGTGGATGACGCCGCGAACACGACGGAGGATGTTTATCGGATTATCGATGTGCTTGCTAACGACAGCGACCCGGATATCGGTGTGGACGCGGAAGAAGCCCTTAGCATCACCATACCCTCACAGCCAGCCAACGGCTCGGCGGAGGTGGTGGAGGATGGCGGCAAGCAAAAAATTAAGTATACGCCGGCTCATAACTGGTCCGGTGTAGACAGCTTTGAGTATACGGTTAGCGATAAAGCGGGGCTGACCGCAACGGCAACGGTCAAGGTCACCGTAGCGGCGTTTAACGACCCGCCAGAGTACGACGGGCTGCTTGATGCATATACGGTTTTGGAGGATTGCGGCGCGCAAACAATTACCTTTACCATCAATGACGTGGAAACCGCCACGGATTCTCTGATGCTGCAGGCCGCCAGCACGTCGCCGCGTTTTGCACCCTCATCGATTTCTGTCGATGGCGTGGGTGAGGAGGACGGCGCCATTACCCTGCATTTTACCCCCGCCCCCAACGCGAACGGGGATGCGAAGATTATGCTTAAGCTGGGCGACGGCCTGATAGTGATTGAAAAGGAGATCACCATTCACATCACGCCGGTCAATGACCAGCCGGTTGCGAAGGATGATGTGCTTTCCTATACCGAGGATGTACCCTTACTCATTAACGTGGCAACCCTGCTTGCCAATGACAGCGATATTGACGGCGACACCCTGCAGTTTGTCCGGGTTGTAACGCAACCCTCGGTGGGTACGCTGGTTAAGATCAGCGAAACCGTTTACCGGTTTGACCCGCCCGACAACGATGCCGTGAACACCACCTTTACCTATGAAATTTCTGACGGAAACGGTCTTTTTGCTACCGCTACCGTGACGCTGGACGCAAGCGATGTAAACGACCCGCCCAAGATTGAGCTGGATGTGACCAACAGCTATCGCACAAACGAGGATCAAGCCCTCGCCGGCGTAAAGTTTACGATTTCCGACCTGGAAACCCCCGTCGGCGGCCTGATTGTGACGGCGGGCAGCGCAGACCCGGAAAAGGTGGCGGCGGACGGCATTGTGATTGTACCAGGCGCGGAGGGGAAATACACCCTATCCGTCACCCCCAACAAGGACGCCAACGGCAGCGTGACGATATCCGTGACGGTCAGTGACGGGCAGCAGTATGCCATCGCCGAGTTTTTACTGGTAATCGATCCCGCTCAGGATGCCCCCATTGCGAACGACGATTATGTATATACCGGCGGCGACGGTGTGGCCGAGTTTAAACCGCTCGATAATGACTATGACGTGGACGGCGACACCCTTTCTATTACGGCTATCGGGACGCCCGGCATGGGTACGGTAACGAGAACCGGCAACACGCTGCTCTACCGCGCTTCTGTCATGGGACCCGCCACCGACAGCTTTACCTACACCATCACCGACGGCATAGACACCGCCGAGGCGACGGTGAATGTTTCTATCGGCGGCGCGAAGTTCTCGCCGGTGTTTACCAAGGTGCCGCCCAATCAGTCCATTGATGAGGATACCAGCACCGGACCGATTGAGTTTACCGTAATCGACCCCGACGCGGGGGACACCGTGACGGTAACCGCCCAGTCGGATAACGACGCGTTAATACCCAACGACCCCGCAAGCCTGCTGGTTGAACTAAACGAGGAAAGCCGCACCGTAACAGTGACCCCCGCGGCCAACCGTTCGGGAACCGCGATTGTTACCCTTACCGCCACCGACAGCACCGGTAAAACCGCTGAAGCAAGCTTCCGTGTAACTGTTTTTCCCATCAACGATGCCCCAGTAGCGGATGAGGACTTTACAATCATCATGGAGGAGGATGAGCGCGCAGAAAATATTGATGTATTAGCCCATGTGACCGATATCGATTCTGACCCGGCGTTACTGCGCATCATCTCCATTTATTCCATGCCGCAGCATGGTATCCTTACCGGCGCGGACGGCAAATATACCTACGAGCCCTTTGGCAATTACTACGGGCCGGACTCCTTTGGCTATATCGTATCGGATGGTGAAAAAACCGCGCAGGGCACCGTGAACATTACGGTTAACCCCATAAACGACGCGCCGTATTATGTGTACGGCATTTATAAAACTCTGCAAAACGAGGTATCCGCCTCCGCAGACATCGATGTGCTGGCACCTAGCCACGATGTGGAAAACGACACGCGGTATACCCACGAGATTGTTACCCAGCCCCATTATGGCACGGTAACCATTAATGAAAGCGGAACGATCACCTATACCCGCAACCAGGAAGCACCCGGCGAGCGTGGGGAGGATTCCTTTACCTTCCGCATCCGCGACAGGCTCTCTCCCGGCGACGCAGAGGTTAAGTACGGAACAGGCACGGTACATTTCGCCACCTATTTCACCTCCTCACTGTGGGTGGAGAATGAGTATCGGGAGGTATTTGAGGATTGCGCGCCGTTTTCGGTTACCCTGCCCATTCATCCAAAGCCAGGGGTCGCGATTACCGCAATGACCATCGGCACGCCTACACTGGGTACCGTTACCGCGATAGACGCCGCAAACGGACGGTTTACCTACACCCCCTCTCCGAACGCTAACGGCAAGGAGCATTTCAGCTACACGATTACCGACGCCGAGGGGAATACTGCCACGGCTCAGGTGAACATTACAATATTCCCGGTAAACGACCCCCCGGAGTTTACCGTGGTACCCGCCGACCTGCGAATTGACGAGGATACCCAGTCCGGGGAGCTGATTGTCAGCTTTCAGGATGTGGATGGCGACAACCTCACCTTTACCGCCTACCCCTCCGACCCTTCCCAGCGCATTTTGCTCGGGGATGGTGTGACCATTACCCGTGTGCCGGGTGAGAATACGGCAAAGCTGCGCTTAAAGCCGGTTGCCGATGCCTTTGGTGCTGTGCCTATTACCGTACAGGTTTCCGACGGCTTAGTTCCCGTTGAGGACACCTTTCTCCTGACGGTTGACCCTGTAAACGACCTGCCGATTGTACCTGACCTGCATTTTACCGTCAGTGAGGATACGGCCACCGACTTTACGGTGATGAACGCAAACAGTGACCCGGACGGGGATGCGCTTACCGCAGAGCTGGTATCGGGCAGTCTGCCGTCAAACGGTACGGCAGAGGTAAACGCGGATGGCACGATTACCTACCGACCCAAAGCCAATTACCACGGTACGGATGAATTTAGCTATGCGCTTAACGACGGCAAGGCGGTTGTAACCGGAAGGATTACCGTGACCATAGAAAACGTCAACGACCCGCCAGTAATTCACAACCTGCTCTCTGAGTACATTACCGCCGAAGACAGCACCCTTGACATCCAATATACCGTTTCCGACGTAGACGGAGATAGTCTGACCACAAGCCTCGATATCCCGGCTTCGGTGCTGTTTGGCGCGGGCGCGATTACAAACACGGGCAATACCACCATTACGGCGCACCCCGTACAAAACGGCTATGGCGCAATTACCGTAAAGCTTTCGGTAACCGATGGCAACGATACGGTAAGCCAGTTCTTTACGATTACCGTGTATTCGGTAAACGACCTGCCTGTAACGGTGGATGATGTGGCAGAGACCGATGAGGAGAAGCCCGTCGTCATTAGCGTGCTAAATAACGATTCCGATATAGAGGACCCGAATAACGCCCTAAATGTGGTTGCCGTTTCACAGCCGCCGCACGGCCGTGTGACCAGTAACGGAAAAACCGTCACCTATACGCCCGACAAGGATTTTTATGGGGAGGATACCTTTACCTATCATGTGTCGGACACCAACGACGGCAGAACTCCAGGCAATGTCAAGGTAACAGTTCACCCGGTTAACGACGCCCCTGTCGCGAAGGATGATACCTTCAGCACCGACGAGGATCAACCCCTCACCGTCAATGTATTTGCAAACGACACCGACGCGGAAGGGGATACCCTGACCATTACGGCTGTTCAAAGCCCCACGGCGAAAGGCGGGAGCGCTGTCCTAAATGGAGATAATACCATTTTATACACCCCGCCCGTTAACTTTAGCGGAGCAAACGATACCTTTACCTATACGATTACCGACGGCAATGGGGAGTATTCCTCCGCTACGGTAACAATCAAGGTTGTGCCGGTGGACGACCCGCCCGTTATTACGAATATGGAAACGGAGCATGAAGGGGTGTGGGTGCTGTATGAGGATACGCCCGACAGCTTCCCCTTCCAGGTCACAGACGCCGAAACGGCGGCAACCAGCCTGCTTGTTACCATGACCTCGCAAACCACCTCTCTGCTGCCAAGCTCGGGCATCCTGCTTTCTGGCATCGGCCAGAGCAAGACCGCAAAAATTAGCCCCGCGCTCAACGCAAACGGGGAGGGAACCATCAAGGTTACCGCCTTTGACGGGGTAAACACCACTATCGAAATTTTCACGGTTCGCGTTATCGCGGTCAACGATAACCCCACTCTTTCGGCAGCCGCGCTTGTTACCGATGAGGATACAGCCATTACCCGGACTGCCGCTGCCACAGACATAGAACCGGGTGTGCTGTCCTTCTCGGTGTCGGAGCAGCCCGCCCATGGAACAGCTGTAATTAACGAAAGCTCCGGCGTATACACCTATACCCCCATTGCCGATTATAACGGGCCGGACTCCTTGAAGATTAAGGTGACGGATTCCGAGGGCGGGTATGCGGAAAAAACGGTGCCCGTCACCGTCAGACCCGTTAACGATTCGCCGGAGGCCCTGCCCGACGCGGTAACTACCCCGGAGGATACGGCGGTTATCATCAGCGTACTGGATAACGATAAGGACATTGACCTTGACGCAGACCTGAACAAGGGCGGCGTGACGGAGGTTCTGAGCGTTGTTGCGGGAGGGTTTGCCGGAGTTGAACACGGCACGGTTCAAATCCTGCCTGACAAAACCATAAAATATACTCCTGACGCGAACTGGAACGGCACGGAGCAGTTTACCTACACCGTTCGTGATACGGGGAACAAGACCGACACCGCGGAGGTTACCATTACGGTTACCCCCGTCAACGACAAGCCCGCGGGCGGCGACGACAGCGACGCAGGCAGGCCGTCAAACGACAAGTACCTGACCACGAACGAGGATACCGGGCTAACCGTCAGCATTGCCCGGCTGCTTGGCAACGACGACGTGGATTTATATACCAATACAGCTCCGAACCTGGAGGAGCTTACCTTCTTAAGTGTTTCCGACCCCGCCCACGGCACCATTACCTGGAGCGCGGGCGAGGAGAACCTCGTTTACCTGCCCGATGAAAACTACTTCGGGCTCGATAGCTTTACCTACGAGATGCGGGATAAGGCGGGGGAAACGGGAAGCTTTACGGTTTCAATAAACGTAAAGCCCATTAACGACATCCCCACAATCACTGCGATTGCAGACCAAACCATTTTGGAGGATGGCAATACGGGTGAGCTTACGTTTACCGTATCGGATATTGAAACCGCCAAAAACGCGCTGACGGTTTCATATCAAATCATCAGTGTTACACAGCCGGGGCTGGTGACGGGAGGCATTGCCGTTACGGGGCCGGACGCGGACGGCAAATGCGGCGTTAAGGTAACCCCAAGGCCTGACCAGAACGGCACGGCGGTAATTACCCTGACGGTAAAGGATGGCGATAACGCCACGGCAACCACCACCTTTCGTGTTGTGGTTGAGCCGGTCAATGACCGACCGGTGCCGGTCTCCCAGGCGGTTTATGCTACCGATGAGAACCACCCGATTGCCCTCAAGCCGCTCGATAACGACGATGTGGATCTTTTGTATGAAGGGGATATCTTAAAATTTGTGGAGGGCACCGTACAGGTGACAGCCGGCGCGATTGAAGGCGCAACCCTTGAGGTAATAGCCGAGGCCGGAAAAAATGACACCCTGCGCTTTACCCCCAACAAGGATTGGACGAGCAAGACGGCACAGACCGTCACAATTACCTACAAAACAGTAGACCAGCTGGGTCTGAACTCTGAGACCGACGGGACGGTGCAGGTTAAGGTCAACCCCGTCAACGACGCGCCGGTCATCTCTGTTATAGCGGATACAAGCTTTGACGAGGATGCCGAAGATGGCACGGGAGAGATTGCGTTTACCGTTACCGATGAGGAGGACGATGACGACGATGTTTCTGTCACCGGAGCAAGCAGTAAAGTCACTGTTATCGCAAATAATCTGATTACCGTCACAAACCCCGCAGGCGGCAGCGGCTCGGAAAGGACGGTAAAGGCTACGTCTTTGAAGGATCAGAACGGAGAGGTAACCATTACCCTGACCGCCACCGATTCACAGGCCGGCAGCTCCACAACCAGCTTTAAGATTATGATAAACCCCATGCCGGATGCGCCCACCGGCGGTGATGATGAGTTCGATGTTATTGAGGATACGGTCACGCTGCTGGATGTGCTCAAAAACGACGATGTAGACCTTGACACCGATGACGAGCAGCTGACCATTCTGAGCATTGACCTTCCTCCTGGGCACGGAACCGCCGAAATCGTGGGCAACGAGACAGTCGGCTACCAGATAAAGTATACCCCAAGACTTAACAGCAACGAGGACTTCTCTTTTCACTATACGATGAAGGATACGGTGGAGGGCTCCGAAGCGCATGAGGCTACCTTTCAGGTGGATATCCACATCATTCCCGTCAACGACGCGCCGGTCATTACCGGCCCGATTACGGCGACCGATATCTCCGAGGGTATGACCTCGCCGGCCTATCATTTTACGGTTACCGATGTAGACGACGAGGCACAAACCCTAACCGTGACCGCCGAAAGCAGTAAGCAGAGTATTATAAAGAATGACGCGATTACCCTGCATGTTCCGGATGCCGAGGATTACACCAAGAGAACCATTGAGTACAGCTCCGGCAAATGGAACGGCGCGGCGGCGATTACCATCAGGGTGCGGGACGCGGGGGGGCTTAGCGATTCCCTGACCTTCCCTGTGGCGGTATCCTCGGTCAATGACGCGCCGGTTGCCGCAGACGACTTCGGTACGACAGCCGAAGATACGGCGGTTGTTCTGACGGTTCTCACAAACGACGACGATGAGGATTTGCTTTCCAGCGCCTTGGGCGACGAGCTGTTTGTGGCATCCATCGGCGCGGTAGCCCACGGTACGGCGGCGATTGAAGGCGGCTCTAAAACCATCCGCTTTACACCACAGGCAGATTTTAACGGCGACGCGACCCTGATTTACACCGTAAGAGACCGGGCGGGAGCCACCGACACGGCGACTGTGACGATAACGGTTACCCCTGTGAACGACCCGCCGATACCGGCGGCGGACACCATAACCACCGCGGAGGATGCCCCGGTATCCATTGACGTACTTAGCAACGACCTGGATATAGACAAGAATACAAGCCTTAACCTGCACCCCGACGCAAAGCCGGCGGATGAAATTTTGACGCTGACACTGCCGTTTGCGGGCCTTGAGCATGGCACCGCCAAGATAGAGGACGGCAAGGTGCTGTATACCCCTGACGAGAACTGGAACGGGGTAGAGGTGTTTACCTACACCATGCAAGACCCTGCGGGAGTAAAACGAACAGCGCAGGTCACCGTTACCGTAACGCCGGAGAACGACGCGCCGGAGGCGATAAATGATACGGCCTCCACCCCCGAGGACACGGAGGTTGCCATTGACGTGCTGGCAAACGACAAGGATATTGATAAGGATTCTGCCCTGAACCAATCATTCGGCTACGATTTGGGCGCGCAGGTGCTGGCCGTCAACCCCGACAGTCTGACAAAGCCGAACCACGGCAGCGTTGCGCTGAACGCTCAGGGCAAGGTGGTGTTTACCCCCGACGAGAACTGGAACGGCGTGACCCACTTCACCTACACCGCAATGGATCCCTCGGGCGCGGAGTCCTTACCCGCCACAGTTACCGTTACGGTGACGCAGGTAAACGACCAGCCCGACGCGAAGGACGATACCGCCGCCACCGTCGAGGATGTGCCGGTTACCATTGATGTACTGGATAACGATGAGGATACCGACGCGGTTGCGTCCCTAAACGCAAACCCGGGAGCGGAAACCAAGCACATTAAGGCGGATGGTTTCTCAGGGGTAACCAATGGCACGGTTACCATTGCCGGAGATAAGCTGCAATTTACCCCCAATGAGGATTGGAACGGGATAACAACCTTTACCTACACGATGGTGGATCAGGGAGGTTTATCATCCAGCGCCGATGTGACCGTGACCGTTCGTGCGGCAAATGACGCACCCGTGGCAAATGACGACTCGGCAGAGACGGATGAGGACATCCCGGCGGTGATTGATGCGCTGGCAAATGACACCGATGTGGATACAGACGCAGACCTCAATAAGGACCCGGACTATGATCCTGCTTCTGAAACAAAAAGCGTTAAGCCGGATAGCTTTGCCGGAGTAACCAACGGAGCGGTAGCCATAAACCCGGACGGCAATATTGTGTTTACCCCGGATGAAAATTGGAACGGCATCACCGATTTTACCTATCAGGCCGTCGATAAAGCGGGAGCCGTCAGCAATCCCGCCAGGGTTACCGTTACCGTCAACGCAATCAATAACTCTCCCACGGCAATGCCCGACGAGGCGGTCACACCGGAGGATACCGCGGTAGTGATTGACGCTGTAGCTAACGATAAGGATGTTGATTTGACCACCGGCAACGATGAGGACCTGCTTATTATCTCCACCGCCGATGTTCATAACGGCACGGTGACAATATCCGGCGACCAAAAGGCCGTCACCTTTACGCCCGCCGAGCATTGGAACGGTGTGGAGGAGTTTAAGTATACCATTGAGGATAGGGATGGTCACAAATCGACGGGGCTTATCACAGTGACGGTTACCCCGGTTAACGATGCCCCTGTCGCGGCCGACGATGAAAGGGAGATTGATGAGGACGGGTACGCCGTCATCAGCGTGCTTGCAAACGACTCCGACCCCGATATCGGACGGGAGGGCGATACCCTGACGGTAATCTCGGCAGGCCCTGCGGAGCATGGCACAGTGGAAATAACCGGTTCCGGCACGACCGTCGCCTACACTCCCCACGAGAACTGGTTTGGCGTGGAAAGCTTTAGCTATACCATTGAGGATGAGCAACAACTGAGTGATACCGCGACCATCACAATCACGGTTCATTCCGTTAACGACGCGCCGACCATTCCCACCCTGCTTACCCCCAATACGGGAGATTATTTTAAGGATACCCAGACCGTTCCCGTCACATGGGAGCTTTCCACAGACGTGGAGGGCAGCGACGTGACCTATGACCTTTACTTCTATGACGGTGCCTCCGAGAGCCTGCTGGTCGGGGATTTGTCCGAAACAAAATATGACCACCTTTTAATCGATACAGACCTTACCACCGATGATGTGCGCTACCGTGTGGTGGCAACAGACGGCGCGGCAACCGCACAGGACATCGGTGAGGATTTTATCATCGACAATGAGGCGCCTCGAAACATTACCGTCCGAACACTAACCCCCATAGGCAATGAGATAGCGGATGACGACTGGACCAATACCGATGTGCGCTTTAGCCTTTCGGACGGCACCGACCTGCTGCCGTTTGGCTATGGCTACCGCACCAGTACCGACGACCCCTATACAGGGCTAACCTCTGGGCAGGAGGTATTGTTTGAGGAAACCGGCGAATACACGGTGTATTATCGCGCCGCGGATATCCTGGACAACGCCTTTACCGCCTTCAGGCGCATCCGCGTCGATAAGGTTGCGCCGCTGGTACCGCTGATAGAATACGCGGAAGCGTCGGGCAAGGATAAGGTGACGGTAACCTTTACCCCCTACGATGATCCGGGCGGCAGCGGCAACGCGACAATAACCTTCCCCAACCGCAAGCGGGTCAGTACGGATGAGCCGGTGAAATGGGAGACCAAGAAAAACGGAACCTTCAGCTTTGTTATAACCGATGTGGCCGGCAATGTAACGGGCTTTACCGCTACCATTAGCACCATAAAGCCGCCATCGGCGCCACCGTCTTCTCCTCCATCCGGCGACGATGACGGGGGTTCCTCCTCAAGCGCTGTTAGCTCCGCTTCCTCCTCTGGCCTGACTTCGTCAAGCGCGTCCTCCACAGTGTCCTCGTCCCCGGCTTCCTCTTCCTCTTCCTCCGGTTCCTCATCCTCCTCCGCACAATCGTCTTCGCAGGCCGCATCCTCGGGAGCATCCTCCCATACGCCCGGCGATGAGGAGGAAAAGGGCTCCTCGGGTTCTTCGCAATCCCCCGACAGCAGCTCGGACGGCGAAGGCGGCTCCTCAAAGCCCGGAAAGGGAGGGACCCCCGGCAGCGACAGTCCCCTTCAGGCATTTTTTACTCCCTTGCTTACGTTTGCTAAAAGCATACAGGGCTTCTTTACAGATGTTTCGGTGTTATCCTCAAACGTCGCCTTTGACAACGGTTCGTTCCCTTGGCTGCTGCTTTTGCTGGCGGGCCTTGTGCTATTGCTTATTCTGTTCTTATGGCGGCCGGTAATAGTAGAATATGAGGGCAGGCGCGACTCCGGCAAGGAGTACCGCAAGGTGCGCAGACGGTTTGCCCACTGCCCGAAAAAGGAAAAGACACTGGAGCTTGATGTGACGTTCCATCCCGACCGGGTAGTGCTTGAGAAGGTAACCGTTACCTTCCGCCGACTGTTTACCCGCCGCATGAGAGTACGCGATGTGCAGGTGAAGTTTAACGACAAAACCATTTTCCTTTCACGCGTGAAGAAGGACCAAATAAAGCGCTGGACCACAAGTATTCAACTATAAAGCGCGTTTAGGCATCATCGATATAAAGCAAGAATAACGCGTCCTTATACTAAACTCGTTTTATGGAGATTAGTATTATATAGGACGCGTTATTGTTGTGTAATACTATTCTCCGATAAAAGTGTTGATAAAAATCCGCGTTAAAACCCATAAATTAATGCTTTTCACTTGATTTTTATACACTTTTTAATCGGATAATAGTATAAAGAACGAAACTCCTAAACAGTGTGGAAGTGCATACAAGAGTCCGCGTGAAAGCCCATAAACCAAAGACTGTCGGCTTGCTTATATTGGGTTTGCATTATGGTGCGCGGTCGGCGCTTCTGTGCGCTGTGCGTTCGGCCGCGCGAGATACACCGTTAAAATTCCCGCGGCCAGCGCCGCCTGTCTGACGATCAACTGCTTTGCCTGCACGTCCTTTTCCAGCGGCACAAGGGCATACCACTCTGCCAAGCGCTGCGCAAGCGTGGCAAGGAGTGCGCCCCAAAAGGAGAAGTCGCTCCACCGGGAGGGGATGGCCCAGGCTGGCAGGAGGGAAACCAATAGGGGCAAAACTACCCCAAGCACAAGCAGCACAATGGCAACTGTCCACCGTTTCAGGCGGCGAAACAGTGCGGTAACCAGCCGCCCGAGCAGGAGAAGCCCCGCAAGCGAGACGGCGAAGAAGCAGGATGTGTCTGCCGCAGAACGGATAGACGCGCCGTATATCATGGTCGCCGGTGTGCCGATACCTGCCGCACGCAATAAATCCAGCGCGGACTGACGGCGGTCGCTTTTCGGCAGTCCGATAAGCTCCACACACCCGCTTCCCTCACCGCTGTCGCTGATTGTGACAAGCAGCGGCTCGCCGGAACGGAGCACGCCCCGCACCGTATAGCGCTTATCACCGCATGTCACTGTAAGCCCCAGCACATCGCTGCCGCCCCACAGTCGCCACGCAAGCTGCTCGGATACCGCACAGCCGCCGGTATCGTAAACACCTGGCAAGGCGCCGAGCAGCATTTCTTCCGATACCACCGACGCACTGTCGCCGTAAACCATCAGTCTTCGCGCCGTTGCGGACGCGCGAGGGCTGAAAACCACGGCTTGCTCCTGCCGCCATAGGGTCAGCGAAAGCCCATACTCGAGCTTCTCTGCCGACTTTGTAAGGCTTTGAGCCTCCACCTTGGTGAGAGGCGCTGAAAAGCGCACGCTGATGTCGGCGGGGTATACTCGAGCCAGCCGCTCCGCATTCTCAAAGCACAGCAGGGTAAGCGCATACAGCAGCCACAGCCGGACAGCGTGCCACGCAAACCGGATAACACGTTTGCTTGTCACCGCGTTTCCCCCCATCAAACCAAAAGCCTCACGCGGTCGCCCTCATCCACCGGCTTAGTGGAAGCAGAAACTACCTGCATGTCCCCAAACAGCGCCCCTTCAATGGCGGCATTTGCCGTATCTGTGTCAATTACGGTGACAGGCAGACGGTATACCATACTCTGCACCCCCAGTATGGAGTTTTGCTCCTGAAGTACCAATACATAATCGCCGCCGCTTTCACTTCGCACCGCGCTAAGGGGTACGCACAGGCGGTAGGCTGTGCGGCTTAACTCCATCTCTGCCAGCGCCTGCCATCCCTTGGTAAACCCCGTTTGCGGCAGCCGGATCACAGCGGCCGAGCCGTTCTCGTTCGGGGAGACGGAAGCGATCTGAGCCGGAACCCTGGTATTGCCTTGGGTGACGGTTACGGTCATGCCCGGCAGGACCATTTCGGCCTCCTTATCCGTAAGAGGAATGCTTAACCGGTACCAGTCCTCCGACCCGAACAGCTGGAATGCGGCGCCTTCGGCGGTTTTTTGTCCGGCGGTAAGTGCGAGCTTAACCACCGTGCCATCCGCCTGCGCCCGACATAGCCCGCCGTCTGAATAAAGCTGTGTAAGCGCTTCAATCTCCTGTTGCTTGCGCGCCATATCCAGTCGCACCAGCTTTGCCTCCAAAGCGTTTTGGTCAGCCTGCTCCTTGGCCGCCTCACTGCTGCGCTCCGCGGCGTCCTTTGCGGCATCGTAAGCGGCTTGGGCGTTTGCAAGAGCACGCTCTGCAACGGTAATCTGCCCCTCAAGGTTCTGGCTTTCGCCGGTAAGCGCGCCGTAGGTGGCAGATAGGGTTTCCATGGCGGCAGTCACCCGGCTGCGCGCCTGCTCCAGCTCCTCCTCCGTGGCATCCTTATCCTTTTTCACCCGCTCAAGCTCCGCTTGCGCGTTGGTTAGTTCGTCGCGGGCATCGTCGTAGGCATCCTGCAGGTCATCGTAGGTCAAGTCCCGCAGACCCACAAGCTTGCCCAAATCCTGCTTTGCCCACACAACCGCAAGCTCCGTCTGACGCAGGAGATTGCCGCCTTCGTATTCCTTCTTCTCCAGCAGGGCGAGGGAAAGCTGGAGCTTTTGCAGGGCTACCTTTTCCCGTGCCAGCCGCTCGGCGACCTCATCCGCCGAGAACTGTGCCACCCCGTCCCCTTGCTTTACGGTCTGCCCTTCGGCAATAAAAACCTTTTCCACCGTCAGACCCTCCGCCAGCTCCTGGGGTACGCCCTCCTGGGCGTCTACCGTGCCGTAGGCGCTAATCTTTTGCACAAGCTCCATCCGCTGTGCCGATACAAGGGTTATCATGGGCAGCTTTGCCGCCTCGGTACCCCTGGCAATCAGCGTAAAGGCAAGGATTAGCGCGAAGAAAAAGGCAGCATTCGCAAGAGCGCGTTTTTGCTCCTTGTCTTTAATCTGCATCCCTCTTATTCCCGCCGCAAGCCGTTTAAGCCCGCTCAGCGGGGTTTTTATGCTGTTCATCCGGTTACTCCTTTAAGCCGCTGGATTGTATCCCAAGCTCCAGATATTTCTGCCCGAACAAGAAAATCAAAATGGCGGGCAGAAGCATCACAAGACTCGATGCCATCGCAAGCCCCGCCTTCTCCGTTACAATCTGCGGCAGATAAAGTGACAGCGGCCAGTTGGTCTTATCCTTTAAAAAGGTCATGGGCTGTTCAATGGCGTTCCACGCCTCTAAAAAGCCCAGCACCAGCGCCGAGAGAATACCCGGCGCACCGAGTGGCAGTCCTACCCGCGCATAGGTTTGCACCGGCCCCGCGCCATCTAGTGACGCCGCCTCTAAAAGGGCATGAGGCACCGCGTCAAACCCCCGCGCCATAATGAAAACCGGAAAGGTTGAGAATACCCCGGGCAGAACCACCGCCCAGATAGTATCCATGAGCCCCAGCCGGTCGGATACCAGATAGTTTGGCACCATCATCACTTGAAAGGGCAGCAGCATAAGGACGATGTACAGCCCGAACAGCAGGCCTCTCGCGCGAAAGCGCATACGGGAAAACGCCCACGCAGCGGGCGCGCCTATGATAAACTGCCCAAGCACCTGTAAAAATACCATCTCGCAGGTGTTCCAGAACATGACGAAAAACTGGGGGGTATCGAGCAAAAGCTCCGCAAGGGGCTCAAGCGTCGGGTAGCTGGGCAGAATGGTCCAATGCGCCATGCCCTCCCGCAGACCCAACACGGGACCAATGGTTGCACTGAGCTCGTCTATGGGGAGAAATACGCCGCAGAACATAAACCACACCGGCCACCATATGGTAAACGCGGCGAGAGTAAGGACGGCAAACGCGGCGGTGCGCGCCTGTACCGGTGCTTTCATTCGTCACGCCTCCACATCCTGTACAGCATAAGAATCAACCCCATGAGTGCAGCTGCCACCAATACGGCCGCTGCGCTCATGCGCCCAATTTCCAGCTTTAAAAACCAGTTGTTAAACAAATGCTGCAGTAAGTAAATGCTTTTATGCGGATAGCTGCCCGCCACAAGATATGCCTCGCGAAACACCTTAAAGCTGTTAAGCAGGCTCAAGACGGTGGTAAGGGCAAGGGTGGGTAGGATACCCGGCAGGGTAATGTGCCAGAACTGCCGCCAAAGCCCCGCGCCGTCTGCCGCCGCCGCCTCATATAGCGTACCGGCAATACCGTCAAGCCCTGCCAGCCACAATATCATGGTGTAGCCATTGTTTTTCCACAGGTAAGTAACAATCAGCACCCAAAAGGCCGTTTCGGTGCCCATAAAGTTTACCGCCTGACCGCCCGCATGAACAAGAAGGGTGTTAAAAAGCCCCTGGGAGTGAAACAGCGCCTGCCACAACAGGACAATGCTTGCCACAGGCACAGCCATCGGGATTAAAAAGGCGGTGCGCAGCGCCCTGCCCCGCGGGCGAAGAAGCCGCAGAAGCAGGGCAAGCGCAAGGCTAAGTATAAGCAAAAGGGGGATGCATAGGGACACAAACCGCGCGGTATTGGAGACCGCCTGTAAAAACGCCTTGTTGGTTATCACGTTTTGGTAGCTGCTAAGCCCAATAAACCGTGCGCCCGTATCACTTGTAACGCTTCGGCGCATCATATCCGCGAAGGGAACCAGCGCAAACACGCACACGCCAAGCAGGCTGGGGGCTAAAAACAGCAGCGCGGTTTTGGTTTGGGTCATTCCGTCGGCGCTTTTTCGCCGCCGTTTACCGTTCGGCAAGAGAAAGCTCGGTATCCGCGACAATGGCCTTCACCGCCTCATCCAGCGTTATAGTCCCTTTGCAGTACCGCTCCGATGTTTGCAGTAAAATAGAAGAAAGTGTACTGTCGATACTGACGGGGGTGGTCAGCTTTGCTATGAGTGCGTTTAGATCAACCGCAAGGGGTGCTGTGTGAGACTGCTCGCTTTGTCTGTTATACTGCTCAATCATCAGCTGCAGTCCCTGCGTTGTAACAGGCAGCCCGTCGCCGAAGTCGCAGGACTGAATCTCCCCGGTTAACATTGCGGCAATGAAATTGCCCGCTTTTTCGGTCTGCTTGCTGTTTGCGTTTATCGCAGCCAGAGACATGGGGTGGTATACGTTCTTTACCAGTCCGGGCAGCGGAGCAAGCGCGGTGGTGGGGTTAACGGGGGAGTCCTTTAAAACGGTTGTAATGCCGTCGCCGGAAGAAAACGCCATTCCGGTCCTGTCCATAAACCGAAGCTGTGTGGGTGAAGTCAGCAAAAATCCCGCCTGGGAGGCGACACCGTTAAAATAATCCAGCATACCCGAGCTTACGGTGACGTAAGTGGAGCTGCTGCCGGTACCGGAGGTCATCCCGATGGATAATGCCTCTCCCTGAGTGCTAAGGTCGTTTTTGTCATAGATTTGCTTGAACGACTCAAGCAGGGTTTTTAGCGCCGCGTGGTCCACGCCGTTTTCCGCTGTGAGAACCGCCGGCGCGCTTACGCTGTAAAGGATATCAAATACGTCCTGAAATATGCTAAAGGTAAACGCGGGGCGCTCGCTTGCGGGTAAAGGATCGCTAATAAACATATTTGACGAGTTTTCGTTTTGCTCTTGTTTGGTGCCGCCCTTTTTGGGACTGTTTTTGATTGCGGTGACGATGTCATCAAGGGTATTAAAGCCGCCCAAGGATTCTGCCGCACCAATAAGTGCGGGAATTGTAATTTTTGCAGGCAGTACAAAAAGCCCATCCTGCTCCTGAAACGGTGAGAGAAGATTTGCATACATGCCCGAGGTATCCACCGTCTGGGATAGGTCGGCGAGCATTCCTTTCTGTTGGTAGCTTTGGTAATCCACCCCGTCTAAAATCAGAACATCGGGGCCGCTGCCACTTAACAGCTCGGTATTGAGTGTGCGCAGCAGCCCGTCGATATTAGGCTCTGCGGCTCTGTCGGTAATGGCCACCTCGTAATTTATGCGCGTATCCTTATTCTGTGAATGAAACAGTGTGATGGCGGCGCGCGCAGTGGGGTTATCCCGCAGCGACCACACGGTCAGCTCGTACTCGGGGATTGATGAAACCGATTCATCATAGTAGTAGCGGAATAATTTAGAGCTGCCGTTTGCGTCCGAAAGTGCCATCACAAAATCTCCGTTAGCTAAGCACCTAAGGCTGTCGATGCCATACGCCGGCGAACCAAAGCTGTACATGCTGCCCTCAAGCACAGTTTCGAATAATGAGCCGCCCGCGGGTACACGAACAAGCCCCTTGGTGTCCGCCAAATAAAGGTGTGAGTCCGCGTCGACATCCATCGCGAGGGAAAAGCTGTCAAGGGAGAGCTTCTGCGTACCTTGGGGGAGATCCTCACCGGTTACGGCGTCAATCCTCGCAATGGTGCCGGAGTAGTCCACAAAAAGGATGGATTTATCCCCCACCCCTATACCCAAGGGCGCGGAGGGCAGCTCCAACTGCCTTACAAGGGTGCCGTCCAAATGGTAGATAGCCGCATAGCTTTTTGGCATAGAGGTGCTAACAGCCACGGAAGCTTCTGCCGTTTGCACGGCTTGCGAGCTGTCCTGTGTCGTTTCGCTGTCTTTGGTCTCTTCAGAAGAAGCGCTGCCTCCATTTGAGGAGACTAGCATATAGCTTATAAAAAACCGGTCCTCGCCCAGAGCCTCAAACCTGTTTGGTATAATGGTCGCACCGGTTGCCGCCGCGGCCTTAAACGCCTCTATCTCAATCCTTTGGGTGGCTCCGTCCTTCCTATGCCAAGCCTCCATAGAGGCTTGGGTGTCAGTCAAGGCAAAAAGGCTGCCGCCGGGTGCCAGCGAAAGCTTTGAGAGGCTACCGTCCAGCGCATCGATCCATTGCGTGTCGGCTACGGACCAACTCTTTCCCTGGTCATCCGAATGAAACAGCTCATACTTTGCTAAGGTATTCCCGTTCTCCTGAGATGCCGTGTCGGCATACATGGTCAGGCAGTCTATGCCATTGTCGCTGGTCCACAGACCGCTGACAATGCCTTGCAGCCCCGGCGGGGTGATGCTTTCCTCCACATACGCACCCATGGGCTTTTTCTCCGCGGGCAGAGTTGCGTTAGTACCGCAGCCCGCAAGGGTTACACACAGCAGTATTGCGCACAGCGCTACGGCTGTTACTTTTCTGAGTAATGCATTCATGTTTTCGCCTTCCTTTTCTTTTTGTCAAATTGTCACAGTTCGCCCGGCAGCTAAAAACCCGCAGAGCCAGGCAGCCGTCCGGGGTTTGCCGCATAGATTTAGCGGTTTCGCATTTTTATGCTCCGCTTATGAGCATAACACCTTAGTCTTAAAATAACCTTGAAGGGGCAAGGAGATTTTTTAGGCTGTTTTAAGATTTCTGCGCTATAATAAGAAAAATGGGGCAGGGAAGGGGAGCTCGGGCGGCACTACTGTTTAGTAGTATTGTGACGTTGATTGGCTTTGATAAAGGAGGCAGGCAAGTATGCGCATCCTGATGATAGAGGACGACCGCGACCTGTGCGGGGCGGTGGCCCATGAACTCAAAAGCGCAGGTTATGAAACGGATGTTTGCAGCGACGGGGAGGACGGGCTTTATTACCTGTGCCAGGGCATCTACGACCTGTGTCTGCTCGACCGGATGCTGCCGGGGCTTGACGGGCTAAGCCTTTTGTACCGCGCGCGGGCAAAGGGCATTTGCACCCCCGTGCTGATGCTGACGGCAATGGGAAGAATCGGCGACCGTGTGGACGGACTGGATGCGGGCGCGGATGATTACCTGACCAAGCCCTTTGACATGCGCGAGCTGCTTGCCCGGGTGCGAGCCCTTGCGCGCAGACCGGCTGTGCCTGAAACGGGCGGCGAAAAACGGTACGGCGCGCTGGTGCTCGATACCCGCGAGCTGCGTCTGACCGGTCCAAAAGCAAGCTGCACCTTGTCTAAAAAGGAAAGCGAGCTGTTGTATGCGCTAATGGCGGGCGGCGGGCAAACAATACCCCGGTCCACACTGTTTGGCAAGGTGTGGGGACCGGACTGCGAGGCGGAGGAAGCGATTCTCGACAGCTATATTCACTTTGTGCGGCGGCGAATCAAGACCGTGGGCGGCGGGGCTAGCATAGTCACCGTGCGCGGCATCGGCTACCGAATGGAGGAGCGGCAAGGTGCTGCGCTAGCACGGTTATGAGGCCGCGATTTATGCAAAGGAGAGGGTCGCAATTATTTCTAAACTGCGCAGACGTTTAACGGTTATCTTTACGGTGCTCACCGGTACTGTTTTGGGGCTGCTGCTTGCCGCCACCTACGTGCTGGCAAACGAACAGCTTCTTACCGCCAACAATGCGATGTACCAAAGCAGCCTGGATACGATTGCCGAACGGCTGCAATACGAAAACGCAGTCCGCGACCTGTGGCTGGCGGAGCTTGAAACCCAGCTGCATGGCATTATACATATTGAGGAGATGTCCGTCCCGCTGCATTTTATGGGCGCATGGACTCCCCGCACTCCCCGGGGAAGCCTGATTGCACAGGCAAAGGAGACAGCGGAGAAAATGGGGGTTGGACTTTCCGGCGCGCCGTCCTCCTCTTTGCATATCCGGCAGATTGACTTTGAGATGACGGGGGAGGCGGGGGAGAAATACCGGGTATTTGTCGCTCGCATCCCAAAATCGATCGGATGGTTTAACCTGATATTGATCCTAGAGCTTGCGGGGGTGAATGCCCAACGCTGGCAGCTGGTGACACTATATGGGGGACTGTTCGCCGCCGGGCTGCTGGGGCTTTGGCTGGTTAACTGGATTTTGGCGGGACGAGCCATCCGCCCTACGGCGGAGGCCATTCGTCAGCAAAGCGACTTTGTAGCGGCGGCAAGTCATGAGCTGCGGGGTCCCCTTGCCGTAATAAGCGCAAGCCTTTATGCGGCAAAAAAGGATCCGCACCAGGGGGCGCGCTTTTTGGAGGCCGCCGAGCGCGAGACCGCCCGTCTTACCCGGCTTGTTAACGACCTGTTTATGCTGGCGGGCTCGGACGCAAAGGCGTGGAGCCTGCTTACGCAGCCGGTGGAGCTGGACACGCTGTGCATTGAGGTTTATGAGCAGCAGCGTCTGTTAGCCGCACAAAAGGGGCATGAGCTCATGCTTGTGCTGCCGGAAGAGGCCCTGCCTGTCATTGCGGCCGACCGGGAACGGCTGGTGCAGCTGCTGGTCATACTATTGAGCAATGCTATGGATTACGCCCCTGCGGGCACCGCCATTGAGCTGATAACACAAGCCCATGGCAGCCGCTCGGTGCGCTTTTCGGTGGTGGACCATGGCCCGGGGGTGCCGGATGAGGACAAAAAAAGAGTATTCGAGCGATTTTACAGGCTGGACAAAAGCCGCACGGATAAGGCCCATTTCGGGCTTGGGCTTTCGGTTGCCAATGAGCTTGCAAGCCTTCACGGCGGAACGCTGTCCCTTGCCGATACGCCGGGCGGAGGCTCTACCTTTACGCTGACACTTCCCCTAAACGCAGGCTAACTTGCGGGCATAATGAGACAAAACAAGCGCTGCGCGGCGGCTTGTTATTTTGCACAAAAAATGCTCAATATTTTCTATGTGTGACAAGGGGGGCGCACACAGGTGTCACAATTTACAACCGCAAAAAAATGCGCTATGCTGTTAATACAGCGTTCGTAATACTAATCCCCTCAAAAAGAGTCGATAAAAATCCGCGTGAAAACCCATAAATTAAAGCTTTTCACTTGATTTTTATACTCTTTTAAATCGGATATTAGTATAAAGAGACAGATTCCCGTTTAAAAAACCCTCGGGTGCAAAATAGCGCGACAGCGTGGAGCATTGTTGCCGCATGGTTTGCTTGAAGCTTTCATTACATAATTTAGAAAGCTTTTTTAAACGAGAATGGTATGAGGCCTTTGGGGAAACGGGGGGATAGTTGTGTTCACTTCCATAGGAACAAAAATTATGGGGCTTGCAAAGCTTATCGCTTGGCTGGGCATTACCGCTAGCGTCGTGCTCGGCTTGGTTTTGGTCTACAACGGAGCACAGAGCTGGTACGGCGGTGATGCAATGACGCTTTCGGGTCTTGGCGTAATGGTTGGGGGCTCGATAATATCCTGGATATCCTCTTGGTTTGTCTACGGCTACGGCCGACTAATAGATAACAGCGACCAGATAAGGCACCACATGGAGCGCATCACGCAAAGTGGTATGACACAGCCGATACTGCCCATTGTCTCCTGCCCAAATAAAGAATAAAAGGAGCATGGGCGGTTTCACCGTCATCGATTACTTCTGCAAACAGAGATGTTTGATACCTTTTTTTCCGCCAAAAGGCGCGCGAAGTAAAATCTTCGCGCGCCTTTTGGCGTTATACGAATATCCGATTTCAAATGGTATAAAAATCAAGTGAAAGGCTATTCCTGCGAACACCGGTACACAACGGCCTCATAGGGGCGCAGCTGCGCGGCGGGCTCCCCATAGGAGGATAGCACGGGGGTAAGGCCCTTAACCGAATGACGCCGGGGCTGTGTGCCTTCGGTCAGGTTGATTTCGATATAGAAGCGGGCATCCTTGTGCTGCCTATAATAGCAAAACAGGCTGTCACCGGCTTTAGCGGGCAAAAAGTCGCCGTATATCAGCGCGGGATTTCGGGTACGCAGGGCGATTGCCTGCCGAAAGAAGCAAAGGGGCGAGTCGGGGTCCTTCTCCTGCGACCGGGTGTTAATCTCATTTGTATTGTCGTTGACCTTTAACCATGGCTGGGTATCCGAGAAGCCGCCGTATTGCGAGTTATCCCACTGCATGGGGGTGCGCGCATGGTCACGGGTTCCTGCGTTAATCACCTCGAGCGCCTGAGCGGGGGTTTTTCCTTTTGCAAGCAGCTCACGGTAAAGGTTTATGCTCTCCACATCCCGTACCTCGTCTATGGAGGCAAACCGCGCGTTAACCATGCCAAGCTCCTGCCCCTGATAGAGAAACGGTGTTCCCCTAAGAGTGCATTGCAGCACAGCCAACAGCTTTGCTATGGGTACGCGAAAAAGCGGGTCGGGGTTTACCTTAGACACCATGCGCGGGTTGTCGTGGTTCTCAAAAAACAGCGTGGGCCAGCAGGCCTTGCCATAATGAAGCTGCCAGTCGGTCCATTGCTTTTTGAGGTATCGCAGGTCATAGCGGTAATCGTCAAACCGAGCCTTTCCCGGGTTTTCCAGATGGTCAAAATTAAAAATCGTATCCAGCTCCCGACGCCGCTCGTCGGTTAAAAGCTTCGCCATCTCCATGCCCATCACCGGGGTTTCGCCCACCGTCATCACATCATAGCGCGCAAAGGTGTTCTCGTTTAGCTCCCGCAGGTATTCATGCAGGCGCGGGCCGTGAAAGTAGTGCTCTACGCCGCGAAAGCCCGCAAGCTTTCCAAGCAGGTCGCTGCCGTCGGGCAGTCCGGGGTTTTTTGAAATAAAGCTGATAACATCCAGCCGAAAGCCGTCGATGCCTTTTGCGAGCCACCAGTTAATCATCTCGTAAAGGCTTTGGCGCAATGCGGGGTTTTCCCAGTTAAGGTCCATTTGCTTTTTGGAAAAGAGGTGCAGCGCCCACGCCTTAACCTGAGGGTAGTAGTTCCAGGCGGGGCCGCTAAAGAGGGACGTCCAGTTATTGGGCGGGGTGTTCTCTTCCCCGGGGCGGAAGATATAGTAATCCCGGTAGGGTGAATCGGGCTGTCTGACAGCCTCCTCAAACCAACGGTGTTCATCCGAGGTGTGGTTGATGACAAGATCCATAATCAGCTTCATGCCACGGGTATGCGCCTGCTCCAGCAGATCATCAAAATCCTGCATGGTGCCAAACTCCTTCATAATCTTGCGGTAATCGCGGATATCATAGCCGTTGTCGTCGTTTGGGGAATCGTACACCGGTGAGAGCCACAGCACATTCACCCCAAGCCTTTGCAGGTAATCCAGCCGCGCGGTAATGCCGGCAAGGTCTCCGATGCCGTCGCTGTTTGAATCGGCAAAGCTGCGGGGGTATATCTGATATACCACCGCCTCCTTCCACCACGCGCGGCGTATTTCCCCCTCAAATGGGGTGGGTGGTTCGGCTGCGCCGTTTAGCATAGAAACCAAAAGCTCCACAAACGCCTGATCCACGGCGCCGCGGGACAGCTTAGGCAGGCTTTTGAGCTTAATGGCCTTAACAATTGGATTTTTGAGCCACCCAAGGCGGATGCCAGCCTGTGTCAGCGCAAGGTGTGCCATGTCGTGGCCTACAGGGGTTTTCAGCGCCTCCCCAAGGGTGCTGCTTGGTGTAATCGGTTTTGTCACGGCGGTTTCGCCTCCTTAATAATAAATGCAATTTAAGCTATGCCTTAACGCTTTCCTTTCCCTGATTCACACGCATTATGCGCATGACCTCATCCTCCGATAGCTTGTAAAAGAACAGCATGATAATCAGCATTATCGCAAACCCCGCAATCGGCACCAGGGTTAGAATCTTCCAGATGCCGTCCAGGGTTTGGGGGCTTTGCGCCGCGCTTTGCTGCTTGTAGCCAAAAAAGGCAAGCAGCGAAAGGCAGATGGTATTGCAGATGGTGCCGCCAAGCTTTGTCATCATGGTCTGCACCGAGAAGGAGATGGCCTCGGTGCGTTCTCCGTTAATGTACGCACCGTACTCAATGCAGTCGGCGGTAAACATCCCATAGATTAAAAGCGGGAACTGCATACACAGCACGCGCAGGGCGGTAAGGGCAAGAAACAGCGGAAAGTTTGCGTACCCTATAAAATACTGGGCGGCGCTTAAAATAGTGGCGGCGGCGCAGGTTGCGACAGTAAGTTTTTTCTTGCCATAGCGCCCGATTAGCATAGGCAGCATGGGTGCTGCCACCAGTACCGGCAGCACGCTAAGACCCATAACGATGGTAAGCATCCCTTCATTGCCAAGGTTTGAGTTGCAAAAATAGGGCGCGATGGGTTGCAGGGTGTTTACCGCGCTGATAGCCAGAAACCCGGCGTAATAGATCATGAGGTATTTATTGCGAAGCAGATATCTGAAAATTTTTAGCAGCGAGATGTTTTCGCTGCGTTGATACCGCACCCGTTCCTTGGCGGTGAATTGCAGCGGGAACATTACAAGGAAGGAGAACAGCATGTAAATGGCGATTGCCCATGTCCAGCCCGTATGGGATTTCAGGCTCATAAAAACGGCGGTGGTAATTGCCGCAAGTGCCGCGGCAAACCGCCCGTAGGACATCAGGCGGTCGCGCTCGGACATCTGGGAGGACATGACGGTTCCCAAAGAAAACAGCGGCGAATCCGAGCAGGTGTACAGCATACCCCAAAGAATATAGGTTACATACGCAAAACTTAGCTTAAGGCCGTAAGTGGCGGTCATAACGGTATCAAGGTTAAAGAACACAAAAACCATAAACAGCGGGATGGTGTAGGTGACAAACCGCAGCCATGGTAGGTATTTTCCGCGCTTAAAGTTTGTTTTATCCACAATAGCCCCCATAAGCGGGTCGTTAATGATATCCCAGGTGCGGGAGATCAGCAGCATCAGCGTGGTAGACGCAAGGGAAAGCCCCACATTCTCGGTGAGAAAGTAGGATAAAAACTGAAACTGCAGGGCATACATGATATTCTGCCCCAAAAAGAATCCCCCATAGGAAAGGCGCTCAATGCGAGTGGTTTCAAAGCTGTGGTTGGCCATTTCGTGTTTTCCTCCCGTCATAGTTTGCGTCGATATGGACTTTTGCTTTCTTGCCTGTCATGGCAGTGACTAAAAGGAACAGCTATCAATCATTGTAGCACATACACATAATAATTCAATCACATTTGTTTTTGTTTATGTAATACTGATAACCGATTTGAAAGGCGCCGCCTGCCTGCGGGTGCAGGCGGACGGCGCCAATTTATACTGCATTTTATACTATTATCCGATTAAAAAGTGTATAAAAATCAAGTCAAAATCTTTAATTTATGGATTTTGACGCGGATTTTTATCAACACTTTTATCGGAGAATAGTATTACACTTAACTATGAACTACAATTGCATATTCTGATACAGAACCCAGCCCATGCCGAACATCATGAATAAGCCTACGACAATCATACCATAGAAGATGTAATAACGCGTTTTGCTGCCGGTCTCCACGAAGAAATTCGTCTTATTCCGGCTGTAGGTGACGCTGATCTCTGTCCCGACGGGGTAACGCTGACGCTGCGAACCGGATTGCTCCAACGCATGAATAAGATTACCGTGATAATCCATGTATTCCACCGCCATGGTGTACATCGTGGTACGAATCCCCATATCACTGTCCGTATTTATGTAGTCATAATATTTGACGACACGAGCCGTGGTTGTAATGGCGTCTTCAAACCTGCGACGCTCGACCCTTAACAGAACGAAGCCCAAAACGGCCACAGCAAAGCCGACGAGGGTGATGACAAGAAAGTCCCGCATGGTGCGTCCTCCAATCTTCTTTAGGCGATGCTGCCGATGATTGATGCGAAGGCTTCGGTACCTCGCGGCTCGTCGGCGGTGATGGAGTAGCTGTATGTGCCGTCCCGCCAAACGGCGGTTACAAAGCTCTCCGGAGCGTTTCCCTTTAGGGTAACGTTCATGTCATTAATAATTTTGTCCTCATTGACCGTATAGCTGTTGTAATCTCCGCTCACGTCCGCATCTTGGCTGCTCATGCGGTACTGCAGGGTGGAATCCTCCCCGTATTGGTAGGTAACCTGAAGGGTTTGGTTTGCAATGACCGCATAGTGCGTGTTTGTCAAGGTAAACGGAAGCGACCGGGGAGCTCTGGAGGCGAAGCCGGTAAGGGCATCCGCCTCCGACAGGGAAGTAACCTCAACAATAGGGTTGGGCATTCCCGCGCCGGGTTTTTGAATATTAAGCATTGTCACCACAACAAATGCTCCGACCAGTATAAGCGCGGCGCCCGCCAGCGCGGCGAGCACGACAAGCTGACTGCCTTTTGGTTTCTTTTCTTTTTCTCTTTTGCTTTGATTTACACTTTCATTCAGTACCAATTGTAAATCCGCCTCCTTTTTATATATCACAAGGGCCTAACCGACCGCCGCAATCCAAATCTCGTTGAAACGGGATTTTTGATTAGCCGACCTTCCTCCGCGATCAGCCTGCCCATGTTTTTGCGCAAGCTAAGAGCCTTGTTTTTCATATTTTTAACCGAGGACAAAAATCCTCAAAGGATCAGTTGTGAACAACGTATATTTTGTCCACAACGGGTAGACGATAGTTTACTTGACCGACACGCCCAATCTCTATTGCTGCCGCTTTCCAAAAAAGGCCCGGTACATCGCGTCCACACCCCATTCGGGCAAAAGCTCCATCAGGGCGAGCAGCCGGTCGGTGCCCACGCGATAGGCTCGTTTCGGGCGCTTTGCTTCCATGGCCCGAAGTACAATTCGCGCAAGGCGGTTCGGGTCGTTCTTTTGGCTCATGCCCAACGAGGTCATCATTGGCCTCATTTTCACCAGCAGCTCCTTGTAATAGCGGGTATCGCCAACCAGACGGTCAAAGTCAGTATCAATTTGCCGCAGCATAGGGGTTTCATAAGAACCGGGCTGAATCTTTACTACGGGAATTTCAAGATACAATAGCTCCCTCCGCAAACTGTCGCTGTACGCCTCCACCGCGTATTTCGAAACGGCATAGGGTCCCGCAAAGGGTGCCGGGGTCATCCAGCCCACCTCAGAGCTGCAATTGAGTATGCGCCCCCTGCCGTTGTCAAGCATACTCAAAAACGTGCGGTTCACCCGCGCCATGCCTAAGACATTGACGGCAAACAGCCGCTCCATTGCCTGCGGACCGCCCTCCTCAACCAGAGAGGTCATGTAGGATATGCCCGCGAAGTTTGCGACTGCGTCCAGCGCGCCGGTGTGCTCCGCAACCATCTGATGCGCGGTCTCAATGCTTGCCTCATCGGTGACGTTCATGCGCAGGGGAATGACATGGGCAAGCCCACCCAGTCTCTCGAGTGCCGCCTCGTTGGTTCCCGAGGCGAAGATGGTCCAGCGTCCGGTTTGAGAGAGCGCCTCCACACACTGGGCGCCAAGTCCACCGGTTGCACCGGTAAAGAGTGCGTATTTCATGTTAAAGCTCCTGTAAATCGTTATTTTAGTCCTCAAGGCTGTCGGCTGGCTAGGAGTACACGCTATCGTAAGGCGGTGATATACAGAATATAGCACAATAGCCCGAGAATAACAATGACTCATCTTCGGGGACAAGGTAGTGTGTTCGCAATTGTTGGGGCAAAACATACATTTAAATTCTAATGCCTTACAGGAAACTGTTTGACTTACCAAATTTACGCTCACCCAATAAATCGCGGCATGTATTCCTTGACTTTCTAATATAAGTATGATATAAATCATATTAATCTTATATGTTTTATATGATAAATTCGCGGCGCATGTAATACTAATCTCCTCAAAAAGAGTCGATAAAAATCCGCGTGAAAACCCATAATTAAAGCTTTTCACTTGATTTTTATACTCTTTTAAATCGGATATTAGTATAAGGCGCAGAGTGAGGCTGAATATGAATTGCAATCGCACAGCACTGATGAATAGGACGATGAGCCGCGTATCTGCCATGTGCATGATGCGCATGTGCTGCTGCCCACAATTAAAATGACCGGCACGCGAATTTTAATGCCTGTGCAAAGCACAGTCCGAGAAATTCCGGACTGTGCTTTTTTATTTTCAACGCAAAGCCCCCTGCCTTTATCTCAATATGCGTTTCATTTGCCGAAAGAGAGAAAGCCGGCGTGTGGAATGCACTAATGGCGATACCAATCAAACTGCCCTTTTTCATCAGAAAGGAATGACTGTTACGATGAGCAATATCAATCGCATTAATTTGCAGCTCCCCGAGGTCGCTATTCGAGAGATACGCCTAAACTCCATAACGGGTTTTCAGGGCGGTGCGGAGGAGCTGGTGGAGTGTTCCCGGTGCGGTATCAAGGATAAAAGCCGCTCCTTCTCGCAGTGTCTTGGCTGCTCCACCTCTCAGGCCGCCTGTATGGTTATTCTGGTTCAGGACGCGGCGGTCATCAGCCACGGGCCGGTGGGCTGCTCCTCCTGCTTTCATGAGTTCGCGTTCACCTATCGGGTGAATTCTCCCCTCCGGGATGTTGAAAAGCCCACCCAGCGCAGAATTTTTTCAACAAACCTGCAGGAGACCGACACGGTGTACGGCGGCGCGGTTAAGCTGGCTAACGGAATTAGGGAGGTGTATGAGCGCGCCCACCCCAACGCAATCTTTGTGCTGACCACCTGCGCCGCCGGCATTATCGGAGACGATGTGGAGAGCGTGTGCGACCAAGCGGAGGCGGAGCTTGGCATACCGGTGGCGGCTATCTTTTGCGAGGGCTTTCGCTCCAAGGTGTGGACTACCGGCTTTGACGCGGGTTACCACGGCATTGCCCGTAAGCTCATTAAGCCCGCCCGCGAGCGGCGGGGGGATGTTGTAAACGTCATCAACTTCTGGGGCTCTGATATCTTTACGGAATGGTTTGCTCCGCTCGGAGCCAAACCAAACTTCATCACCCCCTATTCTACGGTGGAAAGTCTCTCGCGTTCCTCAGAGGCTGCCGCGACGGTTCAGGCATGTGCCACGCTGGGCTCCTATCTTGCCACCGCGTTGGAGCAGGAATTCGGCGTACCCGAGATAAAAGCCGCCCCTCCCTACGGCGTGGCGCAGACCGACCGCTGGTTCCGGGCACTGGGAAAGACCCTCGGCAAGGAGAAGGGGGCGGAGGAGCTGATTGCCGCCAAAAAGGCGGAGTATCTGCCGAAGATTGCCGCCCTTCGTGAAAAGCTGCAGGGCAAGACCGCTTATGTCACTGCCGGAGCGGGGCACGGTCACGCGCTGCTCTCCATTCTGCGAGAGCTTGGTATGGAGGCTAAGGGCGCGGCCATATTCCATCACGACCCGTTGTACGACAACGGCAGCGAGGAAAGCGATATGCTGGCGCAAAGCGTCAAGGATTACGGCGACGTACCCAACTTTAACATCTGCAACAAGCAGGAATTTGAGCTTGTGAATATGCTAAACCGCCTGCGACCCGATGTGCTGCTGGCACGGCATGGCGGCATGACCCTGTGGGGTGCAAAGCTTGGCATTCCCTCGCTGCTTATCGGCGATGAGCATTTTAGCATGGGCTATGAGGGAATCCTCCGTTACGGGGAGCGTATCCTTGAGACGCTCGAAAATGACGAGTTTGTAAAAAACCTTGCGAAGCATTCCGTCAACCCCTATACCAAATGGTGGCTTGCCCAGGAGCCTCATACCTTTTTAAACGGAGGTAACCGCAAATGAGTACAAAAACCGCAAGCGGTATGATAGAACAGGAGCGTTATACCTGCGCCATTGGCGCGCTGCAAAGCGTTGTGGCCATCCCCAAGGCGGTGCCTATCCTCCATTCCGGTCCGGGCTGCGGCAATATGATACAGGGCTTTTTTGAGCGCTCCACCGGGTACGCGGGGGGCAGTACCTCACCCTGCACCAATTTCAGCGAGCAGGAGGTGGTGTTTGGCGGCATTGACAAGCTGCGCGAAATCATCGCCAATACCTACAAGGTGCTGGATACCGATTTGCAGGTGGTGATGACCGGCTGCACCGCCGGAATTGTGGGCGACGATGTGGAAAGCCTGGCGGATGAATTCCGCGACGAGGGCAAGCCCATTGTGGCGGTGGAAACAGCGGGCTTTAAGTGCTCGAGCCTGGAAGCCCACAGCTTGGTGGTTAACGCCATCATCGACCAGTACGTCAGCGGCTTTGAGGGCGACAATCCTCTGCGCAGTGAAAAGAAAACCGTTAATTTATTTGCTTCGCTGCCCTATCAGGACCCCTTTTGGAAGGGAAACCTGCGGGAATACAAACGTTTACTGGAGGGTGTTGGCTTAAAGGTGCAGGTTTTATTCGGGCCAAACTCCGGTGGCGTGCGCGAATGGCAGGCTATCCCCCGCGCAAACTTTAACATTCTTGTATCCCCGTGGTATGGGCTTCCAATTGTCGAGCATTTGGAGGAGATTTACGGCCAGCCCTTCACCCGGTTTTCGCATATCCCCATTGGAGCGAACGAGACCGAACGCTTCCTGCGCCAGGTTGTCGCGTTTGCGGCAGAGCAGGCAGCGGGACTGGATGAGGCGGGTGCTGAAGAATTTATTCGCCATGAGCGGGACGCGTATTATGAGGAGATTGACAACCTCGCCACCTTCCTCATGGAGTTTCGCTACGGCCTGCCCGGCCATGTACATATTTTGCACGACGCGGGCTATGTATTGGGGCTATCAAAGTTCCTGCTGCATGAGGTTGGAATTATTCCAAAGCAGCAGTTTGTGGTTGATAATACCCCCGAAAGGTTTAAGCAGGAGATTGCTGCCGAGCTGAAATCCACCTCGGACAAACGCGAAATCCCGCTCTTTTTTGAACCGGACGCGGGCAGGGCGCAGGAGACAATTCGAGGTCTTAATAACAGCGGCCGTGGCCTGATTATAGGCAGCGGATGGGATAAGGAGCTTGCAAGGAATAAGAAATTCGACTTTCTATCCGCGTCGGTTCCAACGCCCTACCGGCTGGTGCTAACCACTAATTATGTTGGTTTTTCGGGCGGGCTTCGGGTTATTGAGGATATATATGACGCGGTGCTCTCCACCTACCGGTAGTTTGCGTAATAACAGTATCCATACGAAGGGGAGGATTCCCGTTGTCTCTAAGGGTTGCGTTTGCAAGCACTGACGGCGCGTATATAGACCAACATTTTGGCAGCGCACGTTATTTTCAGGTTTACGACATTACAGGTGAAACCTACAGTATGGTAGAGACGCGCACCACCCCCGGCTCCTGTCACGGCCATTGCGACGGCGGGTTTGAGAACCTGCTGGAAGCGTTAAGGGACTGTGACGCCATCTTTGTCATTCGCATCGGCGAGTCGGCAGCCGCCTTTATGGTGGGGCAGGGCAAACGGGTGTTTGAGGCGGCAGGACCGGTGGATTTAATTATAGAACAGCTCATACAAAGTAAACTGCTGGAATCGGAGTGAGGAATGTGAGTAAGACCTTTTCGGAGCTGACGGCAGCACACCCCTGCTTTGCCGTCGGCGCGAAGAACAACAAGGGCAGGGTACACCTGCCCGTTTCTCCGGGCTGCAATATTACCTGCAGGTTTTGCGACAGGCAGCTCAATGATACGCAAATGCGCCCGGGTGTGGCCTCGGCAATCATCTCGCCCGAAGAAGCGGTGGAAGTGGTGCGCAAGGCGGTTGCGCTTTGCCCCGATATTACAGTAGCAGGGGTGGCAGGACCCGGCGACACACTCGCCACCCCCTACGCGCTGCAAACCTTTCGGCTGATTAAGCAGGATTTTCCCCATATCATCAAATGCATGAGTACAAACGGCTTACTCCTGCCGGACTATGCGCAAGAAATTATTGAGGTTGGAATCGATTCGCTGACCGTTACCGTCAACGCCGTTGACCCCGGTATACAGGCAGAGATTATAGGAGGAATCGTTTACCGCGGCAAGCGGTACGAAGGGAGAGAAGCGGCCGATATTCTGATAGATAACCAGTTAGCGGGAATAGAAGCAATAGCGGCGGCCGGGATTACCGTAAAGGTTAACACTGTGCTCATTCCCGAAATCAATGCCGGGCATGTGAAGGACGTGGCAAGAACAGTCAGTGATGCGGGCGCAAAAATTTATAATATCATTCCCCTCATTCCGCAGCACGAGCTTGCGTGGTGTACGGCGCCCGATTGCAACCTTGTGAGTGAGGTGCGAAGCGAGGCGGAGGAGTACATAGGTGTATTTCGGCACTGTCAGCGCTGCCGTGCGGACGCGGCGGGAATACCAGGCGGCGAGGATTTTACGAGCCAGGTGTATATCCGTCCCGTCACGCTAGACAACACATTCTCTCACGGATAAGAGATAAGGATAAGGCTGCCTTAGTTTATTTCAGAACCTGTACTCGAAAATAATTCTGTTCTTCCGAAATGCGAATACGGGTTCTTGCCATATAGATTCCGCTGTGAAAGAGCTGGGACAATGGAGTCCCCGCGCAGCAAGGCTCTCGGCGCTTTTCTTGTGGGCAAGCGCCATTATTTGACTATTAAAAGGATGTGGTGTTATATGATGTGCGGCGGCGACATGTCGGACGATACCCGAATGCCCATTTTAACAGGAGCCTGCGCAAAAGCAAGCTCCTGAGAGGAGCTAATATTATGCCTAATGAAACACCACAACCCGCGTATCGCTTTGACACTCAGAAGATTCGAGCGGGCTACGAGCCAAAGGAGCACAACTATGCAGTTTCTCCGCCCATATACGCTACCGCGGCCTATGATTTTCGCGACGTTGAAAGCGCGAAGGCACTCTTTGGGTTAAGAGAGGCAGGCTTTCTTTACACCCGCGTGGGCAACCCCACGGTTGCGGTGCTGGAAGAACGCGTAAAAACACTTGACGGCGCGGCAGGCGCAATCGCCCTTGCCTCGGGAATGGCGGCTATCAGCTACACGCTCTTAAACCTCGCGGAGGGCGGCGGCAGAATTTTGACCTCGCCGTACCTTTACGGCGGCAGCGCGGATAGCTTTAAGAAGATCTATCCCAAATTCGGGATTCATTTCGATCTGGCGAAGGACATCCGCAGCCCGGAGACATTGGCGGCGCAGATTACCCCCGAAACCAAGGCGATTTACATCGAAAGCATCAGCAACCCCAACACCGTGCTTTTGGATGTGGATGCGATTGCCAAGGTAGCTCATGAGCACGGCATCCCGCTGGTGGTGGATAACACGGTGGCTACCCCATATCTTTACAACCCCATCGCCCATGGCGCGGATATTGTAATATACTCCGCTACCAAGGGACTCAACGGGCACGGAAACCTGATAGCGGGGCTTGTGCTGGAGAGCGGGCGTTTTAATTTCGTGAGCGATCGGTTCCCGCAGTTTTCCGAGAAATACTACACCCTGCGCGATGAGAGCGACAATAGCCGCAGCTTTGTGGAGGTTTTTCCCGAGTTTCCCTTTACCGCGCGCATAAGGTTTAATTTTCTCAACTACTTTGGCGCCGCGGTTTCCCCCTTTGACGCGTACCTGGCCCTTGTGGGGCTTGAAACGCTGTCGGAGCGTTTAGCCAAGCAGTCACACAACGCACAGACCCTGGCGGAATATTTAAACGCTCATGAGGCGGTGGAATGGGTACGATACCCGGCGCTTGCTGCAAGCCCCGAGCACGCCCTGTACCAGCGCGACTTTAAAAACGGGGCAGGCGGACTGCTTGCCTTTGGGTTTAAGGGCACTCAGGCGCAGCGGGAGGCGTTTTTAAACGCCGTCACCCTGTTTCATTACCATGTAAACATCGGCGACGCGCGCTCCTTAATTGTAAACTCGCCCCAAACCACCCACGGTGAGCTGGAGGCGGAGGAAAAGGCCGCCGCCGATATCCCGGAAAACCTTATACGCATTTCGGCGGGACTGGAAGATCCCGCTGACCTGATTTTTGATCTCGAACACGCCTTTAAAAGGGCATTCGAATAAACATATTTTTTGAGGAGTGTGTAACTAAAATGAAAAAGATTTCCAGCTTGTCCGCGTTTATCCTCGCCATAATATTTGCTTTGACCGCATGTGCATCCCCCGTGGCTCCCCCTGCAACCGCAAGCTCCCCGCAAGGCGCGGAGTCCGCTTCGGGCGGCGCAAGCGCACAGCCCGCGGAGTATAAGTACGGCAAGATTGATATTCCCGGTCTTGACGGCGCACTGTGCGGCGCGCCCATTTACATAGCCTACGAAAAGGGCTTTTTTGCCGAGGCGGGGTTTGATGTAAACCTTATTTCCGCCGACTTTGAGACCCGCAAGATTGGTCTTAACAACGGAACCATTCCGATTGTTAACGGCGATTTTCAGTTCTTTCCCTCTATCGAGGAGGGGGTAAAGGTTAAGGTTGTGGACGGTCTGCACAAGGGCTGCATTAAGATTATTGTTCCCGAGGGCTCGCCCATTAAGTCCGCCGAGGATTTAAGAGGCAAAAAGATTGGCGTTGACGAGATTGGCGGCACCCCCTTCCAGGTAGCAAGCCTCTGGCTGGAAAACCACGGCATTGTTGCCAAGGACAATAAGGAGGTTACCTTCGTACCTTACAGCGACGGCAACCTTGAAATAGAGGCGGCACAAAAGGGCGAGATTGACGCTGCAGCCATCTGGGACCCGGTGGGTTCTCTCGCGGTAAAGAACAAGGGCTTTGTTGAGATTTTCGATCTCTCCACCGACCCGCTGTTCGCCGACAAATACTGCTGCTTCCTGTTTGCTTCCGAGAAGCTGATTGAAGAGGATCCTGAGAAGATTGCAGCCCTGCTGAGCGCATACAACAAGGCGCAGGACTGGATCTATAATAACCCGGAGGAGACTGTAGATATCATATCCGACAAGAAGTATTCTGATATTACCGATAAGGAGCTTGCAATTGAGCTGATTAAGAGCTACCAATATCCCTCTCTACAGCAGCAGCTCGATAAGGTGACAAATGTGGCGGACAACGTGCTTTATTTTGTTGATGAACTCGCGAAGGTGGGCTACCTGAAGACCACCGATCCCGCGAAGTTTGCCAGTGAAATTTATGCGGATGTCAAGGCGTAGCCTCTTTATACGGGAAACGCGGCTTTGAAGAAGGCTTACCGTTTTAGCCCAGGGCCGCAGCTTCCCCAGTTTTTTGCAGGAAAGGCTTGACTAAACAATGAGTAACCTACTAACCGCTGTAAACAGCGCAGCTTCGCCCCTGGCTACCCGCCAGGGGCGAAGCCCCAAAAAAGAAACTGTGCCAAACAGCCGCTTTATTTTATGGACTCTTTTGACCTTAATCGGGTTTATCGCAGCCGAGACCGTCAGCCTGACTTTTCCCGATACGCAGGAGGTCAACAATCTTGCCTACCGAATCGCCCTGGCGGGGCTTGCTGTACTTTACCTTTGCGTTGGAGTATTCTCTTGGTTTGACGGGGCAAGGCGCGTCAAATATGTCAGCCGCGCGCCTTTTCGCTTTGCCGTCGGGCTTACGTTAACCGCGTGGGACCTGCTTAGCACCAAGCTTGACATACTGCCACTTCCGTTCTTCCCAGGCCCCTCCAAAATTACGGGAGTGGTGCTGGATGAATACGAGTTTTTGCTGCAAAATACAGGGTACTCTTTGCGTCTGTTCTTTATTGGATTTTTCTCGGGTGTTGTGCTTGGCGTGGGTACGGGAATCCTAATCGGCTGGTTCTCTCGGGTGAATTACTGGCTATTTCCTATCCTCAAAATCACGGGTGTCGTACCGGCCGTGGCCTGGATGCCGTTTGCGCTTACCGTACTGCCCACCTCCTTTTTAGCGGGTGTGTTCTTAATCGCAATCTGCGCCTGGTTTCCCGTGGCATTTATGACGGCGCAGGGAATGGCGGCTACTCAGCGTGTTTACTTTGAGGTGGCCAAAACCCTTGGCGCAAGGCAGAGCTATCTGCTGTTTCATGTGGCGCTTCCAAACGCCATCCCTCAGATATTTACCGGAATATCCACTGCCAACGGCCTTGCCTTTACCACCCTTGTTGTTTCTGAGATGATGGGCGCGCAAGGCGGGCTTGGGTATTACATCAACTGGGCAAAGGCGTGGTCGTCTTACTATAAGGTGTATGCGGCTATTATTATTATGGCGGTACTGTTTTCATTAATCATGAAGGTAATCGGTCTCATCCAGAGCCGTTTGCTGGTTTGGCAAAGGGGGCTTGTAAAGTGAGCGGGCAAAACCTCATCGAGATTTTGGCGGTAGACCGTACCTATGTGGATACTGCCGATAATACGGTAGAAGCCCTTAAAAATATCAACCTCTCGGTAAAGCAGGGGGAATTTGTTTCCATAATCGGCCCAAGTGGCTGTGGCAAAACGACGCTCTTGCGGCTTATCGCGGGGCTTGATATGCCGGAGGCGGGCAAAATTACCCTTGACGGCGAGGAGATTACCGCTCCTGGACCAAACCGTGGCTATGTGTTCCAGCAGGGCAGCCTGTTTCCCTGGCTGACGGTGGAAAAAAATATCGCGGCGGGGCTTAAGGCGCGTCGTGTGTATAAGGAGAAAAAGGCTGAGATTGCCCGTTTTGTAGAGCTGATTGGTCTGGAGGGCTTTGAAAAAACCTACCCCCACCAAATATCGGGAGGTATGGCACAGCGGGTGGCCATTGCCAGAGCTTTAATCAACCGTCCGGCGGCACTGCTTTTGGATGAGCCGATGGGCGCGCTGGATGCGTTTACCCGCAACGACTTGCAGGATAAACTGCTGGAGCTTTGGAGCAAGGACGGAACAACGATGATTTTGGTAACCCATGACGTGGATGAGGCAATCTACCTGAGTGACCGTATTATCATTATGACGCCGCGCCCGGGTAAAATCAGCGAGAGTCTGGAGGTGCATCTTCCGCGCCCCCGCAACAGGGGCAGCGAGGATTTCTTGGCTTTGCGTAAAAGCATCCTTGAAAAGCTGCATATAGCCAGCAGCATACCTCAGCCGGAATACGCGATCTAGCGGTTGCTTCATACTGCGGCTATCTATTATGAATGATAATAAAGCTTTTCGCTTAAAAACGCCGTCCAACCTCATTGCTCGGAAGAAGCAATGAACATTAAGCATTATATTACGACTAAGGAGCATATAGAATGTCGGAACAAAAGCAGCTCAGGCAGATTGCCATATACGGAAAGGGTGGAATCGGTAAATCCACGACCACACAAAACCTTACTGCAGGGCTCGCGGAAGCGGGTAAACAGGTTTTGGTTGTCGGCTGCGACCCAAAGGCCGACTCCACAAGACTTTTGCTGGGGGGCTTAAACCAGTCTACGGTGCTCGATACCTTGCGTGCCTCCGCCGGTGAGGTAGAGCTTGACCAGATTATGCGCATCGGCTACCGCGGTATGCGGTGTGTGGAATCGGGAGGTCCCGAACCGGGTGTGGGCTGCGCGGGGCGCGGTATTATCACCTCAATCGGCCTGCTTGAACGGCTGGGTGCATACACGGACGACTTGGATTATGTGTTCTACGACGTTTTAGGAGATGTGGTGTGCGGCGGCTTTGCCATGCCGATTCGCGAAGGAAAGGCAAAAGAGATTTACATCGTGGCAAGCGGTGAGATGATGGCGCTGTATGCCGCCAACAACATTTCAAAGGGAATAGAAAAGTTTGCGTTAAAGGGTGGCGTACGGCTTGGCGGCATTATTTGCAACAGCCGTAATGTGGACCGAGAGGTCGAGTTACTGCGGGCCTTCGCAAAAGAGCTTGGTACCCAGCTTATCTATTTTGTGCCCCGGGATAACGTTGTACAGCGGGCAGAGATTCGTCGCAAAACGGTAATTGAGTATAACCCACAGACCCAGCAGGCACAGGAGTACCGCAATCTGGCCAAGGCTATTGATGAAAATACCATGTTCACCATCCCAAAACCCATGTCGCAGGATCGTCTGGAGGAGATTCTCTTGGAATACGGGTTGTTGGATGCGGTGGAGGACTATAAGATTTAGGGGGAAGCCCTAAAAAACAAGCAATATGAGGTGTAGAGAATGAAAAACCGCATTATTTCCGGTACCGGCGCCGTTATTGCCGGACTGCTGGTTGCCATTGGCCCCCACACTGTTTTCAAGGTGTGTGAAGCCATGCACGATGGAGGCTTTATGAAGTGCCACTGGACGGCGCAGGCAGAGCTGGGTATTGGGCTGCTGATTGCTGCCTTGGGAGTTTTTTTGCTCCTTTCAAGCTCCGCGCAGACCCGGCTTGGTCTTAGCGCTGCCGCGGCACTCGCGGGTGTGCTGGTTATTTTATTCCCCGCGGTAATCATCGGCGGCTGCGGAATGTCCACGATGGAATGCCAAACCACTGCGTTTCCCGCGCTGTACCTGTTGGGAGCGTTAATTGTGGTTGGGTTTACGTTTAACGCCATCTACCTGCTTCTTACCTCCCGTCAGCGAAATGAGGTTAAGATCTAATGAGTACTGGCAAAGGGATCTCTTTGCTTTCATTTGCAGGCAGTAATCTTAAGCGCCGGCCCTTTCGCACGGTTGCCCTTTTATTTGTAGTTTCGGTTTTGTCATTTGCACTGTTTGCGGGCTCAGTCATCTCCTTAAGCCTAAAAAACGGCACGGATGGTCTTGCCAAACGCTTGGGTGCGGATCTTTTGGTGGTGCCTAAGGGTTACGAGCAGAGAACAGAAAAGATTCTGCTGCGCGGGGAGCCCAGTACCTTTTACATGAACCGGTCGTGGACGGAGCGGGTGCGTGCGGTAAAAGGGGTTCGTTCGGTTTCGCCGCAGCTGTTTGTCGCCTCGCTAAACGCTGACTGCTGCTCCACGCAGGTGCAGATTATTGGCTTTGACCAATCATCCGACTTTACCGTGTTACCGTGGATTAAAAGCAGCCTGCCCGCGCCGCTTGCGATGGACGAGGTGGTCGTAGGGGCAAGTATCACCGAAGAGGTTGGTCAAATCATCACCTTTTTCGACCGTGATTATCAGATAGCGGCGAAAATGGATAGCACCGGCTCCGGCTTTGACGGCTCAGTATTTATGAGCTTGGAGGCCGCCGAGCGTGCGTCGGATGATTATGTGGCAAAGCGCGGAGCGCTAGGTGTACCGCGTGACGCCATATCCTCCGTAACCGTTCAGCTGCTGGAGGGCTATGAACATAACGAAGTAGCGCGCAACATCAGCTATGCATTTGACAAGGAGGAAAGCGGTGTTTCGGTTATTACCACACAAAAGCTGCTTACCAGCGTAGCGGCGGGGCTGCGATCCACCGTAGGCATTGTCGTCCTTTTTGCGGTGATTTTGTGGGTGATGTCGGTGGCCGTACTTAGCTTGGTGTTCTCGGTAATTCTCAACGAACGCAAGCGGGAGTTTGGCATTCTGCGTTCGCTGGGGGCGACAAAGCAAAGGCTTGCCTCACTTGTGTTGCTGGAAGCGGGCATCGTCAGCCTGTCAGGAGGTGCGCTTGGCATAGGGTTTTGCGCACTGCTTGTTCTGCCGCTTCGGACCTATGTGCTGCAAACTCTGGGAATGCCCCATTTGCAGCCTTCGGCTTTGCAGTACCTCCTTTTAGTTGGGGCAAGCCTTGCCCTTTCCTTTACGGTGGGGCCGGTTTCCACAATGCTCTCTGTCATAAAAATCAGCAGAGGCGACGCCTACGCGGTAATACGGGATGGTGACATATGATTTTAAAGGCGCAGAACATTATAAAAGAATACAAGCAGGGCGGGCGGCTCCTTCGAGCAGTGGACGATGTGTCGTTGGAGATTGAAAGGGGAGAGTTTGTCTGCGTAATGGGACGTTCCGGCAGCGGTAAGAGCACTCTGCTCAACATTCTCGCCGGACTGCTGACACCCACCCGCGGTAAGGTACAGTTTGAGGGCAGGGAGTACACGGCCCTAAGCGACAAGGAGCGCTCCTGCCTTCGCAACGAGAGACTAGGGTACATTATGCAGGGGCAAAGCGTTCTGCCCAGCCTGACGGTTCTGCAAAATGCGGAGCTGCCCTTTTACCTGTTTCATCGAAAGGGCAGCCCCCAAAAACAGGCGCGGGAGCTTCTTGAGAAGGTTGGCATCCTGCATTTGGCCGACCAATACCCCGCAAGCCTATCCGGCGGAGAGATGCGGCGGGTTGCCATTGTGCGTGCGCTGCTTCTTTGTCCCAGTCTGTTAATCGCGGACGAACCGACCGGAGATTTGGATGAGGAAACCACTGTCGAGATTATGGGGCTTTTTGCCTCTGTGGCAAAAGAAGGCACCGCGGTTTTGATGGTCACACACGATACCGATACCACCCGGTTCGGCGACCGGGTGCTGACGATGAAGGCGGGGCAGATTATTTAGAACCTGTTCTCATAAGTGTGAAATACCATAGAGACGAGAAATTTTTTAGCCAGACAAGGCGAAAAGCGCAGGAATACTTGCCGTATTCCGAGCATTTTCAACGCAGTATGGCGGAAAAATTGCCGTCTAAATGGTATTGCAGGCATGAGAACAGGTTCTTATTGTGCTCCCTGCTTTTCACGTCTTCTTCGCTCAAGCCATACCAGCAGCACCGAGATATCGGCGGGGCTTACCCCGGATATCCGCGACGCCTGCCCAATGCTCAGGGGCTTAATCCGGTCAAGCTTCTCTCTGGCCTCCAGCCGCAGGCTCTCTATCTCCCGGTAGGAGATATCGGGCGGCAGGGGCTGCTGCTCCAGCCTGCGGCTGGAGGCCACCTGCGCAAGCTGCCGTTTGATGTAGCCCTCGTATTTAATCTCTATCTCCGCCTGCTCGGTTACCTCACGCGCAAGCGCCGGACGGTCGGGGTCAAACGGCGCAAGCTGGTCATAGTGCAGCTGCGGGCGGCGTAAAAGCTCCCCAAGCCGCGCGCCGGTTATCAGGGGGGCTGTTTCACATGAAACAAGCAGCCGGTTTATCACCTCACCCGGCGCAACCACCACACGCTCAAGCCTTATCATCTCGTCGCTTACCTGCCGGTATTTTTCACAAAACGCGTCGTAGCGCTCCTTAGAAATCAGCCCTAGGGCATAGCCCGTGGGGGTGAGGCGCTTATCCGCGTTATCCTGCCTTAAAATAAGCCTAAACTCAGAGCGCGAGGTCATCATGCGGTAGGGGTCAAGGCAGCCCTTGGTGGTGAGGTCGTCTATGAGCGTGCCTATATACGAGCCGCTTCGGTCTAAAACCAGCGGCTCTTTGCCCTGCACCGCGCGGGCGGCGTTAATACCCGCCACCAGCCCCTGTGCCGCCGCCTCCTCATAGCCCGAGGTGCCGTTAAACTGCCCCGCGCCATACAGCCCCTTTACCCGCTTAAACTCGAGGGTGGGTAACAGGTCCTGGGGGTCGCAGCAGTCGTACTCTATGGCATAGGCGTTGCGCATAAGCTGCATATTCTCAAAGCCCGCAATGGTTCGGTACATGGCAACCTGCACCTCCTCCGGCAGGGAGGAGGACATGCCCTGCAAATACATCTCCTCGGTATCCAGCCCCATGGGCTCTAAAAAGATCTGGTGACGCTCCTTATCGGCAAAGCGCACCACCTTATCCTCAATGCTTGGGCAGTAGCGGGGGCCTATGCCCTCAATTTTGCCGCCATAAAGGGGCGAACGGTGCAGGTTTGCGCGAATAACCGCATGGGTGCGCTCGTTGGTATAGGCTATATGGCACACCGCCTTATTCTCGGGCGGCGTCTTTGTCTCAAACGAAAAGGGCTCCACCGGCTCGTCGCCCGCCTGCTCCTCCAGCCTTGCAAGGTCAATGCTGCTTTTTAGCAGCCTGCCGGGCGTGCCGGTTTTAAAGCGGCGGGTTGGTATCCCCAGCTCATTGATGCTTTGGGTGAGATGGGTGGCCGCCTGGCAGTTATCCGGTCCGCTTTGGTAGGATACCTCCCCCACAAAGATTCTGCCGCCCAGATAGGTGCCGGTGGATACCACCGCCGCCCCCACGCTGTACACCGCGCCCAGGCGTGTAACCACCAAAAGACCCTCTCCCGCTGTCCTGCGAACGGCGCAGACCTCCGCCTGCCTTACCACAAGCCCCGGGGTTTTTTCGAGTATATGCTTCATCTCTATATGGTAGCGCGTGCGGTCAATCTGCGCGCGCAGGCTGTAAACCGCGGGTCCCTTTCCCCGGTTGAGCATCCGGCTTTGTAGCATGGTGCGGTCGGCAAGGCGTCCCATTTCGCCGCCCAGCGCGTCCAGCTCCCGAACCAAATGTCCCTTTGCCGTACCGCCGATAGAGGGGTTACAGGGCATATTCGCAATCGCGTCCAGCGAAAGGGTAAGCAAAATTACACTTGCGCCCAAGCGCGCGGCGGCAAGCGCCGCCTCGCAGCCCGCGTGCCCCGCGCCAATAACGGCAACATCAAAGCTGCCCGCATGATACTCCGACATAATATTACCTGCTTTCGAGAGGTTAGATATCGTTTGCAATAAAAAAAGCGGCTTGAGGCTGGTGCTCGGGGGCACCTGCTAAAGATGCCCCTTTGCCGGGCAATTACCCGCGGCGCCCTGCGCCGGTGGGGTCTTGTTTTGAGTATACCCAATTGGCGGCAAGCCCGTCAAGGCGCGTAAAGGAAAACAGCCGCTTATTAAGGCAAAGGTAAGGAGATGAACCCCACTGATTGTTGTAAAAACCTTGGCGCGAACGCTTGCCGGGTAAAGACCGGCTATGCTAAACTATAAAAAACACCAAAAGGAGAAATGCTCATGAACTGGATGGAGCGTTACCCCAAGGAGACCGAGCCAACCCTGCGGGAGGTGGAGGGGTTTGTTGGCAGCGCGCTGTGGACAGACCTGCGGACGTATTTGGAGGAGAGCTACCGCGTACAGCCCAAGACCTCGTACAGCAGCTGCTCCGGTCAGCCCGGCTGGAACGTGAAGTACCAAAAAAGCGCGAAGTCGCTGTGTACCCTTTACCCCATGCCCGGCTATTTTATCGCGCTGGTGGTCATTGGCGAAAAGGAGCGCACCCGCGCCGAGCTATTGCTGCCCGCCTGCACCGAATATGTGCAAAATGTGTACCAAACAGCCGGGGGCATAAACGGCGCGCGCTGGCTGATGATAGAGGTAAAGGACCCGTCCACCCTTCGGGATGTACAAAATCTCATCTCCCTGCGCGTACCGCCCAAAAGGACCGCGTGATTTTACCCCGCGGTCCTTCGCGGGGCCTTAGGCGGCACGGCTCGGCAGCCCTACTTATTTTTATAGGGAATAACGCACTCTATCCGCCTTATACTAATATCCGAATTAAAAGAGTATAAAAATCAAGTGAAAAGCTTTAATTTATGGGTTTTCACGCGGATTTTTATCGACTCTTTTTGAGGGGATCAGTATTAGTATTACGGGCAATAGGCATAAGGAGCCGCATAGTTTTCCACCGGTGTAGCGTTTTTGGTGGAAAACTATGCGGCTTTGCGCCGTTAACCCCATAAAAATCGGGGTGTGTGTTAAGGCTTAATACTTTACAATGTCTGCCGCCGCGCCTATTTGCCCACGCAAAACCGCTCGAACACGCGGTCGATTACCGCGGTATTCGCGCGCTCGCCGGTCAGCTCCAGCAGCGCGTCCAGCGCGCAGTCGATGTTTACGCACACCGCGTCGGGGGTCAGGCTGAGGGCGGCGCGCGCCTCCTCCAGCAGCTCCCGGGCGCGCAGCGCGCAATCAAGCTGCCGCTCGTTTGCAAGCACCGCCCGCATGGGGTCGAAGGAGGAGATACGAAACAGCTCCCCAATGGCATCGGCAAGACCCTTAGCCCCCTCCCCCGTCGCGGCGCTAATCTCCACCACACGCGCAAAGCGCGCGGCGACGGCGGCGCGGTCAAGCCTTGGGGCAAGGTCGGTCTTATTGATTACCGCAATGCAGGGCGTCAGCCCGATGTCCTCCATCATTCCCGCATCCTCCTCCGACAACGGACGGGAGCTGTCAAACACCGCAAGCACAAGGTCGGCCTGTGCGAGGCGCTTTTTCGCGTAATCCACGCCTATGCGCTCCACGGGGTCGTCGGTGTTTCGCAGGCCGGCGGTATCGGCAAGGCGCAGGGTCACCCCGCCGACGGTAACGGTATCCTCCACCACATCCCGCGTCGTGCCCGGAATATCGGTGACAATACTGCGCGTCTTACCCGCAAGCAGGTTCATGAGGGTGGATTTGCCAACGTTTGGCTTGCCCACTATGGCGGCGGTTATCCCCTCGCGCACAATACGCCCCGTCTCAAAGGTGGCGAGCAGGGCGTCCAGCCGCGCGCACAGCGCATCCAGAGAATTTTTAAGGTCCTCTCCCTCCACGCTTGGCACATCCTCCTCGGGAAAATCAATCCACGCCGCCAGAGAGGACGAAACCAGCACCAGCTGCTCGATGATTGCCGTAAGCGCATGGTACAGCGCGCCATCGCGGGCGGCAAGGGCGGAGCGTGCCGACTGCTCGCCGCCTGCCGCAATCAGGTCCGCCACCGCCTCCGCCTCGGTAAGGCTCAGCTTGCCGTTTAAAAACGCGCGCTTTGTAAACTCACCGGCACCTGCGGGAGCCGCGCCGTTTTGCAGCACCGCCTTTAATACCCTGCGCAGCAGAAAGGTACCCCCATGGCAGGAAAGCTCGACCACATCCTCACCGGTATAGCTGCGGGGCGCGCGGAACACCAGCGCAACCGCCTCGTCAAGCTCCTCCGCGCCGTCGCGTACTCTGCCGTACGCCGCGGTATAGCCCTGCATTTCGGCGAGCCGCTTTGTCCCGGCGGGAACAAAAACCCGTGCCGCCACGGCTAGCGCCTCGGGTCCTGAGATGCGTATAACGCCAAGACCGGCGGCATTTTCCGCCGTGGCAATGGCGGCGATGGTTTTCTCCAACATGGGTGTTCTCCCCCCTGCGCTTACTTTTGCTTTCATACCCTAAAAAATAAAAACACGTCCTACGCCGAACATGCCGCGAGCAGGATACCCAGCACGATTTGAATTATGACACATACCACCGAGGTTGTAATGAGGGTTTTGCCCAAATCATCCTCGCCGCGCCCAAAGTAGATGCAGCCCAGTATTACGCCAAACAAGGGGAACAGGATGGCCAGGGCGTAATGCCACCAGCGCGCGCCGCTATCGGCATACGTCGTCTGACCGGGGGAATAAACCGAAAGCCGCACACCGCAGTCCTCGCAAAGCTCCTTTGCGGGGTGATACAACGCGCCGCATTTGGGGCATATTTTTCGGTATGCCGGTGTTTTGGGAAAGCTTGTGCGGCATTTAAAGCAGTCCTCCCGGTCGTTTCCGTTGAGCTCTCCGCATTTTGGGCAGGTTTTCATCACGTTTTTCTCCTTTTTTCAGGCTTGCATTACGCAACAGTAAGGTTGAAGGGCAAAGCCCCTCAACCTTTTTGTTTATTGTATCACTTTTTACGGGCATACACAACCTTGCGCCATCAGCTTACCCAGCTGTTTTCTTCCTTTGTCACCCTCCAAAAAAATTCGTCGCGCTCTGCGGTAAACTGTGCGCCGACGGCGGCGCGTCCGCCCCGCCATTTGCGGGCGGAGGTGACAAGCCTTGTTTCGGTCAGCTCGGTATCCTCATAGGCAATGAGCACCCCCTCGGTAAAATACAGGTCGGTGATATAGCCCTGCTCGGTCAGGTCATCGTAGCCAAGGGTTAAAAGCTCCAAATCGTTTATCTCGCAAAAGGTGTTAAGGCGCTCCATTAGCGGGGCCTGGTCGTCGAGCATTGCTTTTGAAAGGTCAACGCTTAAATACTTAATGTCGCTGTTTAAGCCTTTATCCTCATCCCACAGCGTTTCGAGTATTGCAACATAGCCCTCATCGGGACCGTTTGGCATGGGCAGGATGGTAAACTGCTGGTCCTCCTCGCCGCTGTAGCCTATGGGAAAGCAATCGGCTGCCCCTGTGCCTGTGGGCTGTGTGGATAAATCACCCTCCGCGGGCAGGATGCTAAGCCCACCCTCCGCGGGTGACGCACTGGATGCGCCATCCTTTGTGCAGGAGGCAAACATCAGGCCAACGGATAATATTGCCATTAGCAACGCTTTTATACGATAATTACGAATCATAAACCTACCTCTTTCCTTTCTTTCATAAAGAAAACGGGACGTTACGGCCAAGGGCGCGGCTCATTCAGGCAGGTCAAGCCGCCGCCCGCCCCCTTCGCCTCTATTTCCTGTGTTATTGTGTCGGTTGTCTTTCATCATTTATCTATTTGCGCAAATATAATAAACATGTTCTGTCGCTTGAGTAGTGGAGGTTTCGCGGTATTTTATTGCACCCCTATTCTTGAAAAAACTGTGAACCCAAAAGACAAAGATAACCGCGCCGGATGGGTTAACCCATCCGGCGCGGTTCGCAGCTTACTGCGCTTGCCCCTACAGCAGCTTTTCGTACAGCCTAAACCATTCCAGCCCATACTCCGAAAGACCCAAATCCACCGTTCCCGCATAATGGTAGCCGCATTTTTCATACAGCCTGATGGCGGGTGTGTTGTTTTCGTAAACATCCAGCCGTATCGCCTTCATCCCGCGTTCCTTTGCAAGGCGCTCCGAAAATTCCAGCATCGCCTTGCCGACACCCGCCTTTAAAAACGCCGGATGCACCGCGAAGGTGTAGATTACAAAAATATCCCGGTAATCCGCGTCGGTTTTCCATACACCCTCCTGATAGGCAGGCTCCGGTCTGTGGCTTAGGATTATTGTGCCCGCAAGCCTGCCGTTATGCCGCGCCACATACAGGGCATTCTCCGCCAGCCCCCTCTCGGCATCCGCCCTTGTGGGATAAACGCCCTTTCTCCAGCCGGGGAAATTCTCCCCGCACACCAGATGGTCGATTAACGCATCATAAAGTGCCGCAAGCTCCTCAATATCCGCCGCGGCAGCTAAACCAAACGAAAGCTGCATTGTGTTATACCATTCCTTTTTTTGCAGTATAATACTAATCTCCGATAAAAGTGTTGATAAAAATCCGCGTCACAATCCATAAATTAAAGCTTTTCACTTAATTTTTATACTCTTTTAAATCGGATAATAGTATAAAAAACCGTAACAGATACTATTGTACCATATGAATACCGTCACTGCAAAAAAAACGAAGGGGTGTCGGATCGTTTTCCGACACCCCTTGGCGAAAAGCCCCGCGAACCGATAACGTTCGTATTATACTAATCCCCTCAAAAAGAGTCGATAAAAATCCGCGTGAAAACCCATAATTTAAAGCTTTTCACTTGATTTTTATACTCTTTTAAATCGGATATTAGTATTACATGAAAAGCAAAAAAACCATTCGCATCATGCCGCCCGCGGTCAGCTCCCGCGTTTCTTCACGGGCAGCAGAAGGTCCAGCTGCATCTCCTCCTGCGATAGGCTCTCCAGCACGCGGGTGCGGTAGTTTAGCTGCTCCTCCAGCGCGCCGTACATCACCTCATCACCCTCGGGGGAAAAATCCGGCGCGTAATCGGGATTATTGTGCGCCCATTCAAACAAAAGGTTCCACTGCTCAAACGCGCCCATGGGAATCATGTGGGCGGCGTAATGCCCGCCTTTAAACTGCTTTTTGATAAGGGGCGCGGGTACCTCCAGGTCGTCGGGGATGGTCACCCACATCTCATACCCATACGCCGTGCCTTGGGCGGGGTCGGTGGGCGGATTGGGGTGGTTAAACCCAAACTGCCGCAAATCCGGCTTTTTACCGCACAGACCCGATTCGAGCACGAACCGGTTAATCTGTGCGTGAACCTCCTGCTCGGGGCTCTCACCGATAAAATGTGCCGCCGCAACCGTTGCGGGGGGCAGGTAAACAATGCGTACATTTGTTAGCTTCATTGCGGCGTGGCTTGCCTGTTCCAGCTTTTCCATTGTCGTCTCCTCTTGCCTTTTGTTTTGCGCACTAAGGGTTTGCAGCAGGGCGCCCAGCCTTTGATCGTCGTTTAAAACCTCACACAGCTTTTTTGCCCGAAGCACCGTGAGCCGCTCCGTTAACGCGCCCAGCACCGCGCGCAAATGGGAGAGCGCGGCAATCTCATCATCCAGCTCCCTTGCACGGGCTTGCAGTGCGCAAAGCGCGTCGGAGACCTCCCCCCGGGTTAACAGCTCGCCGATGACCTTAAGAGGCAGCTTCAGGTTCTTTAAAAGCAGTATCTGCCCAAGGCGGGTAATAGCCGTCTCGTCATAGGCGCGGTACGCGCTGCCCTCCGGCTTTACGCTTATGAGCAACCCTACCTGCTCATAATAACGCAGCGTGCGGGTGGATACCTCAAAACGGCGGGATACCTCGCTGATGGTGGTTAAAGACATGGGCTTATTCGTCCTTTCCGCTAGTGTCCTTGGCTCCTGATTGTATCAGGCTTATTGCGCTAACTGTATCATACCCGTTGACGCCGCGTCAAAGTCAAGGGGGAAAAAGCGGGCAATTTTCAAATAATTTTACCCGCTTTCAAGCCGGGACGCTACCTAATACTAATCCCCTCAAAAAGAGTCGATAATAATCCGCGTGAAAACCCATAAATTAAAGCTTTTCACTTGATTTTATCCCTTTACGCCATTATAACGGTTATTGAAAGCAAATCGCATATCGTATTGTAAATGGATAATTTTGTATAATAAGTATTAAACCATAAAAAAAATACCCCCTGTTCCGCCATTGCCGGCAAAGCAGGGGGTATTTTTTGCTTAATCCTCGGTATCAGCTTCGCTAAGCTCCTCGGTCAGTAACTCGCCCAGCGCCTCGCCGCCCTCGTCCTCGGCTTCGGCGTCGTCCTCACTTTCCTCCTCATGCGGTGCCCGCGCCATCGAGACAACCTTGGTTTCGCCCTGCACCCGCATGACACGCACGCCGCCCGCGTAGCGGGACTGCATCGCAATTTCGGAGACGGGGATGCGGATAATCACGCCGTCGTCGGTGATGAGAATTGCGTCGTCGTCGTCGCTTACGGTGCGAATGCCCGCCACAACGCCCTTATCCTCATCCACCTTATAGTTAATTATTCCCTTGCCCGCGCGGGACTGCTCGCGGTACTCGTCAAACGCGGTGCGCCTTCCCTGTCCCTTTTCGGTGACGGTTAGCAGCATACCATCCTCCCGCACCTTCGCCATGCCTACCACCACATCGCCCTCATCCAGCGTAATGGCGCGCACACCGCGGGCGGTGCGCCCCAGCGGTCTTGCGTCCGTCTCGTTAAAGCGTATGGCCATACCGCCTCTGGTGCCTACAATCAGGTCGCTCCTGCCGTCGGTCAGGCGCACCCATGCCAGGGTGTCGTCCTCATCTAAGGTAATCGCAATCACACCCGCCTTGCGGGCGGTGTCGTACTCGGTAACCTCGGTGCGCTTAATAATGCCGTTTACCGTCACCATTACCAGGTACTTGCCCTCCTCGTAGCCGTCAAGGCAGATCATGGTTTGCACCTTTTCATCCTGCTCGAGCGGCAAAAGGTTTACAATGTTGGTACCCCGGGCGGCGCGGGAGCTTTCGGGTATCTCGTAGCATTTTAAGCGGTACACGCGCCCGCGGTCGGTAAAAAACAGCACATAGTCGTGGGTGGAGGCAATAAACAGTTCCTCCACAAAGTCCTCATCCCGGCGGGTCATGCCCTGTATGCCCCGTCCGCCGCGGCGCTGGCTCTTATACACATCCATAGGCTGACGCTTAATATAGCCGTAATGGGTAAGCGTCACCACACAATCCTCAACGGGAATCAGGTCCTCAATATCAATCTCGCCGCTTACGGTGGCAATCTCGGTGCGGCGGTCGTCCTTATATTTATCCCGCAGTATGGCAAGCTCACTTTTTACTATGGCGCGAATCTTTAAAACATCCGCGAGAATGCTCTCAAGCTCCGCCACCTTTTCCTGAATTTCGGCAAGCTCCTCCTCTATCTTTTTGCGCTCAAGACCCGAGAGCTGCCCAAGACGCATGGCCACAATTGCCGAGACCTGTATATCGTCAAAGTCAAAGCGTTCCATTAGTGCAAGCTTTGAGGAGGGGATATCGCGGTTTGAGCGGATGATGGCGAGAACCTCATCGATAAAATCGATGGCAATCTTCAGCCCCTCCAGCACATGCTCGCGTTCCTTTGCCTTGCGCAGGTCGTACTGCGTGCGGCGGGTAATAATCTCCTGCTGGAAGTCGATATAATGCTGGATAATCTCCTTTAACGTCATCACCTTGGGCTGCTTGCCGTTTTTCTCAAGGGCAAGCAGGATAACGCCCACGGTATCCTGCAGCTGGCTGAGGGAATAGAGCTTATTGAGCACAATTTGAGGGTTCGCGTCCCGCTTTAGCTCCACCACAACCCGCATACCCTCACGGTCCGATTCATCCCGCAGGTCGGATATGCCCTCTATGCGCTTTTCCTTTACAAGGTCGGCAATGCTTTCAATCAGCCGCGCCTTGTTTACCATATAGGGCAGCTCGGTGATAATAATGCGAAAGCGCCCGTTCTTTTCTTCCTCAATCCCGGCGCGTCCGCGCAGGGTAATCTTGCCGCGCCCTGTGGCATAGGCGGCGCGAATGCCGCTGCGCCCCATGATAATGCCGCCGGTGGGAAAATCGGGCCCCTTTATATGCTCCATCAGCTCGTCAAGCTCCGCGTCGGGCTTTTCAAGCAAAAGGTCAATGGCGCCCACCACCTCGGCAAGGTTGTGCGGCGGGATATTGGTTGCCATGCCAACGGCAATACCCGTACAGCCGTTTACCAAAAGGTTTGGGAAACGACAGGGCAGCACCGTGGGTTCCTTGAGGCGGTCGTCATAGTTTGCGGTGTAATCCACGGTTTCCTTATCAATATCGGTCAGCATGGCGGTGGATATCTTGCTCATGCGCGCCTCGGTATAACGATAGGCGGCGGGGGGGTCTCCGTCAATGGAGCCGAAGTTGCCGTGACCGTCCACCAGCGGGTAGCGCAGCGAAAAATCCTGTGCCAGACGCACCAGTGCGTCGTAAACCGACGCGTCGCCGTGGGGATGATACGAGCCCAGCACAACACCCACGGTATCCGCGCATTTGCGGTAGGCTTTATCCGGACCAAGGCCTCTCTCATACATCGTGTACAGGATGCGGCGATGTACCGGCTTTAAGCCATCCCGTACATCGGGCAGCGCGCGGGAGACGATGACCGACATGGAATAATCGAGAAAGCTTTTGCGCATCTCCTTTTCAATGTCAATGGGTATGACATTGCGGCGGCCACCCTCCGGCGCGCCAATCTCGTCCTTATACTCATCCATAGTTAGAAGCCATATCCTTTCCTTGTATTACACCCCTTTTCGGGGTATAAAACCGCTTTGAAAATTATAGTAACGAGCCCTTAGGGGCTATATTTTTTTTGCCTTTGCACAGCGGGCGGTTAAAAGGCGCACCAGCCGCTGCTCCTCCTCGGGCTCCAGCACCCGCTTGGGTACGCAGTACAAAGAGTTTTTGCCGCTAACCAGCAGCAACAGCGCCGGGGATTCATAAAAATCCGTCTCCGAGTACACGGTGCGGGAGGCGCTTGCGTCGCTTTCCTTTACCAACAAACCAAGGTCATGGAACTCTATCTCATACCGGTACGGACGTTCGGCCGCCTTTTTTGCGGCGCCCCTTGACTGAATAAGCGGCACCGTCCATACCAGTGTTAGCGCCGCCGCGGCAACCGCCGCCATAACATAGCCGGTGGTGTAGGCAGGCTCTACATACACCGCCTGCACATACATTAACAGAATAATGACCAGTGCCGCGCTCTGCGCCACCCGCATTACCATGCCGCGCCGCAGGTGCACGAGCTTAACCGCCTCGCTAATCTCCTTTGCCTCCAGCGTGTAGCTCACCGTCAGGGGCTCCAGTCCCCCGCGCTCCAGCCGTTCCTCCATGCCTGTAAACCTCCTAAATAGGCGTTTTATTGCCGTTAACCCGGCGGCTTAAATGTCGAGATTTACGACATACTGGGCGTTTTGCTCTATAAACTCCTTGCGGGGCGCAACCTTATCCCCCATGAGGATGGTAAAAATCTCATCGGCGCGCACCGCGTCGGCCATCTCCACCTTCAGCATGGTGCGGCGCTCGGGATCCATGGTGGTTTCCCACAGCTGCTCCGAGTCCATTTCACCAAGACCCTTGTAGCGCTGGATGTCGGCATTGCCCCCCAGCTCCTCAATAAACCGGTCGCGCTCGGGGTCGGAATAGGCGTAGCGCACGCCCTTGCCCTTGGCTATTTTAAACAGCGGGGGCTGCGCAAGGTAAACATGCCCGTTTTCCACCAGGGGGCGCATAAAGCGAAAGAAAAAGGTCAGCAGCAGGGTGCGGATATGGGAGCCGTCTACGTCCGCATCCGCCATAATAATAACCTTGTTGTACCGCAGCTTTTCAAGGTCAAACTCCTCGCCTATGCCGCAGCCAAGGGCGGTAACCACGGGCATAAGCTTTTCGTTGCCATATACCCGGTCCAGCCGCGCCTTTTCCACGTTTAGCATCTTGCCCCACAGGGGTAAAATAGCCTGAAAACGCCGGTCGCGTCCCGACTTTGCGCTGCCGCCTGCCGAGTCTCCCTCTACAATGTATATCTCGGTGCGCACGTTGTCGCGCTCGCTGCAATCGGCAAGCTTGCCGGGCAGCGAGGCGCTTTCAAGCGCCGACTTGCGTCTGGTCAGGTCCCTTGCCTTGCGCGCCGCCTCACGGGCGCGGGCGGCACCCAGCGCCTTATCAAATATCGCGCGGGCGGTGGCGGGGTTTTCCTCAAAAAAGGTTAGCAGCTTGTCGTACACCAGGCTGTCGACCATCGTGCGCATCTCAGAGTTGCCAAGCTTTGTTTTGGTCTGCCCTTCAAACTGTGCCTCGCGCAGCTTTACCGAGATAATGGCGGTAAGCCCCTCGCGCACATCCTCACCCGTAAGGTTTTTATCGCTGTCCTTGATGATGGCGTGACGCTTGCCGTACTCGTTAAACACACGGGTCAGCGCGGTTTTAAAGCCCGTTTCGTGCGAGCCGCCCTCCATGGTGTGAATGTTGTTGGCAAACGAGAGCACCACCTCGTTGTAGCTGTCGTTGTATTGCATGGCTATTTCGGCGCAGTTGTCGCCGTTTTGCGCAAACAGGTAAATTACCTCGTCGTGCAGCACCTCTACGGCCTTGCGCTTGTTTATATGCTCCACAAAGCTGCGAATACCGCCCTCATAGCACATATCCGCGCTTTTTTCCGCGCCCTCCTCTTTCCCCTCGCCTTCCCCTTTTCCCCGCAAATCCTTTAGCACAATGCGCACGCCCGCGTTTAAGAACGCCTGTTCGCGCAGGCGGGTTAGCAGTGTTTCGTAGTCGTAAACAAGCTCCTCAAAGATCTGGCTGTCGGGCTTAAAGCATACGGTGGTGCCGTGCACGGTGGATTCCGCGATGCGGTCAAGCCCCGTTACCGCCGCGCCGCGCTCAAAGCGCTGGCGGTAGCGTCCGGTGCCGTCGTCCACCTCCACCTCCAGCCACTCCGAGAGGGCGTTTACCACCGAGGCACCCACCCCGTGCAATCCGCCCGATACCTTGTAGCCGCTGCCGCCGAACTTGCCGCCCGCGTGCAGGATGGTAAACACCACGGTCACGGCGGGTATGCCCATTTTGGCATGTTTGCCCGTGGGTATGCCGCGCCCGTTGTCGGTGACCCTTATAATGTCGCCGGGCAGCATCTCCACCTCTATGCGGTCGCAAAAGCCGCCCAGCGCCTCGTCAATGGAGTTATCCACAATCTCATACACCAGGTGGTGAAGTCCCCTTGCGCCGGTGGAGCCGATATACATGCCCGGGCGCTTGCGCACCGCCTCCAGCCCCTCGAGCACCTGTATCTGGCTTTCGTCGTACAGCTGCGAGTCCTGGTTTATTTGCCCCTGGTTTCGTTCGTTACGCTCGTTATCCAATCTGTTAACCCCCTAAAAGCGTGCCAATCGCGCTAATTTTGCATAAATAATATGAAACGATAAAAATCGGAAGTTAGATATTCGCAATGCTGTCGATAAAGCCGGTGCGGCGCTTGAGCGTCACCGAGGATATTTGCGAGATATACACCCGCGTATCCTCCTTGCCCTTGCAAACACAAAAGGATTTTGGCATCTCGCTGGAGACGTTGACCACCTGCCCCCGCTTTTCGGCGGCGGCGAGATATGCCCGCGTATGCTTTGAGATGGTGGCGTTCTCAAGGTCGAATATTCCGATAATATCCTCCACCTTTACCACGGTATCCTGCCCTAAATGGAGATACATGCCCGTTTTCAGCCCTTTCCCCCTGTTCCCGACCGCAAAACACGCGCCGGAAGCATCTTGTTTTTTTCCTCTATGGTAAACCCGCCTCACACGCTTTCGTTATTCTAAAAATAATCAGCCGTGCGGCGGCAGTGCGGTTATTGTCTTAATTAATTGGAGTTTATGCCGCAAAGCCTTCCACCCGCCACCTGAAATACCGCGCCGCCCCTAAGGTCCGAGAAAACGGCGCTGTCGCAGCAGGTGATGAATACCTGCCGCCCCTCCATATGGTTTAGGATGTATTCCTTGCGCGCGCCGTCAAGCTCACTCATCACGTCATCGAGCAGGATTACGGGGCTTTCGCCCTGTACCTCCTCCAAAATGGCGCACTCGGCAAGCTTTAGGCTTAACACCGCGCTGCGCCGCTGCCCTTGAGAGCCGTAGGTTTTTACCGCAAGCCCGTCTATGGCAAGCTCCAGCTCGTCGCGGTGAACCCCGCGGGTGGTAAAGCCCGCCCGAAGGTCCTCCTTTATGTCCGCCCGCATCGCCTCCCGAAGGGCGGCATGCAGGTTCTCAAGCGTAATATCCCCCGCCGGCAGCTCCACAGAGGGCTGGTACGCCGTAAAAAGCCGCTCCTTTTCCCCCGCTATGCCCGCGTAAACCTCGCGCGCCTTTTCGCTCAGGCGCTTAATGTATTTCATACGCAGCCGCATAATGGAGGCGCCCGCCTTGGCAAGGCGTTCATCCCACAGCTCCACGGTATCGAGCAAATCGGGGTGATGGGGAATGTCCTTTAGCAGGGCGTTGCGCTGGGCAAGAGCCTTTTGGTACTCGGCAAGCAGCCGCTCGTATACCGGGCGCACCTGTCCAACGGCAACATCCAAAAACCGGCGGCGTTCCCCCGGTCCCTCCGAGACAATGGCAAGGTGCGAGGGGGAGAATACCACCGCGCAAAACCGCCCCATCATGGCCGAAACACTGTCCCTTGCCGCGCCGTTGAGCAAAAGCTCCTTCTTTTTTGGGGGCCTTCCCCCGCCGTTTTCGGCGGTATAAAAGGAGAGCCTTGCCTCCTGCTCGCGCTCCTCTGCCATAAAGCTGAGGGAAAGGCGGGCGGCGTTTTTACCAAGGGCGACCATTTCGCTGTCCTTTGCGCCGCGAAAGCTTTTTGCGCCGGTAAACAGCCACAGCGCCTCTATCAGGTTGGTTTTACCCTGCGCGTTATCCCCATAGATTATATTGACCTGATTGCAGGCAGAAAATACCATATTTTCTATATTGCGAAAATTAGAGAGGGCTAGTTTTTTTACTGTCATAGCTATGGCAGAAAAAACCAATGGTCAAACCAGTGTTTTGCTATTTTTCCAAAGGCTTTTCTTTACGCGCCCCCCTTTTTTCATGTATGCTATTTATGCTTCTATACATCTATGGTTTATTGGAGTACTCCCGTAACCCCGTACCCCAGCACCAAAGTAGCCTTGTGTGGCAGGTATGGGAAAAAAGGAAGAACTACAGACCAGGGCGAAAAGCAAGGGCAAAATACGCGAGGCATCAGGATTTTGCCGAAGGGTAAAAATAAATAATAATTTTTGAAAAAAATTATTATTTATTTTCGCAAGCGCGTAACGCAGCTACCCCACTGAGCTTTACGCGCTTGCGCCGAAGGTTCTTCGTCACAAGAGTCATGCTTCGTTTGCCCTTGCTTTGAGCTGGGTGCAGGGTGTCCCTGCTTCG
>JAEZCT010000018.1 GCA_023433405.1 Bacillota bacterium | reverse complement strand
GCACTTTCTTTTCCTGCCGATTGTCGTTTACTTGTGTCAGGTACTCTAGCAGCTCGTTCATCTCCCTCTCACCCCATGGGATATATCGGCTGTTGTTCATGGTTTTTTAACTCATGCGTTTGGCGTGGCCCCTTTCAGCGCAGAAACATCTAGTGATAAACTCCCGAAATTATACAACTTGTTCCAAAAGCTCAATCGCGTTGAACGGCATTGTTATACATTACTCCATGAGCTTTTCAACTCACCTGCTAATATTAATTCCGTCTTTATAAGGACTTAAATGATAAACCGGACAGCAGCGAAACGTATAGCCGCCGCACGGTTTATCATGAGCCTCTTACAATTTACAACCAACAGCCTATAACAGAACTTATGTTATCCCACAATTCTGTTATTTAAGCCCTTTTCTCGGCTGATCGAAGGCGGGGTTAAACGCGTAGAAGTTTCGGGAATCCATATGATCCTGGGCTACGCGCAGGCCTTCACCAAATCTTTGGTAATGTACAATCTCTCGTTGACGAAGGAACTTAATAGGATCTCTTACATCCGGATCGTCGGCCAGCCTCAGAATGTTGTCGTATGTTACCCGAGCCTTCTGTTCGGCGGCAAGGTCTTCATGGAGATCAGCCAGCACATCGCCGGAAGAATCAAAGGTGCTTGCGTCAAAGGGTACGCCGGACGCTGCGATGGGATACAGGCCCGTTGTATGGTCAACAAAATAGGTGTCGAAACCGCTGTCCTTGATATCCTTTTCGGTAAGGTTCCGGGTTAGCTGATATACGATAGCGCAAACCATCTCGACGTGTCCGAGTTCTTCGGTGCCGTAAATGTATACATTGTAATTGCAACTTTGAATACTCACCCCCCAGCTTTACACAAATCAAAAAAGGCGGGAGCCGAAGCCCCCGCCTTGCGAATTAACCTATAGCCTTACTTTGTAATCTTATCCAGTTGCTTAACCGCAAACACCTGCACCCAGTCAAATTCGGTGTACATGCCCTCTGCGACGGCAATCAGTTCCGCCGCCTTGGTCTGGAGCCTTGCGCTTGCCTTGTAATAGACAACCCCAAACCCTGCGGCAATGCCTCCCAGAATCAGCAGCACGCTTAACACGTTTTTGCCCGCCTCGATAATAGCCTGCCAGTCCATAAATCTTTTCCTCCTGTGTTTTTATGTATTTTTTAAAGCAGGGCGCGAATGCCCTGCTTTAGTGACTCCAAAGCCGCCTTAGTTGCATGGTGCTCCGTCTGCTCCGCTAAAAACAGCGCCTTGTAATCCGGCTCATCCGGGGTGGGCGGCGCGTCAGCCTTGAGCGCGTCAATTAGCGCATCCCACTGGAACAGCTCTCCGGGGCAGTTGGGGCGCGTTACAGGGCTGATTTGATGATGCCCCACGATATGCTCCCGGTCGATGGGGATATCCACCCCAAACTGTGCCTTGACCTCCGCGCGGATCTGACGGATTAAATCCGCCGCTGCGCTAAACTGCGCATCCGTCAGCCTGCCCTTGGTATCCTTCCAAAACCCTTCAAACTCAATGGAGACGGTGTAATAGTTTGCGTTTGCCTTGCGCTGGCGCACGACCTCCAGCGAGGATTTTGCGTAGTAGGAGTTTTTCGTCGCGACGGTGGAGGTTCCATTGCACCATGCCCCATCCTTGAGGTCAACCATCTGTGTCACCCGACCATCCTTAGCTACCACATAGTGCGAGGAAACCTCGGAGGACTGGTTTTCTATCCATAGGATTGTACCCTCATATGTACCGTCCGCAGTGTGGCAGACTATCATATCCGGCACCCATCCCGCGCGGCCGTTATACCGGTTCGAGGTCGTTTTCTTTGTTATCTTCATGTTCTTCATCCTCCCCTTTGCTCTCGGCTTCGTTTTTAATCTTTTGAATAAGCTTTACGAGAAACGGCGGTAGCGGCACGCCGATATCCTGAATATTTTCAAGTATAGATATCAGCTCATTGCAGATTAACCAGATTGCCACGATGGATGCCACCGCGAATTTCAGCCGTATGGTAAGCCCCACTGTTTCCCCGGCAAAAAGCAGCAGCCAATCCACGACTGCCCCCACGCCCACCAAAAGCCACATGCAGACCTTTTTTGCAATACCCCGAAAGCCCTTGTAGGAGCTGATTGTCTGCCCCCGATATTTTGCCGCCATCAGGCCGGTTATGTAGTCGCTCAGGTTCAGCCCGATTAGCACCCCCATGGGTACCGCCAGTATCCCCAGCCACGCGGACAGCGTCCCCGCAGTCAGGGTAATGGCGGCCTTTATTTTGCTTGTCACTCCCTTCACCCTCTTCATAATATTTTGTAATGCGGCTTTTCCTCGCCAAACAGCTTGTATCGTAAAAAATCGTCCAGCAGTATTGCCGCGAGCGACAAGAAAAACCACGCGCACAGGAATATGAGACAAACCTGCCCATGCAGGTTATATGGCATATCACTGTAATCCCAAACATTCCAGCCAAGGCAGCAGTTTACCAACAGGCCGGTGAAGAATTCTACCACCGTAATAATCACGGCGGAGATCAGCATCTGGCTGGTGATGGCCATTTCATAAGTAAATATCTCGTTAATGCCGCCAATCAGGATAAAGCAAAGCCCCCCGGCGAGCACCATCGTCCAATGAGTATTGCCGCGAAAGAGCAGTTCAATCAAGGCATAAACTATGCCCCCGAATACAAACAGATAAAACAGCTTAAGTATCATCTTCATTCGGTGGATTTCCCCCTAACAAGTACATTATTCCGTCCAGACTTCCCTGCAATTCCTCCGAAAGCATCATGCCATAAGTTACCTCCACGATGGCGGCGGCGTCCGTAAGCCCCGCGATATACACGCGCAGGTGGTTGCAGTAGGTCAGGTGGTACACCTTGTGCCGCGCCGCCGCTTCGGCGACCGCGCGGATTTCCGCCGCTGTAAACATTCGGCACAGCCTGCCGTCGGCGTGATAAGGGATGTGGGACGCGCCCGCCGCAATCTGTTGCTCGTAAAACGCGATATTGATCTGGTCGTTTGCGGTCAGGCTGAAATGCTCGGTGCCTTTAGTTGTCTCCACGTCAACCCCGGCGTAAATTGCCTCCTCGCAGGCGGCGTTGATTTCGGCGAGTTTGGCGGCGCGCAGTTCGTTACAGGCAGATGCAGGAATCTCTGACAGCATCCATTGCTGCACCCAGATGCCACCTGTTAGGGTGTAGGTACTGGTTGCCGTGTGGGTGCGCGGGTCGTACTCGGGCGGTGTGGCTTCCTGTACTTCAAAGTACCCTTGTGCCGCATATTGCTGCTTGGTGGGATTTATGATTTCATGCACCGCACCGTTCGCGGTGTGGGTAAGCGTAGCGGGTGCGGGCTGGTAGCCGGTTCCGATTTGTTTTATATACATAGGTGTTCACCTCATTAAATCAATTTATAAAATGTGATGCGCGGAGCATCAACGTGTGCTATAACAAGATGCACGACATCGGGCGAAAACACAGCACCATTGCTTTGCCCGGAAGGTAGAGTCCCCGGATTTGAGAGCTTCGTAAACACGTCTCCGTTTCGCTTGTATATGGTGATAAACGGGGACGTGGTGTGTGCAATGACCAAGTACTTTCCGTCCGGCGAAAAGGCTATGCCGTTGCCCTGTCCTGTCGGCAGGCTTGACGGACTGGAAAGCTTTGTAAAAGCGTCTCCGTTTCTTTTGTATATGGTGATAAACGGGGACGTGGCTGACTCATGCGCAAAAGCGAGGTGTATCCCGTCCGGTGAAAAAGAGACGTCCTTACCCCTTGTAGCCGGCAATGTTGCCATCGCTTGCAATGCTGTAAATGAATCGCCGTTTTTTTTTGTATATCATGAGATATGGAGGAGCATCATGAGCCAAGGCGATAAGCTCCCCCTCAGGAGAAATGGTTATGCCGTTCCCGCCCATATACGGGGTGATCCCTCCCGGTAAAGTAGTAGGGTTTACTAGCTTAATAAAAGTTTCATGAAAAACCATCATCATTAACTTTGCAAATAACAATCTATCACCTCCAGAAACCGAACATCTCCCCGTTTATCGCAGTAATAGCAATTATGTAGGAAGAGTTGACTGAAATAATTGGAGCACCTTTTAATCCCCAATCAATTGCCATCCCACTGGTAATTGTGATAGTCGGCGCGGTCGCGCCGCTAGTGCCCATAATAACGTACTCGCTTACCTGCCCATCAAGCGGGTCGGAAATAGTAATTTCCAGCACAGTTAGGCTGCCTACGGCATTTGTGGTGTTAGGCTGTGCGGTAATCGTGCCAACAGTATTAATAACTACGTTATAAGGCTGTTTTAGTTCGTTTACCATCGTAAGCAGATTCGCTGCCGCACTCTCGTCAAGAATATCTCTGATCCCATCAAACCAAGCGTCAAAGCCTGCCTCGCTGACCGCCTTGAACTGCGCCAAGTCATCCTGTATCTGGCTGTAAAACGTCCCGGTATCCACCTGCTCCACTACACCGGTGACAATGCCGCACACGCCGGTGTCGAGCCGGTAGTCGGTGATGAGTGCCTGCGTGATGGCTGTGGTTCCCGCCGGGATGCTGATCTCCGCAAGTTTGAGGTCGTACTGCTCCGCTCCTCGAATTATTGCGGGGGCGGCCGGGCTTGCCGCTGGCGTTCCTGTCATAACCCTAACCACGATGCTGCGGGTGTTAATGTCCCAGCGCAGCACCACCGTATCCCTGCGTGCCAGTACCCCGTCGGCGTTTTCCACCGCTATGGCTAAGCTTCCGTCATTGCGGTAGTAATAACCGTTAATCCACGCCTGACCTGCGGGAAGGATGATCTGCATATGATCACCCGCTGTTACACCAAGGGTGCCGTCATAGACGCCATTGCCAATAAAGCTTGCCACCCAGCGCGCCAGAAAATCCGTGGTGTATTCCCGGTCCCCGTCTATGTCCGGGAAAAATCCGCTGTATTCCGCCATGTTTAATCACTCCCAAAAATCAAAGTTTCCGGCAGCGGCGTGCCGCATACCGCCGTAATTGTCTCGGTGCCGCCCTCGTAAACCTCCTCCGCCTCGGTGATGCGCTGGTTTAATAGGATTCCCCATTTCTCGAAGCTGACAATATCCCCGAGGTCCCAATCGGTGAGGTAGGCAAAGTTTGCCGTATCCACCGCCGCCGCTTCAAAGCTTTGTGTCATCGCCGCCGCCGCAAGCTTTTCAAGCCCCCGCTGGGTAAGCTGATCCTGATATTTTTGGGTGGTCAGGCTGCCCTTTTGCAGATCCTTTGCATCCACCCAAAGCTCCCGACGGGGCGCGCCGTTTGTCCGGTCAACTTGAACGATGGTGCGGCTGCTGCCCTCGCCCGCGCCTCCCACATAGGCAAAGTTTGCATACCCCTGACTGTTCAGGGTGTACTGCGGCTCTGCGATGTTGCCAAACTCGGCCGAGAACAGCACATAGGGCAGGGCGCTTTGCGTGACGGTGCGATCCGTCCCCCGGTATACCTCAAATACCCATGCCTTGCCGGGTACGTCAAGACGGCAGGTAAATCCGAGCGGTGCGGACCTTGCGAGCGCCCCCAGCACCGTCAGCACTGTTTTGTAGGTCGCTTGGAAATCACAAGCCTCGGCGTATCCCCTTGCATCACCCAGTGCAAGACCCGGAATGGGTCTTGCGGTAATGGCGTTATCCGACACTAACCTGCGCATAGCCTCCTCCACCGTACCGGTGAAGCTGAAGGTGGGAGTAACGATGCGCCGGGATAGGAGGCAGGAGCCCATGCGGGCGGTCACCGTCAGCTCGTCGCCGTTTTCTCCTCCCGATACCGCAATGCCCTCGATAACGGCGGCCTCCCTGCGGTCAAGCCGATGCAATATGCCGCCCTCTGTGAGCATGGCGATGCTCTCAGTCGTGGCGGGTAGGTGCAGCTCGACCTCTCCCGGCTCGAAAAATCGCCTGCGCCAGCGGAGTGACGCAAAGCTGTCGATAACACCTTTAAGCTCTATGTCGCTGTTGTAAACATATATCTCCAATAAAAATCACCTCGTAAACTATGCGGTGCGGCCTTGCCGCAGTAGGCCTATGCCCCCCAATATGCCTGTGTGCTGAGAATGGTAACCGACAGGCTGTCTATGCCCGCGTCCGCATTGTAGCGGAAAAGGTTATCCCCCTGGTACGCCTGCAGCCAGTGGGGCGGGTAAACCATGCGGTTGTTAATATTTGCGGTGACCCCGCCGCTGACAAGCTGGACGCGCTTATTACCCGCCCCGGTGGTGACGGTGATTACATCCCCCGCATGCATGGTTTGGTTGACCTGCATCAGTTCATGCCGGTTGACGTCGTACAGGGATGGGTTAACCACGGTGCCGGTGGCCTTAAAGCGCACCGTCAGGCCCATGACATCCGCGCTGTCGTTGCGGACGTTTTTGATGAGGGCGCTAATTTTTCTGGTGGGGTAGAAGGGATTTGCAATGCGCAGGGGAAAACGGATATTGCCCTCCCACATAGCAAGCCTCGTCGCCTCCTCGGTCAGGGCGTAAAACTTGGGGTCGGGGCAGATGAGGGAAATCGTCACTGTCCGAATCGAATCATTGTCGGTGCCGGACGGGGTGACCCGCTCTGTATAATAGGCTATTTTCTTCGCGGTATCGCCTTCGTAGTAATACAGCGTGCCGGGCGCGCGGGGCTGAAAGAACTCAAACAGGCGGGTGCGCTGAGAAAGGTAATCCGCCTTCACGATGTCCAAAGATACGATAATGTTTCGCTTTATAGCGTCCGAGCCATTAAAGTTTTCTCCATCCTGCCCGCTGTTTTTTGAGGTATATACGCTATATTCTGCTCCAAGACCGTTAATTGCCGCTACCCACAGCGGCGAAAAGTAACCGAAAGTAACCCGCCCTCCACTTGCGTTTTCGCATATAATCTTCAATTTCTCACCTCCGTTGTATCAGCGCCGCCTGTTGGAACAGGTTTCTGGTATGGCGCGCGGTCTCTGACGGTGAAAGCGCCTTGGGACTACTGATGTATTGGGTAAACCGGTAGGTATCTCCCGGCATTTGTGCGTACAATCCGTTTGCCGTCAGCGGCTCGCGGGGAGGCAGTCTCAATGCCTTTGCCAATGCGGTGGCCTGTGTGTTGACATTTGCGGCGATGTCAAAAGATGTTGGGATTTGACTGGTCATGGACCTTACCACACCTTTGATATTGTCTGTAAAACCCTGACCAATACCCAAGGCTAGATTTTTTCCGATGGCATCGCGCATGAGCTTCGAGGGCGATTCAATGCCAAAGAAATCCTCAAAACCCTCCTTAATGCTGTTACCCACCTCTTTGATTGCCTCCTTGGCCGTGTCCATCGCTTTCTTAAATCCGCCCACGATTCCGCTGATAATATCCGCTCCAATCCTTCCCCAATCCTGCGACTTTAGTCCCTCCCAAAGCTCTTTGAGCATCATCGGACCCATTGTAAGCAACATGGGGAGCGCTCCAATCAGCCCGGTGATAATCGCCACGATAATTTGCGGCACCGCCGCGATAAGCTCTGGCAGGGCGTTAATAATCCCCATAATCACGGAGACGATAATCTGCGGTGCGGCCTTAATGAGCATTGGCAGCGCCTGCAGAAGCCCGTTGACGATGCTGATGATGATTTGCGGAGCCTGGGCAAGCAGCAGCGGCAAGGCTTGCATGATGCCGTCTATGAGAGCCATAATTATTCCGATGGCGGCATTAAGCAGCTGCGGCAAGGCCGTAATAATTCCCGTCAGGAGGGTTAATATCGCCTGTACCGCCACAGGAATGAGTGCCGGAAGCTGTTCCGAAAGTGAATCAACCAAAGCAAGAATAATTCCAATCGCCGCGGTCACCATTTCAGGCAATGCCTGCAGCAGCCCGGTAATCAGGTTTTTTATTGCCTCCATGCCCGCCCGTATAAGCTGCGTACCATTGGATTTGAGCGTCCCCGTAATCGTGCCGATAATCATCACAAGCCCCGAAACAAGCGCGGGGATTATCCTCGGCAGCAGGTCGAGAATCGTTGCCAGCACTTGAGAAAACAGCTCCGTCACCGTTTCCAATAATGTGGGGAGCAGATCCCCGACTGCCGACAGGATAGCTCCCGTTGCTGCGGGCAGGGCTGTTACAACGTTTTTAAGCACAGGCACGATGTTTTGCACAACAGCTTGAAAAGCGTCCACAAGATTCTGCGTCAGGTTGGTCATGTCGGCGCTTGCGTTGCCAAGCCCCGCAGTAAACGACGAGAGGGACGCCTGTAAAAGACCGATGGAACCGCTGATGGTTTGGGTGGATTCTTTCGCAAAGTTACCCGCGTACTGCTCGGTGTTTTCAAAAAACATCTGCATTGCGACTTCGGCTTTTTCGGCGTTGGTGGCGCTGTTCCACACAAAATCAAGACCTTTTGACGCGGCATAGGCTTGTATGCTGGTGGCGTTCATGGCAACACCCAGATTATCCATCATAGTAAAGTTTCCTTTGGCCGCACCCGTGACCGCCTCCATCGCGGAGGACATATCAATACCCATCACGCTGGCCATGTCTGCGGCGCGCTGCATTGCCCTCTCGGTCAGTTCCAGGCTTTTTTGCTGCTCGATCCCGGAACCTTGAAACAGCGCACCCATCTTATTTGCAGTGGCAAGATAATCGCTCTGAGACAGCCCGAGGTTTTTGTAAGCATCCTCGCCTGTTTTCTGGATGGAGTCCGCGTACTCTCCGAACACAGCCTCTGAACCACCGAGGTTCTGTTCCAACTCTCCAAATTGCTTTACAACCTCTTTCCCCAGGCTGATAGCCGCAGCGCCCGCCGCCACGCCTATCGCGGCAAGTGCGGCGCCGGCTGCTTTAAGCCCCGCAACGGCTCCGCTGCCCACCGCCGCCATCCCCTCTTTAAGCTTGGTAAAATCAATCTTTTTTGTCTGATCGTCCATATCGTCAAGCTGGGCGTTGTACTGCTTGAGTTCTTTTTCTGTGCTGTTTATCGCCTTCTCGGCGGCATAGAGCTGGTTTGCGAGTACCTCCGCCGCCTTGCTTCCGGAGCCCTGCTCCTGTACTGTTTTCTTGTACTCCTCGGTGAGTATTGCAAGCTTTTGCTTTTGCAAGGCAAGCTTCTCCGACAGGGAGTCTATCCGTGTGGTCAGCCCCTGCGAGGTACCGGCCCAATCCCCCATAACGGCAGCGGAGGCGCGAAAGCCCGTTTCGATGGCTCGGATATCCTGCGTAAGCTCCATGACACCTTTTTTAAAGGCTGTGGTATCAAGACCAACCTTTCCGCTTAAATCGTTTCCATCCGCCACATTATCACCTCACTAAAACATATTCCTTGTCCAATCCGCCTCGTTGGCTGATATCCGCTTGTACGGTCTGCCATTCCGGTACACAATTCCTTCCCGGTTAGTGCTGCCTGTCTGCTTCACTTTCCAAAAATACCACGACAGCAGGGTCTCCGAATCCGTCCGATCGAGGTCATTGAGCGTCGTTCCCGGCATTAAAAGCATACAGTTTTCTTCAAATTGGTATATCCAATCATCCGACGACTTGGTTCCCCTCACCTCCTCGCCGCCGGGGAGTTTGGGAAAAACGCCTGCGCCCTTGTAATAACGGCATTGATAACCGCGAATACCTCGGCAATGTCCGCGCCGTCGTTGAGCTGCTGCACCGTAAATTTACCGCCAAACAATTCGCAGACAAACCCCGCCAGCTCGTCAAATGCCTCCCCGGTCATATCTCCGTCACCAAACGACTGGAACTTGAGCGCCCTCTTAAGCATCCCCCAAGGAACCACCGTGCGCTGATATTCCTCTATCGCCTCATTGTTTTCGTCGTAAAGGGTGAGCAGTATCGGTGTGTTTGCCATTGACAAAACCTCCATCCAGCTAAAAATTTAGGCTGTCCGCACTCCTGCGCGCTTCTAGCCATGGAAAGGCCCCGAAAACGGGGCCTTATGGAATGCGTTGATGTTAGGTTATACGGCCACAGTAAAGCTGACAGCTCTCACGGGCATCACCTGCCCGTAAATATCCACTACCCCCGCAGCAATTACGCTGTAGCTGCCTCCGCTTTCCAGCGCTTCGGCAGGGGTAAGCGTCAGCACCTTACCGGTGGCATCAAAGGCTTTCACTATGCCGACCAGCTCTCCGTCCAGATTTATTATTGTGACTGCCTCGCTTGCGATTGCGTTGGTAAAGGTCAGCATCGGATGCACGTCCGCCGCCACGCCCGCCGCATCGTCTGCGGGCAGGGCGGCCAAAGCAATAGCAGGCGGCGCTCCGAAGGTCTCCGGCGTTTGAACCTGCTCAAACCAAGCCGTATCCCCTGTAAACGCCGGGTCTGTGGTGTCCGCGAATAACCCTTTCAGACCTTTCCTTCCTTCTGGCGTTTCAAATTCGTGGATGGTGGTCATTGCCGTGTAGGCCAATTCCACTGTATTGACAGTGGTTTTGTCCTCCTTGCTTTTCGCGGTCTGCGCGCCGACAGAGAATTTGCCCTTAAGGTATTGAAAATAGCGGTAACCGCCGTCTCCCAGCTCCATGCGACCCGAAAGCGCACAATCCGGCGTATTGGAAGCGTCACCGGTATCCAGCAGAATGCCCCGCGCCGCGTCGTAGGGCTTTCCGGTTAATATTGCCGCAAGCTTCATGGGAACGCCCGACACAGTCAGCGCGACCGCTGTGGCAGCCTCCGTCACCGAGGTGAACATGGGTTTCCCATCATAATATCGCGGGGTAATGTCCACCTTTGCGTCATGCTTAATCTCACCGGCGGGGGCCAGATAATTAACCGGCCCCGCCTGATAATGGTCCGCGTCGTCGGTCATAACCTTGGCAAAATGCGCCTTGTCCAGATTAACGAGCTCGCCGTAAGGAGAATTCATTCTGTTTCCCTTCTTTCGTAAAATCTAAAATCACACCGCCACCCATAATGGCCTGTGTCTGTTTGATAGGGGATGCGCCCAGCGCCTACGCGGAGAAAACCCACCGATGCCATGGCATTTTCGACCCGCTCCGGCACAGTTAATGCGGTACTGGGCTCGCGGTAAAATAAACTGACCTGCACGCGCGGTTCCCGCGCCCGCTCCAGCCCGTCACCCCACGCCCTGCCCGGATTGTCCACCAAAAAATAGACCAGAAAAGTATCCGGCAGGCAGTCGGTATCGGCGGTGAAGCGTTCAAAATCATAGGGGAACCCCAGCGTTTTGAGCGCATCCTCGCATTTTGTAACCCAATTACTCAACCGGTATCCCCCATTTCTTGAGTGTGGAGCGCATGATTCCTAAAATTGTCCGACGGTTGTTCTCCATGGACGGCCTCACAAAAGGATCCGGGAAGCCCGGGCTATGCCCATCCCCGTACTCTTGGAATACCGCGTGCTTGGCTTCGGGATGCTTCCCCACATCAACGCCCACCTGTATGTAGGTGTAATTGCCCTCGGTGATAACGCGCCCGCCCTCAATGGCCTCCAGCACGTCGCCTTTGTCCCTGTGACGCTGTGCTCCTCGCTTCATGTCCTCAAGGATGAGAGGCGCGGACTGCTGCACAGCATCCTCGACCGCTGCGTCAATGGAACTCCCAGCCTTTTCAACGTTCATAAGAAGCTTGTCGAGCCCCTCCACGTTAAAATCTACGCCGAATGCCGACTTTCCGTAACTTTTATATCCGCGCCAGCCCTTTGCCATCAGCCGTTCACGCTCGCTTTCACCTTAAGCTCGATCTGCTCATGCCGCAGGCGCACATCGTCTAGGCTGATAATATTGAACACCCGCCCCGACTCATCAAGCAGACGGCACTTATGGGTAATCTCCGGGCGGTACCAGACACCGACCGTCGCGGCAAGCTCGGCCTGCACGCTGCTTGCGGCCCACGCCTCCGCTCCGTGGACGCCCTCCCATTTTGCATACAGCCAGTGGGGGGCATCCTCCTCTGCTTCACCGCCGATGTCTATCCAGACGGTGCGCTTTGATACTCCCTCGCCGGTCGTTTTCGGGCACTGAATACGCACCCGCGCGGTCATTTCTCCGGGATTTTTAATCACAGCGGCACACGCCCTTTCTTGAGCAGGCTGTAAAAGGCGTCGGGGATAGGCTCATCTCCCGATGGGTGCAGGTAGGCCCATGATGCATAGAGCAGGATGGCGTGGCGGACACGCTCCGGCACAGTATCCGCTCCCGCCTTGTAGGTAACCACCACCGGCTCATGGCAGCGCGCGGCCACCGTGGGAAATACCGCCCCCTCTTTGCGCCGCAGCTCCGCCGGGAACGGGATGTCACTGACTGTAAAGCACTCGGTGACGTCCGTTTCGCTCCCGTCCGCGCCGTACAGCACTACTGATACCAATTCTTTGTACGGGGGCCTGGGCAAAACGGCCGTGCCTTGAGGCAGCGCGTCGAGCGTGATTTGCAGGGTTTGCTCAAGGTATGCGGCGTTCTGGTAGCGTTCGGCCTCCTCACGCCCGGCTTGCAGGAGGGTATTTACCATGCCCTCCTGCTCTGCCGATATCGGAATGCCGCGCATCCACGCCTTAAACTCGTCCAGCGTGACCGGCTCGGCGGTGGGCGGGGTGACGATCTTAACCACTGGCTTCCCCCTCTCCGTCGCTACCCTCCCCGCCGTTATCCTGTATTGCAGTACCGGGTGTGTCTTTTGGCGTTCTCTCTGCATATCCGGCGGTGATGAGATCTTCCGCAACAGCCTTTTTCAACTCCGCCGTGTCTCCTGCCGCAAAGGAAAAGTCCGCGCCCGCGCAGCTTCTTAAAATATTAACCTTCATGCTACGCCGCCTTTACAACCAGAAGCTTGACCGCCTCCGGAATTAACAGCTTGCCGTCGGTGCGCTCGTAGCCCTTAAAGCCTACCTGTCCGTTTTCTGCGTACAGCTCTCCGAGCACCTGCATTTGCATCCCCCTTGTGTCCTTGATGGTGTATTGCGAAAAATCACCGAAGGCAACGGCCTTGGCCCCCGCCGCAAATGCGGGCATATAGTCGGAGGTTCTGACCGGCCTGCCCAGCAGGGTGTTGGGCTGACCTGCTGTCAGGCCGGGCTGCCACATATAGTCCCCGGTGGTGCTGTTTTTGAGCTTGCGCAACAGCTTTTCGGTACCGTCTGCAAGCAAAAAGGTCGCGCCGGCGCGGTAGCCGGATTTAAGGGCGTAGTACAGGTCGAGCAGCTCATCCGCTGTAATTGCGGAGGCCGCCGCCGTGGTCAATCCGGTTTCTGCGTCTACCAGCACCCCGGTGGGCTTGTCGGTGCCGTCACCGGTCAAATATGCCTGCTCCTCGGCTTCCCCGAAGGAACGGGCAAAGCTGCGGTTGATGTGCGCTGTCAGGTCGTAGTCGATATCGTTGACCAGTTCCTCGGACACGGGGATGATTTTACCGAGCTTGTGGCTGCCAATGGACTGTACCGCAAAGGCATCGTCAATTTTGGGATATGTACCATTCTCTCCAATCCAAGAGGCCGCGCCGTAGCTGGTTACAAACGGCATTTTGCGTTCTGCGGTTGCGGTGATTACGGTGGCAAGGCTGCGCATTACGACGTTTCTAGCAAGCAGGTCGCGGATGGAGCCTTCCATCTCCGCAGGCACCACCAAAAAACCACCCTTCGTATCGGTGCCCACCGACATTACGTTCTGGAGCATCGCCCTTTCGGCGTCGTTCAGGCTGCTTTTGCCACCCCGTACGGCCTTGAAGAATGCCGCCTTGTATTCGGGCGACGCGGCGATGTCTGTCGCCTTTACCCCATCGGGAGCAGGTTTTCCTTTTGCCGGCTCCGGTATGCCTGCGAGCGCGTTCTCCCGTTCAAGCTGTTTTTCCTCCGCCTTGATCTCCACGCTCAGGCTATCGATGTCGGCGTCCATCTTGTTGTATGCCTGCAGGTCTCCCGCATCGAGCTTTGCCCGCGCGTCCGAAATCAGAGCCGCGAGTTTCTGCTTCTTTTCCAGCAGTGTCATGTGTTTCTACCTCTTTCTTTTTTGTTATATGGCCTTCTCGGCCAGACTCAGCTTGGCTTTCGCCAGCAGGATCGCTTTATCCGGCTGGCCCTTCGGTGGCTCCGTTTTCTGTACGGCGAGCATAGCGCGGGTCTTTTCCACCACCGCGCGGGGCAGCATCCCGCCGTAGGCGTTGACAAGCTGGGGGATTGCCGCCTCTGACACCCTGTCCACCAACCCCAGCTCCACTGCTTGTTTTGCGGTAATCCATGTTTCTGCGTCCATCATCTTTATGGCATCCTTTTCCTCCATGCCGGATTTTGCGACATACGCGGCGGCAATTGCCTTATCGGCCTGCTGGAGGCTGTTGGATGTGCGTTCCATATCGTGATAGTTGCCCGCTGCAATGCTCGAAACCCTGTGTACCATCATCATGGCGGTGGGTGCCATTTCAGACTGCCCCGCCATTGCGATAACCGACGCAGCTGACGCGGCAAGGCCGGTGACGGATATCCGCACCCCTCCCGCATAACCGCGCAGAGCGGCGTAGATGGATGAGCCCGCAAAGATATCCCCGCCGTAGCAGGTTGTGATCTCAACCTCCAGTGTCTCGCTGTTTGCTTCATGGATGGCATTTAAAATATCCTGCGGGCAGGTTGCTCCAATCCCGAAATAGTCATAGATGCATTTATCATCATTGGAAACGATGTAACCCTTGATTTCTACCTTCACTTTTGTTCACCTCCTCCCGTGGAAGCTGCGGACGCGTTCATAAGCTCCTTGAGTGAGCGCAGATTTCCGTTGGCGAGATAGGCGTCGCCGCCCTCCTCCGCCGGGATGCTGTCGTCGTCCTCCAACTCGCGGATGTCGTTGGCGCTCATCCAGCCATTTTGCCGTGCCTGCGCATAGCCGTCCATACGCGACTTGTAATCTCCGCGCAGAAGCGCCTCGACGGAGAATTTCGGATAAATGACCGCCCGCTCTGCCGGAGTAAGCAGCTGGGCGGTAATTGCCCGCTCAATGCGCACAAGATATGGGCGCAAGGTGTAAATAACGTAGTTTAGCGACATCTGCTCGATGTTTGAAAAGGTGGCATGCTCCAGGTCGCCGACCATATGGGGCGGCACGTTGTAGAAACGCGCGGCCTCTGTAACCTGGAAGCGCCGGGTTTCAAGCATCTGGCTTTCTTCCGGTGTATTAGTAATCTTTTGGAACTTGCCTCCCTGCTCTAAAAACATCAGCCGCGCGGAATTTGAAAGCCCCGCGTATTCTTCCCGCATTGACTTGCGGAAGCGGTCGGCGGCTTCATCGTCAAAGCTGTCCGGGTATTCTACAATTCCACCGACGTGCGCGCCGTTTTTAAAATAAGCGGCGGCAAACTCCTCCGAAGCAAGATTTAACCCAATGGCATTTTGCGCGAGCTCCAGCGGGTGAAAGGCGTTAAGCGCGTCCATGGAAAACCAATCCACGCGGAAAACCTGCTCCTTGCGCAGGGTAAAGGTATCCTTGTTGGGAGCGGTAACCGCATACTCCAACTCCTCCGTTTGTTTATTGCGCTCTATCCTCACATACGGCGTGGTGATGTTCCAAAGCTGTACCACCCGGCCGCCTGCATCCCGTACCACCTCGGCGTACCCACGCCCGTAAATCAGCATGTTTGCCACAAACGCCTGCCAAAACTGGAAGCTGTCCGTTTCGGGGTTCGGCACATCATGCAGCACCCCGTAATCAATGCGGTCGGCGGCCTTTTCTTTGCCGCTTTTGGTCTTGCGGTACAGGCAAAGCGGCAGCGATGCGATGCTCTCCGACAGCAGCCGGACACACGCAAACACCGCCGTGACCTGCAGGGCGTTTTTGGGGTTGATGGCGATGCCTGTTTTGGATAAGAGTCTACCCAGCACGTCTTTGATTTGTGGGCTGGGTCTTGCCAGCGTGGACAAGTTTTTAAAAAATGCCCGGAACCAATTTGCTACACGGCTCAAATTACCCTCACCCCGCGTTCCGCGTAGACATTCTTCCGCGCCATGTGTGGCAGCATCCTCGCCATTGCGATAACCATAGCGATAAAGATGTCGATTCGTTCAAACTTACTGTCTTTGATCGGCATGTAATTTTCCTTCCCATCCATGCAAATGTTGATGTTTCCGAAGCACCAGCGCGCGGCCGGATTCGCTTCATGGGTAATGGACGGCGCGCTGCCCTGCTTTGCATTGGTTTCACTTGCCTTAAAGAGTACCTCCAATTCCTTCATGGAGGGAGACAGGCCAAGGATCGTCTGGTCAACTGGTATCATTTTCACCCCTGCAGCTTGGAGCATCAGTGCTGTTTCGGTCGCGTTGTACTTGTCGTAGCCGAGTTCCTTAATGCGGTACCGTTTCGCGTACTCCTGCACCTGTGTTCTAATCGCGGAATAATCCGTGACGTTGCCCGACGTCGCTTGTATAAACCCGCTGCGCACCCATTCGTCATACGGCACATGATCGCGCCGCACCCGCTCTTTCATGTTGTCCTCGGGAATCCACCCGTCAAAAATCACGCGGTAATCTTTAAAGCCCTTCTGCGGCGGAAATATAAGGGCAAAGCCGCACATGTCCCATGTGGTGGCAAGGTCAAGCCCTCCGTAGCAGAAGCAGCCCGCCAGCTCCTCCCGCGTCCAGTCACCCTGCGTCGCGTCCCACGCGGTGAGCGGCAGCCAGCCGGTGCGTTTGTTTTTATTCCACTGGTTTAAGCGCAGCCACCGAAACAGCTTTTCGGACGCCGGGTCATTCATTGCTGCTGTCGCCTCCTGCTCAATCTTGTGGTATTTTAGGTTTGCCCCCAGCGACGGATTGGCGGAGTACCAGACCTGCGGGTCGAAAATATCCGCATTTTCCGGCGCACCGTATATTCGCGCATACCAGTACGGGTCTGTGATCTCCCCCGCGATAATGCGGCGGGCGTATTCGTGCTTTTCCCATCCGATTGATTTGCGGTCCGGGTCGTCGCCCGCCGTGGTGATGATCCAATAAAGGGTTTCCTCGCGCGCCGAGCCCGCGCCGAAGGTCATGACATCCCACAGACTGCGGTTGGGCTGGGCGTGCAGCTCGTCAAAGATTACAACCGTCGGGTTAACGCCGTGTTTGGTGTAGGCCTCCGAGGAAAGGACGCGCAAAAATGTTCCTGTTTCCCGGCACTTAATCATCTTTTTGCTGTCGGTGACCTGCAGGGCAGACTGTAAATCCTCATCCTGCTCAATCATTTGCAGCATGGCGTTATACGCAAGGGAGGCCTGCTCCCGGTCGGCCGCACAGCAATATATCTGACCGCCGGGCGGGTCGCATACCAGATGATACAGACCAAGCCCCGCAATCATCGTAGTTTTGCCGTTTTTCTTGGGTATCTCAAGGTAGGCAAAGGTATATTGGCGGGTACCGCGCTCGTTTATGGTTCCATATACTCCCTCAACCACTTCCCGCTGCCAGTCCTGAGGTACAAAGGGTTCCCCGTAAAAATCATCGGTCAGGTGCAGGAGCGACAAAAAATCCACGGGTTCGTTGGCGCGCTGTGCGCTAAATGGCATGGGCTACTCACCACTCTTTGCCCGTTTTTGCATAAACGCCCCCATCCCGGTCGGCTTCTTTTCCTCTGGCTTTTTGGGGATAGAGCGCAGCGCAGACTGTACCGTCATGATATTTTCCCTGGAGATGTCGAGTATCATTTTTCGCTTGGCCATGAGCTGTTTATCGCAATCGATGATGCTTCCAGATAATTTGGCAAGCAGACGGTAGTATTCCGAGGCCTTCATTCCGTCCGTATCAGGATCACCGGTTAAGCCGTCCCGGTAGTCCCGCTCAAGCTCATACTTGGACTCGACAAACTGGTTTCTGATGTCCTTAATCTGCTCGCATTCCTCCACCAAGAGGCAATAAGTGCAGATAATTTGCGCATAAAGGTCGTCATCTTTTTTAATTTCAGCCAGTAATTTTTTAATTCTACGAAACTCTTTCGCGGCGGCCGGATGGTCTTTCGCCGAAAAACTGATTTTCATTTGCGCGCCGGTGAGCATTGATTTTTCCGCATCGCGGCGCGTTTTTATTTCATCTTTTGTCCGATGCCCTTCCACAAGGGCTAACGGTTTGGACGGCCTCGCCATATTCGGTCACCTCGCTTTTTCAAAAATCATTGGTTTTGGGAGTTTCTCCTGTGTGGTATGCCGCTGCGGTCTCCGCCCGCTCGCTCACAGGGATTGGATGCCCCCCTAGGGGGGGAAGTTACTCGCCCCGGGCGGTGCGTCTGGAATGGCATTGATGGCATAAGGCCATCAGATTGGTGTTTGTGTACTTTAGGTTTGGGTAGTCTGCCAGCTTGCGAATGTGATGCACCTCGGCTGCGGCTGCTGGCGGCGTCGCGCCAATCCCCGCAAGGCAATCCATGCATAGCGGGTTATCTGCCAGATACCGCAGCCGGAACGCCGACCACCGACGGTCATACCCCCGGCGGCTTGCACTGGCTCGGCGGTCTCCGGCAAGGCTCTGGTGCTCGGGACAATAACCGTTATGCTTATCTGTTGTATTGGGGCAGAGGTGCGCGCGGCAGGGGCGGGGTATCTTGTGTGGCATTGGCTGCTCCTTTGCTGTGTTTACTTGCCGTGTGTCGCCAGCGCAATGAGGATGTTTTCCTCGTACGGCTGGAGGCCATGACCGACGAGCTGCTCCACATAGCTGACCAGCGCGGTGTATTCGCCCTCGCGGTCATTGCGGATGGGTTGGGTCGCTTTGTCAGTCTGGCGACTGAATAATTTAAACATGCGGTGCCTCTCCTTTCTTTTGCATTTGAATGCAAAACTAAATTCCCAAACCCTATTGACAATACGTAATATTACGTATATAATAGTATTAAGGGGTGAGGGAAATGACAGAACGCGAAATCAAGAACACGCTAAAGAAAGCGGGGTGGAAGATAACCGAAGGCTCAAGACACAGCTTGGCAACCGATAACCCCATGTACCCCGGTAAGAAAATACCAATACCTCGCCATAAGGGCGATATCCCGAAAGGAACGGTGGAAGCAATCCTGAAAGAAGCGGGGCTGAAATAACCCCCCCTTCTTCCCCGGGTTTATCTATAAAGGAGGAAATGTCATGAAATATGTTTATCCCGTTATCCTTAACCAAACGGATGAAGGCTATCAGGTGCGCGTGCCTGACCTGCCCGGCTGCGTTACCTTTGGCACTGACCTCCCCGACGCACTGGCTATGGCACAGGATGCGGCGGAAATGTGGTTGTGGGACGCGGAAAACAAGGATGAGGCTATCCCGCCCGCAAGCCGCGCACAGGATATCGCCGTATCGGATGGCGGTACAATAAGCCTTGTCCTGGCAGATACCGACCGCTACCGCCGCGAAAATGACACCCGGGCGGTAAAGAAAACCCTTTCTATTCCGCAATGGCTCAATGCGCAGGCAGAAAAAGCAAACGCTCCGTTTTCGCAGATTTTGCAGGAAGGGCTTAAGGACTATTTGCATATTAATCGATAGCAGAAAGCGCGGGGGTTAACCTCCGCGCCTTTGCTTTGCCCGCGCGGCCCGCTCTATGGCTATGTCAAAATACTCTTGGGTTATCTCAAACCCCACATAATCACGCCCTGTATTGATGCAGGCCACCGCCGTGGTGCCGCTGCCTATGCAGTTATCCAGCACCAGGTCACTCTTGTTGGTGTAGGTGCGTATTAAATACTCAAACAGCGCGACGGGCTTTTGTGTTGGGTGCAGACCGCGTTCGCACGCAAATTGCAGTGTCTGGCGCGGGTAGTTTTTAAACCGCACAATGTACTGCCCGCTCAGGGAGTCGGCCTTGTAAACGCTGTCCTCCTTGAGCCGTTTGGTGTGCGTCTCCGGCTCCGGCAGCTCAACAAGCCCCTGCGGATTGTATATAGGACGGTGCTTGTAAAATACGGCGATGTCCTCTACGCAGCGTAAGGGCTGGTATTTTGCAAACGGGAAACCCGTCACCTGATTTTTGAGCCAATACCAGCAGTAGCGGAATAATCGCCGGTTGCTGT
>JAEZCT010000015.1 GCA_023433405.1 Bacillota bacterium | reverse complement strand
CCCCTTTAGGGGTTGCTCGAAAAAACAATGCGGATGGCAGACCTTTCGGGGCCCCTTTAGGGGTATTGTCAGTACTGTGCCCTTCTAGGGCTTTTTCAAGCCTCCGGCTTAGCCGGAGGTTTTGACTATAGTATGGGTAAAATACATGGTGAGGTAAGCGTTCCAGGGCCTAAAAAGACATTTAGTGTCGAATACTGCGAAGTAGCGGATAATGCCACCCGGCGATGCGGCAAGTGATCGCATGGAGCGGTTTCGGGTAGTACGCCGATACAAGCCGTATCAGCAATTGCTTGATATTTTGCAAAGTATGGATAATAGGCTGAGAGAGTTGGAAAACGGCTGAGAAGCTGAAAGGAAACGTGAATGAAAGATTGTCATAGAGAAATTGAAAACGAATTTGCGATGCTGGAAGGAAACTTAAATCGTCTGTGTGTAACAACGGATGTGCGCGAATTGTTAGAAATGCGTGATTGGGCGAAACGTCGAATTGATAGGATTCTTGAGTTGCGAATTTCTTGGCTCATGCAAACTAATGAACCAACCATGAATAAGAAGTAACTAAATTTTTACTGCTTGTTGCGCTAAATAAAAATTGGGTTCTTGCCATAGCCATATATTACCTTGTGCTAAATAGGCATTTAGCGCATGATGAAAGAAGCCTACCGTTCATAGCGGTAGGCTTTCACTTTCTATATTTCTTGTTAATGGTGGCAACATGCTTTTTCTTAATTTCTTCCGAAGCGTTTGAAAAGGTTGCAAGATGTCCGGCAAGTACAATAATCTGCTGGGTATTAAAAATGACGGGCGTTTTGCTTAGAATCTTCTTTAAAGACCAAGTCACGTCATTCCTTTTTAATACAGGGATATTAGGGGAGGTTAGTTTTATTTTTTCAAGTTTGCACCGTTCACTAAAGACTATGATTGAATGATAATACTGTTCAGGTACCTGCGGTATAATGGCTTGCATTGCTTTTATATGCGTTTCGTTTTGCTTAATAGGATTGTAAAACGAATACTTCCGCCCGGCAAACTGCGTCCAGTTCCTATCTGATTCCGTTCCATAAATCGCGCCGCTGTAGTTTTTGCTCTCGAAAACAAAGATGCCTTTTTCATGAATCATTAACACATCAATTTCTGTAGTGTCTCCGTTCGCTTTAGGGATATATGTATTGACTAAAAACCGCTTTAAACCATCAATGCTTTCAAGCTTTTTAAGCAAGAGATATTCGCCCCAAGCTCCATCATCTTTATGGGTTTGCCAAAATGATTTGCGTGTAAGCTCTTTGTAAATGCTGTGGTTGTAACGAAAGATTGTTCGTATTAAAACAATAAGTGTAAAAAACGCGAATGCACATAGCATTGCAAGAGCTATTGTAAAAAGAGGTTCCATACCATTAAAAATAACCTGTTCAGATCTTACATCTACGGAATTCAACATTGAACCCTCACAGTAAATATTTAAAGCCTTCTACAACGAAGGCTTTTTTATTTGAATTCGATTTCTTGAATATCGTTTTCATACCATTCGATGTATTTTTCTATCATGTATTCTACCTGCATTGATATGCTTCTTTTTTCTTTGAAAGAAATCTTTTCGACCTTTTTAAATATTTCATCGGTCATTCTGATTGTTATTTGCTTTTTCTCGTTCATGTTCTCACCTCTATTTAATTATAATGGGGTCATTTGGATAATGCAAAGATTCTTTATGAATCATATTGACTCAAATAGAATCATATGTTATTATTTTCATTATGAATCAATTTAATTCATAATGATTCACAAAAACGTTTGTGGAGGGCGATTCGATGTTACAGCAAATTGTAGACAGGCTCAAGAATTATCCCAACGGGGTTCACGGTGTTTTGTCCGGCTGGCTGGTTGATTTACAATCTAGCAATTTCAGTCACTCCGATTCTGCATTTGATAAAATTCAAGGTTTGTTGTGGGGCTTGGAGGGCGCTGGCTTCATCACGTCTTCGGAACATGGTGCCGCGACCGATGAGCTCCTGACGATAGAAAAAGAAAGAATTATGAGGTGAAAGCATGAAAGGCTTTGCAATTGGAACGGTGCTCCAGCCCGAGCACGTTAGTACAGGCAAGGGCAACGAAAAAATCAACTTCGGTCTGCTGGTGGGGAAGTCCAGCACATTACATGATGTTTGGAGGGATGAAAAGGGCAATAACCGTGTGTATGATGCGTGTGCTAAGCTCAAAGACGGCGACACAGTCATAGTGTTGTTTGCATCTGCCGTAGACAGCAAAGGGCGTTTGCGCGAATACATAAATGATGTTCGCTTATGTCCCGCCGAGCTTCGCAAAAGTTTAAATGACATTTTTGCTGTCGGCAAGGGTGCTTAGCATGGTTAAACGTTTGATTGTGTTTGTAGGTTTATTGGCGGTTTTGCCTATCAATTCCTTTGCGTTAGGCTTCGGCGATTCTTTAGCGGATATCCCGCCGCCGTGGGTAAACATTACAAGCCCTGATATCTCTATTGGCGGAGAAGACCCAGCAGGTGACGAAGACCCAGCAGGTGACGATGACCCAGCAGGTGACGAAGACCCGGCAGGTGACGAAGACCCGGCAGGTGACGAAGTCTCGGCAGGTGACGAAGTCTCGGCAGGTGATGAAGCCCAGGCGGGTGACGAAGCCTCGGCAGACGATATTCAAGCCATTCGGTCGTACATGGAATTTGACCTCTATGTATGGCGTCCACTTGTAATAGCTGTCTTGGTTGTGTTTATTGGCGGGTTTTGGTTTTGGCGTACTTTCGTCCGCTCGGCTTAGTTTCTCAGGGCATTTGCCCTTTGATATATCAATAAAACAAGAAAGTAGGTATTGAAAAAATGGAAGGTTCTCTTTCTGGGGTCGCTATTACTACTGAAATGCTTTCACCGCTGGTGGATGGGGTTGTTGCCAATGTGGGTGTTATCCTGCCTATTGGCATTACCCTGTTTGCAATCTTTATCGGCATTGGCCTTGTCCCGAAGCTGATAAAGAAGTTTACCAATCATTAAGCGGCGATGCATGGAGCCGGCCGGGGGCAATGCTCCCGGCCGGCTCTTTTTGAAACTGAAAGAGGTGATTATAAGTTGGTTGTTTTCGACACGTCATATTTGACTACGATGTTTAACTTTGTTCGGAATGCTATAGGCAATGCGGTTAATATCGGTATCGTTATCTTTGGTGTTATTGTTGCCATTTACATTGTTGTGTCCATCGTTCGCAAGTTTACGAAAGGTTGATGAAAATGAAAAATGCTTTGTGCGTCGTTTTAATTGCGGCATTGTCTGTTTTTATGAGTGTAACTACTTTTGCGGCTGACCCTATACCTGTTTTTCCGACTGCTGGGGTGAGTATCGAAAACGGTAATACCGTTATTTCTGTTTTCGATATTTTAGGTTCATCGCAAGCGGTAAAGGATTACATGGATGATTTTTTTGCGTCCGAAAAGGCTCGTTTTGTTTCATATAACTTTATGGATGGCATACACTGGATATCTTTTTTTAAGTATGATGTTGTTCCGTCTACTCCTTTGTCAACTGGGATAGCCTCAGGCAAACATTATGTTTCACCCGGCAATAATGTCTGCAAAATTATTAAGTTTTCTTTCCAACCTTCTACAGGTCTTTGGAAGCCTTCTTCTGATCCGTATCTCCATAGTGTAGGTGGGCTTACCTTCGACAGCATATTAACATCAAATATAGATATAAATGTTCCTTCAAGTTTTTATTATTCTTATTCAGGTCTGCTTGTTTATCGTGATAATGTCAATGGTGATGATGGGGACGATGGTAGTAGTGGTATTCCTGACCCTGTTATTCCCGGCAATCCGGTGCCGTTGCCTACGATTCCCACTGTCACAAACAAGTATATTCCTTATGATACAAGCCGCTGGAATGGTTTTTTATCATGGGTTACTTCCGCGATAGGGAATACAACCAATATTGGTTTATTGCTGTTTGGCATAATCTTGGCAATTTTAGTGGTTATCCGCATTGTTAGGCTTTTTTCGCGATGAAGGGAGTTTTTTGTGTGCGTAAAGCTATTTGTTTCTTTGCGGCTGTCCTTGTTCTTTGCTCCTCGGTTTTTGCGGCTTCTATTCCCGGTGCTTGGATTGAGGACGGCAATACCATTTTAGGAGTTTTCAAGGTCCAGGGGACAGCCGATGCCGCCTATTACCAAGAGATTAAATTAAGTGGTAGCAACTTCATTTTTCATTCAGTGAATGGACAGCGGTACTATTTTGGCGCTTTTCCCGCTGGCTCTACGGTCACATTCCGTCAAGTCGGCAGCTACTTTGAAGTTCGTTGCACTGGTCTTGTGAATGGGCTGTTGTTTGTATCGGATGGGGATGGTTTTGTCCCGGAAAATCGCTTTCAAATTGCCCCTAATGTTTGGTATCAATTTTCGGTTTTGGTTGGCGGTTCTTATTTTGTAGAACATGATGTGAATACGCTTGATAACCGGGTTGTTGCTGACTATGAGGGATATTTGGTTTTAAGGGATGACTTAGACGGTAGCGGCGCGGGTGGGTGGTGGGATTCACTCCTTGATTGGCTATCGTCCTTTTGGGATAATCTTCTATCGTTTTTTCTTCGTATCTTTGTCCCGTCCAATGGTTATTTTACAAGCTGGTTTAATGATGTTCGCACGGCTTTTGATGCAAAAGTTGGCGGCTTGACGGATATGTTTAAGGCTTTGGCTGACGGGTTTGGTCAATTGTCCAGCGCGTCCTCCAGCAGTTCGTTTGTTATTACTTTGCCCTCTGGCTATCTTTACAGGGGATTTCCCGGGGCTAGGGTAGATGTTATGCAATATATCTTGCCTTATGCCCAATGGCTCCGCCCGGTTTTTAACGCAATCCTCTTTTTGTTTACGGCAATTGTGTGCTATCGCCATTTGATTAAAATGATAAAAACATAAGGGGGTGTTAATTTTGATTGTCGAAGCGATTTTTAATTTATTAAAGCTTGTTATTTTGCTTGTGATTGGCTTGTTCCCCGATATTCCGAGCCTTGGTTCATCAAGCAGTGTAAATCCCTTATTTGATGTTTTAAGGGCTGTAAACAGCTTTGTGAGTGTTCCCTTGGTGGGTTTTTGTGTTGCGGCTCTTTTCGTGTTTCTGAATGCCGATTTTCTGTGGTCTATTATTATGTGGGTGGTGCGCAAGATACCGGGGGTGGAATGATGGATATGTCTGCAATCGTCAAAAATATCTTGTCTTCTGTTTTGGGATTTGTTCAAACAGTTTTTGGCGTTGTGCTTGGTGCTGGCGCTTTTGTTGTACTCGTTTTCTTCCTAGGATTTTTTTTGTGGTATCGCGTTAATCCGTTCCGTCCGAGCGTGGATAGGCTGTCCAGATTGGATATCGTCTTTAGACCTTATGACCTCCTGCGGTGGCTTTGGTGGGATTTCCTGACGCGCAAAGAGCGTACCCATGAATTTAATTTGTGCGGCTTCACAATCTTCGTAGGGCGGCAGGGGAGTGGCAAAACTGTATCAATGGTGCAATACCTTGAAACTCAACGCCAGCGGTTTCCGAAATGTAAGATTATAACTAATTTTTCTTATGTCAATGCAACCGAGCGTATGGAGAGCTGGCGGGACTTAATTGAGATCCGAAATGGGACAAACGGGGTCATTTTTGCAATTGATGAGATACATAGTGAGTATAGTTCCGCTGACTGGAAGGACTTTCCCGAAAGCCTGCTGTCGGAAATTAGCCAACAGCGTAAGCAACGGGTTAAGATTGTTGCAACCTCCCAAGTATTCAGCCGTATTGCAAAGCCAATTCGAGAGCAGGCATTTTCGGTTGTTGCGTGTAGTACCTATTTTGGTCGGCTGACGTTTAATAAGGAATATGATGCCGCTGAATATGCTACGTCTGATACTCCGTATCGTGTCAAACAGCGGGTTAAACCTGTGTGGAAGCACTGGTTTGTGCAGTCAAACTATTTGCGGGGCTGTTATGACACATATGAAAAAATCAAACGTATGGAGGGGATAGACTTTATTCCCCGCGGCGAACGGTTTTAATGCGCAGGTGCTTTTTCTTTTTCGCCCATTCGCAATGCCTGCGAATGGGCGAACGAAAAACATCCCGCATAAAACCGCCGCTGTTTGAGTGTGCGTGTTGCCGGTGTCCTATCGTTCTGTGTCGGTCGGTAGTGCCCCTGCGGGTGCGGGGGTGAGGTGGACTGTGGGAAACTCTCGAAAATCCATCGTCCTTGGTTTGCTAAAGGAGTTTTCCACGGTCTGCCGAGGGGGATAGCCCCCCTTATCCCGACCCGTGGGCGGTTCGTTTTCCGCTCTTTAAAATCAGATCCATGCCACACTCTATATATACTTGACTAAATAACACATCTCCCTCACTAAGCTTCGGATTTCGGATAGCTTGGATGGGGAAATGGGGGATATGTAATGTCATACTATCGTGTGTATCGTTATCCCCTCGCAGGACAACGGGCGTACAAGCATATCTATTTTTATGGCAAGCGTCCTTTCGCTGAAGGTGGAAGGGAACAACAAGAAAAGGACGTATGCAAATTAAATGCTGACGCTATCCGGGAAGTGGCTCGGATGCAGGAAAGCCTAAGCCGCACCAAGCGAACCGTTCGTGATTTGATTCTGTGCAACAAATTCGACTATTTTTGCACATTCACATTTGACAAAGGACGGGTAGACCGGACGAATTTCGGGGAATGCCGCAAAAAGCTGACAAAGCTTTTTGATAACTACAAGCAAAGATTTTCACCAGCTTTTCGTTATGTGGTACTGCCTGAATTTCATGCGGATGGGGCAATACACTTCCATGGCGTTGTGCGGGGGATTCGTCCCGAAGATTTTACGGTACCTGAAATGATACCGAAACGGGTTGACGGTGTTTTGACCATGGTGCCGAACACTCCGGGTTATGTGGATTGGGGCTATTATTCGTCCCGGCTCGGCTGGTTCAGCTGTTCCGCTATCAAAAATCAAGAATACTGTGCCTTGTACATATCCAAGTATGTGACAAAAGACTTGGTGCAGTTGCCGAAAGGTGCGCGGGCTGTGATGTCCTCCGCTGGATTGTCCCGCCCTGAATTGATACATGATGAAGATTATGCCCCTCAGCGCTTTAAAAGGGCATTTAAGGGCGAATACTGTGAAGTATCATATATGACCGAAGACGAAACCATAGCGCGCGGTGTGATTGCCCCTTGGTGGTCTGACGGTGACCGCGCAACCTTACTTGATGATATTATATCAAAGCCTGAGATTATTTACGAACAGCTTAGAATGCGGGACGTGATGAAGTATGAGCAAATACAATAGCCAAAAGCCTTTGAGAATGCCGCCCAGCGAATACGGCAAGTGGCGGCATGGAGAAGGCGCAAATATCAGCACCTGTCATTATTGCATTTGTGAAGTTTGCACGGGGCGCAGGTGCCGCCACAAGCGCAAATTAACCCATTGTTTGCGTTGTGTGACCGATAACGACAAAATGCCCGTTATTGTCTGTGATGATTTTGAACGTAAATCCTTCAAGAGGTTTCGGGTCGTACGCCGATACAAGCCGTATCAGCAACTACTTGATATTTTACAAAGTATGGATAGCAGACTAAAGGAAATAGAAAAAGGCTGAGAAGCTGAAAGGAAACGGAAATGAAAGATTATCATAGCAAAGTTGAAAACGAATTTGCGATGCTGGAAGGAAACTTAAATCGTCTGTGTATAACAACGGATGTGCGCGAATTGTTAGAAATGCGTGATTGGGCGAAACGTCGAATTGAAAGAATTCTTGAGTTGCGAATTTCTTGGCTCATGCAAACTAATGAACCAACCATGAACAAGAGGTAACTAATTTTTTACTGCGTGTTGCGCTAAATAAAAATTTAGCGCAATTGAGGGAAGCGCTAAATGAAAAGAGACTCTATAATGCCGCTAATTACCGGCAAGCTTAAGCATCTCATCTGCGCTGGACAGTGTTAATTCTGTAATTACATCTCCGCCCATCATTCGTGCAAGCTCGTATTTACGCTTTTCATGATCCAGAGGATGAACCTCTGTAAAGGTTTTATCATCCCGAACCTTTTTTTCTATGAGCAAGTGATGGTCACCAAGAGCCGCAATCTGCGGCAGATGGGTTACACAAATGACTTGGCGGCCTTTTGATATCTCTCTGAGCTTAAGACCGATTTTTTGAGCCGCGCGACCGCTTACACCCGTATCAATCTCATCAAAGATCATTGTATCGATATCATCGCTGTTTGCCAGAACATTCTTAATCGCAAGCATGATACGCGATAATTCACCGCCCGACGCAATCTTTGAAATCGGCTTCGGCGGTTCTCCGGGGTTTGTGGATATCTGCAGTTCTATGTTATCCCTTCCGGAGGAACGCAGTTCTCCCTTGGTGTTTGATACGGAAAAAACGACGTTCGGCATATCAAGAAATACTAATTCGGTCTTAACTCGGACGGAAAAACTTTTTGCTGCCTCATCGCGCATTTTCGTCAGCAACTGAGCACTTTCTATTGCTTTCTGATACGCGATTTCACGCTCGGCTGATAAGCGGGTTTGCAATTCGCCTGATAGTTCAATTTCCTCAAGCTCTTCGGAAGCTTTTTGCTGGTATTTAAGTATTTGCGCAATATTTGAGCCATACTTTTTCTTTAAACGATAGATTAAATCTAGGCGAAACTCAATTTGATCCAGCCTACGCGGGTCGTACTCGAACTCGTCTAAAATGTTGCGAATGTCACTTGAAAACTCATCCAGCTCAATTGCCATTTCTGTTAATCTTTCAGCTGTTTGAGTAATATCCTCATATACGGCAGAGACATCGGTGAGCGAACGTGCGGCTTCGGAAATCAGCCGACTTCCACCATCCGCTTCATCACCGCCCGAAAGGCACTGGTAAGCAGTATTAAGCCCCTCTAAAATACGAGAGGCATTGGTGATGAGTTTGCGCTCGGCAAGCAAATTTTCTTCCTCGTCTTCTTTGAGTGCCGCCCCGTCAATTTCATTGATTTGATAGCTTAACAGATCAATCCGGTGCGCTTTTTCCGCTTCATTGGTATTTATTTTCTTAAGTCGTTCCTCGATTTCTTTTAGGTGTGCATACAGCTCCGAATATATCTTCACGGTTGGCTCTATGCCTCCATAGCTATCGATAAAACGCATGTGATGATCTGTGTCCAGCAAAGAACGGCTATCGTGCTGGCCGTGAATGTTGATTAGATGTGCGCCTATTTCACGCAGCATTGCCACTGTGGCAGGTCGTCCCCCGATGCGGCAATTTGCCCTGCCGTCGGTTGTAACCTCCCGAGACATCAATACCGAGCCGTCTTCTTCAGCGTTCAATCCAAATTCCAACAGTAACGCCCGCACCTTTGGAGAAACATCCGTAAACAGTGCCGTAACATTAGCTTTGGTTGCTCCCGTGCGTATCAGATCCCTGGATGTGCGTTCTCCTAATATCGCATTGATTGCGTCTATCAATATGGACTTTCCCGCACCGGTTTCTCCGGTGAATATGTTTAAGCCGCTTTCCAAACAGATTGCAGCCTGTTCAATAATCGCGATATTATCAATATATAATTCCTTAAGCATATTTATCACCTGCCGTCGTAAAGCAATTTAGCGATCAAACTGCTTCGTTAATTCTTTTATTAAAGAAACCGCAGTTTCTTCTGAACGAGTTAATATAAAAATGGTGTCATCCCCCGCTATGGTTCCGACTACCCCGTTCCATTCAAGAGAGTCAAAGGCTGCACATGCCGCGTTTGCCATTCCAGTATAGCACTTGACGCACACGGTGTTACCCGCATAATCCATGTTAATAACAGATTTTACGAATAGCGCCTGAAAGCTGTACTGAATTTCAACCTCTCGTTCTCTGGTAGCAGCGGTGTACCGGTAATTGCCATCCTCGCCCAAGGTCTTAATCAGCTTAAGCTCTTTGATATCGCGCGAGACGGTCGCCTGCGTGACCTCGTAGCCGCCTTCCTTTAATTTGGAAAGTAGCTCTTCTTGCGTGTTTATTATATTGTCGGAGATTAGCTCAAGTATTTTTGCATGGCGTTTTGTTTTCATGTAAAACCCCATTCCGCCGCTTATTACCGGCTTATAGTTAAATAAATAACCCAAGAAGCTTATTTTTTTATGCGCGCAATATCATCTTTTTATTAAGCACTTCAAAAAAATCCCGATTATCAAAGCTTATAAATTGAACCGCTGTGGTGGATTTTTTCACGGAAACGCTGTCCCCCTGATCCAGACGAATCGCATTTTCCCCATCCACTGTCAGAAAAATTTCATAATCATTGCAATCGTAACAGCCTTGAACTGTAACGATATCGTCCGGTGAAAACAGGATGGTTCTCGCCGCCAAGGAATGAGGACAAATAGGGGTCATGATAATGGATTCGATTGCCGGAGAAATAACAGGACCGCCTGCAGACATGCTGTAAGCTGTGGAGCCGGTTGGCGAGGAGAGAATGATTCCGTCAGCCCTATAACCGCTGACAAACTTCTGATTGCAAAAAAGCGAGATGTCAATAATCTTAGCCTTAGAGCCCTTGGAGATTACCGCGTCATTAAGCGCGCAGAAATGTTCCTCTCCAGTGGCTGAATGCTTAACGATATCGAGCATCATCCGGCTTTCCAAATGATATTCTCCCTGCGTGAGGCACGCAAGCAACGAAAGCTCGTTAGGTTCCAGTGCCGTCATAAAACCCAAACGTCCCACATTGACCCCTAAAACCGGTTTTTGATAAAATGCCGCCTTCTTTGCGGCATGGATGAGCGTTCCATCCCCTCCGACGGTGATGACAATATCACAGGTGCTTATCAAAGACTCAAAGGAGTCGAATACCGCCGCAAGATTGGCAAAGACGCTGAAATTGGAGCTCTCGATGCATGGCACAATTCCAGCGTCGTTTAATGCACTACAAACATCCTGTGTGCAGGAAATTCCATTCTTTTTGGTAAGGTTCGGAATAATAAAAGCCCTCATGGGGATACACGCGCCTTTCGCGAACGGGTCGCGTATTTTTGAGCAGTGGCTTCTGCTTTGTTCGTAAAATACGCGTCCAATCTGTCAATTTATAAAGAACAACCATTGTTGGCTATTCAAAACACTCATGCGATTTTTGAACAAGCTGTTCAAGGTCAATTTGAACCGTGATTTTGAGTTTATCGGCTTTTCTGAGGTAAAAAAGGTACTCTATATTGCCCTCCGGGCCTCTGATTGGGGAAAAGTCGGCACCCGTAAGTAGAAAGCCGTTCTCGGTTACAAATCGAGCTATTTTCTCAAGCACCTCCAGATGAATCTCCGGCTCTCTAACAACGCCCTTCTTCCCTACCCTGCCCTTACCTGCCTCAAATTGCGGCTTAACCAGGCAAACCGCCTCTCCGCCATCCTTCAGCAGCATTTTGGCCACCGGCAGCACCAGTGTAAGAGAAATGAAAGAGACGTCGATGCTTATAAAATCAAGAGGATCCGGCACCTGCTCTGGGGTGACATAACGAATATTTGTACGCTCAAGGTTCACCACGCGCTCGTCGGTGCGCAGCTTCCAAGCAAGCTGGCCGTATCCTACATCCACCGCGTACACTCGCTGTGCGCCATTTTGCAGCATACAGTCGCTAAATCCCCCGGTGGAAGCGCCAATATCCATGCAAATTCGATTTTCAAGCTTAATATGAAACGACGAGATAGCCTTTTCAAGCTTCAGCCCTCCCCGGCTGACGTACTTGATATCCTGCCCTGTTACCGTAATTTCACAGTCAAGCGACACCATGTTTCCTGGCTTATCGTTTTTTTGCCCGTTGACGTAAACCACACCGGACATGACGAGTGCTTTTGCGCGTTCCCTGCTTTGGGTAAAGCCCCGCTCTACCAACAGAATATCCAGCCGCTGTTTTCCTTCACTCACCTGCTGCTCTCCCGTAATACAAATTGCGCAACGCCTTCCCCGTCAAGCCCTAGGCTCCTTAGGGACGCCGCAATGCTGGCTTGGGGTACAAACTGGTTATCCACCGCTAAAATAGCGTACCGGCCCTTGTAGCCCCCTTTGGAAAGCATTGTGTGGAAATGCTCGGCGGCGCCTCCGTTTTGAATCCCCTCTTCTACAAACAAAACATGTTCGTAGGAAAGAGCTGCTTTTACGCAAGCGGAATCTATTGGCATAACCCTTGTTAGCTTAAGAATATGAAACGGTATTTTACTGATGCCTTGTGCGCGCAGTACCTCCGCGTACTCTTTGCCATAGGTAACAACCAGTGTTTTTGCATCCCTTTGCGTATGGGTAATGAAGGAGAAGCTAAGCTCTGGCGAATGCACCTTTGCAGCCTCACACTCCCCACCCTTTGGATATCGAATCACCGCTACCCCGTCAGTGCGGTAAAGTGCCTCCTGCAAGGTTAACTCCAGTTCCATATAAGAAAACGGGGAAAAAATCGTAACATCGGGAATCGTGGATAAAAAAGCCACATCAAACAGCCCTTGGTGGGTCTCTCCATCGTCACCGACTATTCCTGCCCGATCCACCGCAAGAACAATATGTGTCTTTTCTATAGCCGCGTCGTGCAACACTTCGTCATACGCACGCTGAAGGAAGGTGGAGTACACCGCAAATACCGGCAGCATTCCTCCCGCGGCAAGTCCTGCGGTAAAGGTCACGCCATGCGCTTCCGCTATTCCAACATCGAAAAAGCGGTCGGGAAATTTTTTGTAAAAAAAATTCAGACCAGTGGCATATTTCATGGCAGCGGTAATTGCACATATTCTGTTATCCTGCTCACCGAGTGCCATCAGGCATTTCCCAAAACTAACCGAAAAGCTATTCTCCATTACAGCGCTGGTGGATTTGTTGTGCAAAAGGTCTGTGTTCGATACCCCGTGGTAGGCACCCGGGTTCTCCTCCGCTTGTGTAAAGCCCTTCCCTTTTACGGTATCAATATGAATAAGCACCGGTTCCGGAAGCACCTTGGCACGCTCCAGAACATTTCGCAAACTTTCTATATCATGACCGTTTACCGGTCCCAAATAGGTAAACCCGTATGCTTCGAAGTAGTTGCTGTGGTATAAAGATTCCTTTAGTGCGGTCTTGGTGCGGGTTATCATGCGCTTAACCGGCTTGCCTACTAGAGGAATCCGGTCCAAAATGCGTCTGGTGATATCCTTTGCACCAAAATAGCTAGGCTTTGAACGTATTTTTGCAAGATGCTTCGCAAGAGCTCCAACGTTTTTGGAGATGGACATCTCATTGTCGTTAAGGATAACAATCAAATTGTCCGCCGTTCTGCCCGCATTGTTATTCATTCCCTCAAAGGTCAAGCCATTTGTTAGCGCACCATCGCCCACAACCGCGATAACCTTGCCGGATTCCTTGCGCAGCTTCTTTGCGGCAGCAATTCCACGGGCAGCGGAGATGGCGTTGCCGGCATGGCCCGAAACGAAGGCATCGTGCTCGCTCTCCTTGTTTTTAGGAAAACCGGATATCCCATCCTGCTGGCGAAGCGTATGAACGCGACTCAAACGCCCGGTTAAAATTTTATGGGTATAGCATTGGTGACCAACGTCAAACAGGATGCTATCCTTCGGTGTTTCAAATATTACATGGAGCATCACAGACAGCTCTACTACACCAAGATTTGACGCGAGATGTCCGCCGGTATGCGATATGGTTTCATAAAGCAGATCCCTGATTTCCGCACACAGCGTGTTCAGCTCATGAGTACTCAACTCCTTGAGTTGACTTGGAAGCCGCAGCCGGCTTAACAGGGTTTGGTTATCCATTGTCGGCGCATATCTCCTTTATTTTCGCGGTCGATTGTTCCCTGTTCATGAAGGGCGTTATCATCAGCTCATAGGAACTATCAGGGATATCATAATGCCAAGCAACGCGCCGCCCAGCACTTCCAGCGGCGTGTGGCCAAGATATTCTTTGAGCTTTTTAAATTGCTGGTCGTCAAGCTTTATCATTTTATTCTTGTCGTGGCGGCTTACCTTTTGCTTTGCATGGTCGGCCGTATTACCAACAGCCTCCTCGCCGGACGGCTTAAAGCTAATGACTATTTTGTTAATGACCTTGGCCTGCTCACCGGCAGCTCTTCGCACGCCCATTGCGTCGTACATAACGACCGCCGCAAACATAATAGCCAGCGCAAACAGTGGGGAGTCGACCCCCACCTTGCGCGCAACCGAAAGCGTCATGGAACACACGAGTGCCGAGTGTGCGCTGGGCATCCCCCCAGCCCCGAATAATCGTTCCGCTTCAAATTTTTTGGTAATAATCAGTGTTAGGAGTGTTTTAATAATTTGCGCCGTAATCCAAGACGTAACCGCCGTAATCAAAATATAATTCTTGCCTAGCGCTTGCAATGCTTCCATAGTAAGCCCCATTCTGCCGTCATGCGCTGATTTTAGATAAAAACAGTCAGCGCCTAGCTTTTTCTATCCGACAATGCGTCGGTAAAGGAGTAGATAAAGTCATCAGAAAAAGGAAACGCCTTCAAAAACGCCTTCGCGTCATTGACGAGCTGATCCACTATATTGCGGGATTTTTCCACCCCATACAGCGTTGCAAAGGTAGTTTTTTTGTTCCCTGCATCACTGCCTGCCGGTTTTCCGATTTCTTCAGTCGAACCGACCATATCAAGTATATCATCTACTATTTGAAACGACAAGCCGATTTTTTCTGCGTAGTCGTCTGCCGTCCGGATTAACGCGTCATCCGCGTCAGCGGCGATACACCCCATCATCACCGCGGCACGTATGACCGCACCGGTTTTTAGCTCGTTTTGATGTGTCAGGATGACGTCATCCGCCCCCGAGCACTCCATATCGATGACTTGTCCGCCAACCATACCCTTGTATCCGGCGGCGCGGGCAAGTAACCCCGCCGCCTTAAGGGTGTTGCCTGCTGACAGGCCGGGGTTTATTGGGTTGAGAATAATATCGAACGCGAGGGTTAAAAGGGCATCGCCGGCAAGCACCGCAATGGCTTCACCAAATTTAATGTGACAGGAGGGTATTCCTCTGCGCAGATCGTCGTCATCCATACAAGGCAGATCGTCATGAATCAGCGAATAGCAGTGCAGCATTTCTACCGCACAGGCAAACGGCATCGCTGTTTGGGTATCTCCCCCGCACATACGGCAAAACTCCAGCAAAAGAATTGCCCGAATGCGTTTGCCGCCTGATAAAAGGCTGTAACGCATGGCGTTGACAACAGACTGCTGGGGCAAATCAAAATCACTGAGATATTCGTCAAGCGCGGTATTTACCGCCAACACATAGGCATCGCCGCGGTGTGTAATTTCCTGTACTGTCGTCATACGCTACCCTTTCTTTTGTATACCTTACCGAGTTCACAGAGTGAAGACTTTGGCAGAGTATTTATACTAATCTCCTCAAAAAGAGTCGATAAAAATCCGCGTGAAAACCCATAAATTAAAGCTTTTCACTTGATTTTTATACTATTTTAAATCGGATACTTGTATTAGGTATAATACTTAAAGTTTGCCTACTGAGCCTTGTTGCTTTCCAGTTCCTCTATAAATACTTCCGCCGCATTCAGGCGCTCCTGACAGCCCGCTATCAGTATTGTGCCCTTTTCGTAAAGCTTTAACGAGGTTTCAAGATCCTGTTCGCCGCTTTCCAGCTGCTTTAGGATTTCGTCAATCTCGGATAATGCCTTTTCAATATTGAGGGTACGATTTTCTTCCATGATCGTTTATTCCTTCCACGGGCTTTCGCCTTCGCTTTCGGTCTATATCACCGTTGCTTTAAACGTGCCTTCGCTGACGTGAACAGTCACTCGGTCGCCGGTTTGCACCTCATTGACGTTTTTTATAATCCTGCCATTAATGCGCGCCACCGCGTAGCCGCGCCGAAGAACGGACAGCGGACTAAGGGATTCCAGCAGCGTCGCGCGTTCGGTAAGCGCAATATTCGATGCGCTTACCCTATTGTGCATTGCGCTTGCAAGTCGCCCGGAGAGCTGTCTGAGTATTTGTGCGCGGGATAATACTGCCGCCGCAGGACTTAACCGATGCAACGAGTTTGATAAGGTTATGAGGTTACGCCTTTTTATCTCTATTTGACCCAGTACGGCAGACAGCATCTGCTTTTTTCGGTTAAACAGCTCATCCATAAGAGCGGATGCGTCTGGAACGACCAGTTCCGCGCCGACGGAGGGTGTGGGTGCCCGAAGGTCGGCGGCATAGTCGGCGAGTGTGACGTCAGTCTCATGCCCCACTGCGCTTACTACGGGGATGGGGCTGTTTGCGATCGCGCGCGCCATCGATTCATCGTTAAAGGCATACAAATCCTCATAACTTCCGCCGCCTCTTGCAAGCAAAATAACGTCGGCACCGCGGCTCTCGCCTAAGTGGGCAAGTGCCTGAATAATACTTGCGGCGGCGTCCTCACCCTGCACGGTTACCGGGCAAAGTAAAACCTGTACTGAGGGATATCGGCGTCTCAAAACACTTAGGATATCCTGATAGGCCGCGCCGGTCCTTGAGGTGACAACGGCTACCCTTTGAGGGAAAGGCGGGAGCGGGCGTTTACGCCGGGGATCAAACAGCCCCTCGGTTTCCAAGCGGGCCTTGGTTTGTTCATAGGCAAGCGCAAGCGCGCCGATTCCCCCGGGAATTAAGTCGGTGCAATACAGCTGATATTGGCCATCCCGCTCAAACAGTGAAATGCTGCCTCCCGCTATAACGGACATACCGTTTTGCGGCACAAAGCGAACGGAGGCGGCATGTGTTTTAAACATCACGGCGCGCAACCCGGCGCGATTGTCTTTAAGCGTAAAATAAAAATGCCCTGAGGCGTTGCTGCCGCTGAAGTTTGATACCTCACCGCGAATCATCACGGGGTTGAGATGCCGGTCGCCTTCCAATAACGCCTTAATATAGGTCGTTACCTGGGTTACCGTTAACACCTTGGGCAAGTTCATAGCGTCCTCCCTCAAACGGGTAATTAAGTCAACCGGTTTAAACCCGGCTGTGATGCTTTAAAAAGGATAATATCGCCGTTCCGGCCGCATTATCCGAAGAATACTCCGCCGCGGCGAAAAGCCCGCCGTAGCGGCGGGTAAAATCCTCGCGAATGAGGGAGTTTGACATCACTCCGCCGGTATACAAAAGAGGCAGATTTGAATACTGCCCGCACACCCTCTCGGTCATACACGCCAGAGACGCCCGGATGGCTTCGATACAATACAACGCAATATCGCAATGGGGGTCTCCACGCAAAAACTGTTCGCGACAGCGGTTTTCAATCCCGGAAAGGCTGCAATCGCCATCCTTCATGGATGGCTTAATTTTATACCGCTTTGTACTCGCTCGTGCAAGCTCGTCCAAATAACGGCCTGCCGGGAACGCTAGGCCGAGCATTACGCCAACGCGATCCACCGCCTGCCCTGCCTTGAGGTCCAGGCTTTGGGCAACGATGGTAGCTGAGACAATGGTTTCTTGCGAAGGCTCTACCAGCAGGCATTCCGTAGTACCGCCGGATACATGAAACGCGAGAAAACGCTCATTAACAAGTTCCAACCGTTTCACACTATAGAGGGCGGCGGCAAGGTGCCCCGCCTGATGGGAGAACGCGTAAACGGGAACCCCCGCAGCATCTCCATAGGTTTTTGCCGCACACTCGCCGACTAAAAAGCAGGGCATATAAGAGCCTTCCACATCCCTGGGGCGGGCGGAGTACCCAACCGCTTCACAGGTGTTATGGTTCGCTGCACGGGAAAACAGCTCCCGCGTTACCGTCGGCAGCTGCTTAATATGCGCGAATACGGCGTCGCTCTGCTTTAGTCCAAGCTGACCGTGCGCAACCGGCAAAAGACGCTTTGACGAAGACACCGATTGTGAGGTTTCATCATAAACGGCGGCTGAGGTCGTATAGTTGCTGGTATCATACCCCAAATATAATGCCATGGCTTAATCCTGTTCCTCTGAGGTGGAGCTTTGATCCGGAATGGAATCGGAGGAGCCTTGCGATGGTTTTGCCTCCAACTCCTTCGCGGCAGAGCCCAATACGCCGTTTACAAAGGAGGAATCCTCTTCGCCCGCGTATTTTTTTGCGATATCCACCGCCTCGTTAATGGATACGCCCAGCGGTATCTCATCATCAAAAAGCATCTCATATAATGCGAGACGCAAAACAGCGAACGCAACCTTAGAGATGCGGTTCTTTTTCCATTTAAATGAAAGCCTCTCAATCCGCTCGTCCAGCTCTTCGATATGCTGTTCAATTTTGAGAGCTGTCTGCTCCGCGAACGGATCAAGCCTCAGCTCATAATTCTCCTTAAGGAGATCGGCGTGACTGAGTACCAGTGAGCCGCTTTCCTCCGCAATATCGATTAGCTCTCCTACGCTTTCGGAGCGGAATGATTTTGCGAAAATTAATATAAACGCCTGTTCCCTCGCTTCTCTGCGGGTCATACTGTGCATCCTTTCAAGGTTTATGCAACATGGTCACCAGCTTGCGGCTGTCATAATGCAAAATAAGCCCTCCGCCTACCAGGAGGGCTTTTACCTCAGCTGTTATTGTTTTTGTGTTCCATCGTCAAACAGAATAGAAACAACGTGTACATTCACTTTAGAAACCGCAATGCCTGTCATACTCTGCACCGAGGCCTTGACGTTGGACTGTACCTGCTGCGCTACATCCTGAATCTTTGCTGTCGCGTGCAGGTTGACAAAAACATCAATCACCGCGACGTCATCGCGAATCAGAATCTTCACAGGTCGGGGCACGACAGGCTTTGAAACAAGCCCCTTAAAGGTAGTGGGCATCGAGGCAAGCTCTGCTACGCCCACAATCTCTCTTGCAGCCGTGCTGGCAATCTTTGCGAGAACCTCCTCCGAAATCTTCAAGCTGCCCACGGTGTCTTTTATAGTATTCTCCTTCATAGTAGCCTCCGTTTCAGCCGAATTCCTTTTCGGCAAAAGGTGTTTTAAGCTTACTGCCAAAGGATATATGGCAATAAGAAAAAGGTGGTATAATACCATTTTCCCTAATGGTATTATACCACAAAAAGATAAAGACACAACTATTTTACCGGAATAATCGTTATATTTTCCGCCGCAAGGCTGATTTCCTTCAGCACAATGTCCTTAATTTGCGCGACCTCATTATTGAGCAGCCCATCGGTTTTTACTACAATGGTGGCCTTATCGCTGTCAATAAACGCGATGCAGTCCTTAAAGCCCTTTGCCTTAATGAGACTCTCAATGTTGTTCTCCGAGTCAATCGCGTCGGATATCCCCGCGGCGGTGGCAATAGCCGAGTCCTTTTCATCCTCGGAAATTGCCGAATCCTTCAAAATGTTTTGCAGGGTCTCCACGGCCTCATCTCGGCTTTGCTTTTTGTTAAGACGAGCCTCAATAAAGTAATCCTCCCCCGCGTTGTTTGTTATGGTAGCGTCTGTAATGTCCGCCACATCCGTCACGTCGGTCACATCCAACGCGTCTGTGGGATTTGCGCCGTCCTCGGCCGAGACAAACTGCGCCTCACCGTAGTTTCTGGATGCATCGGCGTCCTCCGCAATAGTCAGGTCCTTGCCTGTTTGAGAGAACTGCCAGTTTAAGTATATGGCAATACCGAGCGCAACCACCAAAGTCGCAAGCAGTATCTGTCTTTTTCCGAATACCATAGCCCATTCCTCCTATATATATGCATTATTGTGTGTATGCCATTTTGGTGACGCAAACTCTGTTTGCGCCGATGTCAAACGCAGTAGTAACTGCGTCTATAACGCGCGACTGGACTAATTTGTCATCACCGCCCTCGCATACCACAACAACCCCTTTTACCTTCGGCGCCCTCTCACTGGTTAAAAGCGCCTGCTTACCACTGGAGCCATCCACAAAGACATAGCTCTCTTCCGTCTTCCCTTTTTGCGTAATTCTGGCTCCTTCACTATCGGTGCTGTCCTTTGTAATGTCGGTATCGTTTTTTGCGTCCTTGGCGTAAACGTACTCGGCACTGTGTTCCAGCGTTATCATGACCTGCGCTTTACCTACCCCGTCAATAGAACTGATAAGGGTATGGATTCTCGCCTCGAGTTGTGTGATATCGCTGGAAATTGAAGTTGCGGCTTGAGCCGGCTCCTTTGCTTTTTCGGATTTAGGCACAAACAGCTCAGACAACAGGATAAGTGCGATGCCAATCACTCCGATTGCCACAATGATTTTTACTTTTTTGTCGCCTTTCATTAGCTCGGATAACCACTTTTTCACACTGCCCATCGTTATTGTTCCCTGCATTTTATCCTCCACGGGCGGCGGGCGTTTTGCTTAATCACCAATCGTCACCCTGGTCGCTACGCCTGTCTGACCGCTGATATAATCCTCAATTTCTCCTTTTTGCACCGTGTACTCCGACTCCAAAAACAAATCTATCTGACTAATAGATATGCGGGTTTTTTCCACAGTATTATATTCAAGAGAAATATTTTCTGCGGCAATGCCCTTGTTTTGAAGCAAGCTCTCAACCTTTAAATGCATCGCAGCAGCCATTTGGTCATCCACCGCTTTGCCAAGCCTTTCTCTTGTATCATTTAGCGCATCCTGTGAATCCTGCGTAACCGTTACCTCCAGGTCAGGAATACGGAGCAGTACCGGGGATAGCATACAGCTTAAAAAGAAGGCCGCGATTACAAGGCGCATCATCTTTTCAAGGCTTGAGTTTGGAACCAGCATATGAATCACCGCTCCGGCAATCGCCGCTATGCACAAAGACATTGCCCACACCTTAATGTCAGCCATGCTGTCTGACCTCCTTCCATTACCTCATAGTTTTATGGCACGACACGAACCCCTCTTTATTGAGTGACCCCGGCGCTGATGACCAGCGTGATGGTTGTGGCGACGATAATAAGCACCGCAAAACACAAAATGACGGTAACCAACAGCGAAATTGCGGTTGCAAACCCTTTTAGCACCTCTCCAATGGGCTTAATGTCAAAGATATCGCTGAGTGCCGCCGCTGCCTTTAGGGTCACCAGCCACACTAACGACTCCAGCAGCACAGGCAAAAAAATGACCGCGGACGCCAAAATACCAAATACCCCAACCACACTTTTAAGCAGCATCAAACACCCGCCTACCGAGGTCATTGCGTCCGCAAGCGCTCCGCCCACCACCGGCACAAACGACCCGATGATAAACTTGCCTGCCTTTACCGCTACATTATCTACACCGGTAGAGACCATGGTTTGAATGCTCAGCAGAGCAACAAACGCGGTGACGATAAACCCAAGAACCCAAGTGGCAATGCTTTTTACAAACTGCGCCGTAGCAGACAGGTTGATGTGAGGCGAAATACCCGAGACCACGCAAAACGCGAGAAAGATTCCAAGCAGCGGTACAACAGTGTTAGCCGCTATCTGCGCCGTAACCTCCGATGCCGCGAACAGAAACATATTATAGGTGGAAGCCGCAGTAGGCTGGCCGGATACCGCCATTATTCCCGACAATACAGGCACAAACGAAAGCATAAAATTGCTGCAATCGTAGATTGCCCGAGAGGCTTTGTCGATGCAGTGAATTACAGGGGCTACCACTGAGGCTACAATACACAAAACGGAAACGGTGGAAAACACGCCGCCCAGCGATTTATCAAGAAAGCCTTCCTTAAACCCGCCAATTACAGAACATAAAAGAATAACACCTAAAATTGATAAGAACAGCACCTGAGGGCGCGAGATGGTATCCTTCGCCATCAGCGTTAGCATATGAAAAAACTGTGAGGGCTGCAGCGCCAGCATCGACCCGACGGAGATATCCTCCACACCGATGGAGGAAAGATACCCCTTGGTTTGGGAGCTTAGCATATCCCACAGCTCCTCTGCGCCGCTGGCATCCATCTGTTGCTCAAACAACTCCTCCGGAATTGCATCCTTGTACTCCGGTTCTTCGGCGTAAACCGGCAGGCAGAAGGCTAGCGCCAGCGCCACGCTGATTATGATACGTTTCATTTTTTACCGTTCCTTTTTATTCGACTGTGTTTTTAGCTCTATACAGCGATATCAGAACCGTATGTAAAGTTATATTGCCTTACATGAAAGATTATGTCAACCAACATTGATCAGAGAGCGCGCGACATCCAAAATCTGACGGAAGAGCGGTAGTGCTTCTAGCAACACAGCGATTTTCCCGGCAGTCTCCACCTTAGAGGCGATTGAAGATGCCCCGGAATCTCGGCATACATCGGCAGCCATCTGGGTAATAAAGCAAATCCCCAGCGCCTTTAACAGCACGGCAATATACTCCCCCGTTGTACCGGTTTGGGTTACAAGAGACTTTATTTCGGCAATAATCGGTCCTGCGCCTATCAGCACCAGCGCGAGGATCACAATCCCGGCACACAGATTGATAAGCAGCGCGTACTCCGGCTTGTACTGTTTTAATAAAACCGAAATTGCCGCCGCGATGATGGCGGCACCCGCAATTGTCACAATTTCCATGGCTATAAACCAAATACACTTTTTACGGTCTCAAACAGGTTGCTTATTTCGTAAATAATAATCATTAAGACGACGATAAGGCCCGCAAGGGTCGTCATCATCGCCTGCTCTTCCCGTCCTGACCGTATGAGTACCTGATTGAGTACGGCAACAATAATCCCGATTGCCGCTATCTTAAAGATTAAATCCACTTCCATAACGTCCGCTCCTTTTCCGCCGCTTGCGCGGCAAACCCTTTTCCGTCAACCAAGTATATGCAAAGCTACCTGATCCGCATTCCGAAAAAGTGAGACCTCAAAGAATCAAAATGGCAAGTCCAACGCCCCCAAGCACACCCAGGGTTGTATACATCCTGGAACGCTCCGCACATTCCAGGCGAGCCTTTTCATAGCTTTTTGCAAATAAATCGGCGTTGAGCAGCAGGGTTTTCTCCTGCTCTTGGGCGTCCGTTGTACCCAGACAATCCCCCAGCGCCAAAAGGCGCTCAAAATCCTCCTGAGGCAGGCGCTTTTTCTCTGTGACGGCGCTTTCCCTCCAGGCTACGGGGAATGCTTCATCCTTACCCATGCGCTCTCTGCAGAGTTTAAGAAACGGTAACACCTCAAATTGCCGCTGCTCAGACATGCGACGCACGATATCCCCGATGGGCAACCGGGAATATCGAATTTGCGATGCGATGTAATCCAACATTGCCAGCAGCCTCTCAAGGCAATCAGCCCTGTCCTTGAGCCGCTGGCGAAGGGCAATCCCCACTGCCGAGCAGGTTATGACGATACAAAGCGCCCCGCCTGCCTTTAGAGCAAATAGCATTAGCACTCACCACCCTTGTGATATTGCAGGGCATACTTGCATTGCCCAAGAAAACGATTTGCTCAAACGCCCCGGCATAGACTAGGCGCATCACCTGTTGCTTTTTTTCCAGCTCCCCAAGGGTTTGAGCATGAACGGAAGCGATAATCTTTACCCCGCAGTTAAGGCCTGTTTGAATCGCCCGGGCCTCGCTTTCGCTTCCAATCTCATCACATATGACGATATCGGGTGCAAGACAGCGCACCGCAATCAGGATTCCCTCTCCTTTTGGATAGCCGTCCAGGACATCACACCGCGGGCCCAGATCATTGCCGGCCTGTCCGCAGTGCATGGCCGCGATTTCCCCACGCTCATCCGCCACCGCAACCCGCAGCCCACTTTCGGACAGCTGTCGGGCAAGATCGCGGAGCAGCGTTGTTTTTCCGGTGGCAGGCGCCCCGCATAGCAGCAGACCGCACGGGCTATCCATACAAAACTCGTTAAAAAGCCGGGTTGCGGCACCTTTAATCTCACGGGCAACCCGCAGGTTTATGGAGGAAATGTACCGTATTCCGGTAACACGCCCATTTTCAATCACCGCGGTGCCGCATATACCGGCGCGATGGCCGTTTTTAACAGTGATAAAGCCGTTTGCCAGCTCATCCTGATGGCTGTATACGGAGTAGCCGCAAAGCCGCTGGAAGCACTCTTCAATCTGGCGGTTGTCCACCACACAAAGGTCGGTACGGTAATCGGCAGCCAGTCCGCCGTCGGGCAAGAAAAATCGGTCCTCTCCGTCAACGTTTACAGCAAACGGTCTCCCCGCGCGCAAGCGAAGCTCCCGTACCCTTGACTTTATATCAACCGATAACTGCTGCGTCATCCGGCGAAGAGTGTCGGGCAGCATACCCGCCGCGTCGTCCATCCGTTGCGCATTCTCCGCAAGTCCCATTGGTATCATGCCTTTCGTGCGCTAATTTTGTAACGGTTCTTTGGCTGTGCTGTGATATAGCGACGGTTTTAAGCGGCGACTCGTATTATGCAGCGCGATGAAGGTTTTTCATTGGTCAAGTATATTGAATGTGGTACAGGTTTAGAACTGCCTGGACGCAAAAAAACAGACCGAAAGCAAACGCTTTCGGTCTGTTAAAGAAGTAAATTTATTCTAGCAAGTTAAACCTTAATCTTACCAACGTAACCGGGACCCTTGCCTTTTTTAGAGGAGCCGCCATCATTTTTATGCTTTGCGCGGTAGTTCTTCCACACAACCCACAGGGGGCCGGCAATAAAGATGGTGGAGTAAACGCCCGAGATCATACCTATAACCATCGGGAACGCAAAGGACAGGATGCTCTCCACTCCGTTAATGAGGGCTACCACGCAAATTGCTCCCATCACCAGCAAACCGCAAAAGCTGGTGTTGATGGAGCGGGTAAGCGACTGGTTGATGCTCAGGTTAACAATCTCGCCAAGCTCTTTTTTGCCGCCATACAGTGCCTCGTTCTCACGGATACGGTCGTAGATAACGATGGTATCGTTGATGGAGAAACCAAGGATGGTTAAAACAACCGCAATAAAGTTGTCATTTAAGGGGATACGGAAGAATGCAAACGTCGCAAACACCATAATCGCGTCATGGACAAGCGCTAAAACACCCATGGCACCGGCTGAGATACCGCCGATTTTGCGAAAGCGGATGCCGATATAGATAATAATGAGCAGTGATGCCGCAGCGACGGCCACCAGACATTTGGCAAAAAACTCTTTGCCCATAACTGGGTTTACGTTAGAGGAATCGATATATTCAATCGAATTATCGGGGAACCCGGCTATCAAAGCATCAGTCATTGACTTTTGGCTCTCAATTGTCAGGCTTTCCTCTTCGGTTAGCGAAACAATCATGGTTTGAGTTTCACCCTCCGTTTTCTGCACATTTACCTGCTCGCCAATGGTCTGTTCAATGAGACCCGAGACGGCATTTAAATCAATTTCCCCAGAAAAGGAGTAATTGACGATGGAACCGCCCTTGAACTGGATATCCATCTCTACCCCTACAATAGCGGCATACAGGATAGTAACCAAGATTAGTATGGAGGAGATGATGAAGAATATCTTCTTTCTTCCAATAAAATCAAACATTATTTTACACCTCCGTACAGCCAAGGTTTACGCAAGCCTGAGAACCTGGAGAGTGAGCGGAGCATCAAACGAGACGCCGTCACACCCATTACAAAGTTGAAGATTACACCAACCAGCAGCGTATAGCCAAAGGAGAAGATTGCGCCGGTAGTTGACGGACCGAACATGAAGAAGAACGGGGTCAAAATCTTCGCCCAGAAGCTGGACGGCGGGCCGAAGGCACCCATCAGGATAACCGCTACGATTACTACCGTGATATTGCCGTCGAAAATGGCAGAGAACCCGCGCTCGTAGCCAAGGCTAATGGAGTTATCGACCGATTTGCCGCTGCGCAATTCTTCTTTGATACGCTCAGAAGTAATGACGTTTGCGTCAACACCCATGCCTATACTGAGTATAATACCGGCAATACCGGGCAGTGTGAGCGTAAAGCTGTTAAAGTTAGCAAAATAGCCGGTAACTGCAATAATAAAGCCTGCAAACTGACCAAGCAGAGCAATGGATGCTACCAGCCCGGGAAGCCTGTACACAAGAATCATAAACACGCATACCAGCCCAAACGCGATAAAGCCTGCGAAAACCATGGAATCCTTCGCGCTGACGCCAAGCGTCGGAGAAATAGAGCTGAAATTCTCGGTTACAAGCTTAAAGGGAAGCGCGCCGCCGTTAATCTTGTTGGCAAGGTCAATCGCCTGCGCTGCGGTAAACGGTACCGAACCACCGGAAATGGATGCCTTGCCGTCGGTAATCGGAACCTGAACGACAGGCGCGGAGATCATAATATCGTCCATCCAAATAGAAATTTGCTTGCCTACCAGTCTTGCTGTTGCTTCGGCGAACTTTTTCGCGCCTTCGTCGTTAAGTTCCAGCGAAATTTCGGGACTCGAGTTCTGGGAATTAACAACGGCAGCGGCCGAAACCACATCCTTGCCTTCCAGCACTACAGATTCCAGCGTAACGCCCGTCGGCTTACCGGCGGCGTCTGTGTTTGCTTCTTCGCGGAAGGTTAAAAGTGCGGTATCACCCAGCTCGGCGATAGCCTCCTCGGGATTTTTGCTGGACTCCGCGTCCTTCCATGGGAAACGGACAATAATGCGGTCCTTTACTGTGTCGGTATAGACCTCATAGTCCGTGATGTTCTGAGTAACCAGTCTCTGTTTGATGACCGACTCTGCCGCAGCCATCTGTGTGTCGGTAGCATCAAAGCCTTCTGGCGGGGTAAATGTTACATCAACACCGCCTCGAATGTCGATGCCCCAACGGATATCGTCGGCGCCTTTAATGTACTTTTGGGTAATGTCGCCAAACTGGGTGCTAAAACCGGTGAGCGATGTTACCGACAGAAAAACAATCAGCGCAAATACAACAAAAAATGTTGCTTTTGAGCTTTTTTTCATAGCCCAATCCTCCTAGTCATAGTTTGCCTATGCCTTTTTAAAGTCAATCGTGGTTGGCAATCGACTTATTTGGCGCCGACCTGCGCGAACAGCCAGCGGACATGCGAACAATAAGCGAAACTTGTATGAATTTTGACAATCACAACGATTATTATATTGTTTCCATCAGAAAAAGTCAACAAAACTATACGCCTAGCTCCACTTTTTCTCCAATTAAATGACGGTTTGCGTCAAGCAGGGGCTGTACCTGTTCGCGCAGGAACTCCTCAACCTGTTTCGGAGCTCTCCCCGTAAAATGTTCCGGCTTTAATAGCGATTCCAGCTCATCGCGGCTTAAAAGAAAAGACTCGTCCGCCGCGATGCGCCGCAGAAGGTCGTTTTCGCCGCCCTCCTCTTTTACAACCCGCGCGGCGGCAAGGGAATGCTCCCGTAAGCGTTCGTGCAGTGCCTGCCGGTCTCCCCCCTTCTTCACCGCCTGCATCATAATGTTCTCTGTGGCCATAAAGGGCAGTTCGCTTTTTACACGCTGCGCGACTACCTTCGGGTAAACCACCAGCCCGTCGCATACGTTAAGCAGGATGTTTAAAATCGCGTCCGTACCCAAAAAAGCTTCGGCAACGCTGATGCGCTTATTGGCGGAATCATCCAGCGTGCGCTCAAACCACTGGGTGGCGGCGGTAAACGCGGGGTTCAGGCTCGCGGTCATCACATAACGCGAAAGCGCCGTAATTCGTTCGCTGCGCATGGGGTTGCGCTTGTACGGCATAGCGGATGAACCGATTTGATTCTTTTCAAACGGTTCCTCCATCTCTTTGAAGTTTTGCAGGATGCGCAGGTCGTTTGAAAACTTGGATGCACTTTGTGCAATCCCGCTTAATGCCGCAAGCGCCTGTGCGTCCACCTTACGAGAATAGGTTTGTCCGGATACGGGTACGGTGCGCTCAAAGCCCATATCCTTTGCAATAAGCGTTTCAAGTCTCTTAATTTTCTCATCATCCCCGTCAAACAGCTCCACAAAGCTTGCCTGGGTTCCCGTGGTGCCCTTTGAACCCAGCAGTTCCAATGAGGATAGGCGAAAATCCACCTCACGCAGGTCATACAAAAGCTCGTTAATCCAAAGCGTTGCACGTTTGCCCACGGTGGTGAGCTGTGCCGGCTGTAAATGGGTATAGGCAAGCGCCGGCATATCTTTGTAGCGCGCCGCAAAATCGCAGAGCAGCGCGACAACATTAATAAGCTTGCGGCGAACCAGTAAGAACGCCTCTCGCATAATAATGACGTCGGTATTATCCCCTACATAGCAGGACGTTGCGCCAAGGTGGATAATTCCTTTGGCCTTCGGGCACTGCAAGCCGTATGCGTATACATGTGCCATTACATCGTGACGCACCAAACGCTCGCGCTCATTCGCCGCCTCGTAGTTAATGTCATCGGCATTCGCCTCAAGCTCCGAAATCTGCTCGTCCGTAATCGAAAGACCAAGCTCTTTTTCCGCTTTGGCAAGCGCAATCCACAGTTTTCGCCACGTTTTAAACTTATTATCCGCAGAAAAGAGGTATTGCATCTCCCTGCTGGCGTATCGCGTACAAAACGGGCTTTCGTATGAGTTATTCAACCCCTATAACACCTCCGGCGTAATGCTGTATAGAAGAAACCTTGATTATTATATCATGAATGCCCGATTTTGTCCGTAAACATTCAAAAGTTAAGGACGTTTTTACGCGTTCTAATACTAATCCCCTCAAAAAGAGTCGATAAAAATCCGCGTGAAAACCCATAAATTAAAGCTTTTCACTTGATTTTTATACTCTTTTAAATCGGATATTAGTATAATGCGAATTCCCTCAAAAGTATAGAAGTGAAAATAAAAACCGCGTGAAAACCCATAAACTAAAGCGATTTATAGGTTATTGCATATCTGGAAAATAGAAAAAATTATCCGGACGGAGAGTGATTCCGTCCGGATAACACGAAACAAGGATGATTCCTGTTTATAAACCAGTTTTAAAAAGCTCTAGGCAGCGCCGCAACCTATGCCAGCAGTTTGTTTGCGCTCACAAGCTTTACGCACAGGCAAAACAGCTCCATGGCGGTTTTAAGCTCCTCAAGTGGCGGAAAGGTGGGTGCAACGCGGATGTTTGCGTCCTGCGGGTCTTTTCCATAGGGGTAGGTTGCGCCGGCGGGGGTCATAATAACGCCCGCCTCCTTGCAAAGGCGAACAATCTCCTTCGCACAGCCGTCCGGCACGTTAACCGAGATAAAATACCCCCCGTTTGGCTTGTGAAAGTTCACAAGCCCCAGTGGGACAAGTTCCTTGTTTAACATATCGGTTACGAGGTTAAACTTCGGGATGAGCACCTCCGCCTGAACCTTCATGTGCTTAAGGATACCATCCATGTTCTTGAAATACCGAACATGGCGAAGCTGGTTTAATTTGTCCGGCCCGATTGTTTGAATGGTGAGCTGCGACTTAATCAGCTTAATGTTGTTGGGGGAAGCCGCCAGCATGGCAACACCCGAACCCGGAAAGGATACCTTTGAGGTGGAGGCGTACTCAAACACCATATCCTCGGTGCCAAGCTTTGCGCACTCGTCAAAGATATTAAGCAGAACGTCGGATTTTTCAAGATCATGGACAATGTATGCGTTATCCCAAAATATTCGAAAATCCTCCGCCGCGGGCTTTAGCTTTGCAAATCGCTTGACCACCGCATCGGAATATGTAATCCCGTCGGGGTTTGAATATTTGGGAACACACCAGATTCCCTTGATTAGCGCGTCGGAGGAAACCAGAGCTTCTACCGCATCCATATCCGGACCCTCGCTGTTCATCGCCACGGAAATGAGCTCGATGCCCAGCTGCTCGCAGATGGCAAAGTGCCGGTCGTATCCGGGGGAGGGGCATAAAAATTTCACCGCTGGCAGCTTTCCCCACGGCTGTTTGGAGCCGTAAACGCCAAACAACATTGCTCGGGTTATGGTGTCATACATCATATTCAGGCTTGAGTTTCCGCCAATAATGATGTTATCGGCAGGCACCTCCAGCATTTCGCCAAACAGCTTTTTGGCTTCCGGGATACCATCCAGCAACCCGTAGTTTCTGCAGTCTGTTCCGTCCTCAGCCTTCATAAGCTCTTTGCTGGTCAGACAGTCAAACAGTCCGTTGGAAAGATCAAGCTGTTTTGCAGAGGGCTTACCCCGTGACATATCCAGTTTAAGTCCCGCGGTTTTCAGGTGCTCGTATTCCACCTGCCATTCGCTCGAAAGAGCGTTTAAACGCTCCTTTGGTAGGTTTTGCAGCTTTTCCATCATCGTTTTATCCCCTTTATACCCTGTGCTGAAAGTTTAGGTTGCGATCTTGTGCGGTTAAAACTTTAACGTATTCATTTTATACCATACACTGAAAATTTGCAAGTTTAAAATTGTAATCCTGCAAATATTACTTAGTCGCCAACCCTAAAAAAGTTATCATCCTTAAAACTCGCACAGCCCCGCGGTGCGGGGGAAGGGAATTACGTCCCTGATATTTGGAATACAGGTAAGGTACATGAGTAAACGCTCAAAACCAAGCCCAAAGCCTGCGTGCTTGGTTCCGCCGTACTTGCGAAGGTCGGTGTACCACTCATACTCCGAAAGCTCCATGCCCGTCTCCAGCATACGGGTTGTCAGGCGGTCAAAGCGCTCCTCGCGCTGACTGCCGCCTACAAGCTCTCCCACGCCCGGCACCAGCATATCCATCGCCGCAACGGTTTTGCCGTCGTCGTTCTGTCGCATGTAGAAAGCCTTAATCTCCTTTGGATAGTCGGTTACAAAAACGGGGCGCTCAAACACCTTCTCTGTAAGATAGCGCTCATGCTCTGTTTGCAGGTCGACTCCCCAGGATACGGGATATTCAAACTGCGCATTATTTTTTTCGAGGATCTCTACGGCTTCGGTATAGCTTACACGGGCAAACTGTGCGTTTACAAGGGATTCAAGGCGCGTGAGCAGGGCCTTATCCTTATCATAAAAATCGTTGAAAAAGCGCATCTCATCGGGACAGGTGCGCAGAACATGAGAGATCACATACTTTACCATCCTCTCGGCGAGCTCCATGTCGTCGCTTAAATCCGCAAACGCAATCTCCGGCTCAATCATCCAGAACTCTGCCGCATGGCGGGGAGTGTTGGAATTTTCGGCGCGGAAGGTAGGGCCAAAGGTGTATACCTTGCCAAAAGCAAGTGCCATACATTCGGCCTCCAGCTGTCCCGAAACGGTCAGGCCTGTTTGCTTGCCAAAAAAGTCTTTGGAGAAATCCGGTTTATCAGCCGTTTGCTCCAGTGTGGTCACCCGAAACATCTCTCCCGCTCCCTCACAGTCGCTACCGGTAACAATCGGGGTGTGCGCATAAACAAAGCCGTTTTCGTGAAAAAAGCTGTGAATGGCAAACGATGCCTCGGAACGAACGCGAAACGCTGCGCCAAAGGTGTTGGTGCGGGGACGCAGGTGTTGAATGGTACGCAAAAATTCCGGCGAATGCCGTTTCTTTTGCAGCGGATAATCGGGGGTGGATGCTCCTTCTACCGCAACGGTTAGCGCATGTATCTCAAGCGGTTGCTTTGCCTGCGGGGTAAGCTTGACTAACCCCTGCACCACGATAGCAGAGCCAACATTAAGCTTAACAATCTCCTGGTAATCGCCCACCCTTGCTTCCTCCAGAACTACCTGCAGGTTTAAAAAGCAAGACCCGTCGTTAAGCTCTATAAAGCACAAAGACTTGGAATCGCGCAGGGTTTTTACCCATCCGCACACGGTAACCTCATTGTCTTCATAATTCTTAGCATCCGAGAAAAGCGCCTTAATTTCAGTATGTTTCATTTTGTCCGTCATACCCTTTCCATTTCCTTAAGATTTCGCCCAATCGTATTGTAGTTTACCCAAAGCCCGCTTTGTTTAGGCGACGCAAAGCGTTACGCGGCTATTCAAAAGGCTGCATATTCTCATCCAGCACTGCGGTTCGCCGGATGCGTACATCCTCAAAGGGTACCCCTTCGCGCTTAAAGGCTTCTACAAGGAGTGAAGGGTTCAGGTTTTCGTTCCCCGCTAGTACCCTTACGGTAACCAAAAGGCAGGAATCCTCCTCGCGTGAGGATGTCTCGATGACATAATCCTTCAGATTAACCTCCTTGTGTCCTTTTTTTGTTTTCTTTTGCGATGTGATTACAGGCTGGGCAATAAACGGATCCCAAACATGCTTGAGCGTTTGTGCGTTTTTGAAAAATGTGATAACGTAGTCGGCATAACGGATGGTATCCGGCCTTTGCTTTGGCTCCGCCACGCGGAGTACCCGCAGCTCGTTGGGTAGAACGTCATTAAGTCGTTTGACCATCTCCTCAAACGCCATCTCCTCTTCCAGTCGAATATCCAGTGTTTCGCAGTCACTGGCATACCCAAGGGAAAGCGGCAGCGAAAAGGTCATATAGATGTGTGTGTTAAAGCCTTGCGTATACCACACGGGAATGCCTGCGCGCTTAACCGCACGCTGCATACAGCGCATCATATCCAGATGTGAGATGTAGACCGAACGGCCTTCCTTAACGTACCAAATCCTAATGTTTTTCATCGTTCTACACAAACCCCCACTCCCTCACGCAGCGCACCGCAGCCGGCACATGCCTGACGGCAGTGCGGCGTGGTTTTGCTTGCCCGCGCTGTCAGGTTCTCGCGCACCAGAAAATCCTTGTCAATGTAGTAATCAAGATGATCCCACGGCAGCACCTCATTGTAGGAACGGGTGCGGTTCGCGTAAAAGGCGGGGTCAAGCCCCGCGTTCTTCATCGCCTCCATCCACCGCTCAAACGAGAAGCATTCGTCCCAGCTGTCAAAGAAGCAGCCGTGCCGGTATGCGTCCTCTATTACAGCTCCCAGCCTGCGATCTCCTCTCGCAAGCACCGCCTCCAGGATGCTAACATCTACGGTATGCCAGCCTACCGACACCTTGCGGCTGCCCACACTTTTTCGCAACAGGGTTTGCTTAAACTGTATCATGTCCCGGGTATCCTGAGGTTCAAACTCAAAGGGCGTAAAGGGCTTTGGTACAAAGGTCGCAAGGCTGACACTCACATTAACCCCCTTACCCTTCGGCTTTGAGGGCAGGCTGTAAAATAACTCCACAATTCGCTGGGCAAGCTCGGCTATGCCAACAATATCCTCCTCGGTTTCGGTGGGCAGCCCCAGCATAAAGTATAGCTTCACGTTCAGGTAGCCGCCCTCAAACGCAAGCTTGCAGGTGTTCATAATCTCATCCTCGGTGATATTTTTGTTAATCACATCCCGCAGCCGCTGTGTACCAGCTTCGGGCGCGAAGGTCAGGCCGGTTTTTCGCACCTTTTTGACCTTTTCGAGCAACTCCTCTGAGAAGTTATCAATACGAAGGCTGGGTAAGGAAAGGCTCACCTTGTCATCGCTTGTCCAGTCGATAAGCTCAGAGAGAAGCTCCTGCAACTTGGAGTAATCACTGGTGCTCAAAGAAGCAAGCGAAAGCTCCTCATACCCTGTGCTTTGACATAAATTGCGGGCATTTTGGTTTAGTGTCTCGCTCTTCTTTTCCCTGAGCGGGCGGTAAATAAAGCCCGCCTGACAAAAACGACAGCCGCGCAGGCAGCCGCGCATCACCTCAAGCTGAGCGCGGTCGTGAACAATGCTGGTGTAAGGCACCACAAACTCCGCGGGATAATAAACTGCGTCTAAGTCTTTGATGATGGCCTTGCGCACCGGCATTGGCGCATCTTCAAGGCTATCAACAGCGGCGACGGTACCATCCGCATGATACTCCACCTGATACAGCGACGGAACGTACACCCCCTCGATGTGCGCTGCTCGTTTTAAAAATTCCCGCTTGGAAAGCCCCTGCGCCTTCGCGTCAATATACAGGTCGCATAAGGCGAGTATGTGCTCCTCTCCCTCGCCCAACATAAACAAATCGATGAAATCCGCCATTGGTTCCGGGTTGCAGGTACAGGGACCGCCGGCAACAATTAAGGGGGAAAGAGCGTCGCGATCGGCGCTTCGCAGGGGAATTTTCGCAAGCCCCAGCATATACAGCACATTGGTATAGCTTAATTCATACTGCAAAGAAAAGCCGATTAAGTCAAACCCGGCTATGGGCTCTAAGCTTTCGAGTCCATACAGAGGGATATTTCGGCTGAGCATTTCTTCGCGCATATCAAGCCAAGGGGCGAATACCCGCTCGCACCAGATATCGGTTCTGCGGTTGAGCAGAGAGTAGAGTATCTTCATGCCAAGGTGCGACATCCCGATTTCATAGGTGTCGGGAAAGCAAAACGCAAAGCGCAGTTTTACGTTCTCCGGTTTTTTAATCACACTGTTCAGCTCCCCGCCGATGTAACGCGCGGGGCGCTCCACCGAGGTGAGAAAGCCGTCAAGCCTATCCTTTAAATTCATCATTTTTCTGGTATTCCTTTCAGCCGTTGTTGCCAAAGCAAAAGTCCGTTTTAAGTGGTTGTGTTAGCAAACTTTACTGCTGCAAAAATAGAAATTGCAAAAAACATCCTAAAATAAAATTATATACGAAAGTTACCGCTATGACAATTGCCGCGGAGATAGTTTTGACTTGAAACCGGACCAAAAACCAGCAGCAAGGTCACAAACTAAAAACACACCTACGACAAGCAGCGAAACATTACGCATAGGCTGCACTGCCAGATAAAGCCCCACTCCTATAATGGGTAACACGACTGCGAGCGAAATGGCAAGTGACGCGACTTTACCCTTGCTTTCACCAAGCATACGAACAAAAATCAGGTTCGCCGCCTTCCCGCCATCCAGCGCGCCCACCGGCAGGAGATTAAACAGGCCGATGCTTAGATTGACTGCGGCAATGAGGTTAACCGAGGAATTATTTACACTGCCGCAAAGCAAAAACAACACAAGATTTACCGTCGGCCCTGCCATCAGCACTGCCAGCTCCTCCCAAAACAGCAATGCATCCATTCGGTCAATCCTTATGCCGAATAATTCAAAGGTTACCGCGGTTACATTCGCACGCACCGAAAATAACGCGGCCAGATGAGCAAGTTCATGGGCTGCCGACGACAGAAAGGCACAAAGCGCTACCCCGCTGCGGTCAATAAACAGCAACAGGGTTACGGCGGCAAAAAAAAGAAACTTAAACTCAAAACGTATCCCGCAAAAATTAAAACACATTTGTCCCCTCCGTGTCAAATATACGGAATTGGGTTACCCACATCGGATCTGCGGAGAGCCCGTCTTTTTGCATCTCAAAATGCAAATGAGGTCCGGTGGCAAGTCCGGTATCACCCACGAACGCAATCGTCTCCCCTGCCTTAAGCCGTGCGCCAAGGGGAGCTACAATCTTTTCGCAGTGGCTGTAGATGGTATAAAAGGACGCGCCATGATCGAGCACCACCGTGTTTCCGTAGATATCCGACCACTTAATCTCTTTTACTGTCCCGCTCAGCGCCGCCATAATGCGCGTGCCTCTTGGCGCCGCGATATCTATACCCGTGTGAAAATCGCTTTTGTGGGTGATTGGATGGATACGGTAGCCGAACCCGCAGCTGAGACTGCCGCCCTCCACGGGCACCAGCATTGAGCCAAACACAAAAATTGGGGAAACCGTCGTCCCTGCCGGTGCCCGCATACGCCGGGCGGACAAGGTCCTTATAAAAGAACAAACAGGCATTTCATTATCCATGCCTGTTTGTTTCATTTGTTGTTCTGGTTGACCGAAGGAAGAAAAGGTTTGCGCTGCCGCCTGTTGAATGGCTTGCAGGTTTTCGTTAATAATCTGTCCCGTGGTGCTGTCTCCCACAATCTCTTGGTAAGATGCCTTGAGAACGTCCATGGCCTTACCGCCAAACTGCTTTACCGCAAGCACGGAAAGCAGGATGAGCACACACAAAAACAACTCAAGCATTATGATGCGCGTGTAGCTAGGCTCTGTGTTTGATTTTTCAGCTCTGATATTTGCGGAATTAACACCGTGCGCTGATCTTCCCCGGTACTGCGCCCTGCCGTTTTCGGCCATACGAGTCACACTCCCCGAAAATGTATGCCCTATCATTCGTTACAGGCATAACCAAATAACCGGTACAATTACACAATGAAGTATATTCCATACGAAGCCCAAAAATACCCGTGCCTGCTTGATTATTGTCAGCCGATGAGCGAAAGCAGGATATCACGCATGATGGTGGGGTTTCCCTGTCCTTTTGATGCCCGCATACACTGACCGACCAGATACCCCAGCGCGTTGCTTTTACCGTTCTTATAATCCGCCACCGACTTTTCGTTTGCGGCAAGAACCTCTTTCACCACCGCCTCCAGCGCGGTGGTGTCGCTGATTTGGGCGAGGCCCTTTTCACGCACAACCTCTTGGGGGTTAACCTCCCGGTTCACAAGCTCTTCCAGTACTGTTTTTCCCGCGGTGCTTGAGATTTCTCCTTTTTCTATCAGGGCAATCATCGCCGTAAGACCGTCGGGTCTTAGTTTTATCCCGCCAAGATCGCAGCCGCGCTCGTTGAGGATTCTTGTGACGTCACCAATAAGCCAGTTAAGAATATTCTTGGGCTGGCAGCGGTCAAGCGCGACGCATTCCTCAAAAAAGGCTGCCTTTTCGGGGCTTTCCACCAGAAGACCCGCCTCAAACTCCGGCAACGCGAAGTCTTTGATATAGCGCATACGCTTTTTGTTGGGCAGCTCCGGCAAGCTTTCCTTAAGCGCTCGGACGGTTTCCTCGGTTACAACGATAGTTCCAAGGTCAGGATCGGGAAAATAGCGGTAATCCATCGCGTCCTCTTTGCTGCGCAGCAAAACGTTTTTCCCCTTTGCGTCGTCCCAGCGACGGGTTTCCTGATGGATGACCTCGCCGTTCTCAATTGCCTCAATCTGGCGGCGGGATTCGTACTCGATGGCGCGCATGGTGTTTGAAAATCCGTTGACGTTTTTCATCTCCACCCTTGTGCCATACTCCGTCGCACCCATTTTGCGCACCGAAACATTGACATCGCAGCGAATGGAACCCTCCTGCATCTTGCAGTCAGAGATATCCAGGTATTGCAAAATGGAGCGCATGGTATCAAGGTACGCCTTGGCTTCGGCGGCGCTGCGCATATCAGGCTCTGAAACAATCTCGATAAGGGGCACGCCGCAGCGATTAAAGTCAACCAGAGATCCCGAAAAGCTGTCGTCGTGAAGCAGCTTTCCCGCGTCCTCCTCAATGTGAAGGCGCGTGATTCCAACACGCTTCTCCTTACCCTCTACCAGCACGTCCAGATAACCGTGTTCGCACAAGGGAATGTCGTACTGGGATATCTGATATGCTTTGGGCAGGTCAGGATAAAAATAGCTTTTTCTGTCCTGCTTGCATATGTTATTGATGGTGCAGTTGAGGGCGTGACCCATCCGAACGGCGGAGGTCACCACCTGCTCGTTAAGCGTTGGCAGTGTACCCGGCATACCGGCGCAGACAGGGCAAACATTCGTGTTTACCTCACCGCCAAACGCGTTTTTACAGGAGCAGTATATCTTTGTTTTTGTGTTGAGCTCGGCGTGCATCTCAAGGCCGATTACAACCTCATATTCGTTTTGCATATTAAGAACACCGTCCTTTTTGAAATTCGTTTTGCAAAAATACGATTATACCTTTTTAAGCACGGCAACCTTTTGAGGTCCGCCGGTCAGGTTTTGCACAAGTGCCGCCGCATCAAACAGCCGCTGTTCTGAAAACTTGGGTCCGATAATCTGCATTCCCACCGGCAGCCCGTTTAAATCCTTGCCGCAGGGGACGGATATAGCGGGCAGGCCGGCAATATTTACTGTAACGGTGCAAATATCTGAGGCATACATCTTAACCGGATCGCTTGTTTTTGCCCCAATCGGGAACGCGGTATCGGGTGCTGTAGGGGTTACAATAATGTCGCAGCCCATAAAGGCCTGCGCAAACTCCGCCGCTATCTTCTTTTGGAAGAGCTTAGCCTTATTATAGTACGCGTCGTAGTAGCCGGAGCTTAACACAAAGGTGCCAAGCATAATGCGCCGCTTGACCTCGTCGCCAAAGCCCTCGCTGCGGGTCTTTTCATACATATCCACAAGGCCGTTAAACTCCTCGGCACGGTAACCGTATTTTACACCGTCAAACCGCGCGAGATTTGAGGATGCCTCCGCGGAGGAGATTACATAATAGGCGGAGAGCGCGTTGTCGGTGCTTGGCAGAGAGATATGCCTTACCGTAGCGCCAGCGCCCTCTAAAAGCTTTACCGCTTCGGTAACCGCCGCTTTAACCTCATCGTCCACACCCTCGCCAAAGTATTCCTTGGGCAGACCGATTACCAGTCCCTTTGCGTTTTCGGGTCTGATCTTGGAAAAGTAGGGGTAATCCCGCGCAGCGCTTGTCGCGTCCCGTTCATCGTGTCCGCAGATTGCCCCGTATAGGAGCGCTACATCCTCAACGCTTCGGCCCAGGGGGCCAATTTGATCCAGAGAGGACGCAAAGGCCACTAAGCCATAGCGCGATACGCTGCCATAGGTGGGCTTTAACCCCACTATACCGCAGTAAGACGCGGGCATACGAATGGAACCTCCCGTATCGGAGCCAAGAGACAAAAACGCCTCACCCGCCGCGACCGCCGCCGCACTGCCTCCCGAAGAGCCGCCGGGAATGCGGGTAAGATCATGAGGGTTTTTGGTTATTTGAAAAAAGGAGTTCTCACAGGAGGAGCCCATGGCAAATTCGTCCAGGTTGAGCTTGCCGGTTATCACCGCGCCGCTTTGAACAAGCTTTTCCACTACCGTAGCGTTATAGGGAGGGCGGAAGTTGCAAAGCATCTTGGAGGCACAGGTGGTGAGAATATCCTTGGTGCATATGTTATCCTTTACGCCGGTGGGAATTCCCGCCAAAGCGGACAGTGGCTCGTTTTTTGCGCGCTTATCATCCACCGCCTTTGCGTTGGCCAGCGCTTCTTCCTTGGTTACGGCAAGATACGCCAGTACATCGCCCTCAACCTCGTCGATGCGGGAAAATACCGATTGTGCCGCCTCCACCGCCGAGCATTCTTTTCTTTTCAGCTTTTCTGAAAGCTGAGTGGCCGTCAGTTCATACAATTCCATTGGTTCGTTCCTTGCCTTTCCACCAGATTATTCAAGGCCTTTTACGCCTGTTTTACATGATCAGGCTTTGTAACCCAGCCGCTATTCCTCTACCACCTTCGGCACGACAAAGCAGCCCGCCTCAACCCGCGGCGCATTTTGCATCATTTCACTGCGGGATGGTGAAGCTTCAACTCGGTCGGGACGAAGGGACATCGGCCGGCTGGAGTCGAGGTCAAGCGTCATATCCGAAACGTCGGGCAAGCGGTCTACCATCCCCACAATATTTTGCATATCCCGCTCAAAGCGCGGGATATCCTGTTCGCCGATGGTCAGGCGGGACAGTCTCGCAATCTTTTTAATATCAATATTCATGCTGGTTGTCATCCTCTCGTTTTATCTATCCCATTCATAAAAAACTACTCGCACATTTCGCACATTGCTAAAAGCTCCTGCCCGGTTAATACCGGCACGCCAAGTTCTTTGGCCTTTGTGAGCTTTGAGCCCGCTTCCTCCCCCGCCACCACATAGCTTGTCTTTTTGGAGACCGAGGAAGAAACCTTCCCTCCCAGATCCTCTATGAGCTTTGTAGCCTCGCTGCGAGAAAGCTTATCCAGCGTACCTGTTAACACAAAGGTCAGCCCTTGGAATCGGTCTCCCGTGGGCGCTGCGGCAGAGGTCATGTTCACACCCGCCATTTTCAGGCGTTCTATGAGGTCACGCGTTCCCTCCTGCGCAAAGTATGAGACTGTGCTCTCTGCCATAACTCCGCCAAAGCCCTCAATCGCTGCGATATCATCTAAGTCTGCCTCCAGAAGCTTATCCATGCTCTTAAATCGGCGTGCTAATAGCTGTGCGGCCTTTTGCCCGATATTGCGTATACCAAGACCAAAGATCAGCCGCGACAGGTCTGCGGATTTGGAGCGTGTGATGGAGGCTAACAGGTTCGCAGCGGATTTTTCTCCCAGCCTTTCGAGCTTCGAAACCTGTTCGGCGGAAAGGTTGTACAGGTCGGCGGCGGAATGCAAAAGCCCATTAGCCGCAAGGGACTCGATTACAGCCGGCCCCAGCCCTTCGATATCCATCGCGTCGCGGGAAACGAAATGCACTAGGTTTTTTAAGAGGGTGGCGGGGCATTCCGGGTTTGTGCAGCGCAGCACCACTTCATCCTCCTCCCGAAACACCTCCGCGCCACAGGAAGGACAGCTAGTCGGCATGACAAAGGGCTGGGCATTTTCGCCGCGCTCAACCACGCTTAGCACCTCTGGAATGATATCGCCCGCCTTGCGCACCAGAATGGTATCGCCGACGCGGACATCCTTTTCCTTTATAAAGTCCTCGTTATGCAGCACGGCGCGGCTTACCGTCGTACCTGCCAGCGTGATGGGGTCAAACACCGCCGTTGGTGTCAGCGCGCCGGTTCTGCCAACGTTAATCTCTATGGCGTTAAGTTTGGTCGACTTTTCCTCCGGCGGATATTTAAACGCCACCGCCCAGCGGGGGAATTTTGAGGTTGAGCCCAGTGCCTCACGGTCTGCAAAGCTGTTTACCTTAACTACCGCGCCGTCGATATCGAAGGGATAAGCGCTGCGCCGCTCACCAATTGCCCGAATTTCGTCGCTTACCGCTTGGATTTCGCCAAACGATTTGTAGGAGGGTACGACCTTAAAGCCCAACGCCTTGAGTAAATCCAGCGATTCCTGATGAGAGGACACCGCTTGTCCCTCAATCTGCTGAATGTTAAACACAAAGATATCCAACCCGCGGGTGGCGGTTACCTTGGAATCCTTTTGCCGCAAAGAACCCGCGGCGGCATTGCGTGGATTTTTAAAGGGCGCCGCTCCCTCCAGCTCCTGTCGCTTTACAACCTCGTCAAAGCTCTTGCGCGGCATATATACCTCACCGCGCACCTCCAGAAAGGGCAGCGGCTTTTTGAGGCGTAGCGGGATGGAGGCAACTGTTTTAAGGTTCGCCGTCACATCCTCCCCCAAAAAGCCATCGCCCCGCGTTGAGCCACGCACAAAAAGACCGTCGCGGTACTCCAGCGAGACGGAAAGGCCATCTATCTTCGGCTCCACCACATATATGGGGTTTGGGACCGTTTCCCGCACGCGGCGGTCAAAAGACTCTATCTCCTCATACGAGAATACGTCTTGCAGGCTTCCCATTTGTACGGTATGTGCCACTGTTTCAAAGGTGTTTAGCGCCTTCCCGCCTACCCGTTGGGAGGGAGAATCGGGTGTTTGCAATTGTGGATACTGCTCTTCCAAGTTAATCAGCTCATGTAAGAGAGCGTCATACTCAAAATCCGCCACAGCGGGGTTATCTAGAACATAGTATCTGTAGTTATAGTCCTCCAAAAGAGGCTTAAGCTCCTCCACTCGTTTTTTCGCCTGCTCTAAATTCATTTCATTTTCCCCATCCTGTTAATCCCATGATAAGAATCCGCAAATATCTTTCCGCAATCCTCAAAGAGTATTACCTTTTTCCCCCGCATGGATTATCCCGCCCTGTGAGCGAAGGAACACCTGCCAAATTACATTCCAAAATACAGCTAATATTATAGCATATCGGGGCGCTATTTTAAAATCATTTTGTGCGATGCCGAGCGGGTATTATTCCTCAATTACAGTTATACTATTAAAAATATATAAGGTACTGAGCTTAAGGCACTGAGTTATGGATTTGAGTTCTGCTTTCTTGTGCTTTTATTGGAGAGCTCTATTATCCCCCCGATGGGTTTGCATAGTCGTTTATTTTTGAGATTAAGGAGGAATCGTCATCATTTACCTCGGTAAAGGAATCCGGCACCTTGCCGACAATGATGGTGTCCACAATCAAAAAGCTGGCCGGCACCGTTACCCGGCTGGAATGCCCGGCTATTATCGCGGTAACCGTCACTTGAATATTGAGAAGGATTTGATGTCGCGTTTGGTTTATGCCCGCAGATTCAAAGTTATGCACCAAGGCCGCCGAGGCCTCCCCTGTGGGTACAATTTTAAAATCCAGCTCCGGGCCGCGCCCCATAAAAAACTGACCGCCAAATAATGTGCCGAGATGTATTTTAACCTCGGTGTCATTGATATCGGATAAAGCGTCAAGAATGGATGTCATGAGTCTGGATTTAAAGATATTGACGGTAACGGCGTTGGTTTGAATGGCGGTAATCGCGCCGCTTTGGTCGGTGGATACGCTGACGAGATCATTATAGGCGATACGGTCATCTTCAAGCTGGGTGCATACCGCGTCGTTGATAATTCCCGCCGCCAGCACCTTTGCCTGATACTCCGAAAAGGTGTTGATTATCGGTCGAATTTTAATATCGGCTAGAATAAGCGCTACCAAGACAATGACCAGAGACAGCAACAGCTTTGCCCGCATTTTTTGCGCATTATCAAAACGGAACCTTCGCATCTGCTCCACCCAACCTTTTTATACAGGCGATAAAGCCGTCTATTTAGACCCTTAATTTACATATTGCTGTTATGGCTAATGTTTAAAGTTGTTTTCGCTGTCTTTCATAAAAATTTCGTCATTTATATATATTCATGCTGCATGACAGATGTGCCTGCTGTTTATTGGAAAGCATTGCCCCGGGAATGCTTGTGTGCTATAATTATACTAATCCCCTCAAAAAGAGTCGATAAAAAATCCGCGTGAAAACCCATAAATTAAAGCTTTTCACTTGATTTTTATACTCTTTTAAATCGGATATTAGTATTACTCAAAAATGACAGGAAGGGCGCATATGAGTTTCTCAATAAAACACGCAAAGCCCGAAGACGCGGCGGAGCTGCTAGGCTATTTTAAGATGGTTGGATCGGAAAGCGATAACCTGACCTTTGGCTCGGAGGGTTTGCCTTTTACGGTAGAGCAGGAACAGGAGTTTATCCGTGGCGTTATGACTTCCGGCAACAGTTGTATGCTGCTTGCGAAAAGCGAACAGGACGGAAGGATTATAGGGGTAAGCAGCTTTACCTGCCATGCCCGTCGATTATCTCATCACGGAGAAATCGGGATATCGGTCTTAAAGGAATACTGGAACCAAGGCGTCGGCAGTGGGCTGCTTAAAGAGTTAATCGTGTTCGCAAAGGATACGGCGAAGGCTGAGATTATTGCTTTGGGGGTCCGGTCGGATAATGAAGCCGCAATTTCGCTTTATAAGAAGATGGGGTTTGAGAAAATCGGACATTTTAAAAAATACTTTAAAATCGGGGACCAATACTATGACACCGATTTTATGAACTTATATCTTTAATTTCATTCTAAATTGGGAATTAATAAATCCGGTTTGGCGGGGGATTTCCTCGTCAAACCGGATTCTTGGCGTATTACAAGGCCTTTTTCATGCATACACTGTTTTCCATCCCCACATAAGGCTCATAGTTCGCTATGACATGATACCCGCATTTTTTGTAAAGCCCAATTGCCTCAAGCTGTTTAAGTCCGGTTTCCAGCACCGCATGAGAGTAGCCTTTGGATCTTGCCTTTGTCTCCAATTCTTGAACCAGAAGCTTGCCAAGGCCTTGCCCCCTTGCCTCAGGTTGTACGAATATGCGCTTTAGCTCCACCGTTTCGGTGTCAAACCCTTTAAAGGCTCCGCAGGCGACCGGGCTGTCATTGAGGTAAATCACCACGACATCCGCAAGAAAATCAACCTTATTATATCTCGCGTATTCTTTTTGCACCTCGCCGTAACGATTGCCAAGGTCTTCATCCAGCAGCCGTATCAGTTTATGAAAATCGGCGTTTCCACTGTCAGTTGACAAAATTTTAAACTCCATAATTAAGCTCCTAGCTATTAGTAATTACCGTATTTTAGTAAAAGCATGGTATTCACGGTTTGAAACCGACTAATGAAGTAGCTTCGTTTTATTTGCCACTATATTTGAGCAAATAAAAATGCTCGTCACAATTGGTTTCTTCTTTTATATTTATAGCTTTCCAGTTATGGGTTGTATAGTACCCAAAAGCCTTGGTGTTCGCGCTTGCGCATTTTAAAGTAATCGGTAAGCCAACCCTTGCCGCCGCTTCGTAAACTAAAGCAGTGCCAACGCCTCGCCCTTAAAAGGCGATTAATACAAATAAATGGTTCATGCTTACTTCAGCTTAAGCGAAAAAACAAGGGGCTCGCCGAGTGATCTTTTTCAAATTTGAAACCGCCGCTGACCGATAAGGTCTGCGGCGGAACACTTTGACATGGTTTCTTGTTAGATAGAAATCTGGTGCGCGACCTCAAGGACATGTCTGTCTATGCTCTTTGTCATTTGCAGAGCCTCATAGATGTCGAAATCTACAATCTTACTATCCTTCATTACAACCACACGGTTGCCAACGCCTCTGGAAAGCAGCTCCACGGCATAGTTGCCCATTAAGCTTGCGTTTACGCGATCCTCCACTGTGGGGGATCCGCCGCGTTGAACATGACCAAGAACGGTGCCGCGTGTTTCTATCTGTGTTTCGGTTTGAATCTTTTTAATCATGCCTTCCAGCGTCAGGTCGCCGTCCAGAAAAACACCTTCCGCGACAACAATAATGAAATGCTGCTTGCCGGTTTTTTGGGTTTTTAGCATACGGTCGTAAATGTCCCTTTTAAAATCAAAGGGAACCTCAGGTACAAGAATTGCGGTCGCACCACATGCAATGCCTGTGTTAAGCGCAATATAGCCCGCGCGGCGACCCATGACCTCTACCACCGAGCAACGGTCGTGTGACTGGGTGGTATCCCGCAGGCGGTCTACCATCTGCATGGCGGTGTTCATTGCCGTGTCGTAACCAATGGTATAGTCTGAGGCCGCAATGTCATTATCGATGGTTCCCGGCAGTCCGACACAGGGAACCCCAAGCAGCGACAGGTCCCGCGCGCCGCGAAACGAGCCGTCACCACCGATGACTACAATACCGTCAAGGCCTTTCTCAATGCATGTCTGCTTCGCCTCTTCAAGACCCGCCTGCTCACGAAAACGAGCGCAACGCGCTGTGTAAAGGATGGTACCGCCGCGATGGATAATATCCGACACGCTGCGCAGCTCCATCTCTACCATGTCACCGGAAATAAGGCCGTTATAGCCGCGCATAATGCCAAGCACGTTCATGCCCATCTGGATACCGCTTCTGACTACGGCGCGTACTGCGGCGTTCATGCCGGGCGCGTCGCCGCCGCTTGTCAGGACACCGATTGTTTTCATAGGTTTGCTCATAATCCTTCCCCCCAGAGGTAAATAATGTAGAATCTTAACAGCTATATATGCGATAAATATATGAACAGCCAAATCGGGTCAGCATCTGTGGGTATTGTTAAATAATTACCATCCCCGCATATGCAGTCAAACGAAAACGATTTCACCAATGAAGAAAAACGGTTTTCGGGACAACAATACTTCTGAAAATACAAATTCTTGCCCTCAGCGATAAATTATAAACCATCCCGACGTTTTTTTCAATCATTATTGGCTCGCAAAATGCCAAAACCCAAAAAGATTCCGGCTTTTTCCCCTCCGACAAAATGTTTGCGCTTAAAACCGCTTGTCTATAATCCCTAACGTCACTTGACTAAAATTAAAAGCTTCTATTCCAAGGCTCTTCTTTTTACGCTCACGACCTGGTTACGCTTCGCGCAGCACAACGTTTTCACTTCCGAGAACGCGCTTTAGCTCCTCAAGCATGGAGGGAACCGGTGTTGTAAACATTGAGTGCGGCGCCTGTGTAAGCTCCTTTTCCTCACCGAAATATACATACACGATGGTGGTTCCATAGAAGAATTCCAGAATCGGCTGAATTAGCTGCAGGCGTTTGTCGTCGCGTGATTGCAGCTTGAGGTAGAGCCCGGGGCGCGAGGGCTTTTTATCCGTGCTTCCCTGCGCAGCCGCCTTTTGGGGCAAGGAAGTCTCGGCAAGGCGCGCAGACGCCATGGCTTCCTCAACGGTTAAGATATTCTCACACACGATTTTGGGTTCCTCCTCCTCCCGGTAGGATATTCTTCCGGTTATCACCACCACATCGCCAATGTTAAGCAGCCTTCCTGAAAGTTCAACCAGCTTTGGGAATACAATGCATTCCATTGACGCGGTGGTGTCCTCTATCTGCACAAAGGCCATGGATTCATTGCTTTTCGTATTTTTTAGCTTTTTTGCGGTGATAATGCACAAGATACGAACCATATCACGATCCTGATAGCGCCCGCCCTCCGATTGGGATTTCGCTATTTCGACAAGCTCCGCAGTTTTTAGCCTTTTTGCCGCATCCTCATAATCGTGAAGGGGATGTCCGGACAGAAACAGCCCTATTGCCTCTTTTTCGTAACGCAACAGCTCTGTTAATGTGTACTCATCCCGGTCGGGGATGGGCGGCTCATAATTGTCGGCAATTGTGCCTGCCGCAAACAGGTCAAGCTGACCCTCCAGCATGGCCCTGCCCCGCGAACCGATACCCGCGAGGATTCCCTCCGCACTTTCGGCAAGGGCGCGCCGTTTATTGCCCAGCGAATCAAAGCCGCCAGACTTAATCAGGCTTTCCAGCCCGCGGCGGTTCAGGTCGGTGCCTTGCAGCCGGTCACAAAAGCTAAAAAATGAGGTGTAATCCCCTTTCTTGCCGCGCTCTGCAATCAGGTCGCGAATAAAGCCTCTGCCTAGATTTTTTATAGCAAGCAATCCGAAACGGATATGATCCCCCGAAACGGTAAAGCCCTCGCCGCTCTGATTAATATCGGGGGGCAATACCTTAATACCGATGCGCGCGCACTCCCCGATGTATTCCACCACCTTATCGGTATTATCCAGCACGCTTGTAAGGAGAGCCGCCATATATTCTTTGGGGTAATGGCATTTTAGGTATGCCGTCTGGTACGCCAAAAAAGCATACGCCGCCGCGTGCGATTTGTTAAAGGCATAGGACGCAAAGCTTGACATTTCATTAAAGATATCGTTTGCTACTTCCTCCGGCACCCCGTTATGCACCGCGCCCACACATTCTACACTTCCGTCCTCCTTTTGCGCGCCGTATATGAAATTGCGCCGCTCCTTCTCCATTACGTCCGCCTTTTTCTTGGACATGGCGCGGCGCACCAAATCAGCTCGACCGTAGGAGTAGCCGGCAAGCTGCCGACATATCTGCATCACCTGCTCCTGATATACGATGCAGCCGTATGTAACCTCCAAAATCGGCTGAAGCAGTGGCGTCTTATAGGTAACCCGTTTAGGCGAGTGGCGGTTCTCTATATACTTGGGGATGGACTCCATCGGGCCGGGACGGTACAAGGAGATAACCGCAATCAAATCCTCTATGCTATCCGGTTTCAGGTCGGTCAAGACCCGGCGCATCCCCGCCGATTCAAACTGGAACACTCCGTGTGTTAAACCCAGCGACAGCATATCAAACACACCTTTGTCGTTTTCAGGTATTTCAGACATACGGAATTCGGGGTTCGTTTTTTGAATGGAGGCCTCGCTGTCACGAATAACCGTAAGGTTGCGCAGACCTAGGAAGTCCATCTTTAAAAGACCGAGATCTTCGAGCGTAGTCATAGGGAACTGGGTAATTACCGCCTCGTCGTTTTTGGCAAGGGGAACGTAATCACTGACGGGATTGCGTGTAATTACCACACCCGCCGCATGAGTGGACGCATGGCGGGGCATACCCTCCACCTTGCGGGCCATATCGAGCAGGTCGCGAATACGGTCGTCGGTGCGGTAGAGCGCGCGGAGATCCGCCGCCGTTTCCAGCGCCTTGTCTATGGTCATATGCGGCTCCGGGGGAACCAGCTTTGCCACGGTATCCACCGACTGGTAGGATATGCCCATCGCGCGTCCCACGTCACGGATAGCCGCACGCGCCGCCATGGTACCAAAGGTAATAATTTGTGCCACATGGTCCGCGCCATACTTCGAGACAACATAATCAATGACGCGCTGGCGGTTTTCATAGCAAAAGTCGATATCAAAGTCAGGCATACTGATGCGTTCGGGGTTTAAAAACCGTTCGAACAGCAGGTTATACTTTATGGGATCTATGCCGGTAATGCCCACACAGTATGCGGCAAGGCTACCCGCGCCGGAGCCGCGTCCCGGCCCGACAGGAATGCCGTTTCGCTTTGCGTAGTCGATAAAATCGTGTACGATGAGAAAATAATCCACATATCCCATCTTAATTATAACCGAAAGCTCATAGTCTAACCGGTCTAGCACCGCTTTGTCCGGCTTTTCACCGTAAAACTCCTTTAGACCGGCAAAACACTTTTCTTTAAAATACGCAACGTTTTCCTTGCCGTCAGGCGCCTCGAAAAGTGGAAGCTTTGTCACGCCGAACTCAAAGGAGACATCGCACTGCTCGGCAATTTTCACGGTGTTGGTAATAGCCTCGGGCGCGTAGTCAAACAGAGAGGCCATCTCATCCCCGCTTTTGATGTAAAACTCCTCGGTGGCAAACTCCAGCGTATCCTCATCATCCACCGTATGACCGGTCTGGATGCAGACCATCACATGATGCATCTTGGAATCCGATCGCTCCAGATAATGGGCGTCGTTGGTCGCCGCAAGACCGATTCCGGTCTCCTTGGATAAGCGCAAAAGATGCGGGATAATCTCCTTCTGCTCGCGGATGCCGTGATCCTGAATCTCTAAATAGTAGTTATCCCTCCCAAAAATCTCCGCATAACGCAGAACGGTTGCTTTTGCCTCCTCGTAGCCCTCCCGCAGAAGCTTTCGCGGTACCTCTCCCGCAAGGCAGGCCGATAGGCAGATAAGACCCTCTCTATGCCTTCGCAGTAGCTCAAGGTCCACCCTCGGGCGGTTATAAAAGCCCTCGGTAAAGCCTCTCGAAACCATTTCGATCAGGTTTTTATAGCCCGTATTATTTTTGCATAGCAGTACAAGATGGTGGGGACTGGAGTCGAGCTGATGGACCTTATCAAACCTGGTGCGTGGCGCGACATATACCTCGCAGCCAATAATGGGCTTTATTGCGTTTTTGCGGGCCTCTTTATAAAAATCGACCACGCCGTACATTACACCGTGGTCAGTAATCGCCATGGCGGTTTGACCAAGCTCTTTCGCACGCGCGAACAACTTAGGGATGCGGCAGGCACCGTCCAGCAGACTGTATTCACTGTGAACATGCAAATGAACAAACTCTTTCATGGGTTAAGCCGCCTTTTAGCAAAATCTGTTATTTTTTGAAAACCTCTCGCCTAATTGGACTGTAAGCGGCTCGCCTTTTGGCGGCCGGGGGAACTCCTTGCTTGCGTGCGCTTCATGATTGTTCTCTCGTTTGCAAGCTTTACCAGCTTTCGCAGCCTGTGGCTAACACCCGAGCGGGTAATGGTGGGCGAAAGCATGGCGCCAAGCTCGCTGAGGGAGCTTTCGGGATACTTCAGGCGCAGCGCCGCAATCTGAGCAAGCTCGTGCGGAAGGTTTTTAAACCCGCCCGTGCGCTTAAGGGTTCGTATGGCGCGAATTTGAGCAGAGGATGCGGTGACGGTTTTTTCAATGTTTGCGGTTTCGCAGTTGGTTTTCCGGTTAATATTATTTCGCAGGTCCTTGTATAGCTTTACATCCATCAACTCAAGGGTAGAGCGCGTGGCGCCCATAAACGTAATCAAATCTTCAATTACGGCGCTGTCGCGAAAATAGAGGATGTGGCTTGCCTTTCTCACCGTGCTTTTGGGCGTGTACTCCTCTGCTGTGAGCAGGTAGTCGAGATTCTTGCACAGTTTAAAGCGCGGCACCACAAATTCCAGACGGTATGCCTTGCCAGGGTTTGATGCATAACCGCAGGCCAGAAACACGCCGCGCACAAAGGCACGGCGCTCCTCCGGGCTCTCAAGGCTCGCCATGTTAATCTTTAGGCTGATTTCCCCCGGCTCGTGAGAAAAAAAGCGAAGGACCGCCAAACGGTCCTCCTCCGCTGCGACCGAAAGGGAGTACAGCGGGCTTTCTCCACCCAGCACACGCTTTCGTAGCGAAACCCCGCATATTTGACCAAATAACGTTTCATACACCAGAGCGACACATTCGTACTCGGTCTGCATCCCAATCGCGTCCCGTCCAAAGCTGCGGGAAAATAGCGAAAGCCCGTACAGCAGGGAGGTTTTTTCGTTTATAGAGAGCTTATCCATCGCCGAAAGCTCCGATTTCAGTTTGTGTCCGAAGCTGACAGTATCATTCATCCTGCATTCAGACCTCCGCATATTTAAAGTGCCGTACCTGCAAGGTGAAAGGCGTTTTACTTTTCACCGGTCCTTGGTAATATCGCGATGATTGGCAATCGCACGCACACCGTTTTCGGTGAGATGCGCACAGATTGCCTTGGCAAAAGTCACCGACCGGTGCTTTCCGCCGGTACAGCCTATTGCAACCACAAGCTGGCTTTTACCCTCGTCGGTGTACAGCGGCAAAGAGAAATCCAGCATCTCCTCAATCCGGCGCAGGAACTCCTTTGCGGAGTCAAAGCTTAATACAAAATCGCTGACTTCCTTGTCGAGCCCCGACTTGTGCTTTAGGTTGTCGTAATAGAAGGGGTTTGGCAGACAACGCACATCAAACACCACATCCGCGTCACTGGGGAGGCCGTACTTAAATCCAAAGGACATGCAATTAACCATAATACCGGACTGATTGTCCGAAAAAAGCGCGGACAGCCTCTCTTTTAGCTGTGCGGGGGAAAGAATGGAGGTGTCGATGGTGTAATCCGCCATGCCTTTAATCTGCTTGAGCATAACACGCTCCACCGCGATGGCGTTCTCTACCGAGGCGTTCTCGTTATCCACCAGCGGGTGCTTTCGCCTGGTTTCCTTGTAGCGCCGCACCAGCACGTCGTCGCGGCTATCCAGAAACAAAATCTTATAATCAAAGCCGGCGTTTTTCATTTCGCTCAGGCTGTCTATGAGCCCGCTGAACATATTCCCGCCGCGAATATCCGTCACAATCGCAATCTTATTAAACTTCCCGTCCGATTGGGAGCAAAGCTCCGCAAACTTGGGGATAAGCATAGGTGGCATGTTATCGGCACAGTAAAAGCCGATATCCTCCATCACATTGGCCGCCCGTGTCTTTCCGGCTCCTGAAAGCCCCGTGATAATTACCAGTTCCATTACCGTTCGCCCTCCGTAGGCCATGCGCGAATAACTACCGTTTCGTTTGCATCGTCCGAAATGCTTCTATTTACGCTTTCAGCTAATCCAATAGTTTGACTTCACATTCAAGCTCGGTGCCGGTTTGGTGCAGCACCTGTTTTTTCACTACATCAATAAGGCGCAAAACATCGTCGCAGGTTGCGCCTCCGGCGTTAACCACAAACCCTGAATGCTTGGTGCTAACCATTGCGCCGCCGACGGAACATCCCTTTAAACCGCACCGCTCAATCATTTCGGCCGCATAGCCGTTTGCGGGGCGTTTAAAGGTGCTGCCGGCACTGGGGTACTCCAGCGGCTGCTTTTCCTCGCGGCGGCACATCAGCTCGGTCATGCGTTCCCGTATAACATCCTTCGGCGCGGGTGTTAGCCCAACCGTAACACCGGTAATGCAGCAGCTGCTGTCGGAATAGGCGCTTTTTCGGTAGGATAGCCGCAGATCTTCTCCGGAAAGCTCGCCCGGATTCCCTCTGCTATCAACATGGCGGCAGGAAAGAAGCACGTCGCGCATTTCGCCGCCGTAGGCACCGGCGTTCATATAAGCCGCCCCTCCCGCGCTGCCGGGTATTCCATAGGCAAACTCAAGTCCGGAAAGCCCTTCCTGCAGCGCAAAGCGGCACAGCTCCGCAAGGGGCATACCTGCGCCGCAGGATATGGTATTGCCATCCCGCACCGCTCCCGACAGCTTCCTGCCGATATGAATTACCGCACCCCGTATGCCGCTGTCACCCACCAGGACATTAGAGCCTTTACCCAAAACATGGTATCGTATACCCTGGCCGCACAGGTAAGTGATAAGCTGCGAAACCTGCCGCTGGTTTTCGGGTGTAATAAAAATATCCGCCGGCCCGCCAACCTGGAATGTGGTATGCCGAGACATCGGTTCACCCAAAATCGCATCACAGCCAATTTCGTCACAAAAGCGTTTGAGAAGAGCAATCGACTCCATAACGCCAAACCCCGTTTCCGTTTTACTGCACGCATCCCTCGACTGTTCTTTCCTTGCCAGCTGTTGACGTCCTGCGCATTTTCTTTATGGTTATAAACAATGGGACCAAAGAGCACCTGTTTACAGTTTATGCGTACAGCCGTCCTAAAAATGCGGCACCGATGATACCCGCGTCGTTTCCGAGCTGCGCCACGCACAATTGGGTATTCTTGGCGGCGTATTTTGAGTACCGCTCTCGTTCAATATACTCACGAAGCGGCGCCAGAATGGTTTCGCCTTCCTTAGAGATGCCGCCGCCTATAAATAGGATTTCGGGCTGAAAGATATTTATCATATTTACAAGGCCGCAGCCCAGATAGTTAAGGTAGGTATCCACCACCTGTTTACCGCTTGCAAGGCCCGCACGCATAGCGTCAAAAGCGGTGCGCCCGTTAACGTTTTCAAGGCTCCCGTCCGCAAATTTCCACATGTCGTCCTGAGGGTTTGCCTGCAAGCACTCCTTTGTCATTGCAATAAGTCCGGTTGCGGAGGCATAGGATTCAAAGCAGCCCTTTCTGCCGCAGGTACAGGGCTTACCGTCGTATACGATAACCGTGTGACCAAGCTCGGCACCCGCATAGTTCGAGCCGGAGTAGATTCGCCCGTCGATGATAATACCGCCGCCTACGCCCGTTCCCAGTGTTATGCCAATGCAGTTTTTTACGCCCTTTGCGGCACCCGCCAGCGCCTCGCCGTAGATGGCGGCGTTCGCATCGTTCTCCATATACACACCCACGCCAAGGCGTTCCTGCATGAGCTTGATCATTGGCGCGTTATGGAACTGGAGGTTGTTTGAGTATTCAATTACCCCGGTTTCCTGATTGACGGTTCCGGGGGTTCCGATGCCAACCCATTCCACATTGTTCATCGTAAGACCCGCCTCTGCAAGGGCATCCTTTGTCGCTGCCGCCATATCGTCGGCAATCTGCTCCGCCGGGCGCGGCGAATTGGTTTTGCGGTTTGCTCTCGCCACAATGCGGAATTCCTCATCCACTACGCCTACCGCAATATTGGTTCCGCCTAAGTCGATGCCCACAAAATACTTCATATCATTTTTCCCGCTTTCAGCTTAAATGTTAACTAAGGCGTTTTGTCGTTTTAGACACCTAAGTTCAGTTACTTTAAATCATCTTCATGAAGGCCGCAATACTGCCAAAGGGCATGGATAAAGCGCTGCTTATCGATGTTAAGAATCAGTTCCTCGGGAAAATCGATGTCACTTAGCAGGTCAAGAGAAGGCTGAACACGACCAATCTCCAGCGCAAAATGCGCATCCGCGCTTACTACGACCGGAACCTCGTATTTCTTGCAAAGCTTTGCAATCTCGACACAGTTTTTTGCCGCTCCCTTGCGAACCTTAAAGGAATGGGCGTTGATTTCCACAATCTTACCATACTCCTTAAATGCCTTAATGCCCTTTTCGTAATCAAAACGAAAGGCTTCGGTGCCGCAATGGCCGATGACACGGACGTGTTCGTTCTTGGCTACGCCAAGGTAGGCCCTTGTATAATCGTCTATGCCTGCCTTTTCTCCCAGCGAATAATGAAAAGAGGCTATCACCCATTCCAGCCTGTCCAAGGTCTGCTCGGTCAGGTCCAGCCCACCGTCCGGTGTGCTGATATCCGCCTCCGCCCCGCGGAGTATGACCACATCGTCGATGACCCTATCGACACTGATCAGGTTATCAAAAAACCAAAAATATGGTCCGTCCGGCATTTGAGGTCCATGCTCTGTTATGGCAAGCGCAAACATACCGTATTTTTTAGCGTAGGCTACATTCTCAAGAAGTGTGCTGTATGCATGGCTGGAAGCTACGGTGTGGCAATGAGTTTCTGCTACCGAGCTTGCCTGCCTGATAGACCTGTTCAAACAGTTCCCTCCGTTGACTTTGCAAGTTTAATAAATGCATTATTAAAACCGTATTTAATGTATAGACTATATAAACTGGGAGCACAAAACATCCCTATCATATATTTAAAATAGAATCAATACGCATCCCAGTCTGTAGCGGGGGCTTCATTTCCCGCGGGGGCCATGCCCAGTTTATCGAGAAGCTCTTTAGCGGCGTTATAGCCCATCTTCTTTTGCCGGTTGTTCATTGCGGCAACCTCAATAATAATCGCAAGATTGCGGCCGGGTTTTACCGGAATAGTGAGCGAAGGAATTTCTATACCGAGAATTTCGGTAAACTCACTATCCATGCCCATGCGGTCGTAAACCTTGCTCTGATCCCATTGTTCCAGTTGGATAATCATGTCCACCTTTTCAGTGACCTTGACCGAGCCCATACCGAAGATGCGGCGGGCATTGATAATGCCAATGCCCCGAAGCTCCAGAAAATGACGGATGTTTTCCGGTGCCGTGCCTACCAGGGTTTTGTTGGAAACCCGGCGCAGCTCTACCGCGTCATCGGCAATCAGGCGGTGCCCGCGCTTAACCAGCTCCACGGCCGTTTCGCTTTTACCAACGCCGCTTTCGCCAAGGAGCAGGATTCCTTCGCCGTATACCTCCACCAATACGCCGTGGCGTGTGATGCGCGGCGCAAGCTCAACGTTTAGCTTTGAAATAAGACCGGACAAAAACGAGGAGGTGGACTCGGATGTTCGCAGCACGGGTACGGCGTGTTCCTTCGCGTACTCCTTCATCTCAGGAAAGACCTCGAGCTCTCTTGCAATGATAACCGCAGCAGGCTTGTTTGCAAAAAAATGCAGCAGCGTTTCGGCCCGCAACTCCGGGGATAGCGTTTCGAGGTAAGCGCATTCCGCCTTACCCATAACCTGAATGCGCTGGCTGTCAAAAAATTCATGAAAACCCGCAAAGTATAGCCCCGGGCGGTTAACCTCACTGCTGGAGATCAAAATCTGCGAAGGCTCGACGGGCAGATAAATTGCCTCGAGCTTAAATTCGCTAATGAGTTTGGAAAGCGCAACCGTAAAAATAGTTGACATGCTGTTCACCGTTTCTCCGACATATCTATTTTCGCCGCAACCGTTGTCGGCTCTGATTGAGGGCGAATAGAAAAGAACCGCGTCTTTATAGGCGCCTCTGCCCTTAGGATGTTATTAAAACTGTATTAAGCAAGGCGAATACCACTTCTTATAATTATACCGTATCACCGCCGCTGTTTCAAATATATTTTTCACTTAATTATCTTTCACTCATCTCGTCCGTTCTTAACCGGTCACTTTGAATATTGTGCCATGGCCGGAGGCTTTCGGACACAATTTCACAAAAACCTCCTTTGATTAACGGGCTCCCATTATAGGGTGCTGTTTTATTGCTCAGAATATGTTATAATAACCAACGGAAATGGATTCTTTTCGTGAAGCTCAGCTTGTTACTGCGGCAGGCAAGCGACGCTCCATTTTACCTGACATTTCTATTGTTTCAAATACCCGATGCAAAAGTGTATAAAAATCAAGTGAAAAGCTTTATGGGTTTTCACTTGATTTCCATCTGCAAGTTCTACTCTTTTTGAGGGGATTAGTATTGCTTCTTTTCGGCATTATAACAGCGGGGCGTACCGTACAAATACGGTAACGAGCAACCTAGTAAAACGTTTTACCTGGTTATGGCTGATTTTATTGGCGGTTTAATCGCTCGTCAAAAAGAGGCTTACGGCGACGGTGCGTCGGTAAAGCTTTGAAGAATGATGGGCTCCTGTTTCGTTTAATACAAGAAACACATAAAATATCTTTTATAGTCAGGAGTGAAGTTTGTGAAAGTCGCGATTTTTGCGGAAACCTATCTTCCCTACCTTAACGGTGTTGTCACCCACATCTGCGTTCTAAAAAGCGGACTGGAAAAGCTCGGCCACGAGGTGCTCATTGTTACGGCGGACCCACACGCGCGGCACCACTACATTGACGGAGGTGTTCTTCACTGCCCCGCAAAAACCTCCAAACGAATCTACGGCTACGGCCTCGCCTCCCCTCTCAGCCAAAAAAGATTGAACCTGATTATGGAGTTTAACCCGGATATCATCCACGTCCAAACGGAGTTTGGCATCGGGCTGTCCGGAATTATGATCGCAAAGTTTCTGCGCATTCCCCTTGTTTACACGCTGCACACAATGTACGACGACTATATTTATTATATTGCGCCCAGCCGGCTTGTTTCCTTGGTTAAAAAGCTATCCCACGGATACGCGCGCCTGATTGCGGGTTCAGTAAACGCGATTACCGGGCCGTCGGTGAAGATATCTGAGTATTTTAAGGCGCACGGCGTTAAAAAGCAGGTTAATGTTATTCCCAACACCATAGAGATTGAAAAGTTTGACCCTTTTCGCTTCTCCGACAATGAAAAAGCTGCCTTGCGCGCAAGATACTCCATACCCCAAGACAGCATGTTGGCTATCTTTGTCGGTCGGTTGGGCAAGGAGAAGGGACTGGATGTTTTGATGCAGTACTGGGCGCAGACCATTAAGCCCGAGGATGGAATTCGCCTGCTGATTATTGGAGGCGGTCCGGATGAGGTAGAGCTTAAGACGCTTGGCAACGACCTGGGAATTGACGAAATGATTACCTTTACCGGCCCTGTCCCACATGAGGAGGTATCCTCCTACTACGCCATTTCTGATGTGTTCATCACCGCCTCTCTTTCGGAGGTTTACTCCATCTCCATGCTGGAGGCGATGGCATCCGGCTTGCCTGTGCTGCAACGGTTTGATGAGCTTAACGCGAGCCAAATAAGGCCTGGGGTAAACGGTTATTTCTTTGACAGCGCGGAGGAAATGGCGTCTATACTCGGCATACTAAAGCGCAATACACCGGAAGACTTTATTCACCTTAAGGAGTCTGTCATCAGTTCCGTAAAGGATTCCGGCGCGGAATCGCTGGCCAAGAGCCTGCTTGATATTTACAATGAGTATATTGCGAAGGAAAAATATCAGCGTGCCAACAAAGCCCGTGTGCGCCTCAACCGAACTAGGCTTCGTTTTAAGGAGTTTGCAAAAATGAAGTAAAACGCTTTATCGCGCAATTATACTACACCATGTTTGAGGCGGATTGCTTGCCATAGCCGGCACAATCGCCGGAAAGGCAAAACAAAATGACTGTAGGCAAAAAAAAATACGATGTGGCAATTATCGGCGGCGGTATTGGCGGTTTGATGACGGCGTACCGTTTATGTGAGAAATCCCCTTCCCTTTCCGTGTGCATTTTGGAGAAGGGGCACGATATTAAAAGCCGCTTTTGCCCCATTGTATCGGGAAAAGCCAAGCGCTGTGTTTGCTGTCCTTCTTGCGCGATTATGGAAGGTATGGCGGGGGCGGGGGCCTTCTCGGATGGGAAGTATGTTATTTCAACCGAATACGGCGGGTGGCTCACCGATTTTCTCACCCCTGAAACCGTGATTCGCTATATTGAGGAAGCGGACAGCATTTTGGTTAAATTCGGCGCAACCACAGACCGCTTTATGCCGGATAATGAGCTGAAACGGCTGTGCCTTTCCCACGACCTGCATATGAGTCAGGCGCAGCTCAAGCACTTAGGAACCGACTCTAATTTTGAAACAATGGTGAAGATGATTGACTCTCTCCGTGACCGGTGCGATATCTTTACCGAGACAGCGGTTACGGATGTTGACGCAAAGGACAGCATCATCCACTACACGCATGAAGGCGCGGTGGGGGCGCTCAATGCCGATACCATTATATTTGCAGTAGGTCGTGCAGGCAGCCGCTTCTTTTCGTCGTGGTGCGAAGAAAATGGAATACAGCTTAACAACAATCAGGTGGATATTGGTGTGCGTGTGGAGCTGCCATCAATTTTGTGGGAGCATTTTTCCAAGCGCATCTACGAGCCCAAAATATGGTACCGCAGCAAGGGCTACGGCGATATTACCCGCATGTTCTGCTTTAACGAGCGGGGACATGTGGTGACCGAAAACACCGATGGTGTGCTGACCGTTAATGGGCATTCCTTCCGTGACGAGGAGCGCAAAACCACTAACTCGAACTTTGCGCTCCTCACAACAATCCGATTTACTCAGCCGTTTAAGCATCCCATCGAATACGCGCGCCATGTGGCGAGCCTTGCTAACCTGATAAGCGGCGGCAGCGTGATGGTCCAGCGGCTGGGTGACCTTGAAAACGGACGGAGAACAGATGAGAAGCGTCTGCGCCAATCCACTACCGTGCCAACCCTTGCAGCAGTGGCCGGAGATCTCAGCCTTTGCCTGCCCAAACGGCAGATAGACAACATTATTGAAACCCTCCATTCGCTGGATGCAATCGCGCCGGGAACCGCAAACTACGATACGCTGCTGTATGGAGCGGAATGCAAATACTACTCCGCTCGCCCGGAAACCGAAAACTTCCGCCTAAAGGGCTTTGAAAACATCTACGCTTTGGGCGATGGCGCGGGCTTTACTCGTTCTCTGTCCCAGGCGGCGGCGAACGGCCTGTATGTAGCGGATTTACTGATTAACACCTAATACTATTATCCTATTTATAAGAGTGTACTGATATCACACCGTTTTTATGACAATATATGCGGCGCGAAACGCTGATATCCCCTGTTCTTCGCGAAGTCGGATAGAATGGCCGAATTAGGCGTTATGTGCTCTTAATAAATAAGAATCTCTACGGACAACCCCATCACGGCATAAAGCTTGGCTGCGATGGAGTGATTCGAGAGATTCTTTTTTATTTCTTATAATTTTACGGAAAGACAAGTATACTATTAATAATGCAGTTCTAAATATGCTTCTTTATTTTCTCAAGCGCGCACTTTTCAAGTCTTGACACCTGAGCCTGGGAGATACCGATTTCACTGGCAACCTCCATTTGTGTTTTTCCCGCAAAGAAACGCAGGGAGAGGATGTTTTTCTCCCTGGGGCTGAGCCTTGCAATTGATTCTTTTAGCGCAATCTCCTCCAGCCAGTCCCAATCGTCGGTTTTGTCGCCTACCTGATCCATAACATAAATCGTGTCTCCACCGTCGGAATACACCGGCTCCTGCAACGACACGGGTTCGACAATAGCCTCCAGTGCCAGCACTACCTCCTCGCGCTTTAGTCCCATAATCTGCGCAATCTCCTCAATCTTCGGCTCACGGAGATTCTCGTTGATAAACCGCTCTTTCACCTGCATGGCCTTATAGGCAATGTCACGCATACTGCGGCTTACCCGTACTGAGTTGTTGTCGCGAAGATAGCGGCGGATCTCGCCAATAATCATGGGAACCGCGTAGGTGGAGAACCGGACCTTTTGCGTAATGTCGAAATTATCAATGGATTTAATAAGGCCGATGCAGCCGATTTGAAACAAATCGTCTGGATTTTCACCACGGTTGATAAACCGCTGAATGACCGATAGCACGAGCCGCAAATTGCCCGCGATAAGTTCCTCTCGCGCCTTTTTATCCCCTTGCTTGACCAGTTTTAGAAGCTGCTCCTTTTCCGATTCCTTGAGAACCTTTATTTTAGCCGTGTTGACTCCGCAGATTTCGACTTTATTCATATGCATCATAAACAGCCCCCCACTCCAACTGATATTGTCAGTATGGACCGGGTTTTTGGGATGAATACAGCAGGGCGCAATGGTATTTTTTTCTGAAAATCGACAGGCGATTTTTCGTCTGTCTTTGTAGTAAATACCCTTTTTTCGGCGAGCTTCCACGAAATGCGTACACGGCGGCGATTTTAGTCGCATGGTTTTGCTTACAGTCGAACGTGGAAATATCCGGTGATAATATTGTAAAATTCTATTCTTTTTTAAAAACTGAAACTATTTCAATTTAGTGCATATCAAATAAAAACTAGCACCCGGAGAACGAGTGCTAGTTTATGATGATGTTAATGCTAAAGTGTCGGTCATCCCTCCGGCGCCTTGTACCTTGGGCAATGCGCTTATTGCTTAAAACAGCATTGTTACGCTGTAATCCCATATCCGTGCAGTATTTTTTTCATCTGTTCGACCTGCTCCGGTTCGGGTGAGGGAGTATCGGTCAGACTATAATCAAGCCCAAGCTCGGCCCATTTGTACTCCCCCATCTTGTGAAAGGGCAGCAGCTCCACCCGCTTAACGCACTGATAGCTACTTAAAAGCTTGCCCATCCGGTGCATTTGCGCCTCGTCCAGCGTCCAACCCGGAACCAGCACATGACGAACCCAGACAGGTTTGTCGCTTTCCTCGCAGTACCGCAGCATTGCCAGCGGGTTTTCGTTGCCCGTACCGGTTAGCTCCTTGGCTGTCTGCGTGTCGATAGCCTTAATATCCAGCAGCAAAAGGTCGGCGGCGTCTACCGCACCCTTACAGGCTGAAAGGGGAACACATCCCGAGGTGTCGATGGCGGAATGCAAACCAAGCCGACGGATTTCTGCTAAAAGCCTTTCTACAAACTGGTGCTGTAAAAGCGGTTCCCCGCCTGATATCGTCACTCCGCCGCTTTTTATAAAGCTTTTGTATTGCGTAATAGTGGATATCATTTCGCTGACAGTGACCTCTTTGCCGCCTTTTACATCCCAAGAATCGGGGTTATGGCAGTAAGCGCAACGCATGGGGCAGCCCTGCATGAAAACAACAAAGCGTACCCCGGGTCCATCCACCGCGCCGAAGGTCTCAATCGAATGGATTCGCCCCTTGGCTTCCATATCCATCTTCTTTCCCCCTTCTCAATTTCTATTTGTGTTCATTAAAAGCGCGTGTGGAACGTGCGGTTGATGACATCAAGCTGCTGTTCTCTAGAGAGCTTTATGAAGTTGACCGCATACCCTGATACGCGAATGGTGAGCTGTGGATAAAGTTCGGGATGCTCCATGGCGTCCATTAAAACCTCTCGGTTGATAATATTAACGTTAATATGGTGGCCGCCCTCCAGGAAATAGCCATCCATGAGCGAAACAAGATTTGCGGTACGCTGTTGCTCATCCTTACCCAGCGCAGCCGGCACGATGGAGAAGGTGTAGGAGATGCCATCCTGAGAATAGGCGTATGGAAGTGAGGCCACAGACATCATTGAGGCAATGCAGCCGTTGGAATCGCGCCCATGCATTGGGTTCGCGCCGGGTGCAAAGGGCTCACCTGCTTTGCGCCCGTCAGGGGTGGCGCCTGTTTTTTTGCCGTAAACCACGTTTGAGGTGATTGTAAGAATGGACATGGTGGGGATGGATTGGCGATAGGTCTGATGCTTTTTAAGCTTATTCATAAAATGCTCAAGCACCATACGGGCAATCTCATCCGCACGGGGGTCGTTGTTCCCGAATTTCGGAAAGTCACCTTCAATCTCAAAATCCACCGTCAAGCCTTGCTCATTGCGCACCGGGTGTACCTTGGCGTATTTTATGGCACTCAGAGAATCCACCACCACCGAGAAGCCGGCAAGACCGCAGGCGGAGGTGCGAACAATCTGCTCGTCGTGCAGCGCCATTTGAATACGCTCGTAGCTATACTTATCGTGCATATAGTGGATGATGTTGAGCGTGTTGATATACAGCCTGGAAAGCCATCGGCAAATATGGTCATACTTGCGCCAAACCTCATCAAAATCCAGCGTGTCATCGCTGACAATAGGCGCCATCTCAGGTCCTACCTGCGCGCCGCTTTTTTCATCCCGCCCCCCGTTAAGCGCGTAAAGCAGTGCCTTCGCCAGATTTGCACGGGCACCAAAGAACTGCATCATCTTGCCAATACGCATGGCGGATACACAGCAGGCGATGCCATAGTCGTCACCAAAATCCGCCCGCATTAAATCATCGCTTTCGTACTGGATAGAGGAGGTTTCAATGGAAATTCGCGCGCAGAAGCGTTTAAAATTATCAGGCAGCCGCTCGCTCCAAAGGACAGTCATGTTTGGTTCCGGTGCGGCACCCAGATTAACGAGGGTATGCAGGAAACGATAGCTCATTTTGGTTACCATGTGCCGCCCGTCCACTCCCACGCCGCCAAGTGCCTCGGTTACCCATGTGGGGTCACCCGAAAACAGCTCGTCGTAAGATGGGGTGCGCAGGAAACGTACCATGCGAAGCTTCATGACAAAATGATCCACGAACTCCTGAATCTCCTCCTCGCTGTATCTGCCCTCCTCCAGGTCACGCTGGGCATAGATATCCAAGAAGGTCGAGACGCGGCCTAACGACATGGCCGCGCCGTTTTGCTCCTTAATTGCGGCAAGATAACCGAAATACAGCCATTGAATCGCCTCTTTCGTATCCTTTGCCGGCCCAGAGATATCACAGCCATAGGTTTCTGCCATCTTTTTAAGCTCCATCAAGGAACGTATCTGCTCAGACAGCTCCTCCCGCTGCTGGATGACATCCTCGGTAATGATGTCAAACACATACTCCGCCTTAGCCGATTGCTTTTGGGCGATTAGATAATTCACGCCGTAGAGCGGTACACGGCGATAATCGCCGATAATGCGTCCGCGCCCGTAGGCATCCGGCAAACCGGTAATGATTCCGCTGCGTCTCGCGTCCTTCATATTGTCGGTATATGCGTCAAAAACACCATCATTATGTGTTTTTCGGTAATCAAACACCTTCTCCACCTCTGGGTCCATTTCGCGATGATATGCCTCCAGTGAGGTGTGCACCATTCGAATGCCGCCAAACGGCATAATCGCGCGCTTGAGAGGGGCATCGGTCTGTAAGCCGACAATCAGCTCAAGGTCCCGGTCAATATAACCCGCGGCATGGGAAGTGATGGTGGATATGGTGTGCTCATCAATATCGAGTACCCCTCCATTGTTACGCTCGGCCTGCATGACCTCCTTCACCTTATCCCATAACGCGGCAGTGCGCTTGGTTGGCGGTGCAAGAAACGCATCATCCCCGTCGTAGGGGGTGTAATTCTTTATTATAAAGCTTCTGACATCGATGTGCTCCTGCCATTTTCCCTTTTTGAACTCCATGATGGTGCTCCTCTCCTTATTGTATATTAAAATAGTATATTTTATGTTTTAAGCATACTCCATTTTCATTAAAAAATCAACTATAACCAAGACTCAAGGGCTAAGTTCATGAACAATAACAGAAAATAAACGCGATTAAGAAATATTTTGTTGTCCTTGCGGGTTGGATAATTGAGTTGTTAATTCAGTAATCATTGGGAGCATTATTTTGCATAAGCCTGTCTCTGCGTTTTGATGTTCAAGTATTAGTATAACTGATTGGAGAGGCAATCATACTCCACTGCAAAGGGTGGTTCCTTTTTAAGTACAATAATGCTACTGGCTTCTAAACAATATAAAACCCGCGGGTCTTTTCAGAGCGCGCGGGTTCTTATCTGCCGTTATGGTTTATTTTTTTTTATCAGTTTACTCTTGAGCCATTGCCATGCTTCGTTATTGTGAAAGGGTCTTAATTTGGGAAAAGCAAGTGCAATGCGAATATCTTGAAAGCGCTGGGAATTAAACAGCTTGCGAATACGCTCCGTGTAAAACTCGCTTTCCTCCAGCCGCTCAAAGGCAGATGCTTTGAGCTCCTCCGCACGTTTTGCATACTGCTCCAAAAAACTGTTGACAACGCCTTGTATCTCCTGTAGTCGGTTGTTAAGCCTAAACAGGTGGCGTATAGTAACGACCATATCAACCACAAACGCGAGAAACCAAATGCAAAAAATGACGACAAGTACCCACGGCGGAATGATTTCCAGCAGATTAAGTAAGAAAGGGTGCCAATGGCGAAGCGCAAGTACCCCCAAAATACCAAAGACAACCGCGCCCAGCAAGCAAATTCTGCCCTGAAAATTTAACGGGTAATTGGAATAATCCCACCAACGCGCGTCAAATACCTTTTCGAGAATAATTGCCGTAATGTACTCAAGCGTAGTAGTAATGACCATGCAGATTAAAAAAAGCACAAAGGTGTTTTCTACCTTGTTATATAAAAGCGAAATGATAATTAAACCGCCAAACCCATATACCGGACAGATTGGACCATTCAAAAAGCCACGATTTACAAGACGCCTTTCCTCTACTGAAACAACAATCGACTCATAAATCCAACCAATAAAGCTGTATACCATTAAAAGGATAAACCATTTGACAACAAGCAATATCTCACCCCTTCAACCTCTTTGCGAAAAGTCTATTATGGTATCATTCTTCCGGATAAAGACACAAAAATCTGCGCCAAAGACATTGCGTCAGGTTTTTTAGCTTGATTTTTTATACGCTAGACGCGGAGCATTTGCTACGGGTAGACTCTTGAAAAGCGCGCCGTACTTAACAGGCATATCTCATCTTTAGCACAAAAAGCGTCTTTGGGTGCCCGACTCTTATTGTTTCAAAAAGCGCACAATATTTATCTGCCAGCAAGACAATCATAGATTCTTTATATCGGGGCAGGCGAATGGTAAGCGGCCACATATGCTTTGCAATAATGTCCTGCTCCATATGATTGAGTGCAAAAAAACGGTTCGCATTAGAGAGTGCGATTCCCGGATGGGAAAAGGCGTGAAGCCCCTCGGCAGGACGATGCAGGTGCCAATCATACAAAAATAAATCGTGCAAAAGTGCGCCGCGAGCGGCGGAGCGATAGTCTAGCTTAAGCTTTTTGCAAACAAGGTAACTGAGGAACGAAACAAACAAGCAGTGCCGCAGACAGCTGATATCGGCATGCTGCATAAACTGCTTCATGCGCTGAACCTCTTCGTGGGCTATTAAATCCGCAATGCAATCATCATACTCTCGATCAACCATCAAAGCACTCTTATACACCTGCTTAAACACTGTATAAATTCCCCCATCCGCTAATACTGCTAAATACTATTAAAGCAAAATCCGACACAAATGTAAACTTGTTTTTACAAAAAAAGCACCTGTGATTAATGTGCGCAAAAAGTAGCAAAAAACTTCGCGAACGAACAAAATGTCGTAGATAATGTAATTATTCACAAAGTATACCCCGATAAATCAGGTAAAATATTGAATTGGAAAAGCTTGACTTTGTCGCAAAATGGGGTATAATATTGATTGAAGTCGATATGATGGAACGATTGTAAAAGGGATGGAATTAAAAATGCCGTATAAGGTACTGGGAGCAACACTAAAGGCTTTGTCTGACCCTAATAGGCTAAAGATTGTTGACATCCTTTCATATGGAGAAAAGTGTGCCAACGATATTCTAAAAGAGCTGGACATTACACAGCCCACCCTGTCTCATCATATGAAGGTGCTGCAGGAACTAAACCTTGTTATATGCAGAAAATCAGGGCTGTGGAGGTACTACTCGCTCAACCATGAGGAATGGGTGCGGGTTCACGAGGTGCTGAGCTACATCTATAACCAGAAGGTTTAGCAAACAAATTAATAATTGCTGGGACGGGTATTTCCCCCGCCCCTTTTTATACAGCCTATTTCATGAAAAAGCGGCACCTACGGTCGGTACGCCATTATGGTCAACAAGTTTTAATTGCTTACGAGCGGTTGAGGATTGCAACCAGCTCATCTTCCTCAAAAAGATAATGCTTATTGCAAAAGTGGCAGACAACCTCCGCCTTTTTATCCTTTTCTATGATATCGGCTAACTCATACCGTCCTATTGCCGCAAGCGCCTGCTCGTAACGCTCTTTGCTGCAAGAGCAATGGTACTCCACTGAACTTTCCCCCACGATATGCGGCGAAAAGCCTTGCAGGACACGCAGTGCGATATCCTCGGCAGTCATGCCGTTTGAGAGCATAACCGTAACCGGCTCAAGACCTTGTAGGTTTTTTTCCAGCACAGCGATAGCTTCCTCATCCGCGCCCGGTAAAACCTGGGCAATAAAGCCCCCTGCCGCGCACACGGAAAGATCAGGGTTTACCAACACCCCCAGAGCACACACCGTAGGAATTTGCTCGCTAGTTGCAAAGTAGCCCGTGATATCCTCGGCAATCTCTCCAGAAATTATCGGCACCTGCCCCACATAAGGCTCTCTAAACCCGGTGTCGCGAATAACATAAAGCGAGCCCGTTCGGCCTACCGCCCCGGCTACATCAAGCTTACCCTTTTCGTTCAGCGGCAGTTCCACAATGGGGTTTCCGACATAACCGCGCACATTGCCGTGGCTGTCCGATGCCGCAATCACAGAACCAGCGGGGCCGTCGCCTGCAATGCGCAGAGTAAGCGTATCGTCATCCCCTTTAAGCATTGCACCCATTATTGATGCTGCCGTCAGCAGCCTGCCAAGCGCCGCGGTAACCACTGCGGAGGTCTGGTGCAGCTGCTCGGCCTTACTAACAATATCGGTGGAATCGAGTGAGAATATCATAACGCTGCCGTCATCGGCAATCGCTCGTAACAGCTTACCCATGGATTATAGCCCTTTCTTGCATAGGTTTTAAAATGCGGCTGGCCGGTAACGGCTACAGTCGCTTTTTTTTAGCGACAATAATCATTCGTTGAGTCTGTTCGTTTATAGGCTGCCTCGAATCATCCGCGAAACAGTCTGCCACATACAACCCCGCCTTATCCAGCAGTTCTGCGAGCTGATGATAAGAATACGCGCGTTCCTCAAAGGTTTCGCTTGCGCGAATGTATCGGTTGTTCTCAGCCTTCTCAAAAAAATCAAGCCGTATCGTTGTAATCCGGCTTGCGCTGTCATAGCAATTTTGCCACACACAATATACCTTGTCGCATTCGTATACAAAAACGTTATCGGCAAGTACTTTTTCGTGCTTATAAACCGTGTTCGCATCAAACACAAACACGCCGCCGGGGTCTAAAAACAGGGATACCCGGGAGAAGCATCGCGCAAGTGATTGCTCTTCGATGATGTGGTTTATACTGTCCAAGGCGCAAACAATGGCATCCACTGTACCGTACATGTCAAGCCCCTGCATCGTTTGGCGCAGGTACTGTATGCCATAGGCTTCGGGGGTTTTCTCCATCGCTTGGCTTAGCATCTCGCCGGAGCCGTCCACTCCAATCATATCCATCCCGCGCTTGGCTAGCTCAACGGTCAAGCTGCCGGTTCCGCAGGCAAGGTCTAGAGCCAGTTTGCCCCCATTGCCGTACTCATGAATCAGCGCGCGGAAAAAATCCGCGCGCGCCGCGTAATCAATATTGGCGGTTAAGTCGTCGTAATACCGCGCAAAGATTTCATAACCGTTCATATTGCCTTATTCCTTTGGCTCCTCGTTGGTTTTTTCTTCAGCGAGGCGTTTGAATATGACACTATAGCCGTCGCAGCCATAATTAAGCGAGCGGTTTACACGACTGATAGTGGCGGTGCTGGCGCCGGTAGCGGCAACAATGTCGCTGTACACATGGTGCTCGCTGAGCAGCTTGGCCACCTGAAGCCGCTGAGAAAGCGCCTTTAATTCGGGAACGGTACACAAATCTTCGAAAAAATTATAACTTTCATCCAATGTTTTCAATGTAAGAATGGCCCGAAACAAATATTCGATGTTAGGGTCCTTCAGCTTGCTGTTCATACCCACTTACTCCTTTTGTTCTCATGGTTATTTGGTTTTACCCATATAACGGAACAACTCAATCATTTTCTTGTACAAGCCCTGCCTTATAAATACGATTTGCCTATGCTTTCTCATTGCGTAGCTGTTAACCAACCCGTTAAGCGCAATAGATTATTCTTAATTTGAAAAAAGCAGAAATAGAATCCTTCATTTATGTTTCTATTGCCTGCGTGTTCAATTTGCAAACAAGTCCTAATATGGTGATACGAGCTTTGTTAAAATGCTACTAGGACAAGTTTAACACACTGAATTGCGAAAGTAAATGATAACCTTTTCCTTATGCAATGATCCGATTAAAAAGTACCTAAAAATCAGCTAATAACGCTGATTTCTAGATTTTGACGCGGATTTATAACAGCTTTAATGCTTTTTGCCGCAAATGCGCGGTACTAATTCATTGACAAGGAAGGCGCGCCGCTGAGAGCAACGGTCACAAATCGTTTGCAATCAGGTCGTCTATGGTTTGCCTGCGCACAACAAGCCGCGCGTGACCGTCAGAGGTCATCACAACGGATGGCCTTGGCAGTCTGTTGTAGTTTGATGCCATTGAGAAGTTATATGCGCCGGTTGCCAGCACCGCGATAATCTCGCCGGCTTTTGCCGATTGTAAGGGCATTTCCTCCCCCAGAAGATCCCCGCTTTCGCAGCACCTCCCCGCCAGGCTGACCCTTTGGCTACGCGGTTCGCCGGCACGGTTGGCTGTAACCGCTTCGTATTGGGACTGATAAAGCGCATAGCGCGGGTTATCTGCCATTCCACCATCCACTGATATATAAGTGCGGCCGCTTTCCACCCGCTTAATAGCCCCGACGGTATACAGCGTGATTCCACACGGGCCGACGATGGATCGACCCGGCTCTACTGTTACTGAGGGGCAAGAAACATTGTATTGCCCACAAGCTTCCTTTAGCGCAATTGAGATGCGGGAAAGGTATTCGCCAATTGCGGGTGGTTCCTTTTGCGTAAAGGCATAACGAATCGCGAGCCCGCCGCCCAGGTTTAACTCGGGCAGCTCCACCCCGAAGCGCCGCTTGATCTTTGCCAATAGCTGTACCATGCGGTTGACCGCAAGCTCATACGGCGCGCACTCACTAATCTGGGAGCCAATGTGGCAATGTAAGCCGAAAAGCCTGACACCGGTCATGCGCGTTGCGAGAGCCACCGCCTCCAGCGCCTCTCCGGCAACCAGAGAAAACCCGAATTTGGAATCTTCCCTGCCCGTCTCTACCGCATGATGAGTGTGCGCCGCTACATCCGGCCGTATGCGCAGCAGGATACCGACATGTGTGCTTAACCCCTCCGTCAGCTCCGCGAGCCTCTCCAGTTCCCAAAAGCCATCCACAACAATTCGTCCGATACCCGCCTTTACCGCCGTCGCAAGCTCTTCAGTGGACTTATTACTGCCATGAAGAATCATGCGGTGAGGAGGAAATCCCGCGGAAAGCGCGGTGTGCAGTTCACCCAGCGAAACCACATCCAGGCTCATTCCCTCAGCATCGGCTATCCGGCACATTTCCTTGCAGCAAAATGCCTTACACGCATAAGCGGCGCGACCATTTAAAAACAGGGTGCTCATCGCCTCAACATATTCTCTGCAGCGGTTGCGCAGCTGTCGTTCATTAATCACAAAAAGCGGTGTGCCATACTGCGCGCTCAGCGCAATCGTATCCACACCGCCGATAGTCAGGTGACCCAGACTATTTAAATCTAAACCGAACTGTCCGAGCATATGGTTTCGTCCCTTTGCCGGCTTACTCAGGCAGCTAACTCACGCAACAGCTATGATTGCCGCCGTATTGCGAATGAGCTTGAAAATGCCCGGAATAACCGTTTGTTTTTATCATTCTATTCCTCGGCATCCTGCTCGGTTACATCTTCCAGGATATTGCGAAGCTCCTCTACGCCCTCTCCGGTTACGGCAGAAAAAGGCAGCATGGTTACCTGATCTCCGCAGGGCACCTCTTTCGCAAATGCCTCCATGCGATCATTGCGCTGTTTTTGGGAAAGCTTATCGCATTTTGTTAGCACCAGTATAAAAGGAATCTCCTGCTCAATAAACGTCTCAATCATAGCAACATCATCACTGGAGGGCGCATGACGCATATCCAAAAGCTGAACCACCAAGGCAAGGTTACGGCCTTGCATGTAGTAGCCGCCAATGAGTTCGCTCCACCGCCGTTTTTCGCTTTTTGCCACCTTCGCATAGCCATAACCGGGCAAATCGGCAAGGCGAAGCGTGTCGCCCACGCGATAAAAATTGATTGTTGCAGTTTTTCCCGGCATGGAACTGACGCGGGCTAGTGACTTGCGGTTTAGCAGCTTATTGATTAGCGAAGATTTTCCCACGTTAGAACGGCCGGAGAAAGCAATCTCCAGCTGCTCACTTTGTGGAAGTTGCGAGGCAAGCCCAAAGGATGCCTCGAACACCGCAGTATTATAGTTCATGAAAACCCCTTTGTCATTGTGTGTCTTTTTAGTCCTATTTTTTCATAATAATCGCTGAATAACCATGCAGAGGCATTCTGATTCGGATAATTCGGCACCGAATGCCAGCTGCATGATTAACCGGCGGTTACCCATATGCTACAGAGAAACCCAAAACTATTTGTCGCGAACTACTGAGCAATTACAGCAGAATCCAGCGGAAGCTTCGGCGGGATTTCTACGCCGCTGTGCAATAAGGCATCCTTATGCCGTCCGTCGGGTGTTTCCGGTTCTGTGCAAAACAGAAGGGCGGTTTTGAGCACCGTATCGACATCCTCGGCAAACACAAAAGTAAGCGCTTTTTTTACGGTGTCGTCAATCTCCTCCAGATCAGGGCGGTTTTCCTCGGGAATAATTACGGTTTTAATACCGGCACGGTAAGCCGCCATGGTTTTTTCTTTTAGCCCGCCGATAGGCAGAACCCTGCCACGCAGCGTAATCTCCCCCGTCATAGCCACCTCGCGCCGCGCGGGAACCCCGGTAAGCGCAGAAACCAATGCGGTGGTCATGGTTACACCGGCAGAAGGACCATCCTTCGGAACAGCACCCTCCGGCGCATGGATATGAATATCCCGATCCTTATAGAACTCCTCGTCAATCTTTAGCTTTTCCGCCTTGCTGCGTATGTAGCTGATGGCGATATTGGCCGATTCCTTCATCACGTCGCCCAGCGACCCGGTAAGCTGAACCTTACCGCTGCCCTTGACCACATTAACCTCAATCATCATAATCTCGCCGCCCACACTGGTCCACGCAAGCCCGGTTACGACGCCGACCTCATTCTTCTTTAAAATACCGTCAGGACGGAATTTATGAGGACCAAGAAATTCGGTAATGTTCGCGTCGGAGATGGCGACCTTGCCTTGGGTGCCTTCCACCACTCGCTTGGCGGTTTTGCGGCAAAGCGCAGCAATGGCACGTTCCAGCTTGCGCACACCTGCCTCGCGGGTGTAAAAATCGATTAGTGCGTAGATTGCACTGTCGGAAACCTTTATGGTTTTCGCAGATAGCCCGCTGCGCTTCACCTGCTTTTTAATCAGGTGATCCCGCGCGATATGGAACTTCTCCTCCCGCGTGTAGCTGGAAAGCTCGATCACTTCCATACGATCCAACAACGGGCCGGGAATTTCACTTTTATCATTTGCCGTTGTAATAAACAAAATATTGCTAATGTCAAAGGGGATCTCCACATAGTGATCGCGAAATGCCTGATTTTGCTCGGAATCCAACACCTCTAACAGTGCGGAGGCAGGATCGCCGCGAAAATCGTGGCTAATTTTATCCACCTCATCGAGCAGAATCAGCGCATTCTTACTGCCTGCGCGGCTGATAGACTCGATGATGCGACCGGGCATTGCACCCACATATGTTTTTCGATGACCGCGGATGTCTGATTCATCACGCACGCCTCCCAAAGAAATGCGAGCGTACTTTTTACCAAGCGCCGCGGCAACAGAACGGGCAATGGAGGTCTTGCCCACACCCGGAGGGCCAACCAAGCAAATGATTTGACCACGGATATCCGGCGCAAGCTTGCGCACGGCAAGCAATTCAAGAATGCGCTCCTTAACCTTAACCAAACCGTAATGGTCGCGGTCAAGGACATTCCCGGCCTTGCCAATATCAATAAGCTCTTTGGTTTGCTTGTTCCAGGGCAGCTCAAGGCAGGTATCGAGGTAGGTGCGAATAACCGTTGCCTCTTGGGAATTGTACGGCATTTTATACAGGCGCTCGGCTTCTTTTGTAAGCTTATCGGCCGCCTCTTTGGGCAGATGTAGCTTCTGGATGCGCTCGAAGTACTCCACCGCCTCGTCCTGAACACTGTCACCATCCCCTAATTCACTGGAGATGACCTTCATTTGCTCACGAAGGAAATATTCGCGCTGGTTTTTATCAACCTGCTGCTTTACCTTTTCGTAAAGATCCTTTTCAATGGTCAAAACGCTGTTTTCGTCCTCAAGAATCTGTACCAAAAGCTCCAGCCGCTTAATCGGGCTGCTTTCTTCGAGAATGCGCTGCTTATCCGGTATCTTGAGCATCAGGTTCCCCGATATGTATTCACACAGGTAAACGGGGTCGTCACTGGCCATTACATTAAGCATGTAATCCTTGGGCATTTGAGGGGTAAGGTAGGAATATTCCTCAAACAAGTCCTTCAGCGTTCGCATGAGCGCTTCGGCAGTATCCTTTTGCGACTTGGTTTTTGCAAGTTTAAGCGGTAGCTCCTCGACCATGGCAGACATAAAGGGGTCTTCCTGAAGCATATCAACAAGTTTTGCACGGTAGAGGCCTTCCACTAAAACGCGAAGGCTGTCGCCGGGCATTTTTAAAATCTGCCGAACCTCGGCGACTACGCCGACGCTGTACAGATCATAATCCTTCGGTTCATCCTCGCGTATGTCCTTTTGCGCTACCAGAAAAATAAGCTGGTTGGTACCCATCGCTTCGTTGAGGGCCAGCACCGACTTCTTTCTGCCAACGTCAAAATGCAAAACCATATTGGGGTAAACTACAAGTCCTCTTAGTGCCAGCATGGGGAGCCTTGCGGTCTTTAACTGTTCAGCTACTTTCTCCATAAAGGTTCCTCCAAGTAATACGGCGTTTGTAGGGTGCTATGTAATACTGACTCCATTATATTCGAAATGCCGAGTCAGTTCAACATAATCACGGCAACAATTATTTATAATAAAATTAACACGTTCAGCCACCATCGTTACCGAAAAATGAGCACACAGAATGAAACGGCTGCACCTTTTCGCATAAATCATGTAATGTCATGAACAAAACCTACCTTATCGACCTTATTTTCGTATATGGTCAGAATCGACTTGGTTTTTAGCGGTATTTACCTGCGAAAGGTGCGTATAACAAACTGCTGTACAATGTCTAGATAAAAAACGGAAAGTCAACATCGTTACAGATGTCGACTTTACCGAAGCACTTTTGAATTTCTTAATGTTTTAAATTTTGAATGCGCATCTAAAATCAGCTTACCGAGCTTCTTCGGCTCACCTTTGGTTTTCTGCTGGCAAGCATTAGGTTTGCGGCACGTTTCTCCGCGTTGCGCACATACTCCGGGGTTTCCTCACCAGAGATACAGCCCTTTGTGATACGCACCGTTTCTACCGTGGTATCACTGGGAACCTGAAACATTACCTCACTCAAGGCTTCCTCAATGATGGAACGCAGACCGCGGGCGCCGGTTTTTAACTCGATGGTCTTACGCGCAATCTCATTAAGCGCCTCGTCATCAAACTCAAGCTTAACGCCGTCCATTTCAAACAGCTTAATGTACTGCTTCAGCAAGGCGTTTTTCGGCTCCTTGAGGATGGTAACCAGCATAGCCTCATCCAGGTTCTGCAAAACAGATATTACCGGCAAGCGACCAACCAGCTCCGGAATGATGCCAAACCGCACAAGATCATGCGGTGTTACCTGAGCCATCAATTCAGAAACCGCGTCCTCCCGCTTCTTTTTTAATGGAGCGCCAAACCCGAGAGAACCGCCGCCGACACGCTTTTCGATGGTTTTTTCAATACCGTCAAACGCGCCTCCGCATATAAACAGGATATTGGCGGTGTTGATTTGAATAAATTCCTGTTGGGGATGCTTGCGTCCGCCCTGAGGGGGAACATTGGAGAGCGTGCCCTCCAGTATCTTGAGCAGCGCCTGCTGAACGCCCTCGCCGCTGACATCCCGGGTAATGGAGGTGTTTTCTGACTTGCGGGTGATTTTGTCGATCTCATCGATGTAGATGATACCGCGTTCCGCTTTTTCGATGTCATAATCCGCAGCCTGAATCAGGCGCAGTAAAATATTTTCCACATCCTCTCCAACATAACCGGCCTCGGTGAGGGTGGTTGCGTCGGCGATGGCAAACGGAACATCCAGTATCTTGGCAAGCGTTTGTGCAAGCATGGTTTTACCAACACCAGTGGGACCAAGCAGCAGGACATTGCTCTTTTGAAGCTCCACGTCGTTGGTTCCGCGGTAATAGATGCGTTTATAATGGTTATAAACCGCAACAGACAGAGTTGTCTTTGCCTTATCCTGCCCAATCACATACTCATCGAGAATCTTTTTCATTTCAACGGGTGTGGGGATTGAAATATTGACCTCCGGCTTCGGTTTGCCGGGACGCACAGAGGTCATTGGCGAGCTGTCATTTAAAATGCTTTGACACAGCTCAACACACTCGTTGCAAATATATACGCCGGAGCCGGCGATAATGCGGTCTACCTCGTTTTGCTGCTTGCCGCAAAACGAACAGCGTATCGTTTTGTTTTCATCCTTAGCCATGGCCCAATACTCATCCCATTCTGCCGCTGCGCACGGCAAAAAATACATGCAGCCTGTCATGCACAGGTAAAATGACAGGGTTAAAGCAGGTTAGGGTTCTATACCCGCTAATTGTTGCCCAAACGCTTTGGCTGCTTGCATGATTTCCACCCGTTGCTTTAAATCATTCAAATCGGGGCTGCAGTTTGGCACTGTAAACTGATACATCCTGCCGCCAAACTCCTCAGCGAACGTCTGAAAAAAATCCACAAGGGAGGAAAGGCCGCCTTCGTAATCCGCACCGGCCGTAGCGATTAGCGCCATTACCTTATGTCTGAGCAACGGGTTCGTGATATGCTCGCCATTCTTAAATTTAATATGGCTGTACATACGATCTAAAAGGCACTTCATTTGTGCCGGAACGCTTCCCAAATACACCGGAACAGCAAATACAATAACATCAAAATTTGTCATGTCTTTCACAATTTTTGATGCATCATCTGCAATAAAGCAGTAAAAATCCTCATCAGCCTTGCACTTTCTGCAACCGATGCAACCATTATAAGCCATGTGAATCGTTGAAACATTGATAGTCTCAACCACCTCGGCTTTTGGGGCAGCGCCTTCCTTCACCCATTGCGAGACCATGGCAGTATTTCCGTTTTTTCGGGGACTGCCGTTGAGAACCAGAATTTTTGCAGCCATAACTCCCCCGTTAATAATGAATGGGAGCGCTTTTATACGCTTACCGGCAAAAATTTAACCATTCAATACATTTAGGAATATAATACGCAAAACGAAGTTATAAAAAGCTTCGTTTTGCGTATTGCTATTATAACCGAGAGGTAATTACCCTATCCACCAAACCGTATTTTACGGCTTCTTCCGCCGTCATAAAGTTATCGCGCTCGGTGTCGCGCTCAATAACCTCTATTGACTGCCCGGTCTGCTCAGACAAGATTTTGTTGAGCTTTGCCTTGGTGCGCAACAGCCAATCCGCCTGGATTTTAATGTCGGTAACCTGTCCGCGCGAACCGCCGGAAGGCTGGTGTATCATTACTTCACTGTTAGGCAGCGCAAAACGCTTGCCCTTTGTGCCGGAGGAGAGTAAAAACGCGCCCATGGACGCCGCCATGCCAAGGCAGATGGTGGAAACATCGCACTTAATATACTTCATGGTGTCGTAGATGGCCATACCGGCAGTAACGGACCCGCCGGGGCTGTTGATATACAGGCTGATATCCTTGTCGGGGTCCTGCCCCTCCAAATAAAGCAGCTGCGCAACAATAAGGCTTGCCGTAGTGTCGTTTACTTCTTCCGACAGCATGATAATGCGGTCGTTCAAAAGCCTGGAAAAGATGTCGTAGGAACGTTCTCCTCGGTTGGTTTGCTCAATTACCATTGGTACTAAGCTCATGCTGTATCAGTCCTTTCTGTTATCACGCCGCCAAGCCGATTGCGTGGCATGCGCGATGTTAAAAACGAGGTTGTATACTTTCATAGTAATATGCTGTTAATTTGCTTAACCCTCAACCGGAGTATCTTCCGTCTTCTTCTTTGCAGCAGTACGTCTGGCGGGTTTTTTCGCGGGCGCGCTTTCTGCTGCTACCTCGGCACTGGCATCGGCATTGACGTCAGCCGCCTTTTTGGTTCGGGTAGTTTTCTTGGGCTTACCTTCTTTTTCTTCTGTGACCTTCGCTTGGGGCTCTTCGGCTTTCGCGGCCTTTTCGGTAATAACCGCGCTGGTGCGAACAAGGTCAATCGCCTTGTTTATAATTAAATCCTTCGTCAGATCCTCCGGCTTTACAAAGCCCTTTACCTGCTCGAGCGGAATATTGTAGCTGTCGGCAAGCTTCTGGTATTCTCCGCTAAGCTCATCCTCTGTGGAAGAGAGGTTTTCAAGCTGAGCGATTTTTTCAAGGGCAAGACGAATCTTTACCTGCTTCTGGGCCTGCTCTGAAAAGGTCTTGCGGAAGCTATCCATCTCCGCGCCGGTATACTGCAGGTAGGTTTCCATATTCAAGCCCTGAGAGCGCAGTCGGTAATCAAAATCCTGCACCATCTCATCCACACGCTTTTCAAACATCACCTCGGGGATAGCCCCCTCCATGGTGGCAATAATCTGATCAATCAGCGCGTTTTCCACACCCTCGTCAGCGTGCTTCTGCTTATGCTCAAGAACATGCTTTTTAATATCTTCCTTAAACTCAGCCAACGAGTCAAACTCGCTAACGTCCTTTGCAAACTCATCATCAAGCGTCGGAAGCTCGGTTTTGGTGATATCATGCAGCTTTACTTTAAATACAGCCGGTTTACCTTTGAGTGCCTCGGCATGATACTCCTCAGGGAAGCTAACGTTAACGTCAAAGTTTTCGCCTTTGCTGTGGCCGACAATCTGCTCCTCAAAGCCGGGAATAAACTGGTTGGAGCCCAGAACAAGCGTATATTTTTCGCCCTTTCCGCCCTCAAAAGGGACACCGTCCGTAAAGCCTTCAAAATCAATTACGGTGCTGTCGCCAAGCTCTGCGGCGCGGTCATCTACAGTAATCATACGGGAGTTGCGGTCCTGGTAGCGCTTTAGCTCGGCGTTAATTTCTTCCTCGGTAACCTCCGGGGTAACCTTCTCCGCCTTCAGACCCTTATATTCCTTGACTGTGACGTCGGGCTTGACAAAAACGGTTGCTTTAAAGGTAAAGCCGGTTGCGCCGAGTTCTGTTACCTCAACATCCGCAGGGTTAACGGGCTCAATACCGCTCTCTTTGACGGCGGCCTCATATGCGGAGGGGTACAGTTCGTTTACCGCGTCCTCCCAAAACATCTGCTCACCGTACATTTTTTCAATCATTTTGCGGGGAGCCTTGCCCTTGCGAAAACCGGGAACCTGTATCTGATTTACGTTCTTTTTAAAAGCCCTTGTTACGGCCTCGGAGAATTCCTCGCCGCTCACGGCAATCTCAAGCTCGTATTTGTTGGTTTCAATTTCTTTAGAAGAGTTTAAATGCATTTCCTACAATCCTTTCGTCACCGCTAAAATAAGTATATAAACGGCAAGGATAATGCTCCTTTTGCCGCTTGCGGTCATATGTAATTTTTATGCCCTGTTTAGTATATGGCAGGCTGATTCATCTTGGACTTATTCAGAAGGCAGGAAGCACCTAGCTTTGGTATTATTTTAACACAGCTTTCTTTACTTGACTGTGATAAAGTTACCCGCAAAAACCGCGCCACTCCAAAATACCACCAAAGTTAAGTGGCTTATGGGAAAACAAAATCAGCCGCCTGTAAGCTACTCTTGGGTATTATACCATATTACTATTCTTAAATCTACTGCTTTGTTCACGTTTGCGGCCACATAGCCCTAAACACCTTGTGCAGCGCCCGTTAAAGGACGCGGAACGGTTTAAATTTAAGGTAGTCGGCAGAGGTCATTTTGTATTCTACGCCATTTACAGGTCCCTGCGTTGCATAGTTGCACCCGCTGCCATGGATATGGCCATAAAAACATTGGTTTACCCCATATTCATGCAGCACGGCAAGTATCTCATCGCACCGCTCCTTGCCAAATATGGGCGGGTAATGCAAAAAGCACTTGATGGGCAGGCCTGTCTTTGCCCCCTCCGCCAAGGACATTCTAAGTCTGCCCGCTTCTCTGAGAATTACCTTTTGGTCCGCGGGCTCGCTGCCATCAAAAATCCAGCCCCGTGTACCGCAAACACAAATTCCCTCCACACAAACACAGTTATTGTGGAGGATACCAATACTGTTTATACCGTTTTGCGAAAAAAACGCATTCATTTTTGAGACTGTCGTCCAAAAGTAATCGTGATTGCCTTTTAAGATAAACTTCTTTCCGGGCAGTCCTTCAATGAATAAAAAATCCTGCAACGCACCTGGCAGGTCCAGCGCCCAAGAGGTATCGCCGCCCAGAATAACGGTGTCGTCGTCGCGGACGGATTCCTTCCAGTTTCGCTCAATTCGATCCACATAACCTTCCCAGCCCGGAAAAATATCCATTGGCTTTTCCCCGCCTAAAGACAGGTGCAGATCTGAAATAACATATAAAGCCACAATACACCTCCTTGTCCAAAAAATCCGAGGGTATAATCCGCTCCTACCCAACAATACTATTTTTGAAAGGAGGCGATATTATGACACACGATACCCAGCATGGAAATCACGGAACAGGTCACCAGCATGAACACATTGATGGAATCAGCTGTGACGTTACAAACTGCATGTACAACGAGAACAATAATTATTGCACGGCTCCACACATTAAGGTAGGCCCTAATTTTGCGGCAAGCAAGGCGGACACCGTTTGTGCAACATTTGAAAACAAGCAATAACGATAAATGATCTGGATAATCGCAGTCATCGGCTAACCTGCTAACATGACTAAAACACGCCATGCAGAAACGCCCGCCGTTTCGCACAGCGTGTTTTTTTTGACCTTGTTGAAAAATAGGGACATCTATGCTTTTTAACTGTTGTTGCAATTAAAAATACCATGACAGGTACTAGCTTACTCTTCATTTTCAAACACGGTCTAAAAAGCAAAAGATAAGACCCTATTTTTTTGCCTTTATTCCAAGATAGCTGTAAACAGCCTGTTTCATGGTGTCGCTGTCACAGCACTGGTCAAAGCGTTCCTTGCGCTTTTCAAGTCCCGCCAAAGGCGTGGGAATGGGCGTACTGGTCTTGGCAGATAATCGGCGGGAGAGCTCAAATTCATCGTCGGTATGCGCCTGCCCCTCGATAGCCTCATATACGCTTTTGGGGAACTTATAGGCGTTAGCGGTGGAAGCGATGACTGTGGGGGTCTCGTCCCCTGTCACTGCCGCGTAATCCTCGTAAACCTTCACAGCCACGGCCGTGTGGGTGTCGCACACATAGCCAAACTGATTAAAGACGCGCTTTATCGTATCTTTAGTCTGCTTATCGTTGCAGTAGCCGCCCACAAAGCACTGCCTGAGTTTTCCAGCAATCTCGGGGCTTACCTCGTAGCGGCCGTTTTGAGACAGCTTAGTCATGCACTCGGAGATAAAGGTGTCGTCATCCTCCGCAAGGTCATATAACAGGCGCTCCAAATTGCTTGAAACCAGAATATCCATCGATGGCGAGAGTGTCGCAAAGAAAGAGCGGTTGGTATCGTAAATGCCAGTTTTAATAAAGTCAGTAAGAATATTGTTGGAATTTGAGGCGCATATGAATTTCTTAATAGGCAGCCCCATCTTTTTTGCATAATAGGCCGCGAGAATATTTCCAAAGTTACCCGTGGGAACAACCACATTAATCTCATCACCCAATGAGATGGAGCTGTCGTTTACCATGTCGCAATAGGCGCTTACATAGTATACGATCTGCGGCAGGAGTCTTCCCCAGTTAATAGAGTTTGCGCTTGAAAACACAAGATTATTCTTATCAAGCTTCTTAACGGTTTCCTCATCCGTAAAAATACGCTTTACCTCGCGCTGGCAATCATCAAAGTTTCCCTTTACCGAGCAGACAAAAACGTTATCGCCTTCCTGTGTGGTCATCTGGGATTTTTGCATGACGCTCACGCCATCCTGAGGATAAAACACCATGATGCGGGTACCGGGGACATCTTTAAACCCTTCGAGAGCGGCTTTGCCTGTATCCCCGGATGTGGCGACCAGGATTACAACCTCTTTGCCCTCTATGGTTTTTTTGGCGCTGATGGTGAGGAGGTACGGCAAAATCTGAAGCGCCATATCCTTAAACGCACAGGTAGGCCCATGCCAAAGCTCCAGCATGTGAGCGTGATCGCCGAATTTTTTCAGCGGCGCGGGGATGTCGTCGTCAAACTTACCGCCGCCGTACGCACCCTTTGCGCAGAGCTTAATCTCCTCCAAAGTAAAATCGGTGAGATACTTAAGCAGAATGCTCTCAGCGCGCTCAATATAGCTCATATCGCACAGCGCTTTGATATCTGCTTGTGAAAACTCAGGAATTGCTTCGGGAACAAAAAGACCGCCGTCCTTTGAAATTCCTTGCGCGATGGCCTGCGCGGAGGAAACCCGCAAAGCAGAGTTTCTTGTGCTTTTATACTCCATGACCAAGTTCAATCCTTTCTGTCGCTGTCAGCCCGAACGAATGCAGGCGCGCTTTGAACGGCACCAACAATATTAAGGTGTCGACCAGACAGCTATTCAAAGTTTTTCACAGCGAAATCGTAGGCGTTTTGAAAGAAGATTTTATTGCAAAGCTCTGCGCTATAACCGCGTTTGAGCATCTCCTCATGCAGTGCGGATATCGACGAAAGATTTTTTATGCGCTCAGGCGGCTCCGCGCCGTCGTAGTCCGAGCCGATGCTGATATGATTTTCGCCGCCCAGTGTAAGAAAATGATCGATATGACGGATGATATCCCCAAGACCGGCGTTTTTAGAGTTGCTTAAAAATTGCCGGTAAAAATTGATACCTACGATTCCGCCGGTCTGTACAATGGCCTCAAACTGTTCGTCGGTTAGATTCCGCGGATGCTTGCAGATTCTGCGGGAATTGGAGTGGGTCGCAACAATTGGCTTGCAGGTTAGGTTTAAAATATCATAAAAGCCCTTGTCTGCAATGTGCGACACATCAATGGTAATGTTCGCGCGATTAAGCTCTATCACCGCGCTTCTGCCAATCATGGAGAGCGAGTTGTTTGCGCTCACACCACTGCCAAGCTCGTTTTTTCCGTTCCATGTAAAGGAAAATATCTTTACGCCATCCTTTTTAAGCTCCGCAATCTTTGAAAGGTCCCCGCACAGCACTGCCCCGTTTTCAACCGTCAGGATTGCGGCGCATTTCCCCTCGCTTACCGCCTGCTCCAAATCCGCGCGCGATTTGCAGAAGGTCATGCGGTCTGCGTTTAACAGAGCCTGTTCGTTTAATACGGCAAGCTGTTTTTGATAGTTATCATATGCCGCTTGCTCGCGCACCGTATCGTGCGTCCAGATAGCGAAGCACTGGCACCAGGCTTTGAGCGCCTTTCCCTTCTCCAAGCTGATGGCTGTCGGGCCGTCTAGCAGTGGCGTGCTATTCTTGAGTATCTCCGACAAGGTATCACAATGCAGGTCAAAATAATTCATATGCCGCTCCCATCTTTCGCCGCGTTAAAATCCGCAATAAGGTTCTTGAGATAACACCTTTGTGTTTACCGAAGTCTTTATATCGGTAACCCCCGCGCGGCAAAGCCTTAGCGTTTAATTGACAGCATCAAAGGCGTTTACAATATGATTATAGGATAGTACGGAAAGGGTGTTTTTGTCAATCAAAACGATCTCAATTACATCAAAACGCGGCTGCAACGGCAAAGGGTTTTCTAACACAAAACATTCCGCCGCGAGGGTAAGTCTTCGCATTTTTGTGCGCCCTACCGCCTCGCGCGGGGAATAAAGCAAATTGCCAGACCGGGTCTTTACCTCTATAAACGCGAGAATATCGCTTGTTTGTGCGACAATGTCTATTTCACCGAATTTACAGCGATAGTTGCGACACACTATGCTGTAGCCATTCGCCGCCAGATATTCGGCTGCATATTGCTCGCCAAAGGCACCCGCGTTAAGCACCGGCGTTCTCCAGACTTAGCTTTTTCAAAAAGCTGAGTCTATGTACAGGTGAAACGCCATGCTCGCGTAAAAGCTCATAATGAAGCTTTGTTGGGTACCCTTTATGCTGGCAAAAACGGTACTGGGGGTATTTCTCACCCAAATTGACCATATATCGGTCACGGGCCACCTTTGCGAGAATGGATGCCGCCGCGATGGAGGCACTTTTCGCGTCACCCTGAATGACGCATTCCGTCGGAATATCCATGCAGGGGGCACGATTACCGTCGATAAGTACAAGTTTAGGCGTGGCGGATAGCAGCAAAACCGCCCGTTGCATGGCAAGAAAGGTTGCTTGCAGGATGTTAAGCTCGTCTATTTCGGCTTCGCTTGCGTAGGAAATGGCATAATCCGCCGCGCCGCCTGTTATTTCGTCAAAAAGCCGCTCCCGCTTTAGCTCGGTGAGCTTTTTGGAGTCGTTGATTCCTTCAAGGACAAAATCGGGGCCAAGCACCACAGCGGCCGCAAACACTGGACCCGCCAGCGGACCGCGACCCGCTTCGTCCACGCCGCAGAGCCTGACGCATCCATTTTGATAATAGGCAGCATCAAACATATAAAGCTCATCCATGCTGTCTTTTCCTCTTTTCTCACCGGTTTCAGGGGAAACCCTATTTAGGGAAACTCCTTTTTATTGCTTACGAGGTTTTTCGAGAGAAATGCGTCCAATCTTCCCCCCGCGAAACTCATCCAGAACGGTAATCGCCGCGCGCTCCAGGTTTACTTCTCCGCCGGGCAGCAGCATGCCGCGTTTTTTTGCAACCAAGCTTAAAAGCTCTATCCCATCAAGGCCGGTGATATCGCCGGTTTTATACCTAGTATCCAGCAGTGAGGGATACTCCGCCGCCAGCTGAAGGAGCAGGCGCATGGCAAGGTGCTCAATATCCAGAACATCGTCCTTCACCGCACCCGTAAACGCCAGCTTTTCGCCCACTTTGGGGTCTTCAAACTTAGGCCATAAGACACCGGGCATATCCAGTAAGTCAATGCCGTTATCAAGGCTTACCCACTGCTTGCCACGAGTCACACCCGGACGATCCTCCACCTTCGCACGTTTTGCACCCGCGAGACGGTTTATAAGCGAGGATTTTCCCACATTTGGAATACCTACTATCATCATGCGAATGGGTTTACCCTGCATCCCCTTTGCCCGCCTGCGTTCCAGCTCCTCGTAAAGCACTTTTTTAACAAGGGGCAGGAGACCTTTCAGGCCGCTGCCACTGCGGCAATCCACAGCAAGCGCCCCGATTCCCCTTTGATTATAATAATCGCACCATGCCTTTGTAACCTGTGCGTCGGCGGTGTCGCTTTTGTTTAACAGTACCAGCCTGGGCTTTTTTGTAACGAGATAGTCGATCTCAGGATTGCGGCTGCTGGCGGGAATCCTTGCATCCAGCAGCTCAACGACGATATCCACGAGAGGCAGGTTTTCGCGCATCAAACGGCGCGTTTTTGCCATGTGCCCCGGAAACCATTGGATAGAGGGAACCTCCGTCATGCCGTTCACCTTCCTTCTTTCCCTTCCCCGACACAGTCAGCAGGCATACTGTGTTGAGGTATATGTATTACGATACTAATTATACTCAAATATACACGATTAGCCTGAAGCGTTTCGCAAACACTTCAGGCAAAAAGAAGCTTACTCATTTTAGAATAACTGAACACTGTTAAATGGAAACAAGCGAAGCACAATCCTGCCGAAGATATAGCGCACGTCCACCATGCCAACCTCTTTAAACCGGCTGTCCTTGGACCCGTTTCGGTTATCCCCCATCACAAACACATGACCGGCGGGCACCTTTGCCGGATAATTGATATCCCCTCGTACATTGGTCGGGGTTAGGGTATACGCCTCTTCCAGCTTCACGCCGTCCACATACACTACGCCAGCGTTAAAGTCGATATCAACAGTTTGACCCTCGGTTGCAATTACGCGCTTGACCAAGGGCTCATTTAAATTTTTAGGCTGTGTTACCGCAACAATATCACCATACTTCGGTACGACATAATCGATGGTGACAAGCCTATCTCCGTCGCGCAGGGTATCTGTCATAGAGGAGCCTTTTACCCCCACCACCCGAAGTAGAAAGGTAAAGAGGATGACGACGGATAAAAAACACCATATCAGGGTTTCCACCCACTCATATAAAGTCCGCGCGGGGTTTGGCGCGGGCTGCAGTGCATCTGCCTGTTTTTCTTCAATCACTGTTTCTGCTTCCTGTTGCATATTAGCCCTCTTTTCCCCAAGCTATCAGCATAGCAAAGCCCTGTTGCAGGCTCTCTAAATTCGAGATTATATGACACTTTCATTAACCTAAAGCAAAAAAGGGACAATTAAGTCCCTTTTGTCACTATCGAAGCTGCTGCTTAACCTTGGCAGCCTTGCCGACCTTGCCACGCAGATAATAGAGCTTAGCTCTGCGAACGCGGCCTTTTCTGACGATTTCAACCTTTTCGACATTGGGTGAATGGATGGGAAAAACCCTTTCCACGCCAACGCCGTAGGATACTCGGCGTACGGTAAAGGTCTCAGCGATACCGCCGTGTTTACGGGCGATAACGGTTCCTTCAAACGCCTGAACCCTCGACTTTTCGCCTTCTTTGATTCTTACATGCACTCTGACGGTGTCGCCGATGTTAACAACCGGCATCTCCGCCTTAAGCTGCATATCGGAAATCTGCTTAAGGGCATCCATGGTAAATCCTCCTTCAAAATCAGACATTCGTGCCCGCAAATGCGTTAACGGCAGAGGACTGTCAGCTTTAATGTCACGATCCTGGCCGGACCGGGCATCAAACCCCACTGGGCGCAAAGCCCCCAGAGGAACACTAAATGCCTATATATATTAACATAACCTAACCGAAAATACAAGTACTCTGCTCAAAAAACTAAAGAAACCAAAAACTCTCGGATTTAACGCTTTATTAATAGTATAGGTCGTTAACAATACCTCAGGTGTTTCTATCGGACTGGTGCTGCTGCTTGAGGTTTCCTATTTTTACGCGGCGCTGCTCTAGCACTGCCTCAACCTGTGCAAGCTCAACGCCCTGCTCTGCCATGAGCACCAGCAGGTGGTACATAAGGTCGCAAATCTCCTCTGTTGTTTCGGCATTATTGCCATTCTTGGCTGCAATAATAGTTTCGCTGCATTCCTCACCGCATTTCTTTAGTATTTTATCAAGTCCCTTTTCGAACAGGTAGCAGGTATACGAGCCCTCCTGCGGTTCGGCTTTGCGCTGCTTGATGAGGTCAAATAAAGCGGCTAAAGTATCCATCATATTATAACCTGTTCCTTTCCGGCAAGCTGTCCCGATTAAGTGTAATTATTTACAATATGGTGTTAAAAAAGCAGTTGTGACTGCCTGTGTGACATGCGGGGCCGGTCTGCTCCACCACCACCAAAAGTGTGTCGTTGTCGCAATCTGCCGTAATTCCACACACCTTCTGCACATGGCCGGAGGTTCCGCCCTTGTTCCAAAGCTCGTTGCGAGAACGGGAGTAAAACCAGGTATAGCCTGTCTCGATGGTTTTTTGCAGGCTTTCTTTGCTCATATAGGCAAGCATTAAGACCTCACCGGTATCCTTTTGCTGTATAATTGCCGGTATCAGCTTCGACTTTTGAAATAAAACATCTAGGTTCACGCAGTCACCCCTCGCACCGGAATGTGATTGCTGGCCAAATGATGTTTAACCTGCGATACGGTCAGTTCCCCATAATGAAACTGCGATGCCGCAAGCGCAGCATCCGCGCCGGTATTTTTAAATACGTTACAAAAATGTTCCAGCGTGCCGCACCCGCCGGAGGCGATTACGGGGATATCGATGAGCTGCACCACCTTGCGGGTGAGCTCAATGTCAAAGCCATTTTTAGTTCCGTCGGTATCCATTGAGGTGAGAAGAATTTCACCGGCACCTAGCTCGTACACCCTTCGCGCCCATTCCAGCGCGTTGAGTCCGGTGTCAATCCGCCCGCCGTTAATAACCACATGGAACGTGCCGTCGGGAGCACGGCGGGCATCTATTGCCACAACCACGCACTGGCTGCCAAAACGGTCCGCCGCTTCGCGCACCAGCTGGGGGTTATGCACCGCTGCAGAGTTAACCGAAATCTTATCCGCGCCCGCGCGAAGGATGTCGCGAAAATCCTCAATGGAACGAATGCCGCCGCCCACCGTTAGCGGAACAAATACGTTACGGGCGGTTCGGCGAACCACATCAATCATGGTTCCGCGACCCTCGTGCGTCGCGGTGATATCCAAAAAGGTGATTTCATCCGCGCCCTGCTTATTATAAGCCACGGCACACTCCACCGGATCGCCGACCTCCTTGATGTCGACGAAGTTAACCCCCTTGACAACCTTGCCGTTCTTTACGTCAAGGCAGGGTATAATCCTTTTGGCCAACATAGCATCTTACTCCCCTTTCTGTTTTACTATAGATTCTGGCTTCCGCACAACGCGATGGCGTCTTCTAATCGCAGGGTTCTCTGATACAGGCTTTTACCGCAAATGGTCCCGTAAATGCCCATCTCTTTGAGAGCCCGGATATCTTCAATATCCCGGATTCCCCCGCTTGCTATAATGTCACAGCTCACCGCTTGAGAAAGTGCCCCGAGCTGGTCAAGGTTCGGACCTGTAAGCGTACCGTCCCTTGAGATATCCGTAAAGATAATGCACCGCACCCCTACGGCTTCCATGCGCTTTGCAAGCTCCAAATAATGCACGCGGCTTCCATCCAGCCAGCCTTCCGCCGCTGCCATGCCCTCCAGCGCGTCAATTCCCACCGCAATACGCGACCCATACCGTTTTACCGACTCTTTCACCAGTCCCGGGTCTTTAAGTGCGGCAGAACCGAGTATGACGCGTTCAATTCCGCCGGAAAGATAGTATTCGACAGTTGCCATGGTGCGGATGCCCCCGCCGAGCTGAACCTTCAGCTGCGTTTGCTTCGCGATACCCAGGAATATCTCGCTGTTTTGCGGGCTTGCATTTTTTGCCCCGTCCAGATCAACCATATGCACCCAAGCGGCGTTTGCGCGCGCAAAGCTCTGCGCCGTTTCGTAGGGAGAGTCTGCAACCTGTGTCGCCGTAGAAAAATCCCCTTTGGTGAGCCTGACGCAGGTTTTATCTTTGATGTCGATTGCAGGAAATACTAGCATGATTGTTCCCTCGTTATTCGGCGTAATCGAATGTTCGTCATTAATCTACGCGTACTTATATTATTTTAGTGTAAAAAACGCAAGAAGCCGCAGCCTTCGCAAAGGAGCGAAATCTGTGGAATTTAACAATAGAAGGGTTTTCGCCTTGTTGTTAAAGCTTGCAAAAGTTTTCTAGCATCTTCAGCCCAACGCCCCCGCTTTTTTCTGGGTGAAATTGCGTGCCGTATACATAGCCCTTGTGGGCAACCGCCACAACCTGCTGTCCATATACCGTGTAGGCCGCGATGTTTTCCGAAGCGGTGCGCGCACCATAGGAATGCACAAAGTACACATAGCTGTGCTCGGCAATCTCGTCTAAGAGCGCGCAGGGTGTCGCAAAGGTCAGGTCGTTCCAACCCATATGCGGGATCTTAAGCCCGTTTGCTTCTAGCCTTACGACACTGCCCTCAATTAGCCCGAGGCCTTCGCACTCTGTAAACTCGTATCCTTTTTCAAATAGAATCTGCATCCCGAGGCAGATGCCCAGCAGGGGTTTTTTCTGGACCTCAGCCTTGATGGTAGGGATTAACCCGCTTTTTTGCAGACGCTCCATCGCGTCGGGGAATGCGCCTACGCCGGGCAGAATCAGCTTGTCCGCGGTCTCTAGGGCTTTTACATCGGAGGCGATGCAATTTTTAAAGCCAAGATAGTCCAGCGCATTTTGCACCGAAAAAAGGTTGCCTGCGCCATAATCGATAATTGCGATCACTGGATTTTCACTTCCCTTTTTGCCATGCTGTGCCGAAATGAATGCGATAATTTATATTAACCTACTAACCCTCTAAACTAATCCAAAATGCCCTTTGTGGATAGGGTTTTGCCTTCATTTCTTTCTGCTTTTTCTACCGCCACGCATAGGGCATGTGCAGCGGCCTTAAAAACCGCCTCACATTTATGGTGGTCGTTTGCGCCGTACCACAGCTTGATATGCAGGGTGATTCCCGCCCAGAAGGCAAAGGCGCGGAAGAATTCCGACACCATCTCCGTATCAAGCCCGCCGATTCGTTCTCCGCCAAACGGGCAATCAAATACCAGAAACGGTCTGCCGCTTACATCCACCGCAGCGAAGGCAAGCGCTTCATCCATGGGAATGGTAAAGCTGCCATAGCGCCGGATGCCGCTCTTATCTCCCAGCGCCTCGGCAAATGCCCTGCCCAGCACAATGCCGGTATCCTCCACTGTATGATGGCAATCAACCTCCAGGTCACCGGCGGCCTTAACCGTAAGATTAAAGCCGCCATGCACCGCAAAAGCCGTCAGCATATGGTCAAAAAAGCCGATTCCGGTGGAGATATCCGCCTTGCCGGAGCCATCCAGCACGAGTGTAACCGCAATATCTGTTTCTTTGCTCTTTCGCGTCTGTTCCGATTCTCTCATGGATTTCGCCTCCTTGCGCCAGTAATTGGCGTGTTCTATAATATTCTGGCCAGCGCTGAGAGCAGCGCGGTATTCTCCTCGTCGCTACCCGCCGTAATACGCAGGTATTCGCCAAACTTCCTTACGACAATTCCTTCGCCCAGAAGTCCCTCAAAACAGGTCCCTGCGTCCTTCATCTGCACGAACACAAAGTTCGTCTCCGGCTTAAACACACGAAGAATTGAGTTTGTTTTAAACTCGGCAAGACGGGTAAGCCCCGCATACAGGATGTCTCGGCTGCGAACCAGTTCCCTTACGTTGTGCGAAAGATAATCCTCCTCCCGCAGCAGCAGAGTTCCCACCAGCTGTGAAAGGCTGTCGGTATTGTAGGGGGATTTTGCTGCCCTTAACGCTGAGGTTATGCGGGGATTTGAAACCGCAAAGCCAAGGCGGATTGCCGCCGCACCCATTGCCTTGGAACAGGTTTTGAGGACAATAACATTATCAAGCTCCTGAGCTTTTTGCAGTACCGACTGATTGGAAAAATCCATATATGCCTCATCTACCACAACCAGCGCATTGGTGGAATCGGCAAGGCGAAGGACATCCTCTGCCGGGAGTACCAGCGATGTTGGGTTGCAGGGGTTAGAAAAGATTACCGCACGCGCGCCGGTATCCCAAACGGAACGAATCATTTTTGCGGCGTTCAGGGTTAAATCGTCTTCCTTGCCTAAGGTGATTACATCGGCTTCTGTAAGTTCTCCATAAAACCGATACATGGAAAAATCGGGGGCAAAGGTAAGCAGTGAATCACCTTTTTGAAGAACCGAGCCCACGATAACCGATATCAGTTCATCGGACCCATTGCCTGCGGTGACGCAGTCCTTGCTCACCCCGAACCGGGCGGCAAACGCGCCGCATACATCCGAGGCCAGGGCGTCGGGGTAACGGTGAAAGCTTGTGCCCGCCACAGCCTCCATGACCTTGAGCCGGAGCTCACCGCTCAGAGGTACAAACGACTCATTGGCATCAAGCCGCACCGGATAGCTGCCAGAAATGGGCTCATAGGGTGTTAGGTTTTTGAGCTTGTCACATATCTCGTAAGGCATTGTGTGACCACTCCTTCCTTCAACAAGTCAAACGGAAATGTTTTGAAAATAATCTCAAAAAACGTATAAACCGTAGGGGAATCCGCGTAAAAATCCATAAACTCTTTTACATTAGTTATTGGCATAAGTTTCGTCCGAAAACCTTACCCGCACAGAGTTTGCGTGGGCAAATAACCCTTCCCTTTCGGCAAATAGAATAATATCATCCTTTGAACGGCGCAGTGCGGACTTCGTATAGCTAATGAAGCTCGATTTTTTTACAAAGGAATCCACAGAGAGCGGCGAAAAGAAGCGCGCCGTTCCGCTGGTGGGCAACACATGGTTTGGCCCCGCGTAGTAGTCCCCCAAAGGCTCGGGAGAATACTTGCCAAGAAAGATGGAGCCCGCGTTGTCAAGACGGCCCAGATAATCCCAAGGGTTTGCGGTCATAACCTCCAGATGCTCTGGGGCAAGCTCATTGGCAAGCTCCACGGCACGGTCGAGATTCTCACAGGTGATTACTGCCGAGTAATCGCGCAACGACTGCTCTATAATTTCACGGCGTGGGGCGTTTTCGGTTTGCAGCTTAAGCTCCTTGACGGTTTCGGCGGCAATCCGTTCACTGTCGGTGAGCAGAATGGCGCTTGCCAGCACGTCGTGTTCGGCTTGGCTGAGCAGGTCGGCGGCAAGATAAACGGGGTCTGCGGTTTCGTCGGCGATGACGAGAATTTCACTGGGGCCCGCAATCATATCAATATCCACAATGCCGTACAGCAGCTTTTTTGCAGTTGCCACATAGATGTTGCCCGGCCCTACAATCTTATCCACCTTGGGAATCAGCCCGGTACCGTAGGCAAGCGCCGCTACCGCCTGTGCGCCGCCCACCAGAAAGATTCTGTCTACCCCCGCAACCGCTGCCGCTGCCAGAATATCGGGGTTTGCCCCGCCGTCCTTTGCAGGCGGTGTGACCATAACAAGCTCTTTTACCCCTGCAATCTTTGCTGGAATGGCGTTCATAAGCACCGAGGACGGGTACGCTGCCGTACCGCCCGGCACATACAATCCCACGCGATGCAACCCCCGAACGCGCTGACCCATCACCGTACCGCTGTCGTCGGTCATTACAAAGCCATGGGTAAGCTGTTTTTCATGGTAACGGCGAATGTTTTCGGCAGAATGGCGAAGGGCACTGATAAATGCCGGGTGGGCATTGTTAACCGCCTTCTGCATGTTCTCGCGGGAGACCTCCATCGGGTCAGGCACCACCTTATCAAACTGAAGGGTATACTCTATGAGGGCTTTGTCGCCGTTTACGCGTACGTTTTCAATAATTTCGGCGACGCGCTGCGCGACATCCCGACCGGTATCGCCGCCGCGCTTGCGCAGCGCCGCAATCAGCTCCAGCTCATCCTTGCCGTTTGCCTTGGCGGTGTTAATCGTCATGACACATTCTACCTTTCTCCACTATAAAAGCCTGTATGCTTACAAAGTATTTCGCAACCTGCATTCGATTAGATATGCCATAATCTATATATAGGCTTTTCAGCCAATCCATTTACGCCCAAATTAAACCCGTGATGTGTCGAGCAGTACGCCGATTCTGGATAGAAGCCCCTCTATCTCATTTTTTCGGAGCTTTAGGGAGGCAATGTTCACAATGAGCCGCGCGGAGATGGGCGCGATGTCCTCCACAATCTCAAGTCCATTTTCTTTTAAGGTGGAACCGGTTTCCACGATATCCACGATGGCATCCGAAAGAGAAATCAGCGGTGCCAGTTCCACTGAGCCTTCAATCTTTACAATGCGAACATCCATCCCCTTCGCTTCAAAAAAGGCGTTGGTGACGTTGGGATATTTGGTGGCAATAGTTTTGATTTTGTAGCCCTTATAAAAGTCTATGCCCTTCGGGGCGGCCAGCGCGAAGCGGCAGCGCCCAAACCCAAGGTCGAGCATCTCGTAAAAGCTGCCGCCCTGCTCCATAATCGTATCCTTGCCAACCACCCCAAGGTCGCAGGCACCGTGCTCCACATAGGTAATTACATCCGCCGCCTTGGCTAGAACCACCTCAAGGTTAGCATCCGGCAGCGACAGGATCAGCTTGCGTCCTTTGTTTAAAAATATCTCACAATCAAGCCCCATTCGTTCAAACAGCTGTGCGGTTTTACTCTCCAGCCTGCCTTTGGTGAGCGCGATTCTCAACGGCTTCATAATAAATGCCTCACTCTTTTGGTCAGCCCAACGTTATAGTCTGTACGTCGTCGCCGACGATGTATAGTGTTTTTATGCCCTTTTGCTTTGTATAAACCCTTGCTTCATCCGGGCTTTCGCACAGCGAATACTCGCAGCGGTGCCCCTTGGCGCTTAGCTCCCGCTGTAAGGAAAGACCCTTCATGCGATACCCTGAGTAAGCGAAGATCAAAGCATCGGGGGCGCGCCTTGTTTCGGTTTGGCCGTCCCGCGCAAGCGCAAGAACAATAGCCGTAATATCTGCGGCAAAGCCAACAGCCGGCAGGTCGCGCCCAAATTCGCCCAACAGCGTATCGTAACGCCCTCCGGAAAGCACCTGCTCGCCGTAGCCCTCGATGTAGCCGCGAAACACCACACCGGTGTAATACTCCTTACGGTGTACAAGACCCAGGTCGATAATGACCTTTTCATCAAGCCCAAGCTGCGCAAGCTCGCTGTAAATTTCGCGCAGGTATGCGAGAATTGCCGCCGTTTCCGAGCTTTCGAACAAGGAGGAGGCTTCGTCGATGACCTCCACCCCGCCAAACAGCGAGGGAAGGCGGCGAAGTGCGGGCAGCGCCTTGGCCGAACCGATTTTCTCCAAAATATCCCCCAGTGCCGCGTAATTTTTGGTTTCGATGCAAAGGCGAATCTCTTCCCGGGTGTCATCGGTGACGGGCAAGCTGCGGGTGAGCGCATCAAAAAAGCCGATATGTCCGATCTCCAGCCGGTAATCCGAGCCGTTGCAAACGCCCAGCGCGTCCAGCGCGGCAGTGAGTACCTCAAGGTCTGCGCGGGGGGAATCGGAGCCGATTAGCTCGATGCCCATCTGCACCACCTCATGGCTGCGCCCGGATAAGGTCTTGGTCATTTGATAAACGTCCTGGTTATAAAACAGGCGAATGGGCAGCGGCTCATCCTTTAGCCGGGTACCCACAAGCCGAGCAATCGGGGCGGTGGAATCGGGGCGGCAGACGAGCAACCGTCCTTTTTCATCGGCAAGCTTATACATACTTTCCTGCGGAAAACGAAGACTTTCGGCAGAAAATACATCGTAAAACTCAAGGCCTGCGGTCACCACCTCGTTGTAGCCCCGCCCTAAGAACAGAGGGCGAAGAAGCCCTTCGTACTTGCGACGGGCGACGCATTCCTCAAAAAGCAGGTCGCGAATACCCTCAGGTGTAATGGTGTTATAGCGCTTCATACCCGCGCTCCTTTTTAAAATACTCAAACTCTCACTCACTTTAGTATGCTACTATATTACCATAATAAAATAGTGCTGTCAACGAAACATGGCGCCTAGTTATGGATTTTGTTAGCCTTCCCAGTTAAAATAATGTGAGCTGGCTTGTTTTAGGCAATTCGTCCAACGCTCCCGCCACGCTTAGGATTTCAATCACCGCTTTGGAGACGCCCGACCGCTCCGCAAGCTCGTCCACCGACAAAAAAGGCTCTCCCTCCCGTGCCGATTGCAGGGAAAGCGCGGCGCTCTCCCCTACCCCCTTGAGGGAGGTAAAGGGCAGACGTATCTTTCCATCCTCACACAGGTAGCTGGTGGCATGAGACCGATACAGGCTGACGGGCAGAAATTTAAGACCGCGCGCCAGCATCTCATTGACCACCAACAGCGATTCAAAGATGCCGTCCTCCTTGGCGGAACGGTCATTTTTGCGCTCTTTCAGGTCCTGAATCCTTCGTGTTACGGCATATTTTCCTGCCATGGCGCTTTCTGCGTCAAAATCACCGCCGCGCACCGTGAAAAACGCCGCGTAGAACTCCAGCGGGTAATGAATCTTAAACCATCCCATGCGCATTGCGCCTATGACATAGGCACAGGCGTGCGCCTTTGGGAACATGTATTTAATCTTCAGGCAGCTGTCCACATACCACTGGGGAACCTGATGCTCCAGCATGGTTTTAATGATTTCGGGGGTAAACTCTTTTTTGGCCTTACCCTTTCGGGTATACTCCATAATCTTAAAGGCAAGCTTTTTGTCCAGTCCCTTATAAATCAGGTAGGACATGATGGAGTCACGCGTTCCAATAACCTCTGAGATGGTGCAGACGCCGTTTTTTATGAGCTCCTGCGCATTGCCAAGCCAAACGTCCGTGCCGTGAGATAGACCTGATATCTGCAGCAGGTCGGAAAATTTTGTGGGCTGTGAATCCACCAAAAGTCCGCGCACGAAGTCGGTGCCCATTTCGGGAATGCAGTAGGTTCCGGTCACACTGCCGATATCCTCGGGACTCACCCCCAAAGCCTCGGTAGAGGTAAACAAGCTTAGCACCTCCGGCGCGTTCATGGGTACATCCGCGATGGCTACGCCCGTGAGCCGTTCCAGGTGCTTATACAGCGTCGGCACATCGTGCCCGAGAATATCCAGCTTTAATATGGTATCATGCAGAGAATGAAAGTCAAAATGGGTCGTGGTTACCCCCTTATCCTTTTGGTCCGCCGGGTGCTGAATGGGGGTGAAGTCTGTCACGTCATACTCAGCGGGTACCACCACCATGCCGCCCGGGTGCTGTCCTGTGGTGCGTTTAACCCCAAGGCAGCCTTGTATCAGCCGGTTCATCTCCGCCCGGTGTACGGTGCGCCCATGAGATTCCAGGTAGTTCTTCACATAGCCAAAGGCTGTTTTGTCCGCCACAGTGGCTATGGTTCCGGCCTTGAATACATGATCGGCGCCGAACAGCTCCTCGGTGTAGCGGTGCGCAGTCGCCTGATAATCCCCCGAGAAGTTTAAGTCGATATCCGGCGCCTTGTCCCCGTCGAAGCCCAGAAAGGTTTCAAAGGGGATATCGTGGCCATCCTGTGCATAGCGCGTACCGCATTGGGGGCAGTCTTTTTCGGGCAAATCAAAGCCCGAGCCAACAGAGCCATCCAGAAAAAATTCACTGTGGCGGCATTTGGGGCATACATAGTGAGGCGGAAGCGGGTTAACCTCCGAGATGCCCGCCATTGTGGCGACAAAGGACGAGCCGACAGAGCCCCGCGACCCAACCAGGTATCCGTCGCTTTCGCTCTTGGACACCAGCTTTTGAGCAATCATATAAAGCACCGCAAAGCCGTGCTTTATAATGGAGCTCAGCTCCCGGTCCAAACGGCCGGACACCACCTCAGGCGGATTTTCTCCATAAATAGCGTGTACCCGTTCCCATGTAATGCGCTCAAGCTCCTGATCGGAGCCTGCGATACTGGGCGTAAACGTACCTTCGGGAATAGGGCGAAGGTCTGCATCCACCATGTCGGCTATGCGGTTTGTATTTGTAATTACAACTTCTGTCGCACGCGCCTCACCCAAATACCAGAATTCTTCCAGCATTTCATTGGTGGTTCTCAGGTGCAAGGGGGGCTGAGAGGACGCGTCGGCAAAGCCCTGTCCGGATAAAAGGATTCTGCGAAACTCCGCATCCTTTTCATCCAGATAATGCACGTCACAGGTGGCGACACAGGGCTTTTGCAGCCTATCGGCAAGCTCAATAATACGGCGATTGTTGTCAATAAGCTGCGACTCATCGCGCACCTTGCCGTTGATAAGCAGGTGACGGTTGTTGGAGATGGGCTGAATCTCAAGGTAGTCGTAATAGGCCGCTGTGTCCAGCTGCTTTTGAAAGCCCTTATTATCCAGCACAGCGCGATACACCTCACCCGCTTCACATGCGCTGCCTATAATTAGCCCATCACGCAAACGGGCAAGCTCCGTTTTTAAGATTCTGGGTTTTTTGTAAAAATGCTCAATATGGGCGGAGGACACCAGCCTGTACAGGTTCTTGAGCCCGGTTTTGTTTTTTACCAAAATAATGGCGTGATAGGAGGGAAGCTTTTTGTAGTCCTCCACCACCAAACCGGAGTTGATAGCACTTATACCTGTAATACCATACTGCTCTTTCATGCGCGTAACAAACTCAAGATAAATGCTCGCAAGAATCGCTGCGTCGTCGCAGGCGCGATGATGCTTAAAATCGTTAAGCTTCAGCGCCTTGGAGACAGTATCCAGCTTGTGGTTATTCAGGCTGGGCAGCAGGGCACGGGCAATGGCGAGGGTGTCTACCGAGGTATAGGAATACTGCAACCCACACCTTGTCATCGCCGCGTTTAAAAAGCCTGTGTCAAAGCCCGCGTTGTGTGCAATCATCACCGCCGCGTCCGCGCAAAAATCTAAAAAGTCCTTTAAGGCCTCTTGTTCCAGCGGGGCATCCTTGACCATTGCGTCGGTAATGGTGGTCAGCTCCGTAATCTTTTCGCTGATGGGTCTTTGGGGGTTTACAAAGGTGGAAAAGCTCTCGGTTACCTTGCCGCCAGAAAGCTTGACCGCGCCGATTTCGATGATGCGGTCGTTGTAGGGAGAAAGCCCTGTGGTTTCAAAGTCGAATACAACGGCATTGTCCTCGAAGGATTGCCCCCCTTTTCCCTGCACCGCGTCCAGCTCGTCCGGTACCAGGTAGGCCTCAATGCCGTAGATTACCTTAAAATCTCCGCCGCCCCGACGGATATCGGCCACCGCGTTCATCGCCTCGGGATATGCCTGCACCACGCCGTGGTCGGTGATGGCAATAGCCCTATGCCCCCACTGAAATGCGCGGCTAATAAGCTCCTTAGCACTTGTCATCCCATCCACCGAGGACATGTTGGTATGACAATGCAGCTCCACACGCTTGATTTCTGAGGCATCGGAGCGCTTGTTCTTTGCCGCGGTCATCAGGTCAAATGGACGAATGCTCACCTCCTTATCAAAGGTGTCGTAGCTTGCGTCCCCGCTTAAGATGATACTCATTCCGTTTTTAAGCGTATCCAGCTTTTCTATTTTTGCCTTGTCCCTTTTTTTATCACAGATCAGCTTGAGGGTATTCGAGTCGGTAAAGTCGGTGATATCGATTGCATGTATGTATTTGCTGCCGTCCCGGGTCTCCTTTTGGGTGATGGAAAGGATATCTCCCCAAACCACCACGCGCCCCGATTCCGCACTTACTTCCTTGAGCGGAACAGGTCTTTGCGTAATCTTTTTCCCAAATAGCAGCTTCGCGCTGCCCTCCACGAGGGGCAGACCATCAAACAGCATGGCCGCATAATAGGGCAGCTCAGCCGCTTGCGCGCGCTTTGCTTCCCGCCCCGTTTTTTTATCCTCGCTTATTTGAGCGGATTGCGGAGAGTCTTCCCATGGCGGAGCCGTATCGGGAGAGGGGGTTGCCTGCGCTGCGTTATTGGCTTTAGGTAAATGCCTAGTTTTTAGCTCCTCATGCTGATACTGCCCGGTAAGCTCGCACACCCCTTCGAAAGAAATCTCACGGGCGGTATCAAACTCTTCTGCTATCAGCGAACGCAGCGCCTGCTCAAACCCCGTTTGCTTCAACAGATGGAGTCCGCCGTGGCAGAGTGAAATTGTAAGGTGTGTCTCATCCGCCTCAGCGCGCGCACCGTCAAGAAAACCGTTGACAATCTTACCCCGTTTGCGCAAGGCGGCTACAATATCAGGAAAATAATCCGCCGTCAGCAGCGAAGGGTCATACTTTGGAAGAATGGAAGCGGAGGAGAGCTCCATCTTTTCCGCTATCCGCTCCTCAAACGCATAAAGCACCTGCTTTGGCACAGTATGCTCAAACCGGACAGTCATGCCCAGCGTACCCTTTTCTTTATTTACATCAAGGTGCAGTACCTCTCCCGAACCTACGGCAGCTGGTATCGCCTCTTTGCCGAGGATAGGAGTGAACAGCCCTTCTATTGTTCGTTTCATCGTTTCGCCTTTCCGGCTCCGTTTTAACCCCTCACGAAGCCATGCTGCAAAGTCTCGCATTCCGACAAAGCTGTGATTTTACATCTCCTCAATTTCGGAAAGCAGCGCTTGCACAATATCCTGCTCCGGAATCTTGCGAAGGATGACGCCCTTTTTAAACAGCACCGCCTCCCCCACGCCGCCCGCTATGCCGATATCCGCCTCCCTGGCCTCCCCTGGTCCGTTTACGGCGCAGCCCATTATGGCAACGGTGAGATTCTTATCCACCTTTTGGAGCGCGCCCTCTATCTGGTTGACAAGCCGAATCAGATCAATTTTGGTTCTTCCGCAGGTAGGACAGGAGATGAGGTTAATGCCGCCGTACAGGCCAAGCCCTTTGAGAATATCCTTCGCGGCATACACCTCCTTGACGGGATCGTCGGTGAGGGAAACCCGCACCGTGTCGCCGATATCGTCTATCAGCAGCGGCGCAAGACCCTCGGCGGACTTAATAATGCCCATACGTTCGGTTCCCGCCTCGGTTACCCCCAGGTGCAGGGGGTACACGCACCGCTCGGCGGCTATACGGTATGCCTTGACCATGGTTCGAACATCCGAGGATTTCATAGACAGTACGATGTCGTCAAAATCAAACCGTTCCAGCAATGACGCGTGGTACAGCGCGCTGTCGCAAAGAGCCTCGGCGCAGGGGGCGCCATGCTTTTCGAGAATGTGCCGCTCAAGCGAGCCAGAATTGACACCAATGCGAATGGGAACCCCCTTTGCCTTGCAGGTATGTGCAACCATTCGCACCCGTTCCTCCCCGCCAATGTTTCCGGGGTTAATGCGAATCTTATCAACACCCGCCTCCGCGCATTCCAGTGCAAGGCGGTAGTCAAAGTGGATATCCGCCACTAGTGGAACATCCACCTTTGCTTTTATCTCATACACCAGCCGCACCGCAGATTGGTCGGGTATGGCTACCCTTATAATATCACAGCCGGCATCGGCAAGCGCTTTTGCCCCACGAATATTTGCCTCAATATCCTCCGGCCGTTCGCACAGCATGGACTGTATCGCGATGGAGCTGCCGCCACCGATGGTTGTTTTACCGATTTTGATTTTTTTTGTATGAAAACGATTTGTCATTGCTTTACCTTCTCTAATAGCCAGAACCAATCGTCTTAACCCGATTGGTTCTGGCTAAATCACAACATATTGATGAATTTCAATGCATTTGCTAACGTCTGCGATTATCCCTTAATTAGCCGTACAATGTCATTGTAGGTTACAAATATCATCAAAAATATGAGCAGAGCAAACCCCACTGTATGCACAATTCCCTCATACTTCGGCTTGACCGGCTTGCGGCGGATGAGCTCGACAAGCAAAAACAGCAGTCGTCCGCCGTCGAGCGCAGGAAGGGGAAGCAGATTAAAGATGCCTACATTGACAGTGATAAATGCAGCCAGATTAAGCAGCGGCTCAATTCCTATGGAGGAGGCTTGCCCGATGGCTTGGGATACCCCAACCGGCCCCGAAAGCTGCTGAACCCCAAATTTCCCTGTCACTAGGTCGAGCAGCGAAACCCAGATAATTCGTCCCACCGTAGCGGTATAAAAGAACGACTGCTTTGCCACCGTCCACGCGTTTTTTTCCAGGGGATAGACCTTGAAGTCCAGCCGGATGGTCTGACCGAGCTGTTCGTTTTTCTCAAGCGGAAACGGAACCTGATCAAGCTTTACTATCTCCCCGTTTCTGCGCACCACAAAGTCGGCTTTACCGTCAGTGTCACGCACAAGAGAAAAAATGATGTCATAGTCCACATGAACGGAGGTGCCGTTTATCTTTAATATTTCATCGCCAACCTGAAGCTTCTCGTTACTGGTCGCCGCGCTGTCAAACATCGCCACGGTTGTGGAAGCGATTGCTCGCTGGCCTGCGGTAATAATAATAATGAGCACAAAGCCCAGCAAAAGGTTCATCAGCGCGCCCGCGACAACCACCAGGATGCGGCACCAGATGGGTCGGCGATTAAAGGCACGGTCATCGTCGCTTGCGTCGTCCTCCCCCTCCATGCTCACAAACCCGCCAATGGGAAACAGCCGCAGCGCATATTTCGTTTCACCTTTGTGAAATTTGAAGATGGTCGGACCCATGCCAAGGGCAAACTCATTGACCTTGATTCTGGTCCACTTTGCAGTTAAGAAGTGACCAAGCTCGTGGATAAAGATAATCACACCAAAGATCAGCACCGTCAATAAAATCGTACCGGCAACACCAAGTGCCGAATGAAGGGTACTAGCCAAAAACAACCCCACCAATCCCTGTAAACTCTAAAGCTTTGCTTTTCATGCCTTCCTTACTTTGCAGCCATCCGTGTATTAAATCCAATAATATTAGTACCGGTAATCATTCTGTTTCTTTTATACTATTCTGTTTAACTCTCTATGCCAAAGCGATCCGCACGCAAGCCTTACGCTAAACCGCGCGGTGTCGGCCTACAACCCATACCCCGATTTATTGCTTTTTTTTTACCGAAGCCCGACTTCGCACATATTCGCGGGCCGCTTTGTCGGCATCCAACACATCATCAATGTTATAGGCTCTATTACAAAAAGGTTTTGCTACGTCTTTTAGCGCGCCGCAAACCAACTCCCCGATATCGGTAAAACGCAGCTCTTCTTGTAAGAAAAGCGCCACCGCCTCCTCATTAGCCCCGTTGACGACACAAGGGGCAAGCCCGCCCATGGCTAGGGACTGCTTTGCCGCATTGAGGCAAACAAAGGTGTCTTCATCCGGCTCTAAAAACGTGAGGGTACCGTACTTTATAAGGGAAAGTTCCGCAACCGGGCTACAAACCCGTTTCGGGTAGGTAATGGCATACTGAATGGGCAGCCGCATATCGGGGACGCCCATCTGCGCTATAACCGAGCCGTCGATAAACTCCACAGCGGAATGCACCACGCTTTCTCGGTGGACCACGACACCAATTTCATTTGCCGTCACATTAAACAGCCATGCGGCTTCAATAACCTCAAGACCTTTATTCATCATTGTGGCACTGTCTACGGTAATTTTTGCTCCCATACTCCAGTTGGGGTGTGAGAGTGCTTCACGAAGGGTTACTTGGCTTAATTCCGACATTTTTCTGCCAAAAAAAGGTCCCCCCGAAGCAGTCAGAATGATTTTTTTCAGCTCTTCACGTTTATTGTTGCCCTGCAAGCATTGAAATATTGCGCTATGCTCACTGTCCACCGGCAGGATGCGTACGCCGTTTTGCTTCGCTAAACCGGTAACAAGCTCCCCAGCCGTCACTAGGCTTTCTTTATTTGCAAGCGCCAGGCATTTTTTTGCCTTAATTGCCGCTATGGTTGGCAATAAACCAGCTACGCCCACGATTGCGTTGAGCACAATATCACAGTCGGGATGCCCCGCAAGCTCGCATACGCCCTCAGCTCCGCAAAGAACCCGTATAGAAGTGTCGTCTAAGCGCAGTTTTAAGTCCTGATATCCGCTTTGGTCATATATAGCAACCACAGAAACGCCGAACGCTCTCGCCTGCTCCGCAAGGGTCTTCGAGTCCTTTCCGGCAGCTAAGGCCTCTACCCGGTACCCGTTTTGTCGACAAACATCCAACGCCTGCCTGCCTATGGAACCGGTGGAGCCGAGAATGCAAAGTGATTTCATGTTAGTACCGATGCCTTTCCGGCATTTTTGCCATAAAACTATTGCAGCGGTGTGTTCTTTGCCGCAGGGTGCGAAAAGGATTTTCTGCAACAAGCCACATTTATCTGCGCCCAGGCGGGTTTTGCCCGGCGAAAACAAATGTGGCCCTTTTTCTCATCCTCTTGTAATAATCGGAATAAAGCTAATAATGGCATACAGAACCGGTGAGACAAAAAGAACACTGTCAAATCGGTCCATCACGCCACCATGACCGGGCAGCAGGTTGCTGTAATCCTTAATTCCTGTCTGCCGCTTGATGACTGAGGCAAAAAGGTCACCCAGAATACCCGCCACCGCACAAATCGGGGCGCTGATAGCGAGCGTCAAATACGAAACCTCAATAATCTCACCTTGAAGCTCCATTACAAGGCTGTACAAAAAGCCCGCCAGCAAAAAACCAAGAACCGTAAATAGTACCCCGCCGACGGCTCCCTCAATGGTTTTCTTGGGGCTAATCTTTGGCGCAAGCTTATGTTTGCCAAAGAAGATACCCACAAAATAGGCGCCGGAATCCTCAAACCATCCCCCACCCAGGACCAGAATATAGTAAAACAGGCCGTCTGGATAAAACCCGTCGCGTATGACGATAGAGACGGAAAACACAACGGGAATTACAAGGGACACCAAAAAAGCGGTGCAAATGCTTGGCAGAGTCAGCCTTTCATGCCCCAGAATAAAGGAAAAGCCCAGCACCATCAAAAAAAAGATGCCTATGAGCAGGATATGCGTCTTGAGCAGTTGAAAATGCAACAGCGGAAAGAAAAAAGCAAAAACCACACAAATAGAAAGCACAAATTTACTCGAGATGAACTTTGTGCTGTGCAAAAGCTCATAAACCGCCAGCGCCGATACGATACCGGTTGCGACGTTGAAGGCGGGAGTTTCAAAAAAGAATAGGATAATAATCAGGCCGGTAAGCGCGATGATTGCTGTTATAACTCTTTGCTTCATTATTCCGCCCCCCCAAACCGCCGAACCCGTTGCGAATATTCGAGCAGTGCTTTGTCCAGGTGCTCCGGCTTAAAATCCGGCCATAAGACATCCTCAAACACAAATTCCGCGTATGCCGACTGCCACACCAAGAAGTTTGAGGACCTCCGCTCCCCACTTGGGCGGATGATCACGTCGGGGTCAGGTATCCCGCTGGTATAAAGCAGCGATGAAAAAAACTCTTCGGTAATGCTCTCGGGAGTAATTTCGCCATTTACAGCCTTTTGCGCAGCGTCTTTCGCCGCCTCCACAATTTCAGCACGCCCGCCGTAATTTAGGGCGATACATACACAGGTTCCCTCGCAATCCTTCGTGAGTTCCTCCGCGCGCGCCATTTTTTCCGCAATATCGGGGGCAAGCGCCTTCCGATCACCAATAAATCTTGTTCGAAAGCGCCCCTGCACGCTTTTATCATCGAACGCGTCGTCAAGGTACTGACGCAGAAGGTTCATAATCGCGTTTATTTCGTTTTGCGGGCGCTTCCAGTTTTCCGTAGAGAAGGCATATACCGTAAGGTAAGGGATGCCAATCGTAGAGCAGTATTCCGCAATTGCCCGAAACACTGAGGCTCCATAACGATGGCCTATCTGTCTTGGCAGCCCTCGTTTCTTCGCCCAACGACCGTTGCCGTCCATTATAATGCCAATGTGACGGGGCAAGGAGTCTTGAGGTATATTCATAAAAACCCCCACTTCCGCGTTGCGGACACATAGGATGTGCCGTTTACAGCGTTATCACCGATGATAATCAGCCCCCATTCAGGTCAGATTTCAAGGATTTCCTTTTCCTTTTCGGCGCACAGCTTGTCAATGGTTTTGCAGTATTTATCAGTCAGGTCCTGAATCTGCTTTTCGCCGTCCTTCAGGTCATCCTCGGTAATCTCGGAGGCCTTTTCGCTTTTCTTTAGCTTATCCACGCCATCGCGACGGATGGAACGAATGGCAACCTTAGCGTCCTCGGCGTATTTGCTCACACTTTTGCAAAGCTCTTTTCTGCGTTCCTCCGTAAGCGGCGGGAACACCAGCCGAATAACCCGTCCGTCGTTTTGCGGGTTGATACCGAGGTCTGAGGTCTGAATCGCCTTTTCAATGGCCTTGAGCGTAGATGCGTCCCATGGCTGAATCGTCAAAATCCTTGCCTCAGCTACCGCTACCGCAGCCATTTGATTGATTGCGGTGGGAACTCCATAGTATTCTACCGAGAGCTTGTCCAGGATACTGGGGTTTGCTCTCCCCGCCCGCAGGGAGTGGTATTCGTTGTTAAGAGCACCAATAGTTTTTTCCATCTTTTCAGTCAGGGCTCCAAGTTCTTGCTTAATCATAAAAGCGTCTCCCTTTCACTCATCATCTTCTTGCTTTTTTATTCCTATGCTGTGCTTGTTCCTGCTCGCGAGTATGACGGCTATTTATGCACGATGGTTCCAATTTCTTCGCCGCATACGGCGCGAACAATATTTTCGGGGTCGTCAATGCTAAATACCAGGATAGGAATGTCGTTATCCTTGCACATGGAGGCGGCAGTGCTATCCATAACGCCAAGATTTTTGTTTAATACCTCCGTAAAGGTTAGGTGCTTATACTTAACCGCATCGGGATTTTTATTGGGGTCACTGGAATAAACGCCATCCACCATCGTGGCCTTAAAGATGATGTCCGCGTCAATTTCAGCCGCCCGCAGTGTTGAAGCGGTGTCGGTAGAGAAAAACGGGTTGCCTGTGCCGCACCCAAAAACTACAATCCGGCCTTTCTCCAAATGCCTGACCGCGCGGTTTCGAATATATGGCTCGGCGATAGCCTGCATAGAAATGGCCGTCTGAACCCGCACGCTGACATCCATCTGCTCGAGGGCATCGGCAAGCGCCAGAGAATTAATCACTGTCGCGAGCATCCCCATATGGTCGGCGCGGGTGCGCTCCATTCGCTCGTTGCTGCGACCACGAAAGATATTGCCACCGCCTACGACAACGCCAACCTCGACCCCCAGCTCATGAACCTTACGAATGCTTTTGCAGATAGAGCAAACGATATCATAGTCAAGCCCATACTTTTTGTCACCGGCAAGCGCCTCACCCGAGAGCTTGAGCAAAATGCGTTTGTATTTTGGCTGCATGTAATGAAACATCCCCTTACAATAAATGATGGCAGTTCCCTAAAAGGCTACATGAATTTAGAACATCACGAAAACGCGCGCGGCGGCTTCGCTGAGGCCTGCAGTGCGATTAACCCGTAATATTTATCATGTATTCGGAACCCATACGTCCTGAATTTACCGGTCTGTTACTATCACTACCGCTTATTTTACAATATGCCCGAAATAAAGTAAAGCAAATATCATGACGGGTCTGTTATTTTTTCCTGAATTCATACCGCGGCGGATTTGAATTTCGTCGTTTTTTCGGTTATGATGGTAACGGTTACATTTTGCAGCCTAATCAAACAAGAACTATAGTTACCGGAGGTTCTGGGATGAATAAAAAAGAACAAGCCCTGCTTCTCATCACGGCTTTTGAAAAGGCGTATCCCGACGCTATATGCTCATTGAATTATCAGAAGCCTTATGAGCTTCTCATTGCTACCCGACTCTCCGCGCAATGCACAGACGCGCGCGTCAACCTTGTCACCCCTATTCTGTTTGACCGTTTTCAAACCCTAGAGGAGATTGCGGCAGCGGAGCTTTCGGATATTGAAGAAATTATAAAGCCCTGCGGCTTGTATAAAACCAAGGCAAGGGATATTTTGGCCATTGCCGGACAGCTGCTTTCGCGGCATGGCGGTATTGTACCCGACAGCATGGAGGAGCTTCTGGCCTTATCCGGGGTGGGGCGCAAAACCGCCAACCTGATTCTGGGAGATGTATACCATCAACCCTCAGTGGTTTGTGATACGCATTGCATACGCATTACCAACCTGCTGGGACTAACCTCGACAAAAGACCCACTCAAATGTGAGCGCGAGCTAGCTGCGCTTTTGCCGCCCGAAAAATCCGGCGACTTTTGTCACCGCATGGTACTGCATGGACGGGCAGTATGCCGCGCCCGCGCCCCTCAATGCGAAGGCTGCTGCGCAAACAGCCCCTATCTCTTGTGCGAGTACGCTCAAAAACACGGCCAGGGCAGCTGATTTCAATCCCGTTTTAAATATTTTAACGCACGAAATCCGCAATTGGGTGAGGTTTTGTGCGTTTTAATCTGCAAATTTAAACAGAAAGGCACTCGGGTATTGACATCAAAAGAATATCAAGGTATACTTTGCTTGACAATTTAAACAGGGGTGCTGAGAAATTCGGCTGAGATGAAACCATATGGTTTTGAACCCTTTTACCTGATCCGGATAATGCCGGCGTAGGAAGAATAAGATTATTGTTTTTCGTTCGTCATGCGTATCGGCTTGGCGGACGTTTTTGCTTTTTGAGCCAAATTGCCGAAAGCACCGCGCGTTTGCCTTGCCAGTATCCGTAAAGGCTTTTCTCGATTGTCAACGAACTATTATCGGGAGGTTTTTGCAAAACATGGAAAAGAAGAAAGCCCGCCTACTGGCGGAAAGCGGAGTGATGATTGCCCTAGCGGCAATCCTTTCCCTCATCAAGATTTTCGCGCTGCCCTACGGAGGCTCTGTAACACTATGCAGTATGCTGCCTATAATGCTCATAGCATACCGCAACGGAACCAAATGGGGGCTGCTCACAGGCTTTGCCTATGGCATTATCCAGTTGATTTTGGATATCCCGAGCGGTGTCTTTAAAGGCATTACCCTGGGTGCTGTGGCAGGTGTCGTGGTGTTCGATTACCTCATCGCCTTTACTGTGTTAGGGCTTGCCGGGTTGTTTAAGAACAAGATTAAAAATCCCGTGCCCTCCATCCTTTGCGGTGTACTGATAGCGGGAGTGGCACGCTACCTTTCTCACGCAGCCTCCGGCTTTATCTTTTGGTCCGATTATGCTGAATGGTTCTTTGGGCAGGAAGGCTTTGCCCTTGGCCAAAGCATACTCTCAAAATTCTCCGGCAATACGCTTTCCCTGGTATATACCCTGTTCTATAACGGCACCTTTATGATTCCAGAAATAATTATCACCAGTATAGTATCGGTTTTGATAGTCGGTGTGTTTGTACTTAACGAAAAACGTGTGGCAGTTAAATCATAACCCATTCCTTTGTTTTTCAGCACAAAATTAACAGAACATATTCTTATGGTAAAAACACGCATTACTTTTATAAGGTAATGCGTGTTTTTATACTATTAAATGCTTTATGCGGGATTCGTATCGTCAAACTTCATGAGACGCCTACACATTATCGCTGTTTATACTAAGGTTTCTGTAAACAAGGTCGTCTCTAACCGTAAAGCCCATAGAGCTCCAGAAATGATTGCCGGTTTCATTGGTTTTGTAGGCAACTAAGGCGACTTTATTGATTTGCTCATTTTCTAAGGCCTTAAGAACCTCTGTCACCAGCGCCTTGCCAATACCCCTATGCCGATACTCCCCATGAACTGCCGCGTGGTAGATATATCCCCTTCTCCCGTCATGACCGCACAGAATAACGCCCACCAACCTATTCTGGTGCTCGGCTACAAAATTTGTGCTGGGGTTCCTGCTAATAAACTTCACAATCCCGCATTGAGAATCGTCCATGCTACGCATACCCATGCCTTGGGTTTCAGTCCAAAGGCGGTACACTTCATGATAGTCGGCAATATTCATCGTTCGGATTATCATTCTGGGCTTTCCTTCTCTATTATCTTCTAATGTTCCATTTGTATTTTGATACTACGCAAAAAGGCAGCTCTATACAATTCCTTTTAAAACAAGCAACGATATACCGCGCAGCGGCGAAACGTAATGCCGCTGCGCGGCAATCTATTAACTTGTTATATCGTTTAAAGCAAGATTAGTAATAAAGCAACCAGCCTATTTCTCTCAATACAGGTTCTAAGCGCAGCGCCTATGACAGCTTCGCCATAGCCTTTTGCTCAAACTTTTCCTTGTTAAGATAGATACGCGAGTGAACACCTTCGCCAATCTTATCTTTTTCGTCGTAAGCCTCTACCGTAAAATCCACGCGCCTGCCTTCAACCGCTGTAATCGTAGCAACCGCATAAACCTTCATCCCTACCGGCGTAGCGGAAAGGTGGCTTGTGGAGATACTTGCCCCTACGCTGATGCTCTCGGCGTCAAGAAACTGCTGCAGGCAGTCACTGGCAGCACACTCCATTAACGCAACCATCATCGGAGTCGCAAAAACCGAAACCGCTCCGCTTTTCATATTCTTTGCGAGCATATCCTCAGTTACCGTCCATTCCTGCCGGTAAGAGGCGCCGATCTTAATATCCATGCTTTCGAAATCCTTTCATCGCTTTTAAAAGGGGGGGGAATTAGAAGCTACCGCTTATCCACCATGAGCTCGCTGATGGCTGACGCAAAAGCGGCTGGATCCTCGATAGGAAGACCTTCAATCATCAGCGCCTGATTATAAAGGAGGTTGGTGTAGGTTCCCAGCTTGTCCTTGTTCTCAGAAAACAGCTTACCCAAGGTATCAAAAATCGGATGGGATGCGTTAATCTCCAGCACCCGCTGAGCCTTTACCTTTTGATCCACCGGCATTGCGTTAAGCACCTTTTCCATCTCAAGAGAGATTTCTCCCTCACTGGAAAGGCATACGGGGTGAGTTTTGAGGCGGTTAGACAGTATTACATTGCTTACCTTTCCATCTAGCGCCGCCTTCATTGCCTCAAACAAATCCTTGTGCTCTTCGCTTTGCTTTTTTACCGCTTCCTTTTCCTCATCCGAGGTAAGCCCCAGGTCGTCCGCACTTACCGACTTAAACTGCTTGCCGGAATATTCGTTAATCACACGCAGGGCAAACTCATCCACATCGTCGGTTAAATAAAGGATATCAAAGCCCTTATCCAAAACAAGCTCTGTCTGCGGCAGACGTGCAATCTGATCAATGCTGGAGCCAGCCGCGTAATAGATGCATTCCTGCCCTTCCTTTACCGCTCCCACATATTCCTCAAAGGAAACCAGCTTTTTCTGCTGAGCGGAGTAGAACAGCAGCAAATCCTTTAAATGCTCCTTGTTTGCTCCATAACCCGTATATGCGCCCACCTTCAGCTGTAAGCCAAAGTTCCTGTAGAATTTTTCGTACTCCTCCCGCTCATCCTTAAGCATCTTTAGGAGTTCGGCACGAATCTTCTTATCGAGGCTTTGGGCGATAACCTTAAGCTGACGGTCATGCTGAAGCATCTCGCGCGAAATATTGAGCGACAAATCCTGTGAATCAACCAGACCTTTTACAAAACTAAAATAATCGGGCAGCAGATCCGGGCATTTCTCCATAATCAATACACCGCTTGAATAAAGCTCAAGACCCTTTTCATACTCCTTTGAGTAATAATCAAACGGAGCCTTGCCCGGGATGAACAGCATGGCGTTATAGGTCGCTGTCCCTTCGGTCTTAGTGTGAATCACCTTTGCGGGGTCGGTGTAATCGTAGAACTTGTCCTTATAAAACTGGTTGTATTCCTCCTGTGTAATCTCGTTCTTGCTTTTATTCCACAAGGGAATCATGCTGTTGAGCGTCTTGTTTTCGGTAATAGTTTCGTATTCCGAATCACTGCCCTCTTTTAATTGCTCCCGCTCCATCTCCATGCAAATGGGATATCGGATATAATCTGAATACTTTTTAACAATACCAGAGATGCGATATGTCTCCAAAAACTCGTCGTAATTCTCATCGTCGGTATTCTGCTTAATAACAAGGCATATCTCCGTACCTACCGTTTCCTTATCACAGGGCTCCACGGTATACCCGTCTGCACCCATAGACTCCCATCGATAAGCCTGGGTTTCCCCATATGCACGGCTGATTACCGTCACCTTTTCGCTGACCATAAACGCAGAGTAAAAGCCCACGCCAAACTGACCAATGATGTTAATGTCGGCGGTATTTCCATGCTCATTTTTAAACCCGAAGGAGCCGCTGTTGGCAATAATGCCAAGGTTGCTCTCAAGCTCCTCCTTATTCATGCCGATACCGTTATCTGCTATACAGAGCTTGCGTTTATCCTTGTCGAGAGTAAGCCTTATGGCAAAATCCTCACGGCCAAGCCCAACCTCAGGATCGGTTAGTGAGCGGAAATAAAGCTTGTCAATCGCATCGCTTGCGTTTGAAATTAACTCGCGCAAGAAAATCTCTTTGTGGGTGTAAATCGAGTTAATCATCAAATCCAGCAACCGTTTTGATTCCGCTTGAAATTGCTTCTTAGCCATCAAATCACCTCAAAAGCGTATTAGCACTCGGTTGTGTCGAGTGCTAATACTACTATATAATATTAAGATTCGTTTTTCAAGAAAAAAATAGTAAACAAATTGTTATGGAGTCATAAATGTAGCATTTGCAGCTATGGCTGTTTCTCCTCAAAGGGATAGCCTATGGATGCAAGGTATTCGCGGTGCCGATAACGGGCACCCACAAAACTGCTTTTTGGCTTTTTATTAAAAATGGTGTTGTAGTCCTGAATGTGATAGAAGCCCTTGGAAAAACCATAGAAATGATACAGCATAGTTATGGTAATGACACAACCCAGCGCAAAACCAAAAAATATCTTGGAATCTTTAATTTCAGCGTTCAGCTTGCCGAGTTCCTGCTGTTTTGTTTTAAGCTGACCACCTTTTAGGGTTTTTAGTTCACCCTTTACTTCACCAATTTTCTTAAGCTTTTCATCAGGTGCGCGCAAAGTGTAGACCATATTAGGAATTAATACGATGGACGGCAGGAAGAAGTATACCGCAAAACGCTCAAGGATAAACACTCTTGCAACGAAAAGTGAAAATACTGCTGCATAGAACATAAAATTTAAATAAATATTGTTGGTCTCGTCCTGCTTTATCAAATTGCCCTTGAAACACCAGGCGGCAGCAAAAACAAACGACGGGAAGATGCCGTACCATATAGAAGAGCCTTGTGAAAAAATACCGTCCGAATAGCCCTTATAGACATACTGTGTAATTATACTCACAACTTGCGGCGCAAAAATAAATCCTGCGAGCGCGACGCCGCCCAAAACCGCAAAGGATTTCCAGTTAAATTTTATCTGAGCTAAAAAATAAGCCGGAAGCAGAATCAGCGCAGAATAATGAACCGAACCTGCCAGCAGCACCAAAATTAAAAACGGGATAAACTTCTTTTTTCGGATAAAACGGACGCTCAGCGCACATAGCGAAGCCGCCAATATCTGCCGCAAAAGGCTTAGCGACCAGTAATAGAACATCATGGAGATATATAGGAACACACTGATAAACGGAAGCTTCGATTCCTGATAGATAAAAAGAAGCACTAGCCCGGTGGTTAACAACGCACATAACACATAAAAATTCTGAAAATTTCCGTTTACCATGGAAAAAAGCTTGTTTAATAGTGCAAAGCCCGGCTCGCGTCTGCCAGAAAATACCGTTTCAAAGCCACTGTTCTTCACTTCCAAAAAGATGTTCAAATAGTTATAATAATCGTCACCCACCTCATACCGAATGGCGGAGATGGTGGAGAGAGTTAAAAATGCCACACCTAAAAATATAAGGTCTTTTGCTTTGGTTTGTCCTTTAAACATTAAAAAAAAGCCCAGAGCAAGCAACACCAAAATCTGCAGATAGTAAATATACGTCATATCGGGACTTGGCCTCCTTAAAGACAGGAATTAGTCGTTGGTAATACTATTGTCTAATAATATCAAATTAACATATAAAACACAACGACAAAAGTCGCTGGAAATTTATTTTGAGGTATGCCGTATTGTGATAATTCCAGTTTATTTTTATTTTGCAATCGTATATTAAGCCGCATATTCGGTGACATACACCCAGCTTATATCGTCCCCATCCTTTAATCGGTATGCTCCGCAGCTCACGTTAGGCATTTCCTTTGTGCCGCTCACGATATAGACCCAGCCGCTTTCTCCGCCGTAATCAAACTCATACAGATTATTAATCCCTTTTACATAAGCCGTATCCCCAAAGCCGGTATAATCTACTACAATATCGTTATCCTCCGATACTCGCAGCAGCACGTCCAGAACCGTTTCCCCTTCGGAGAAGCCGGCCTCTGTTTGAGAGAGAACAATCATATTATCATAGCCGGTAACGGTAACCGTTGCGGTGTAGGGTCTGCTTTGATCGTTATGGTTGTCGGTTTGCGTGCAGGCAGAGAGTGTGTGTGTGAGTATTACTAAAAGCAAGGGAACCAAAAGCTGCTTTGCCATACGCTTCAACCGAATCACCACCCTTATGTATTTTTAAAAAGGTATTGCATGGCCGACGTATTTTGCAGTATTACGCGTCTGAGTCATCGACGCTTAGCGTGTCAGGCTTATATTCCATTTCCTCCTGGGGTCTTGGCATTGGAGAAAATCGCTGGCCGATTTTTCGCACCAGCAGCAAGATAAGATATATTAGTATCACAAATCCGACAGTCATAAATACAAAGGTAAGCGAAATCCTCGCGGTTTCCGGCGGCGGCGTCAACGTCGCAAGGCGGTATGGTGATTTTCCAAAAAACACCGCGCTTAGTGCCATAACGGCCTGTTCGGTTGCAATGATGTTCCCCGAGCCTTGTTCCACATGTGAAAAGCTCCCATCAGAATTCTGAAAGGTTAGTAGCGCGTCATAAGGGGTCATGCCCTGCCGGCTAAACCGCTCGCTTTCCATGGGGATTCCAAGCGCGATTAGCGCAATCATCACCGAGGCCGTGCTTTCACTGGAGGAAACACCCAGCGAAGAAAAGGTGCCATCCTCATTTTGCTGTGTCTGCAACCAGGTTAGCGCCTGATCCACCGAAGCGGCAATCTCTGCCTTCTCGGTATATGGAGAAAGCGCGGTTACAGCGGCTGCTGTAACATCAACATCCGCCTCTAGAGATTCATTCAGGGAAAACCCGCCATTGTTATCTTGAAAGGTCAAAATGGCTTGGCACAGCTTTTCACGCGTCCAAGGCATATCGTCGGCAACAGAAAAACCCCGGCTATCCAATGCGAGCAGACTATAAATCGGCCCGTTTGCCCCTTGCCCGAGCACCGCGTCAAAACCTGTAAGCTCCGAAATCAGGTCACGACCTCCCAGATTATCAGGATTGTAGCCACATGCTGCCACGGCAAGGACATCTCTGGCAATATCGGTAACCTTTTGATAGCCCTGTTTGAAATTTCCCTCCACCTCCTGGCGGACACCCTTAGCGTAGTCTGCGTCCGGCACACTCCCTGACGCGTTGATTGCTACTGTGGTCCACCGTCCGGTGTTATGTGAAAGGTATTCTAACGCAGATAAAATTTCTGCCGGTTTTTCATTGCCTTTTCCACTACTTTGGGCAAACAGCATCGTTTGCGAGCAGAAGATCATCAGTGCTACAAGCGCGAATAGGCGCTTTATTTTCATACTTAGCTCAACCCCTTTATATGACCGCATCCATTGTTTTTAATGCAAGATAATAGTAATTTCCTCAAAACGAGGAGATAAAATGCCGCTTTAAATCGGTTATTCGTACAAAACAACAGCGGCAGCCACAAACTGCCGCAATAGAACCCGAGACCTCAATATTTGAACTCTACTATATGCGCGAAAACAGCTTTTGTCTTAAATACCGCAGGTAAAATGTCACAAGGCTTGAAAGCGTAATGTCGTAAAGCCAAAAGGCAACGTTGCCCGCTCCCCAAAAAATATACAGGCTGTACTCGCCGAACTCCCCAAAGCTCTCCATTACATCCTGCATTCCAAAAACATAAAAAATGAGCCCATAGCATACGAGGACGCAAACATTAAAGGCCCCGGATTTCAGCACCCATTCCAAAAATCTTTTGCCCAATCGTTCAATTAGCGCCTTTAAGATAGGATAATGTCCAAAAAAGAACACAAACATCAGCGCCGCTTCGCGGTCCGGCGTAATAAGGAGGGCTAATAAGGAGGTAGCCGCGTAAACGCCATATCCCCATTTTGCGCCAAGCTCCACCACTACTGCTATCAGCAAAGCTCCGGCAAGTCCCGGCAACGCGTAGGTTCCGATGGGAACTAAGCCGGTAGCGAGCAGCAAAATGAGCGCGAACGCGGTAATAATTCCGCCAAGCGCAACCTTAAACCCCGGTTTTTTTCGATTAGCAGCAGTCAATTAAATCACCGCCCATGCATTCACAGCAGCAATCGGCGTATAAAAGCCCGCAGCAAAGATCGCAGGGAGAACCACACACCACAGGCGCTACGCGAGTGCGGTATCCGCCGTTGGTTCCCGCGTAAGTTCCGCCTCCCCTTTGATAGTTTAGCGTATTCAATGCAGCGGCATACTCCGCATTTCCGGGATTCATTCGGCAGGCGGTACTGAAGTAGGTGAAGGCGCTGTCTAGATACCCTTTTTTATACTGAATACTGCCCTTAAGAAAATGCCACTCGGCATCACGCGAATTGGGAGGAATGCCGTCAAGCAGCTCCTCCGCTTCCACTGTGCGATTGTTGTTAATCATACGGCGGATATCGGCAAATTGCGAGGAGGCTCCCGACCCTTGCGTTCGATAGCCCTGCTGCGGCCCTTGCGACGCTCCATTTCTCCGCATATTCATGATGGCGTCGTATGCCTCGTTAATCTCCTTCATCTTTTCTTCCGCAAGATCGGCAAGGGGATTATCGGCATAGGCGTCGGGATGATATTTTTTGGCAAGCTCTCGGTACGCATCCTTAACCTGTTGGTCAGTAGCGTTTGGGGAAACACCTAATATTCTGTATGGATCCATGGTTGCTCGTCCATTCCGCCGATGTGCCTCGGCTGTGTTCCTATTACTGTATACTTTATTATTATGACCCTGTCCCGCACAAAAAACGACAAGGCAAAATGGGTATATTGAGAGTACTCTGCGTCATAGTATGACGCAGATGGCGTGATTTGATTTGGCTTTTCTTTATTTTGAATGCTTTACTCTAGCGGTTACCGATAATAGTGTAGCGTTTAATCCGTCATAAACAATGTTTTCAAGGAGGCCAGTGTGCCGGCGCAGGGTTAAAAGCTGAAAACACTTGGTAATTTCTCCATGGGTCATGCGCAACGAGGCGGCCGCTTCCTGCCGCATGGCAGTGAGCTTATTGCCGTCTTGATGAGAGAAGGATAATAAAAACGCATTATATCCTTTGCTTTTATAATCCCTCTCCAAATCATCCAGCGCGTCGATTAAGTAAACCCATCGGCCCAGCAGATATCCAAACCGGGAAAGAATGCGCTGATCCTTGGCTTTCTTGGACAATAGAACGCATATCCTTGATAACGCGGCTGCCGTTGGGTCTGCGGCCCGGTCTATGTCGGCGCAGTTTTCGTCCTCCAGCTCATTTTGCGCCCTCGTCATGTCAGCCATTATAGAATCAAGCTCAGGGAAACGACCGGCGGCTTTTCGGCGTGCCAGCGCGAAAAAAGGCGACAGGAGACGAGAAATCAATTTTTCAAGGATACTCCCGTCGCGCAAATTATCCAGGTTTTTATAATAAACCATCAGCATTGCGGCGTCCGCAGTCAGTGTCAACGCCTCGCCGCTTTGGCAGCATAGGCGCCTGGAGAACGGGTGGACAATACACCGCTCCCGTTTTGCGCAGGATTCCGATTCGTCCAGCGCGAGCATCAGAAGCGCTAAAAAGGTAAAATCGTAGTTGAGCGTCAGCCGCGCAAACGGACCGTAGCCCCTCCCTAATTCCTTGCATAGTCCGCAATATACCGAACGGTAGGTTTCGTAATCCTTAATCTTCAGCTCCGGCTTAAGCGGCCTGATATAACCGAACAACTCATCACCCTTTATTAAAATTTAGCGTTGTCTTAAAGTCCTACTCTTCTATTGCCGGTTATACTATCTTCTGATAAAAAGAGATATAAAAAGTCAAAAGCTTAATGGGTTTTGACGCAAATTCTTAATAACAAGTCCCACATTTTTATCGGATAATAGTATTGCATCGTACAAACCTTGGGTGCCTTACCTTGGCTATTACGAATATGATTTTACTGTATTTATATGGTCAATTCAATTAAGTTTCTGTAAATATTGTCGCAGTTCATGACGAAAAGTGCTTTTGTCGGCGCGGATTCTCCTAACAATTAGCGCCTTATCTCAAAATATCGGTAATGTATTGAATGGTATTCCAGCCGCTGAAGCTAATTTTAGGGCTGCTGTCACGCTGTGGAGAGGATGAATGAGGGCTTGAGTCAGTTGACACTATTTTTAATGTCAGTGGCAGTAGCGATGGATGCCTTTGCTGTATCGGTCAGCAACGGGGTCTGTGCAGGGGGATGTCAGCGCAAGTCGCGGGTTTTTATGACCGCATTCGGCTGCTCTGCCCTATTTGCGTTTGCGCAGGGCGCCATGCCCTGCTTCGGCTGGATGGCCGGTCAGGCTTTTGCTTCTGCAATTGTTCAGTTTGACCATTGGATTGCTTTGATTTTGCTGGGCGGCTTGGGAGTAAAAATGATTGCGGAGGCCTTTGACCAGACACCGGAGCAACGCCAAAGGGGAAGCTTAACCATTAAAACCGTTCTGGTTCAAGCATTTGCAACAAGCATCGACGCACTGGCTGTGGGGGTTGGGCTTGCTGCAATAAACGTAAGCATTCTTTACGCAAGCACCATGATTGCCTTTGTAACCTTCGTCCTTTGCTTTACCGGCGCATTGTTTGGCAGCCGCTTCGGAAGATTACTAAAGGATAAAGCGGAAATATTCGGCGGGGTTATGCTTATCCTTATTGGATTAAAAATATTCACGGAACACGTCTTATCTTAGTGCATTTGCACAAAATTTAGCCGGTTTGTTTCGTTGCTTTGTTCCATTGACGTTTTTATAGCGCTATCGTATGATTATAATATCGTGCCAATTTAAAGCAATATGGCTTTAATGCGTTAAATTGCGCGGCATCATTAAGCACCGTAGAACGGTGGATTTACGATAAACAGTGCCGGGTCCTTTCCGGCGGAACGGATGGTTACTATGGCAATCTGGATAATCCTTGCGGTTTATTTTCTTCTCATGGTTGCGGTAGGTATCATTAGCGCGAAAAAAGCGGACTCCCTGACCAATTTTGTTGTGGGAGGGCGCAGCGCTGGACCGTGGGTTAGCGCATTCGCGTATGGGACAACCTATTTTTCTGCGGTAATATTTATCGGCTATGCAGGCCGCTCCGGCTGGGATTTTGGGCTTTGGGCGCTGGCTATTGGCTTGGGCAATGCCCTGTTCGGCGCTTTTTTAGCGTGGAAGGTGCTTGCCGAACGCACCCGGGATGTGACAAGACGGCTGAAAATCAAGACCATGCCCCAACTGTTCGAGCAGCGTTTTGCAAGCAAAGGCATGAAAATTTATGCCGCCATTATCATCTTTTTCTTTATGACGCCCTATTCGGCATCGGTGTATTCGGGGCTAAGCTACCTGTGCGAGGAGGTACTGGGCATAGATTATCACCTTGCCATGCTGGGCATCGCGGTGATTGCCGCGGTATACTTGGTGGCGGGCGGTTATGTCGCATCCCTTACAGCGGATTTGATTCAGGGCATTATTATGATCGGCGGCGTGCTGGCAATGATTTTCTTTGTAACCGGCTCGGACGACGTAGGTTCCCTTTCCGGCGGCGTAATGCGGGTGTATGATAAAATGGCGGCTCAGAATGTGGGAGGCTCACCCTGGAATATCCTTGTAGGGGTAGGGAGCCTTGTGCTGCTGACCAGCTTTGGAAGCTGGGGACTGCCCCAGATGGTACATAAATACTATGGCATTGCCGACAAGAAGAGCGTCAAAACAGGAACGGTCATCTCCACCGTGTTTTGTACGCTGATTGCGGTGGGAGCATACTTTATCGGTTCGCTCACCCATTTGTTTTTTAACGAGGTGCCAAGGGTAAACGGTGCGGTCAACTACGATGTTATGATTCCACAGGTTCTTGTGAGAACGCTGCCCTCGGTTTTGCTGGGTGTTGTACTGGTACTGGTGCTTTCCGCGTCGGTATCCACCCTGTCGGGCATCACACTGACCTCCTGCTCCGCAATTTCCATCGACATTCTCCAATCCTCCGTGTTTAAGACGATGGATAAAAAGAGAACTCTACTGGTGACCCGTCTGCTCTGTCTTATTTTTATAGGCGCTTCTTATCTTATCGCCTCCTTTAAATCCCCCATTTTGACGCTAATGGCGTTTTCGTGGGGAAGTGTTGCGGGCGCGTTTTTTGCCCCTTACCTGCTTTCGCTGTATTGGAAAGGGATTAACAGGGCCGGCGCGTGGGCCGGTATGGTAACCGGGCCGTTTGTTTGCATCACACTCGCGGCATTTTCGGGCTTTAAATCCGCAAACGCTCCCGTTTTTGGCGTGGCGGCAATTCTTGCATCCTTCGCCGCCTGCTTTATTGGCACTAAGCTCAACAGGCGCCAAAGCGATGGGGAGCATGAAGCCAAAAACAGATTTTACGACAAGGAATATACCTTGCAAACTGCCCAAGCCAAGGTTTAGCCTTGAGCAGAGCGGATAAGCCTATTGATGCAGTTTTCACCCAGATTTTATCGTAAATCATCAATTATCGTGTAACGATACTAAACCGCCTGGTTTCGGGTGGTTTAGTATTATACTGTTATCCAATTATAAGTATTTCGTTCTTATAGGAATATTGAGTATTTTCTGATTAATAGGATCGGGTAATGGAGGATGTTTGATGTTTTGGCAAAAAGACATAGAAACGATGGGGAGAGCTCAGCTGAGCGCAATGCAGCTTACCCGGCTGAAATGGGTTGCCAGCCACTGCTACCAGACTGTACCGCTGTACCGCAAACGGTTTGAGGATGCCGGGCTGACACCCGACCGTATTCATTCGCTGGATGACCTACGGCATATTCCGTTTACAACCAAGGAGGATATTCGTGACACCTACCCGTTTGGGATGTTCGCGGCACCCATTCGCAAAATTGTGCGCATCCACGCCTCCTCCGGCACCACGGGCAAGCCTACCGTCGTGGGGTACACAAAAAGTGACCTTGAGGTATGGAGCGATGTGGTGGCACGCCTTGTGGTTGCGGCGGGTGCGACGGAGGAGGATCTTGTACATATTGCCTTTGGGTACGGACTGTTCACCGGTGCGCTGGGACTGCATTACGGGCTTGAACGAATCGGGTCCACCGTGGTGCCAACCTCCAGCGGCAACACCGAAAAGAACCTGATGCTGATGAAGGATTTTGGTGCCACCGCTTTGGTATCCACCCCCTCTTACGCGCTGTATATGTCGGAGATTGCCCGGGAAATGGGGCTTCGCAAAGAGGATTTTAAGGTTCGGCTGGGGTTGTTCGGCTCAGAGGGCTGTTCCCTTGAAATGCGTGATAAAATTGAGGAGGCATGGGGGCTTTTTGCCACCGACAACTATGGCATGAGCGAGCTGATGGGGCCGGGCGTTTCGGGCGAATGTGAGCACCGCGCCGGGATGCACATAGCGGAGGATCATTTTCTGCCCGAAATTATCGACAGTGTTACCGGTCAGCCCCTGAAAGAGGGTGAGGTGGGAGAGCTTGTCATCTCCACTATCACCAAAGAGGGCTTTCCCGTTTTGCGTTACCGCACTAAGGATATAACACGACTGAACTACGAGCCCTGCGCCTGCGGCAGAACCCATGCGCGTATGGATAAGATTATGGGGCGTACCGACGATATGCTCAAAATACGCGGCGTAAACGTGTTCCCGTCGCAGATTGAGAGCGTGCTCGTTTCCTGCCCGCAGGTGGGCGGACATTACCAGCTGATTGTGCGTTGTGAGGGCTATATGGATACCCTTGAAGTAAGGGTGGAACTTATGGATACCGCGCTGCTTGAAAAATACTCGGAGCTTGAGCGGCTCCAGCAAACCATACGTTCCAAGCTGAAAACGGTGCTGGGCATTGACGCGAAGGTTTCTCTCGCCGAACCGAAATCGCTGGAACGGTTTCAGGGTAAGGCAAAACGCGTATGGGATTTGCGAAACACAAAGGAGGATCATCACCAGTGAAAGGTTTAATGCTGGGCAATGAGGCAGTTGCCAGGGGATTGTATGAGGCAGGGGTTACCGTGGTTTCAAGTTATCCGGGAACCCCCAGCACAGAGATTACCGAGTACGCCTGCCAATACGACGAAATATACTGCGAATGGGCACCCAATGAAAAGGTGGCCTGCGAGGCGGCGTTGGGGGCTTCCATCGGCGGAGCGCGCGCGTTCTGCGCGATGAAGCATGTAGGGCTTAACGTGGCGGCCGACCCCCTGTTTACCGCGTCCTATACGGGTGTAAACGCGGGGCTGGTGATAGCCGTGGCGGATGACCCCGGGATGCACTCCTCGCAAAATGAGCAGGACAGCCGACATTACGCCATGGCCGCAAAGCTACCCATGCTTGAGCCCTCCGATTCCAGCGAGTGCAAGGAGTACACAAAGCTTGCCTTTGAGCTTTCCGAGCGGTATGATACGCCGGTATTGCTTCGGCTCAGCACCAGGGTTTCGCACTCCCAAAGCATTCTGCAAACCAGCGGCCGTCCGACTGTGACGCTTAAGGAGTATAGAAAAGACCCCGCAAAATATGTGATGATGCCCGGCTTCGCGCGGGCAAAGCATGTGGCGGTGGAGGAACGCACCCTCAAACTACAGGAGTATGCCGAGACGGCGTCTGTTAACATGATGGGGATTCACGATACCTCCATTGGAATCATTACCTCAGGTATTGCCTACCAGTTTGCCAAGGAGGCGCTGGGCGAGAGAACCAGTTACCTGAAGCTTGGAATGGTATACCCGCTTCCCGTCAGGATGATTGAGGAGTTTGCTTCGACCGTAGATACGCTGTATGTGGTGGAGGAGCTTGATGACTTTATCGAAACCCATTGCAAAAAGCTGGGGCTTGTCGTTACGGGCAAGGAGCTTTTTCCCTATATGGGCGAATATTCGCAGCTTCTGGTTCGAGAAAAGCTGCTGGGTGAAACAGTAAACACTAAGTCGTTCGGTGAAAACGTTCCGGTTCGCCCGCCCGTTATGTGTCCGGGCTGTCCGCACCGCGGGCTGTTTTATTCCCTCAACAAGCTGGGGGTAACGGTGTTTGGCGATATTGGCTGCTACACGCTGGGTGCGGCGCCGCCGCTGAATGCTCTGGATACCACCATCTGCATGGGGGCGTCCATCTCCGGGCTGCACGGCTTTAACAAGGCTCGCGGCACGGAGAGCGCAAGAACCAGCGTAGCGGTGATTGGAGATTCCACATTCATCCATTCCGGTGTTACGGGGCTTATCGACATCGCGTACAATCAGGGCGTTTCGACGGTTTTGATACTTGATAACTCCATCACCGGAATGACCGGGCATCAGCAGAACCCAACAACCGGCCTTACCATCAAAGGGGACCCAACCGCCAAAATCTGCCTGGAATCTCTGTGCAAGGCTGTGGGGATCCGTCGGGTGCGCGTTGTTGATCCCAATCAAATCAAAGCTGCCGTTTCCGTAATCAAAGAGGAGCTTGCGGCGGAGGAACCCTCGGTTGTCATCGCAAGGAGGCCGTGTGCGCTTTTAAAATCCGTCAAGCATGGAGAGCCCCTGTTTATCAACCGAGAAAAATGCCGTGCCTGCCGTGCCTGCTTTAAAATAGGCTGCCCTTCCATTCGGTTAAAGGAGGGCAAGGCCTCAATTGACCAGACTTTATGCGTTGGCTGCGGTCTTTGCGCAAGTATCTGTTCGTTTGATGCGATAACGGCAGATGAATAATCGCTGAAAACCAGTTTGTTCGCTGAAATCCAATAAGGAACGGTGATAAGTGATGAGTCAAACAAAAAGCATCATGATTGTGGGCGTGGGAGGTCAAGGCTCGCTGCTTGCCAGCAGGCTGCTTGGCCATGTGCTGCTTGCAGAGGGCTATGACGTAAAGGTCTCGGAGGTTCACGGCATGTCTCAGCGAGGCGGTTCGGTGGTAACCTACGTTAAATACGGCGATAAGGTATATTCCCCTACCGTTGAGCTGGGCGAGGCGGATTGGATTATCGCGTTTGAGCTGCTGGAGGCCGCGCGGTATATTGCATATTTAAAAAATGACGCAACGATGATTGTGAATAGCCAGCGCATTGACCCCATGCCGGTAATCACGGGCGCGGCGGCTTACCCGGATGATATCATCCCAAAGCTTAAGGCTCTTTCCATAAACACAGTACAGGTGGATGCCCTGGACCTCGCCATAGAGGCGGGCAATTCCAAGGCAGTTAACGTTGTGCTGATGGGTGTGCTTTCAAACCATATGGAGATTGACGAAGCGGTATGGTTTGAGGCGATTGAAGAATGCGTCCCCGAAAAATTCCGCGAGCTCAACCGCAGGGCGTTCGAGATTGGCCGCAACGCGGCTGTAACGGCACAATAGTGCGGTATTGCACAAGAAAGGACTGATTTGACCATGCAGGAGCACTACCTGACCCCTGAGATTGAGACCGCCCCGCTTCATGAGCTGCGCAGCCTGCAATCCCTCCGGCTTTCCCAAACCGTGCGCAGGGTGTACCAAAACGTTCCTTATTACAAAGCAAAAATGGATGCACTGGGTGTGACGCCGGATGATATTCGCAGCATTGAGGATCTTTCGAAGCTCCCCTTTACCGTAAAGCAGGATTTGCGGGACAACTACCCTTACGGCATGTTTGCCGTACCTATGGACGAGATTGTGCGTATTCACGCCTCCTCGGGCACGACCGGCAAGCAAACAGTGGTGGGCTACACCAAAAACGATATTGACGTTTGGCGGCAGATTACCGCGCGGTCACTGGCTGCGGCGGGCGGAACCCCAAAGGATTTTGTCCATATTGCTTATGGCTACGGTCTTTTTACAGGTGGCCTTGGTATGCACTACGGCGCGGAGGCGCTGGGCGCATCGGTCATTCCCGTTTCTACCGGCAATACCCAGCGTCAAATTCAAATTATGCTGGACTACGGCTCCTCCATTCTATGCGCCACCCCATCCTACGCTCTATTTTTGGGGGAAACATTGAAGGAAATGGGACATGACACATCCCAGCTTAAGCTTAGATCGGGTATCTTCGGCGCAGAGCCGTGGACCGAGAACATGAGAAAGCAGATTGAGGAGCTACTGGGCATCAAGGCTTATGATATCTACGGTTTGTCGGAGGTTATGGGGCCGGGCGTATCCTTTGAGTGCAGCGAACAGACCGGAATGCATATTAACGAGGACCATTTTATCGCCGAAATCATCGATCCCGATACCGGCCGCCCACTGCCTGACGGCGAACAGGGCGAGCTGGTGTTTACCGCCATAACCAAGGAAGCCCTGCCGCTTTTGCGTTACCGCACGCGGGATATTGCCTCCCTCACACGCAAAACCTGCTCCTGCGGCAGAACTTTTGTGAAGATGACCAAGCCTTGCGGCAGAACGGATGATATGCTGATTATCCGGGGCGTGAACGTGTTCCCTTCCCAGGTGGAAAGTGTACTGCTTTCACTGGGGCAGACCGCACCGCACTATGTGCTGATAGTTGACCGCACCGATAACCTGGATACGCTTGAGATTTTGGTGGAGATGTCAAACGAGATGTTCTCGGACGCCGTCCGCCATATTGAGGAGCAGGAGCGACGGATTCGCGGGGCTGTGGAGTCCATATTGGGCATTTCTTCCAAGGTGCGCCTTGTGGAGCCTAAAACCATTGCCCGTTCGGAGGGGAAGGCGAAGCGGGTGATTGATAACCGCAAGCTCTAACACTATCCGTTACCCTGTTTTCGGCTCACGCCTTTAGCCCTCGCATTCTATGGTAAACCATGGTATAATAAGCCCAAGGCAATATAAAAGCAAGGCAACCGACGCGTTACCCCATGAATTAGCGACGGAGGGATAAGCATGTATATCAGGCAGCTTTCAGTTTTTGTGGAGAATAAGCCCGGGCGTCTTAATGAAATTACGCAGATTCTTGAACAGCGCGGCATCGACATCCGCGCGCTATCCATCGCCGACACCACCGATTTTGGCATTTTGCGGCTGATTGTCAACAATCCGGACGAGGCGGAACGCTCCTTAAAGGATGCGGGCTTTGCCGTTTCGCTGACGCAGGTAATCGCAATCGGCATCGAGGATAAGCCCGGCGGGCTTTCCAGTGCACTGAACCTCCTCTTTGACGCAGGGATTGGCGTGGAATATATGTATGCCTTTGTAAGCCGCAAAGGGGAAACCGCGTATGTAATTTTACGCCTTGAGGATAACCAAAAGGCCTGTGAAACGTTTGAAGCGCATGGTGTGGAGCTATTAAAGGGCACGGATATCTATTCCTTATAGCCAGTTGGTCTAATAATACTTTCATTGAACATGGGATTTGTGGAATACTATTTTAAGCCTATATAATAAAAGAAGCGTCCCGGAATGGGACGCTTCTTTTATTATATGTTGCGCAATACTCCATCGGAGAATTGCATTATTTGTTGTAAAGCGTCACGGTGCTGTCCTTAAGTACCACATCGTGCGCGCCGCCTTCCACAATACTGGTTGCGGATACAAGGGTGATTTTGGCATTGCTTTGCAGCTCCGGTATGGTCAGCGTGCCGCAGTTGCACATTGTCGAGCGCACCTTGCTCAGGGAAAGACCGACGTTGTCCTTTAAGCTGCCCGCGTATGGAACATAGGAATCGACACCCTCCTCAAAGGAGAGCTTTTGTGAACCGCCCAGATCATAGCGCTGCCAATTGCGCGCGCGGTTGGAGCCCTCACCCCAATACTCCTTCATATAGGTGCCGTTGATGTTCACTTTGTTGGTGGGGCTTTCGTCAAAACGCGAGAAATAGCGGCCGAGCATCAAGAAATCCGCGCCCATGGCGAGGGCAAGGGTCATATGATAATCATACACAATACCCCCATCCGAGCAGATTGGAATATAGACACCGGTTTTTTTATAGTACTCGTCACGGGCGGCGGCAACCTCAATGGTCGCGGTCGCTTGTCCGCGCCCGATGCCCTTCTGTTCGCGGGTAATGCAGATGGAACCGCCGCCAATACCAATCTTGATAAAATCGGCGCCCGCCTCCGCAAGGAACAGAAAGCCTTCCTTATCCACCACATTTCCCGCGCCAACCTTTACCTTGTCGCCGTATTGCTTTCGAATATACCCTATGGTAATCTTTTGCCATTCCGAAAACCCTTCGGAGGAGTCGATGCATAAAACATCCGCGCCCGCCTCAATCAACGCGGGAACACGCTCGGCATAATCTCGGGTGTTTATGCCCGCGCCTACCACATACCGTTTGGATGAGTCCAATAATTCCAGCTGGTTTTCCTTATGCGAGGAATAATCCTTGCGAAAGACCATGTACAGCAACTTGCCGTCGTCATCCAAAATGGGCAGTGAGTTCAGCTTGTGATCCCATATAATGTCGTTGGCCTCTTTGAGTGTGGTCGTTTTTGGCGCGTAAACCAGGGATTCTAGGGGTGTCATAAATTCCTTGACCTTTAAATCGGGCGACATGCGGCTCACACGATAATCCCGGCTGGTTACGATCCCCAAGAGCTTGCCGTTTTCTGTGCCGTCTGTCGTAACGGCGATGGTCGAATGCCCGGTCTTTTCGGTTAGCACTAAAATATCGGCAAGCGTCGCCTCGGGGGAGATGTTGGAGTCACTGACCACAAAGCCAGCTTTGTACGCCTTGGCGCGAGCCACCATTGCCGCCTGGCCTTCAATAGACTGGGAGCAGAAAATAAACGAAATGCCGCCCTCCTTCGCAAGCGCTACCGCCATTTTGTCGTCGGAAACCGACTGCATAATCGCGGAGGTAAGCGGAATGTTCATGGAAAGCGGCGGTTCTTCACCCTTTTTGAATTTTGCTACGGGAGTTTTTAACGATACATTCGCCGGAATGCATTTATCGGAGGAATACCCCGGAACCAACAGGTACTCACTAAAGGTACGAGAGGGTTCGCCATAATAATGCGCCATTGCATTTCGCTCCTTTTAAGGGTATTATTCGTCAATTATGTTCACAGCCCCCGCCGCGCGGCGTTATATTTGCGTAGCGCCTTCCTTGATGGTTCGGGAACGGACTACATATAAATAACAATGGGCTTACGCTGATGGTAATTGACCTTATCCCTATCTAAATTTTTGCTATTATACCGCAAAAGCGTAAAGAATGCAAGCACAAATTACTCGTTATCTTGTATGTTTCACAGAAATAATGAGAGTCATACAAAAAGAACTACTACCGCTGTAAGAATTTCTTCGCGAACGCCATCAAAGCTCAGTTGCTTGTAATTATCCGATAACTGCATAAAAAAGACTCGCTTTGCAGCAAGTCTTGAAACGAAAGCAAGGCCGTAGGTAACGCTTTCCTATTCTATACGGTTGAGCTAACGGGATTAAGTTAACAGCGCTCGCATAACCGGCATCATGTGCTTTGCGGCTTCGTAGCCAACGCGCATGGTGTTTGTCATATGCGAAAAATCCAAAAAATTAGTGTTTTCCGGCAGCTTTATGTTAAGCAGCAGCCGCTCGCCCTGCCCTGCGCATTGGCGAAGGCGCTTGCCCATGATTGACAGCGAATGAGACGCAATTTCCAGGATGTTCTCCTTTTCGGGCGGTTCATAGCTTTCCGAAATATCCACCGCTAAAATGCTGTTCTCTCCCGCCGCCGCAAGCAGCGATACCGGCAGATTATCCGTCAATCCGCCATCCAACAGGGTATATTTCCCGATTTTTCTGGGGCGAAAGGCGATGGGTACGGCAGCGGAGGCGGAGCATGCCTCCCCCAATATGACGCTGTCACGCCACAGGATATCCAAAATCCGCGGTTTTCCCGCCGCTTTGTTTGTATAGGCAATGGTTCGTCCGCTTGATAAATCTACCGCAGGAATCACGACTGGCATGGAACAATCCGAGATGGAGATGCCCCCGGTTTCTTTTATGAGAAACTCCAGCAACCGCTCCCCCTTCATCAGCCCGGATAGAGTCAGCTCTTTGCGAGTCATAATCTGCGCGACTCCTTTGAGGATTCCTATGATGTCAAAATCCATCAGCAGCCTGCCGTTTTGGGTCAGATTATACACCATTTTTTTGAGCTGCTCCGGCGTATGTCCAGCGGCATACAGTCCGCCAACGATTGCGCCGGCACTGGTTCCCGCTACGGATTGAGGCACCAGTCCTTCCTCATGAAGAGCCAGCAGCACCCCCACATGCGCCGCGCCGCGCGTACCGCCCCCGCCCAAGGCAATTCCAAAACCCATACGAAACACCTCCCCGCATATTTCATCATATGCGGGGAGGTGTAAATATTGTGAATGCTGTGAATCGTTTTCGGTAGCTTGAGACCAATTTCATGATAGAGCTTCTGAGAAATCGGTAGCGCTAAATCAGCTAAGGAACCCCTCGTCCTTTAAACGGAAGGAGGATATTACTTTAGTCAGTGTCTCAGACTGGGCCGAGAGCTCCTCGCTGGCCGCCGCGCTCTCCTCCGCAGTAGCGGAATTGTTTTGCACCACGGCAGAGATCTGCTCTACCCCTTGGGTAATTTGGGCGATTGCGGAGGTCTGAGCGGCTGTGGCAGCATCAATTTTGCCCATGGCATCCTCTACCAATATTGCGTTGCTGCCAACCTGCTCCAGTTCACTCGCGGTGTTTTGAACGATTCTGGATCCTCTTGCCACAGATTTTCCTGATTGCTCGATAAGCGCCGCAGTTTGCTGTACTGCATCGGAAGATTTCGCGGCCAGGTTTCGAACCTCATCGGCTACAACGGCAAAGCCCTTGCCCGCAGCACCTGCTCTCGCCGCCTCTACCGCCGCGTTGAGTGCAAGTATGTTTGTTTGAAACGCAATATCGTTAATCATTCTAATTATTCCGTTAATTTGGCTGGATGAACGCTTAATGTCCTCCATCGCCTCAAGCATTTCCTGCATAAATTCATTGCTTCTGCGCACGCCGCCGCCGGCCGCATCTACATATTCGCCCGCTTTGCGTACTGATTCCGCATTTTCTCGAATCTGCTCAGAAACCTCCATAATCGACGCGGAAAGCTCCTGAATGGAGCTTGCTTGTTTGGTCGCGCCGTAGGAAAGCGTCTGCGCACCGTCGGAAATCTGCTTTGCGCCCGCGTTAACCTCCTGAGCGGATCGCGTGACGTTTTGCATAATAACATTAAGGCCGCTTACAATCGTTTCCATAGCCTCTTTAATGGGCAGAAAATCGCCACTGTAATCCTCCGTGATTTCAGACGAAATATCCGCCTTGGATATTTTAATGAGCTGCTCTGAAATATCCAGTATGTAGTGACGCAGCGTCATCACCGTGGATTCCAGCGCTCTGGAAAGCTCCCCAATCTCATCCTTCGTTTGATAGGATGTAAACTCGGCATGGAGATTTCCGCGGGACAACTCTATAGCGGCACCTGCCATCCTTTTCAGCGGCATGGTTAACATTTTTTTGCTGATAGATATTAATAATAGTACCATTAATGCGGCGGCAAGAACATTGACTGAGACTGCAATTATCAAAACCTGCGCCTGCACTGATCTCACGTCTTCTATCATCTTGCCCGCAAAAATCGCTCCGGTTACGTTTTGCTCCTCATCTAAAAGCGGCTCGTATACCGTATAATACTTCTCGCCGAGCACCAGAGTTTCACCGGAAAAACGCTGCTTATCCTGCAGAGTAGTCTTTTTAACAATATCGCCGATTTTTGTGCCGACCTGCCTTTGCCCATCCTTCACAATGGTGGTGTTAAACCGTTCATCGCCAAGAAAAATCGTCAAATCGCAGCCGGTAGCAATTTTTAAGTCATCCAGGTACTTCGCATTCGACAAATCGTACCCTGTTGAAATAGCGCCGATAATCTTACCCTCATAGTTTTTTACAGGAACCGTGGAGCGAATTGAAAACTTTATCTCTCCCACTCCAACCTCGACCAAGCTCAGCGGGTTTCCTTTTAAAGCGCTTGACACCGTCTTTTGCGCCGCAATCGAATCTCCGCTTTTATCGCTGTGCGTTCTGCCAATTACCACTCCGTTGACATCCAGAATTGTTATAAAGTCCACATCCGAAACCAGCTTGGTTTTTAAGGATTTTGCACTGGTGATAACCTGATGTTTGCTTCCATCCTCAATTCCCGAGCGTACCTGCAAATCAATTGCCATTGCTTTCGAAAGCGCCATGGCGGAGTTTTTTTTGACCTCAATAAATTCATTGTAAGCATCAATGCCCACGCGCGTGTCTTTCTCCAGAACCTCATCAACAATCATGTTGGTGCCAGAAAAGGTGACTCCAATTGCGATAAATACATTGATAACAATACTCATTATAAACAAAACCGCAAGCTTTGCTCCAATAGTTTTCAAAAATCCGCACTTCCTTTAACGATATGGTAAATTTTATCTTTTCACGGCTTATCCTGTAGTCGGGTGCGGATTGGAAATCCAAAAAAAGCTGCTGTTTGACTAATATTTAATACCGAAAATAATAGAAACAATCAATCTCTTATAAGCCATTCGCCAAATTTCGATACGAACCTTGTTATATAATTATAAGCTGAGATTTGATAGTTTGCACCGCCCGAAAAGGGGCTTTTCGTAAAAAACATACAAATATGAGCAGTATCTATTATATAACCTACCAGCACATAATTCCATAGATTAATATATGTTTTTGGCAGAAATATTTCCGATAATCGTGACGAAAATCTCCTATATTATTTCGAAATCTTCGTCCTGCGCTTTCATCAGCTTGCCGGGAGGAGTGCCCCAATATTTCTTGTATATCTTCGAAAAGTACACAAAGTCCTTATACCCTAACATGGAAGCAACCTCCTTGGTCTTTAGCTGCTTAGTTATAATGATGTTTCGCGCCTTTTCCATCTTCACCCGAGTCAGATACTCGGTTATGGCGCAGCCCGTCTTGGCTTTAAACAGCTCGCTGAGGTAGGTCTTGCTGATATAGAGCTTTTCGGACAAGAACTCCAACGACAGCTCCTTATCCAGGTGAGCTGTCACATACTCCGCCAACCTGCGAATGGTAGTATTCTCCACATGCTTAAGGGCAAGAGAGCGAATACAGTTACAAAGGCGCAGGGAAATCTCTTCCGCCATATTGGTGAGGGACTGCCAGTCCTCATACTCCATAGCGCATAATTCAAACAGATCCTGCTGGCGCAAAAACTGATGCATCCAGTTGTTTTGATAAAAAACCCGGCAGATAATCTCGTGCATACAATGGCATATAATAAGCGATACCTTATAGATGTCATTATCCAGCGCCCTTCGTGTCTGGGTAATCATAGAAACGGTTTCGCGCTGCGCCTCTTCACTCCCAGAGCCAATATGCAGGATAATCTGGGCGACCTGTGCTTTTGGGTAATAATAGCTTACCTTATCAAGAACAATGCGTACCAGGTTATCTATACGCTCCTTGTTCTTCTTTTTTTCATCCAGATAACTGCAAGCACGCTTGAGCATATCCTCAAGGCGCAGGTTATCAAACGGCCGGATCATATAATCGAAGGCGCCGAACATCAGGCTTTGCCTTGCCAGGTTCGAGTCAGACCGCCCGCCAAAAAGAATCACAGCGTCCGCCATGCCCTTATGTAAAATCGTTTTTAACAGCATTAACCCGCTCATATCGGTTAGCGTCGTATCGGCTATCACCAAATCGACTGGATGCGTGTCCAGATAAGCTATCGCCTCCCCGCCCGTTTTAACTTGATGTTCGACAGAAAAGCTTTCTTGCTGCTTAATTGCGTCCATAGCGCAAAACTGCATACAGTCCTTCTTCCCTCTCAGCACCAAAAGCACCTTGTACATATGAGCCTCCGTTCCGCCATATTGATACTGGCTGCGTTAGTGGTGTGTTAATGTCGCTTCGCTTTTAGTAAACAAAGCCGCTTAATCAGAGCAAAATATCCTGCTGATATGAATACGCACAGTAATATCTAACACAGAGAAACCAAAACACGACGCGTGTAGATGGCAGCCGGTAAAATTACCATGAGTTTTGCTTTATGTTGTGACGTCAGGTTGCAGTGCCTAACAGGTTGTCTTGCTACATAATAGTAAATAATTCACTGATTATATCGATATTTCACATCAAAAGCGGCACAAAAACCATTTACGGTTGGAAGTTGGAAAGCAAAATATATCGTTTCTTCGCATATCATACCTTTTTTTTCTTGTTATAACAAGTAGCCGAGCAGAAATATTTTAACTTTTGTTAAAAGCACAACTTTCTACAAAATTCTACAAAACAACCATAAATACTTCTAAATCCAATCATATCAAAATTCATCTATAAACGCAATAGCGTATACTCATCCGCACATAAGTTGATACTATTGACGTATATGCGACATATTATGCAAAAGCTATGACAGTGCGTTGGTTTTATGCAGTTTTACCGTAAAATATCGCTCAAACCCCTAAACGAGACTCGCACTTATTTAATCATGAAACTCGTTTGTTACATCGGATGAAACTTTTCAAAGCTATGAGACCTGCGAAGTCATAAAGACAAGGAGACCGAAATGGATACGAAACGACTGGTTATTCGCAGATTACTGGAACTATGTGAAGCAAAGAGTATTAGCTTGAATAAATTGGCCAATTTGTCGGGCGTCACTCCATCAACAATATACAGCGTGTTGAATCATAAGCGAAAGGACGTTGGGATTGTGACTTTAAAAAAACTGTGTGACGGACTGGATATCTCCCTGTTTGACTTTTTTGAGGCAAAGTATTTTAAGGATATGGAGCAGGAAATTAAATAAAGGCTGTCCGAAAAATCGAACAGCCTCGATTACTATTCCCGGGTTAATAGGAGCCAAAAGCATTTTTTCGTTAAGCACGCTTCTGTTTAATGTACTCGTCTATTGCCTTTGCCGCATTTTTTCCGGCACCCATTGCTAAAATAACCGTGGCTGCCCCTGTTACGGCATCTCCGCCGGCATAGACGCCTGGGCGGGAGGTAAGACCGGTTTCCTCCTCTGTGATAATACAGCCATGCCTGTTGGTACTGAGTCCCTCTGTGGTGTTGCGGATCAACGGGTTTGGTGACGTCCCGATGGACATAATCACACAGTCCACATCCAGTGTAAACGCCGAGTTTTCCTTAACCACAGGGCTGCGGCGTCCTGACGCATCCGCCTCTCCCAGCTCCATTTCAACGCATTTCATGCCGTTTACATATTTATGCTCGCTGCCCGTAATCTCCGTCGGATTAGTCAAAACCTTAAGGATAATGCCCTCTTCCTTGGCGTGCTCGACCTCCTCTAGGCGGGCCGGCATTTCCGCCTCGGAACGGCGGTAAACGATGTACACGGTTTCTGCCCCCAAACGCTTTGCGCAGCGGGCGGCATCCATGGCCACATTGCCGCCGCCCACGACAGCTACGCTTTTCGCGTTTTGAATGGGGGTAGCGGATTGATTTCGGTAAGCCTTCATGAGGTTAACCCGAGTCAAAAACTCATTGGCGGAGTAAACACCCTTAAGGTTTTCACCCGGAATATTCATAAACCGCGGCAGACCCGCCCCAGAGCCGATAAATACCGCCTCAAAGCCCTGCTCAAACAGCTCGTCTACCGACAGCACCTTGCCGATAACCATGTTAGTGAGAACCGTCACCCCTATGGCGGTTAGGTTGTCGATCTCTTTTTGCACAATCTCTTTGGGCAGACGAAACTGCGGAATGCCGTAAACCAGTACGCCCCCTGCCATATGCAGCGCCTCAAACACCGTAACCTTATACCCGAGCTTTGCAAGATCGCCAGCGCAGGTGAGCCCGGAGGGGCCCGCGCCGACGACGGCAACCCTGTGTCCGTTTTGCGCGGGAATTTCGGGCTTAGCGGTATGGTGAGCCATGTGGTAATCGGCCACAAAGCGCTCCAGACGGCCGATTGCCACCGGCTCTCCCTTTACCCCGCGTACACACCTGCTTTCGCATTGGGTCTCCTGCGGGCATACGCGTCCGCATACAGCGGGCAGAGAGGTTGATTGATTGAGTACCGCGTAAGCGCCTTCAAAATCCCGTTCCTTCACGCGGGTAATAAAGCCGGGAATATCGATTGCGACCGGGCATCCGCTGATACAGGGCTTATGCTTGCAATTAAGGCATCGCTCCGCTTCGTCAACGGCCTGCTCTTGGGAGTACCCCAGTGCGACCTCCTCAAAATTATGGCTGCGAAGCTCCGGCTCCTGCACCGGCATGTGGTTTTTATTTTGTGACATGTTAGGCATGTTAGTTGACCGTTCCTTTCCGGTATGAAAGCCGCCTTATTCTAAGCAGCAGGGAGCGCGGGCCTACTCCGACTCAGCGCCATACCGCGTGTGTAAAGTTTGCAAATTTGCATTGGTGTTTCGCATGACCCTTGGACTTAAATCCTATATTATTGCACGTTTTTAAACAGGTTGCAGGCTTCTTCGTAACGGTTGCGCTCAAAGTCACGGTACATGGAGGAACGCTCCATTGCCTCGTCGAAATCCACAAGATGACCGTCAAAATCAGGACCATCCACACAGGCAAACTTTGTTTGGCCGCCTACAGTCAAGCGACACCCGCCGCACATACCTGTTCCGTCTATCATAATCGGGTTCATGCTCACCATGGTTTTAATGCCATACTCCTTTGTCAGCTTCGCCACAAACTTCATCATAATCAGCGGTCCTATGGCAATGACCTCGTCATACTGCTCGCCGCTCTCTATCAGCTCACGCAGAGCATCGGTAACAAGTCCCTTGGTGCCGTAGGAACCGTCATCGGTTTTTATTATCATCCTATCGCTTACCGCAGAAAACTCTTTTTCGAGGATTACAAGCTCCTGGGAGCGAAAGCCGACCACCGAATGCACGGTTGCCCCTTGCTGATGGAGCTTTTTCGCGACAGGGTATGCAATGGCGCAGCCTACGCCGCCGCCGATTACCGCTACCCGTTTCAGGCCTTCTGTATGCGAAGGCGTCCCCAGCGGTCCCACGAAATCATGCAAGGATTCGCCTTCACTAAGCGCGTCCAGCGCGCGGGTTGTAGCGCCGACGATTTGGTATATGATCGTAACCGTCCCCTTTTCGCGGTCAAAATCCGCGATGGTGAGGGGTATCCTCTCCCCGCTTTCATCCACGCGAAGAATGATGAACTGCCCGGGTTCCGCCTTTTTAGCGATTAGGGGCGCCAGAATCTCCATAAAACCAACGGTTGGGTTTAGCGCTTTTTTCGTCACAATTTCATACATTTGCATAACCATTCCCTTAACGAATTATTGCAACAAAAGAGAAGCTGTGAACAGCTTCTCTTTTGTCTATTGCTCTATGTCAACAACGAACCGTTTCTTGGTTTCGTTTATCCCTTTGGATTATGGCAATTGCCCTAAAACGTAATATCCTCGCCGGTAAACGCACAGGTAATGACCTTTTTCATCGCTTCATTATCAATCGGGCGGGGATTTGATCCAGTGCAAGGGTCAAGCACGGCGTTTTTAGCGATTTCATCGATCTTTGCGTAAAACAGCTCGTCGGTTACCCCGTTCTCTTTGTAGGTCTGCGCGATACCAACCTTGCGGTTAAGCTCCTTAATCGCATCGATAAGCGAGTTTACGAGCTGCTTTTCGGTAGCGCCGGGCAGCCCGATTGCTCTTGCTATCTGCGCATAACGGCTCAGGCAGACCCTCGAGTTGTAGCCAATAACCTGAGGCAGCAAAATTGCATTGCAGCAGCCGTGGGGAATATCGAACATCGCGCCTGTTTTGTGCGCGATGCTGTGTGCAATGCCAAGCAAAGCGTTGGAAAACGCCATGCCCGCAAGGCATTGGGCGATATGCATCGTACCCCGCGCCTCAGCGTCGCCGTGATAAGAAGCGACCAGCGTGTCAAAAATATCCGAAATTGCCTTGAGGCTGAGCGCGTCGGAAAACTCCGAACGGGCGGTGGAAACATATGCCTCAATTGCATGGGTCAGCGCATCCATGCCGGTGTGTGCCGTTAAAATCTTGGGCATGGTGAGCGGAATCGTGGTATCAAGAATCGCGATATCCGGGGTAATCTCAAAATCCGCAAGGGGATACTTGATGTTGGTGGAATAATCGGTAATAACCGAGAACGCCGTGACCTCAGACGCCGTGCCGCTTGTGGAAGGAATCGCAACAAAAATGGCCTTTTTGCGAAGCTTAGGCATCGTAAACGGGGTTTTAATATCATCGAAGGTTTTCTCGGGGTGCTCATAGAAAACCCACATCGCCTTTGCCGCGTCAAGCGGTGAACCGCCGCCGATGGCAACCAGCACGTCAGGCTCAAAATCCTGCATAGCCTTAGCGCCCTTGAACACGGTCTCAATCGAAGGATCGGGCTCTATACCTTCAAACAGAGTGGTTTGAATGCCGACGCTCTTTAAAATATCCTCGGTCTTTTGTAAAAAACCGCCGCGCTTCATGGAGCTGCCGCCGGTAAGTATCATTGCTCGCTTATACCCTTTCAGGTTCTTAAGCTCTTCAAGGGCGTCGGGACCGTAATAAATATCGCGCGGTAATGTAAAACGTGCCATGGTTCTACCTCCATTATTATAGTATATTTTTAGCCGCCTGTAAACGGTGGTAAATGTAAACTCACCAAAAGAGATGAAACTGTTTTAGGCAAGCTGTTAGCATTCTTATACTAATCTCCTCAAAAAGAGTCGATAAAAATCCGCGTGAAAATCCATAAATTAAAGCTTTTCACTTGATTTTTATACTCTTTTAAATCGGATATTAGTATTAGAAAAACCCGAACGGAAATACTGCTTTGCACCGCTGTAGGGGTTATGAGTTATCCTTCTTTCTCAAACGGGAGCGGCAAAAGCTCTCCGCAGCTTATGCCGACCCAAAACGTCGGCATAAGCACGGAGGTGCAAGCGTATCGTTCCCACACAACCCGCCTGGACACCATAAGCACACCATGCTGTCATGGTGAAAGACTGCGGCATTGTGCAATCTTTGTTATAATATTAACATTGATTTAAAGAGGAGGGTAATGTATAATTAATATGACAAACCGCAGAGGGCTATGGAAAATATTATCCGCGCTTCCTCTCAATCTATGCAAGGCACCCAACCCGTGCATTTTTTACTTGTAATATGAAGGCAGGTTCACATTAACAATGAATACGCTTCATCTACGCTATGCCGTCGAGGTAGAAAAGACCCATTCGATTACAAAAGCCGCTCAAAACCTGTTTATGGGGCAGCCAAATCTTAGCCGCGCGTTGCGGGAGCTTGAAGCGGAGATCGGTACCAAGCTTTTTACCCGCACCCCCCAAGGGGTTATGCCCACAGAAAAAGGCACCGAGTTTTTAACTTACGCAAAGCTCATCCTTTCACAGATGGATGAGCTGGAGTCTATCTATAAGCGCGACAGCACCGGCGATGTAATCCGTCTGCGCATTGCTGTACCGCGCGCAACCTATGCCTCTGTTGCGTTCGCGGAATTTGCCGGCGAGTTTAATTCAAAGCGCCAGGTGGATATTCACTTTAAGGAATCCGACGCCATCAGCTCAATCTCTGCCGTCTCACACGGGGAGCTTGATGTGGCGGTTATTCGCTTTCAATCAAACTGCGGGGAGTATTTTTACCGGCTTATTGAGGATAACCAGCTCTCCTTTGAGGAGATTTGGAGTTTTCCCATGGGGCTTATGATGTCCTTGCGTCACCCGCTGTGCGAACAGCCCAGGGTATATTACCACATGCTTAGCGGGTACACGGAAATTGTACACGGTGATTATCAATTGCCCCCCATTGCCTTCTCTCAGATTAACAAGAATGCGGCCTTTAACGCGCCCATGAAGCGCATTTATGTGTATGACCGCGGCAGTCAATATGACCTTTTACAGCGGGTCACCGGGGCGTATATGTGGGTCTCCCCCGTGCCGGAGGATGTGCTAAAGCAGCATAAGCTGATTATTAAGGATTGCCTGCACGCAAACCTGATTAACACCGACCTTGCCATTTTTCCAAAGGTACGTCCCATAAATCGGTACGCCCGCCAGTTTATCAGCAGGCTAAAAACTCAGTGCGGGCAAAAGCCATAAAAAACTGCCGCCTTCATATGTTAATTTCGTTTCAAATCGGGATTAGTATCAGGGCGGTTTTTTTGCTAAAAATTGTGCAAAGCATCCCCAAATCCAGTTCTTTTTTTAAACGATATCAGATAATACGCTTAGAATTATATCCACATAATGGATTTCTTTGTGCCTTGAGCGGGATTAGTATTAATATGTGTAAAACAATAGTGCTTGCGCAAAACGGATAAGCTGTTATAATAGCTATAGAATAGGTATAATAAACGGCAAAATGACAAAATGTCCGCGCCTGGCACACGAATAATAGGGCGCGCGGTCATAAAGCCGTAGGCTGGAGGGTTCTCTTGAAGATAGGGCTTGATATCGGCTCGACCACCATTAAATGTGTAGTCACCGACGAAAACGGGAAAATTACATATCGCTCATATGAACGGCATTTGTCTCAAATTACACAAAAAACCATTGAGCTTTTGCGCACGGTGAAAGAACAGCTTCCCCCCCATGACTCAGCCGAGCTTGCCATATCCGGCTCTGCTGGTATGGGGCTTGCCGAGAGCTGTGGTACGCCGTTTATACAAGAGGTTTATGCCACGCGCGTTGCGGCCACCCGGCTTGCCCCCGGCACCGATGTGGTCATCGAGCTGGGCGGAGAGGATGCAAAGATTTTGTTCCTCTCCGGCGGCATGGAGGTGCGCATGAACGGTTCCTGTGCAGGCGGCACCGGCGCGTTTATCGACCAGATGGCCACCCTGCTGGGCGTACCGATTGAGGATATTAACGACCTTGCCGCAGAGCACGAAAAGCTGTACACCATCGCCTCCCGCTGCGGCGTATTTGCAAAATCGGATATTCAGCCCCTTCTCAATCAGGGCGCCCAAAAAAGCGACATTGCAGCTAGTATCTTTGGCGCGGTTGTAAACCAGACTATCGCCGGGCTTGCGCAAGGCCGCCCCATAGAGGGCAACGTGCTGTACCTGGGCGGTCCGCTCACCTTCCTTTCCGGTCTGCGGGATAGCTTTAACCAAACTCTGAAAACCGAGGGACTCTGCCCGGAGGATTCGCTCTACTACGTTGCGCTGGGCGCGGCCTTCTCGGCAGACAGGGCGGTTAACCTTGACGATGTTATGGATAAGCTTGCGCACTATGAGGCGGCGCAGCATTATGTTACCATGAACCCTCTGTTTCGTTCTAAAGAGGAGTATGAGCAGTTTCGCTCCTCCCATGCAAAGCATGATGTGCCCCGACACGACCCCGCGCAATACACCGGAGCCGCCTTCCTTGGCATTGACGCGGGCTCGACTACCGTAAAAACCGTATTGCTGGATGACCAGGGACGACTGCTGGATTTTAGCTATCAATCGAACAGCGGCAACCCCGTACCCATTATCCGGGGGTATCTGCTTGACCTGTATACGAAGTACCCGGATATTCGCATTGCTGGCGCTACGGTGACCGGCTACGGTGAGGAGATTGTAAAAAACGCCTTTTGCATTGATTATGGCGTAGTTGAGACGGTTGCGCATTTTACGGCAGCCAAGAGCTTTATGCCCGATGTGGAGTTTATCATCGACATCGGCGGACAGGATATCAAGTGTTTTAAAATAAGAAACGGCACAATTGATAACATCTTTTTAAATGAGGCATGTTCCTCCGGCTGCGGTTCATTTTTACAAACCTTTGCCAACGCGCTGGGTTACTCTATAGAGGAGTTTGCCCGCCTTGGCTTGTTTGCCGACCGCCCGGTGGATCTTGGCTCCCGCTGCACGGTGTTTATGAATTCCTCGGTGAAGCAGGCGCAAAAGGATGGCGCCTCTATTGAGAATATTTCTGCGGGGCTCTCCATCAGCGTTGTTAAGAATGCGCTGTATAAGGTCATTCGCGCCACCAGCGCGGCGGAGCTTGGCAAGCAAATTGTCGTACAGGGCGGCACCTTTTTAAACGACGCGGTACTGCGGGCGTTTGAGCAGGAGCTGAACGTGGATGTCATCAGACCCGAAATTGCGGGACTCATGGGCGCTTATGGCGCGGCGCTGTACGCCCGGACACACACAAAGGGCGAAAGCGCAATCATTAGCAAAGAACAGCTGGTTGATTTTACCCACACCGTTAAAACAATCCATTGTGGACTTTGCTCCAACAACTGCCAGCTTACCGTTAACACCTTTGACAGCGGCAGACGGTTTATCAGCGGCAACCGCTGCGAACGTCCCATTACCAAACAAGCGGCGGATAACAGCCTGAACATCTACGAGTACAAGCTGAAGCTATTGGAGAGCTATCGCCCTGTGGCAGGTGCGCGGGGGAAAATCGGTTTACCGATGGGGCTAAATATGTACGAGCTTCTCCCCTTCTGGCACGCGTTTTTCACCGACCTCGGATTTGAGGTTGTTACCTCCCCTGCCTCCAGCCGTGAAATGTACCTGCTTGGGCAAAGCACCATCCCGTCGGATACCGTCTGCTTCCCCGCAAAGCTGCTGCACGGCCATGTGCAGGAGCTTATTAACAGCGGCGTGAACACCATCTTCTATCCCTGCCTGACCTATAACGTGGATGAGGGCTTGGGCGACAACCATTACAACTGCCCTGTTGTGGCATACTACCCCGAGGTGATTACCGCCAATATGCCAGATACCGCGCGCGTTACCTTTATTAAGGACTATGTGGGTATCCACCGGCCCAAGGATTTCCCCGGCAAGATGCATCAAATCCTGCTCGGATACTTTGACGGGATTACAGTAAAAGAGGTTCAGAGGGCGACTAAGCTTGCCTATCAGTCCTTTGAGCAATTTTTTGTCAAGGTGCGCGCGGAGGGTGAGAGAATTATAAAGGCCGCGCGGGCTCAAAACAAGACCATTATCGTGCTTGCCGGCCGGCCCTATCATGTGGATCCCGAGATTAACCACGGCATCGACCGCCTGATAGCGGGCTTTGGTGTTGCCATTATCTCAGAGGACTGCGTAAGCGATAAGGTCAAGCGCTTCAAGACCTCCGTACTCAACCAATGGACATACCATTCCCGCCTTTATGCGGCGGCCAGGTACATTGCAGAGCAGCCTGACATGAATCTGGTGCAGCTCGTTTCCTTTGGCTGCGGCGTGGACGCGATAACTACAGATGAGGTGCGCGATATCCTGGAGCAGGAAGGACGTATTTATACACAGATAAAGATTGATGAGATTACCAACCTTGGCGCCGTCAAGATCCGGCTACGCAGCCTTTTTGCGGCGACTCAGGGGCAATAATTCTCTTTTATACGGAAAACACCGGCAGCGCAGGCCAATGATAGCGTTGGACTGCGTGCGAGCGGAAAGGCAGGAATGGGCTATGGCACAGTTAAAGAGAGATAAATCCGGACGATTGCTGTTTACTAAGGAAATGCGTCAGGAATATACGATTTTAATCCCCATGATGGCGCCGATTCATTTTGAGCTGATTAGGAATGTCTTTGCAAACAGCGGGTATAAGGTGGAGCTTTTGAGCAACACAGGACCTGAGGTTGTGTTGCAGGGGTTAAAGTATGTTCACAACGACACCTGCTACCCTGCCCTCTTGGTTATTGGTCAGATGATAGACGCGCTCAACAGCGGCAAATATGATCTTGACCGCACGGCACTGATTATTACTCAAACCGGCGGCGGTTGCCGCGCGTCCAACTACATTCATCTGCTGCGCAAGGCGCTCAAAAAGGCGGGCTATGAGAATATCCCTGTCGTATCGCTTAACATGTCCGGTCTTGAGAAAAACAGCGGGTTTACTTTCACCCTGCCTATGATTCGCAAGATGATTGTATCGCTGGTTTATGGCGACGCGCTGATGCTTCTTAGCAATCAGGTTCGTCCATATGAGCTGGAAACCGGTTCAAGCGACCGCTTGGTGGAACGCTGGGTTACCGACCTGACCGAACTGTATAACCGCGGGCGGGGACTTAGTGTAAAGCAGATGAAGGAAAACCTCGACCGCATGGTATCGGATTTTGCCAATATCCCCATGCTAAGACGTCCCCTTGTAAAAGTAGGCGTGGTGGGCGAAATCTATGTAAAGTATTCAAGCCTTGGCAACAACAGTCTGGAAGCGTTTCTTTGGGAGCAGGACTGTGAAGTAATGGTTCCTGGCATTCTTGGTTTTGTGCTGTTTAAGACCGACAACCGCTTGGAGGATATTAAGCTCTATGGCGGCAACAAACTGAAGTTTTTAATTGTTAAGCTGTTTATGGATTACCTGTTAAGGATGGAGCGGGCACTCATTGACGCGGTAAAGAAGTTCCCGCAGTTTTTGCCGCCTTCCTCCTATGTGCACACCAAATCGCTGGTGGAGGGTGTCATTGGCTACGGCAGCAAGATGGGCGAGGGTTGGCTGCTGACCGCAGAGATGCTGGAGCTTGTTGAGCTTGGCTACCAAAACATTGTTTGCACCCAACCCTTCGGCTGCCTGCCCAACCATATCTGCGGCAAGGGCATGATTCGGAGTATCCATTCCCGGGATAGCCGTGCGAACATTGTGCCCATCGACTACGACCCCAGCGCCACCCGCGTAAACCAAGAAAACCGCATTAAGCTTATGCTGTCTGTTGCCAGAGAGCAGCTCATGCAGGATGTGGCTGTTGACCTGCCCCAACATCAGAACATTTCGGCCGCCATTCATTGATGTTGTGTGAAACTCTGCCTTTTATGATACCAATTAAGCCGCGCCCCTCACGCTGTTGGGCGCGGCTTTTTTTCGTAGTGATTATGGGAAAGCTAATCTCCTCAAAAAGTATAGACTTTGCAGAAAAAATCAAGTGAAAACCCATAAACGCTTTCACTTGATATTATGTACTTTTGAATCGCTGCCTAGAGTAAAAGGTTGCTGTTAAGCAAAGCAAGATTATATTGGCAGTATATTTGACAAACAGCGCATACGGGTCTATACTACAGTTGGTAAAAGGTGTGGTTGCGGTCTGCCCGCAATGCCCTTGCTTAATACCGATATCCTATTTAAATGTGTTTGATCTATATAATCAAGTGAAAAGCTGAGATATACAGCGGTAATTTGCTAAAAACCAACTAAGAAGGAGAATCATTGTGAGCGAAAATTGTTCAAACGATTGCTCAAGCTGCGGTGAAACCTGCCCCTCCCGCAGCAAAGAACCGCAGAGTTTATTGGAACCGGCTCATGAAATGAGCCGCATTAAGCATGTGATTGGCGTGGTTAGTGGCAAGGGCGGCGTAGGCAAGTCGCTTGTTACTTCCCTGCTGGCAATTTTGTTCCGCCGCAGAGGACATAACACTGCCATTCTGGACGCGGACGTGACCGGCCCCTCCATCCCCAAGATTTTTGGTCTTAGCACGGGGATTGTTACCAACGAATGGGGTATGCTGCCCGCAAAGACCAAGACCGGCATTGAAATTATGTCGGTGAATCTTTTGCTGGAAAACGAGAATGCTCCTGTTGTTTGGCGTGGACCGGTAATCTCCGGCGCTGTCAAGCAGTTTTGGTCGGATGTAATCTGGTCGGATGTCGATTTTATGTTTGTGGATATGCCTCCGGGAACCGGTGACGTACCCTTGACTGTATTTCAGGCACTGCCGCTAAGCGGAATTGTAATCGTCACCTCTCCCCAGGAGCTTGTATCCATGATTGTGTCCAAGGCCGTGAATATGGCCAAGATGATGAACATCCCCATTTTGGGTATTGTGGAGAATATGAGCTATTTTGAATGCCCTGACTGCGGCAAGCGCACCAGCATCTTCGGTGAAAGCCATATAGAGGCGGTTGCCAGTGAAAACGAAATCGGAGTGCTTGGTAAGCTGCCGATTAACCCTGAGCTTGCCCGCCAATGTGACGCGGGTTTGCTTGAGTTGTTTGAAGGCGACTGGCTGGACGGTGCGGCAGACCAGATAGAGAACTCCGTAAAAGATGCCTAAACGACAGGCCAAATCGCTTAATTATTAAAATTATGTCTTGCCTTTTGTCTTATTTTATGGTATTATATTTTTCGCGGGTTGCGAGGAATTTTACGCTTCATCCTTCGCAACGTTGTCCATGTGCTATATCGGAGCGGCTATCCGCTCCGTGCCTATGGGGGCGTAGCTCAGCTGGGAGAGCGTACGGTTCGCATCCGTAAGGTCGAGAGTTCGATCCTCTTCGTCTCCACCAAAAACCACATAAATACGCCATCCGTTTAAATAATCGGATGGCGTATTTGCCTTTCGTTTATTCAACAGTATTTAGCCAAAAAAATTTTAAAAAACAATTTTCAAAAAAATAAGTCATTATGTATTATGATGGCAAGAGGAGTGGCTGCGTATGTTTAAGCTGTGTTGTCAGAAATAGCGCGAGGGGCGTTGTGCTCTTTAACCGCTGCGACTACATTCCATACCCCTTCCCCTACGGCATACTTGACTATTCCTTAAACTAATAGCCCATAGCCTTTTTTACAATTTCCATTTTCTCTTTCGACGTAAGCATCTGTAAAAGCGCAAAAGCGACTGACGGCGCAGTTTCCGGACAGTAAGAGGTTATAATGTTATTGTCAATAACCACCGGTTCATTTTTTACCAGCACCCCAAAGGCACCGAGTTGACCTTGCCGTTTCCCTCCATCCAAGTGGTAGGTGGTGGCACTTCGGTTTGTCAAGACTCCGCTTTTCGCAACCGGCAGCGCTGCCACGCAAACGCTTGCGATAACCTTTCCCTTGGCGTCAAAATCGCGGATTAAATTCAAGAAACGGTCATCATATGCCTCTTCGTAGAACCCATATTCCTCAAATCCGCCCGGAATAGCCAATGCGTCATAGTCGTCCGGGTTAATCTCATCAATCAGCGTATCTACGATAACAGGGATTCCGAATGTACTTGTAACCTGTTTTTGAAAGCCGCAGGTAACAACCTGCGTGCCGCACTCAAAGTCACTTCTGGCCCAGCCCAATACATCTACAAACACACTAAACTCCATTGTTTCAAACCCTTTTGCTAAGAACAGTAAGGTTTTCATTGCATAACCCCTTTCGCATTCCCAAAGTCTTAATCCCCAATTTGCAGCGCTTTCTGTTAAACGTTAGCCTTTCTACATTATACGTTGCTGTTAATTCTCTGTCAATCAAGGAAGTCCATTGGGCAAAATCTAAGCCTGATTAGCAATCAGCAAACTTCGTTTTCTCCATGTGCGCAAAACACCAGTACAGAGTGGATTTTACTATTCTCCGATAAAAGTAATATGAAAAACCACATCAAAAGCCACATGGCACAGCTTTTGACGTAGTTTTTCATAATTTTATAGTCTGTTAATAGCGTTACTCGTATACATAAGCATAACCTCTGTGCTATGCTCATGTATCATGTTATATCATCGGCTCCGTAGTATTCAACAGCCCCGCGACACTGGGCTCATGCCTATTTACAAACTCGTTTTCACTGTCGACTGGAACTTGCTCCTTCTTGCGGCCATGAAGAAACAAGCCGATAAACCATGATATAATCGGACTCGCAAGGGTGTATGCCGCTATAAAAAAGAGCTCGCGACCGGTTGGAAGTACAGTGTTAAACAAGGAGGACATCGGCTTCCAATAAACTGAAAGCAGCGCGATGAACCCTGAAACAAGAACTGCAAGTATAAGCTTTGGATTGCTAAAAAAGTGAATAGAAAACAGGCTCCTCTTTTCACTTTTACACTCAAAAACATGAATCAGTTGGCTGAATATCAGTGTCAGCAGCGCGGCAGTGCGCGCTGCTTCAACATTTTGAGTGGTTTTGTAGATAGAAACAAACGTACCAAGCGTAGCAAGACCTATCAGGCAGCCCCGAAACACGATTGCGGTAAGCAGCCCGCCTGAAAATACACTCTCCTCCTTTGATCGGGGGTGTTTTGTCATCACATCCTGTTCAGGTGGTTCCAGTCCCAACGCAATTGCGGGCAGACCATCAGTTACGAGGTTAACCAGCAAAATTTGAATAGGCAACAGTACAACCGGCAGCCCCATTATCATCCCCCCAAACATGGTTAAGACCTCTCCAAGGTTACAGGAGATAAGGTAGCGAATAAACTTACGGATGTTTTGGTAGATAACTCGCCCTTCTTCCACTGCCGCGATTAGTGTTGCAAAGTTATCGTCAAGCAAAACCAGTGATGCTGCCTCGCGGGTAACGTCTGTTCCTCCTATTCCCATTGCCGCGCCAATATCCGCTTCTTTTACAGCGGGAGCGTCGTTGACCCCGTCACCCGTCATTGCCACAACATGTCCTGACTTTTTTATTGCACGCACAATGCGCAGCTTATGTGCCGGAGTGACGCGCGCATATACCGCTATACCGCTAACCTCACGCAAAAGCGCGGCATCATCCATCGTGTCAAGCTGCGCGCCCGTCAGCAGCTTGTCCCCATCCGTTAGCAGCCGAATATCCCGCGCAATGGCCTCCGCTGTCAGCACATGATCGCCTGTAATCATTACTGGGCGTATCCCTGCGCGGCGGCACAGGCGTATTGCCTCATACACCTCTCTGCGCGGGGGATCTATCATCCCTGCCAAGCCAACAAATACTAAGCCCTGCTCCTCGTCGGCGGAAGCTTCGCTGGTTTTAGTGAGCTTATAAGCAAACCCCAACACCCTCAGCGCATTTTTTGCCATGTTCTCCAGCTGATTATGTGCCCACCGAAGATGCTCCGCTGATATTGGCACCGCCGCACCTTGTTTTAGGATGTAGGCACACCGGGCTAGCACCATATCCGGCGCCCCTTTCACCAGCAGTTTGTTGTCGCTCCCCGCAGAACTGACCAACACCGCCATGCGCTTTCGTTCAGAATCAAAGGGAACCTCTGTCTGGCGCGTATAACCCCGTTCCAGCAACTCTTTGGTGACACCCTCTTTGGCAGCAGCAATCAGCAATGCAATTTCGGTTGGCTCTCCCGTCGCTTCGTATGCGTTTGCGTCCAGCTTGATTCGAGATGCAGGGGAGCTATGATTGCCATACAGGTTTGCGTTACTGCATAACACGCTGATTTCCAACACCCTCTTAAGCGCCTGATCCTCCTGTGGCTTGCTGCCTTTCGCGGAGCGAATCTCCCCATTCATCTCATACCCTGCGCCGGTGACCTCATACACACCATCAGGTGTTACAATTGTGGTGACTGTCATTTTATTTTCTGTAATGGTGCCTGTCTTATCCGAGCAGATAACCCCCGCACACCCCAAGGTCTCCACGGCAGCCAATTTACGCACAAGTGCCCGACGGCGCAGCATACGCGAAACAGCAAGTGCCAGTGAGATAGTTACAATAGCAGGCAAACCCTCGGGAACTGCTGCAACCGCAAGAGATATCCCGGTGAGCAGCATTTGAAACGGATCTTCTCCCCGCAGTATTCCGGTGAGTGAAACAACCGCGCACACCGCAAGACAACCGATGGCGATATATTTACCCAACTGGGCAAGGCGTTTTTGCAGAGGTGTAGGTTCCTCCTGTATTTCGTCAATCATCCCGGCAATTCTGCCCATCTCGGTGTTCATAGCAGTCGCGACCACACGCGCCCTTGCCCGACCTTTTGTTACGACCGTACCCATATACGCGAGATTATCCTGCTTTTTGCCCACACTCGCCGACTCTCCCGTGAGGATAGATTCATCGCACGCAAAGTCGCTGCATTCCAGCAGAACAGCGTCTGCCGCGATGCGATCCCCCGCATCTAGTACCAGGATATCTTCTACTACCACCTCCCGGGCGGGAATAGAGGTTTCTATCCCATCTCGAATTACACGCGCCCCCGGGGCTGCCATATTTTTAAGGGCCTCCAAGGTTTTCTCGGTGCGGTATTCCTGTACAAAGCCCAGCAGCGCGTTTAAAAACACGATAACCAGAATTGCCACAGCCTCTCCGACTTCCCCCATAATGACAGAAAGAACTGTGGCAACAAGAAGGATTCCCACCAACACATCCTTAAACTGCGACGCGAGAATCACAATCGGTTTGACCTTCTTTGTGCCTTTAAGCACGTTGGGCCCATCCCTTGCGAGCAGCCTTTGTGCCTCTTGGGTGGTTAACCCGATCTTTTTTGCTGCATTTTCCCTTCGCATTGTTATCCCCCGCTTTGTACAGTTTATGTTTTCGCTTTGCCCTGTTTTGCAAAACCCATTCCGTTCATTTAGTAGTGCATTATAATGAAAACTGTTATAAACAGCATGTACTACCCTGCAAGTCCATTCTATTCCCAACCAGCCTGTTGTATTCCATTGACTGTTGTGAAAACGCAAAATGCCCTCCGGCATTCGCCGGAGGGCATTTTGCATATTATTACTGTAAAAACGAATGAAATCGCCTTATTCCGCGTCAGCGGAAGCTTCCTCAGAACCGTCTGCCTGGGCTTCTTGGTCCGGCAAAAGGGCTTTCATAGAAAGGCTTATGCGCTTCTTATCATAATCAACCTCTGTAATCTTAACCTCTACCTGCTGTCCAACCTTAAGCACGTCCTGCGGCTTCGCCACATGCTCATGCGAGATCTGCGACACATGAATCAGACCATCCACGCTCGGAAGAATGGTGGCAAACGCACCAAACTGAGTAAGGGATGCAATCTTCACAGTGATGACATCATCAACCTTATAATCGCGCTTAAAGATCTCCCAAGGATTATCCTCGGTCTTTTTATAACCGAGCGAAATGCGTTTTTTCTCCTTGTCTACGCCCTTGACATAAACCTCCAGCATGTCGCCGACCTTCACAACCTCGGAAGGATGCTTAATACGGTTCCACGACAGCTCAGAGATATGTACTAAGCCGTCTACGCCGCCAATATCTACAAATACTCCAAAATCCACAAGGGATTTTACAACACCCTTAAAGACAGTTCCCTCGGCAATATCACCCCAAATCTTTTCCTCAGCGTCTTTGCGCTCTTCGCGAAGCACCGAGCGGATAGAACCGACAGCACGGCCACGCGAACGATTGACCTCAATAACCCGTAAACGAACAGACTGCTTTAAAAGCCCCTCAAGCGGCTCGTCCTTTGAGAGGGTAGCCTGAGATGCGGGAATAAATATGCGCACCCCATTGGTCTGCGCAAGCACGCCGCCCTTAACAACCTCGGTAACCTTGCCCTGCAAAATCTCTTGGGTATCGACCGCAGCACAAACCTTCTCATATCCTGCAATGGCATCGTAACGCTTTTTGGAAAGCATTACGGTGCCCTCTACGTCATTAACCCTTACGACCACCAGGTCGATCTCCTCGCCCTTTTTCACCACGTCCTCGGGTCTGAGGCTGGCGTCGTCGGTAATCTCCGAAAGCGGCACATAGCAGGCATGCTTGGTGCCGATCTCAACAGAAATCTCAGTGGGAGAGATTCCAGAAACAATACCTTTCACTAAATCGCCGTTCTGTACGCTTTTAAGAGATTGCTCAAGCGCTTCCTCAAAGCTTACATCCTCAGCGTCAATATTGTTCAAGATTTCACTCATTGTAGTTTGTACCTCCTTAATTATGCAAGCCGGGGTTGAAGCGCCGGCAGTAACACCGATTATATTGGCGTTAATAAAATACTCTTTTTTTAGCTCGGATGCCGTTTCAATCAAAAAGGTTTTGCAGTTTTTCTCGCATATTTCTTTTAATCTTATAGTATTAGCGCTTTGCTTTCCTCCCACCACCAGCATGACATCCGACTGCCGTGACAGTGCTCGGGCTTCCTCCTGCCTAATTGCAGTAGCCTTACATATTGTATCAAAAACCGTAAGGTTTGTACACACTTTTTTTGCAGTTTCAACGCATGTATCAAACATTTGCTTATTAAATGTCGTTTGCGAAACTATTATGACAGGATCCTCACGGTGAACGGTGCCGCTTTGCAAAATATCGGTTAATTCCTGTACGTCCGAAAACACCATGGCGGGGCAAGCGCAATGACTGAGAATCGCCAATACCTCGGTATGCTCTTTATCCCCGGCTACCAGCACAAAACTGCGTGCCTGTGCTTTTTCCCGCACGATTTGATGAATGCGTTTGACGCAAGGGCAGGTCGCATCTACCACCTCACACCCCGTTGTCATCAGCTCATCCTGCACCCTGCGCAAAACTCCGTGTGACCGTATTACAACCGTTTCTCCCTCATGTGCCTCAATGGGAGAATGGATAATACTCACACCCATAGCCTCAAACCGAGCAACGAGCTGGGGGTTGTGAATGATGGGGCCAAGTGTGCAGACACGCTTGCCTTTTCCCAGCAAATCCTCCACCATGTTTACCGCTCTGTCAACTCCGTAACAAAAGCCGGCACTGTTCGCAAGCAATAATTGCATAGGTCGATTTCCGCCTTTATTCCCTGTGCCCTAATTCCAGTTTACGAAAACTGCTTGAGCTTATAATCAAACATCTCTGTAATCTTATCCATAATTTTTCCGCTCGCGGCGCGAAATTCAGGGGTAAGGGACTCCGAATGAATGCCAAGTGCTTCCGCAGAAACTCCTTTGCCAAACCGCACTACAATCTTTTTGCGCCTCGGAAATTTACCCTTCTCCACATAAATGGATGCCGGTATAACAGTGCTGCCACTTCTAGCCGCAATAACCGCCACCCCAGATTTCCCCTGCATCGGCCTTCCTGTTTTTGAGCGTGTGCCCTCAGGGAAAATACCGAGTATTTTACCGCTTTTCACAACCTCCACCGCCGTCTCCATCGCGTGACGGTCACCTTTTCCACGCTTAACCGGAAATGCGCCAAGACCCTTTAATAGCAGCCCAATAAGCGGAATATTAATTAGTTCTTCTTTCGCCATATAGACAATTGTTTTTTTTACCTTATAAGCGCCCAGTGATAAAAGAACCGGGTCGTAGGCGGAAATATGGTTAGCAGCCAGGATAAACCCATCGTCGCGGGAGAGGTTTTCTACCCCCTCATAGCGCACAGAAAATAAAAGCCAAGTAACTGCCGTCATCAACCCGACTCCAACGGGATATAAGCTCATGATGAAAACCAAACCTTTCCGATAATTGCTTAAATGCGCCGTAATCAATTAGTTTGTTTGCAAAGCAAACACATAATTATATCGCTGAGGCAGCCGAAGAGTTTATGTCCAGTCTTCGGCTGATAAGGTCATAAAGAGTTTGAACGGATTTATCAAGAGAGTTGCCTGTGGTGTCAACCAAAATGGCATCCGGCGCCTGAACAAGCGGTGAAATTGCACGATGCACATCGTTATCATCACGCTCCATAATGCCCTCAAGCACCGTCTTGTAGTTCACCCTCTGCCCCTTTTGCATTAGCTCCTCAAATCTTCGTTGCGCTCTCTCCTCCGCCGAGGCGGTTAGAAACACCTTTACCTGTGCGTCGGGCAAAACAACAGTCCCTATGTCGCGTCCATCCATTACGACATTATTTTCCCTGGCAATATTCTTTTGCAGGTCAAATAAAAACGCACGCACAGACTTCATTGCGGAAACATGTGACGCCGCCATGGCAACCTCGTTGTCTCGAAGCCGATGGGTGACGTCCTGCTCGTTAATAAATACATGCTGTTCACCGTTTACAAAACGCATCTCCACCAACATGCCACTTAACAAGACTTCCACTGCCTGCGCGTCCTTGGTATCCGCTCCCTTTGAGAGAATATAATATCCGATCGCGCGATATAACGCGCCGGTATCCACATAGAAATATCCTAGTTTTTTGGCCACCGCTCTTGCAATCGTGCTTTTTCCCGCGCCGGATGGCCCATCAATAGCTACCGCTTTGGTATTCATAGGCTTAGGTACCGCTGCCTTTCCCGTATCATCAAAACAAGCTTCCGACGTTTATGCGTTTTGCCCTGCCAGCAACCCTGTGCTAAAGGCAATTTGCAGGTTGTATCCACCCGTGTAGGCATCCACATCAAGAACCTCACCTGCAAAAAACAGACCGGAACATTGTTTGGAGCGCATGGTTTTGGGCTCAATTTCAGACACGACAACTCCGCCGGAGGTGATAATTGCCTCCTCTATCGGCCGAAAAGCCTTCGGTGTAATGCGCAACCCTTTAAATAACTGCGCTAGCTTAAGACGCATTTCGCGCGTAATTTGGTGAACCTTCGTATTCTCCGGAATATCACTTAAATACACTATAACAGGAATCAGCTTTTTAGGCAACAGCGCTCCCAGAGAATTTGCGAAATCGCGGTTATTATTTTGCGAAAAATCGCGTAAAATGCGCGCGTCTAACTGTTCTAAGGTCAGAGCGGGCTTGAGATCGATCGACAGGGTGTAGTCCGAAAGACTTACTTCCTCCATGACCGATGACGCGCTGAGCACCAGAGGACCTGAAACCCCAAAGTGCGTAAACAGCATTTCACCAAGCTCTGAGAATACCGTCTTGTTCTTTTGTGCGTCAAACACCGAAAGCGTCACATTTTTAAGCGACAGCCCCATGGCATGAGCACACCACGCCTCATTGGTGACAATTGGAATCAGCGAAGCGGAGGTGGGTGAAATGGTATGCCCGGCCGCAGCGGCAAGTCGGTAGCCGTCCCCGGTTGACCCGGTTAAGGGATAAGAAAGGCCGCCGGTGGCAATTACAACCGAACGAGCAAGCAGAGTTTCCCCTTCATAGGTTTTCACACCGGTCACAGTATTATTATTGATGACAAGAGATTTTGCACGACCCTTGCGCGTGACGGCACCGTTTTGCGCAGCGTAACGCGTAAGCGCCCCGGCGATATCGGCGGCCTTATCCGATACCGGGAAAACACGGTTGCCGCGTTCCGTCTTTAGTGGTACCCCCTGCTCTTCAAAAAAGGCCATGGCATTCTGCGGTGAGAATGTTGCAATTGCGCTGTACAAAAACCTACCGTTATGCTTAACCTGGGAGATAAAATGATCCTGCGTGCAGTTGTTTGTTACATTGCACCTTCCCTTGCCGGTAATCAAAACCTTTTTTGCGGGTCGATCGTTTCGTTCCAGCAGCAGAACATCCTTGCCTAATGCCGCCGCCGTCCCAGCCGCCATCAAGCCGGCCGCTCCCGCACCGATTACGATGACATCATGGATATGTTGCATAGTTTACCGGCCTTTCAAATTTCACCCGCCCAATTCAAACCAAAACCGCGTCGGGCTTATTCGTGGTTAATCGCTAACCTCCCCTAATCCATAGAGGTGTCGTCCGACGACTGCGAATCGCTCTTTTCGTAAACGTGGTACTCGTCCCAAATACTCTCAAGCTTTGAAAAGGTGTCGCTGATTTCTTCTCTCTTATTTAGGCTTACGGCAATTATCAGTGCATTAATAAGACTTAACGGTGCTACCAAAGAATCTACAAAGCTTGCCATATCGCTGCGTGCAAGCAAAAGATGGTTTGCGCTTTTTGTAAGCGGAGACAGCGCGCTGTCGGTAATCGCAATAACCGCCGCGCCGGATTTTGACGCGTAGTCGCATGCGCGCACCGTCCGTTTGGAGTAGCGCGGGAAGCTGATTGCTATAAAAACGTCGCCCTCGCCAATCCTAAGCATCTGCTCGAATACCTCACTCGCGCTGTTTGCCCCTACAACACGAACGCTTGAAAAAACAAGGTTAAAATAAAAGCCCAAAAAGCTCGCCAAGGGCGAAGCGCTTCTCCCGCCCATAATGTATATATTTTTCGCCTCAGAAATCACCTGGACTGCTTCGGTAAAGGCTTTTTTTGAGGTAAGCTCCAGCGTGCGGCGGATTTTCTCAATATCCGCCCCCAACACCTTTTCGAATACATCTCCCGCGTCGCCAATGCCAATCTGCTCGTTCGCGACCTCCATCCGCTGTACCGCGGTCAGCTTGTTGCGAATCATCTCCTGCAACGCGTTTTGCAGCTCGGGGTATCCCTCGTATCCAAGCTCGGAGGCGAAACGAACCACCGTCGATTCGCTGACCCCTACCGTTACACCGAGACGAGAAGCCGTCATAAACGCGGCTTTATCGTAATGGGCAATGATAAAGGCGGCGATGGCACGCTGACCCTTTGAGAAGTCTTCCATCTTGGACTCAATAAGCCGCAACAGATTTGTTTGCATGGATTTTCTCCGTTATTATATGTCCTAAGACGATTTTTCGTTAATTTTATTTATAAGCTCGCCAAAAGCTGCCATACCCCTAGCTACGCCAACGTCTGAAGCCGTGTCAGGACAACGGCGCTGTGCAAACGGTACAACAACACAACTATATTATATGTTGCCGAAGAAAAAGTCAATTGCCATTAAGCAACGGCAATTGGGGAATACATAAAAGCGGCCGGAATATTTACCGGTCGCTTTGATAGCTGCTTGCCAGCGCAAGCAGAGCTGCCTTTTCGTTGAGCTGAGGGCTGCCTATGCAACAATCAAGCAGAAAGGATAGGATACGGCCCGTATCCTCAGCGGGCGCGATGTGCAGGGAAAGAATATCGTTGCCATCCACCGCAAGCTGAGATATCCGGTACGGCTCTGCCGATTGCTCGATTAACCGGATCGTGTCCACGCAATCGAGCGCGGTATCTTCGTCATACAAAGCGGCCTTGACCCTCACCGCACTCAACAGCTCCTCAACCTCATGGTTTTGCAGGAGCTTTTTTAGATGAATTTTATCGGGTATCATCTGTTTCCCAATTAAATCCGTTATGGAGCGGATGGTTTTAACCTCGTGATTGGAAAGCCGCAGACCAGCAAGGGATTTGGCGATATCCTTTGAACACAACAGTAAAAACGCCGTCATCCGGTCAAGATAAATCATGGGCAGGTTCGTGAGCCGCACAATATCCTTTGCGGCTCCAAGTGCAATATGCTCCAGCCCGTTGGCCATTAGGATCATATTAAGCGCCTCGGGGTTCTGGGTCATGACGATGCGGCTGAGTTCGTCTCGAATCCGCTCGCCGCTGATGTTTTGCAACAGCGGACAGCTGCTTATCATGCTTAATAGAGTGCGGCTTTCCACCTCAAAACCCAACGTGGCGCAAAAACGAGCCCCCCGCAATATACGCAGAGCATCTTCCGCAAAACGCTGCTCCGGTTCGCCCACTGCACGCACAAGCTGTGCTTCAATATCCTCTTTACCGTGATACGGGTCCACCAGGCCAAGCTCCGGACTGAAGGCCATAGCGTTAATGGTAAAATCGCGGCGGGCAAGATCATCCGAGAGACTGGCGTTATAGCTTACCAAACCAGGATGTCGGTTATCCGAATAACCGCTTTCGGTGCGAAAGGTTGTAACCTCAACACCGGCGCGCCCGATAAATACGGTCACAGTGCCATAGCGCTCCCCCGTGGGGGCGGTGTTTTCAAAGATGGCTTGCACCTTATCCGGCACGGCATCTGTCGTCACGTCGTAATCCTTTGGCGTTCTGCCCATCAGCACGTCGCGTACGCAGCCGCCTACCGCATACCCTTGGTAGCCGGCCCGCCTTAAGGCGTTTATTACGGTCAAAACATAATGCGGAAGCTCAATTGTTGTCATAACGCAATATCCTGTCGACACCCTGCATAATTTGTAACGACTGATTTGACTATCAATCGCATGGCGGCACAGAGGTGTAATTATTATTTTATCACAGCGCGTCGCCTGTGTGCAAGCAGGTAAACAAGGTAAGACAGCGACAGGTTTTCGAATAATATGCAATTACGCGTGTTTGGTCCTGCGTCCCGTCACTCCGCGCCCTGCTGTTCCTCCGCACCTTGTACGAGCTGCTCGATATGGCGGTGATACTCTCTTAATATTTCATCCTCCAGTTTCTTTCTGGCTTCCACGGTAATGGGGTGTACAACATCGCGGAAAACACCGTTTTCCTCCTTGCGGCTGGGCATCGCCACAAAAAAACGCTCCGGCCCCTCAATTACCTTGATGTCATGCACCGCAAGGTCCGAATCGATGGTAACCGAGACAAGCGCGCGCAACCGGCCCTCATTATAGATTCTGCGGACTTTAATTTCAGTAATGTTCATATCAGCGTAAATCCTCCTGCAATAAAATGTCAAGCAAGAAAAGCGTAGCCCCGCTTTAGAGCGCGCCCCACACCGGGGATGAAGCGGCGTGTAATGCTTATGTTTCTGCCTATATTATCCGTCATGCCGATAAAACTTATACAGGTTATGGCAGGTTTTTTTCATATTTTTAAAAAGGTGTTTATTTTGTTTTGGAGAAGCAATATAATAGATGATGTAAGAATGCTTCTCAGGTATTGCATTTTGCCGTTGTTAATGCGCTGCCTTTGACGTTATGGTTACAATATCAAACTATGCAAGGGGATTATTTTGTGACAGCAAACAATGAAAATATCCTTCGCGATAAAAAGCGCATCCATTTTATTGGTGTGGGCGGCTCAGGCATGTACCCTCTTGTGCAGATTCTGCACAAGGAAGGCTACCAGATAAGCGGTTCGGATAACAATGAAACCGATACCCTTGCCGCCGAGCGCAAAATGGGTGTCACGGTTTACCTGGGCCAGCGCCCGGAAAACCTTGATGGGGCGGAGCTTATCGTATATTCCGCCGCGATTATGGCGGATAACCCGGAGCTGATTGCCGCTAAGGCAAGCGGCGTTCCCATAATGGAACGGGCGGAGCTTTTGGGCATCGTCACCGCTCGCTACAGCAATGCTTTGTGCGTTTCGGGAACACACGGCAAAACCACCACCTCGTCCATGCTCACTCAGATTCTTTTTGAGGCGGGGCTTGACCCCTCTGCCGTCATTGGCGGAAAGCTGCCCCTCATTGGCGGCAGCGGTCGCGCGGGCAGCAGTGAGCTGATGGTATGCGAAGCCTGTGAATTTGTTGATACGTTTTTGCGGTTATACCCTGACACCGCAATCATTCTTAACATAGACAACGATCACTTGGATTATTTTGGTACAATAGAGAACTCCATGAAATCCTTCCGGCGATTCGCGGATAAGGCGACAAGGCTTGTTATCGCAAACGGGGATGACCCAAATACCCGAAAGGCCCTTGCCGGAATCGACAAAACGGTTGTTACCTTTGGCACCCATTCTGCCAATGACTACACAGCCGCAAACATCCAGCACAGCGACGGACGGGAGCGGTACAACACCTCGTTTGACCTATTGCATAAAGGAGCGCTTGTCACTCAAATTATCCTGCATGTCCCTGGCATTCACAACATCTATAACGCGATGGCTGCGGCAGTCGCGGCGCTGAGCGCGGGTGCCTCCCCTTTGCAGGTCGCCAATGGACTGGAACATTTTAAAGGCGCGGGACGGCGGTTTGAAATACTGGGTCATGTGAATGGGGTAACAATCGCGGATGACTATGCCCATCACCCCGCCGAGCTTGCGGCGACGCTTGCTGCCGCAAAGTCCATGGGTTACCATGCTGTTTGGGCGGTTTTTCAGCCCTTTACCTTCTCACGCACCGCCATGCTGTTAGACGATTTCGCGAAGGCGCTTTCACTTGCGGATAATGTGGTGCTTTCTCCCATCATGGGCTCCAGGGAGGTAAATACCTTTAATATCTATTCTAGTGACCTTGCCGCCAAGCTGACAACCTGCACCGTGCTTGACACCTTTAAGGATATCAGTGAATATGTACTGTCCCACGCTGCGGAGGGAGACCTTGTAATTACGCTGGGCTGCGGCGATATTTATAAAGCTGCAAAAATAATGGCTGGCACCTCATTGTCGGTTCCGTCAAATTAATCGTACACTTCTTTCATGTTTTTATTGCGGTTTGTTTGTATCCTAATTGTAAATTCAAACCCCATTAAAATGCAATATCCGACAGGCATCATATGAAGGATAGTAAAGCAACACCCCTTTCGTCGAATTGGCGAAAGGGGTGTTGCTTTTGCTTTATACTAATAGCCTATTTATAAGTGTATGAAAATCAAATGAAAAACTTTGGTTTGTGGGTTTTGCGTGGATTTGTACCTGCAAATCAACACTTGTGAGGGGATTCGTATTAACCCGTATGTCCGGTAGCCTTGAATTAAACCTGTGCTGCGCTGGCCTCAACCTTATCAAACACAAATCCTTCTTCGGTTGCCGCGCATACAATGCTGTCGCCTTCTTTGACCTTCCCCTCCAGCATCTGCTCCGAGAGCCGGTCTTCAATCTGTGTGGAAATCGCCCTTCGGAGCGGGCGCGCACCGTAAATATCATCGTAGCCTACCGCGGCAATCTTTGCTACGGCGCTGTCGTCAAAGGAGATATCAATCCCCATCTTCTTCACCCGCCTTGCAAGAGTGCCCAGCATATTGGAGGCGATGCTCTTAATCTCGTCTGTTGTAAGCTTGTGGAAGACTATGATGTCGTCAACACGATTTAGAAACTCAGGTCGAAAGGCCTTTTTAAGCTCGGAAAGCACCGACTCCCGAATTCGGGTTTCGTCCTGGGTTGGGGAGTCGCCCAGAGAAAAACCAAGACTTTTGCTCTTTTCGGTAATCATTCGCGCACCAATGTTGGATGTCATGATGACAACAGTGTTTTTAAAATCCACCCGGCGCCCCTTGCTGTCGGTGAGGATGCCGTCCTCAAGGATTTGCAGCAGAATGTTAAACACATCGGGATGCGCCTTTTCAATCTCATCAAACAACACAACCGAGTAGGGCTTGCGGCGAATCTTTTCGGTTAACTGCCCGCCCTCCTCATAGCCCACATAGCCGGGAGGCGACCCCACAAGGCGGGAAACCGTGAACTTCTCCATATACTCCGACATATCCATGCGGATCATCGCGTCGTCGTCACCAAACAGCGCTTCGGCAAGTGCCTTGCACAGCTCGGTTTTGCCCACTCCGGTGGGTCCAAGAAAGATAAACGAGCCGATAGGGCGTTTGGGGTCTTTAAGCCCTACCCTGCCCCTGCGTATCGCGCGGGCAACGGCGCTGACAGCTTCATCCTGACCGATGACCCGTTTGTGGAGGATGCCCTCCATATTCAACAGACGCGTGCTTTCCTCCTCTGTCAGGCGGCGTACGTTAATACCCGTCCAACCGGATACAATCTCGGCCACCGTCTGTTCGTTGACAACACCGGTGCGGCGGCCGCTTTCCTCGCGCCATTCAATCTTTTGACGTTCGAGGCGGGTTCTTAAATCCTTTTCATCATCCCGCAGCTTAGCGGCAAGCTCAAAATCCTGCGCGTTGACGGCCGCTTCCTTTTCCTCATTGAGCGTCTTGAGCTTTTCCTCCAGCTCCTTTAGGTCAGGCGGCGGTGTAAATTGCTTTAAGCGTACGCGGGATGCCGCCTCGTCTATGAGGTCTATGGCCTTATCGGGCAGAAAACGGTCTTGAATATAACGTGAGGAGAGCGAAACCGCCGCCTTTACAGCCTCATCGGTAATGCGAACTTTGTGATGCGCCTCGTATTTGTCACGAAGCCCGAACAAAATCTGCTCCGCCTCCTCCGCGCTGGGTTCATTGACGGTAACGGGCTGAAAGCGACGCTCCAGTGCCGCGTCGGTTTCTATGTGTTTGCGGTACTCGTCAAGCGTTGTCGCACCTACCACCTGAATCTCACCTCTGGCCAGCAGCGGCTTTAGGATGTTAGCCGCGTCCACCGCACCCTCGGCGGCGCCCGCTCCCACGATGGTATGCATTTCATCGATGAACAGAATAACGTTGCCGGAGGTTTTAACCTCATCCAGCGCCTTTTTAATGCGCTCCTCAAAGTCACCGCGATATTTGGTTCCCGCAATCATGCCGCCGATATCCACTGAAACCACGCGCTTACCTTTGAGTGTCTCTGGGATTTCGCCCGTCACGATCTTTTGCGCAAGGCCTTCGGCTATGGCGGTTTTGCCCACGCCCGGCTCTCCGATAAGGCAAGGGTTGTTTTTGGTGCGCCGGGATAGAATCTGGATTACCCGCTCAATCTCTGTGGCGCGTCCGATTACGGGGTCAAGCCCGTTATCCCGCGCGCGCATCGTAAGGTCGGTAGAAAACTGGTCGAGCGTGGGAGTTTTACTTCCGCCCGGCCGCTTCGCTTCTTTAGCCGACCCACCGGAGGACATAGCCTGCCCGCTATCATTTACGCCCAGCGATTTGGCGCATTGCTCATACAGGTCTTTGGGGTCGATGGCAAGCTCGGATAAAAACTTGACGGCATAGCTGTCTTCTTCGTGCAGCATTGCCATAAGAATGTGCTCGGTGCCAACATAGCCATGCCCCAGCATCTTTGCCTCCGCAATCGCAAGCTCCAATATGCGCTTGCAGCGGGGGGTAAAATCGGCGGGAGTAAGACGTGTTTTGCTGCCGGAGCCGACGGTTTCAATTAACCTGCGTTCAATCTCCTCATACGTTACGCCGTTTTGAGTCAGCACGATGGTTGCTACCCCGCTACCCTCGCGCAACAGTCCCATCAATACATGCTCGGTGCCGATATAGGTATGCCCGAGCGATTCCGCCGCGGTAATTGCAAGGTTAAGCGCCTCGTTCGCTTTTGCAGTAAAGCCTGAAAATTTATACATAAACATTGCCCTGCCTTTCCGGCTTATGCCTCAGGGGCTAAGCCAAAAGTGTGGATCCCCGTTTGGTCGCACCTGCGACTGACGGCCTTCTTTTTTGTCATGAAACTCTTCGCAACTCAAAATCGTAAAAGAATTAAGTGTTAACTCTTTAAGAATCTATATTATAAAGCCGCTCGCGCACAATCTGCGCGCGAAGCTTGTCGCGCTGAAGATCGGCGAGGGGTTTCCCCTCCCGTGCCATGATGGTGGCTGCTCCGGTTTCGTTAATGAGCGCATTGATCTGACCATAGTCAAGACCCTTGATGATATTTAGCGACACGCCCATGCGCACCACCGAAATCAGTTCAATAAATTCCTCTCCGGTTAGCAGTCTTGCCGAATTGAGCACCCCGTATGCGCGCCAGACACGATCCTCCAGCGCGTCGCCGGATTCCGCCGCGCGGGCGGCACGTTCCTGCACAATAATCTGTGTGGCGATTGCCCGCAGGTTTTCTATGGCGCTTTCCTCCGAGAGACCCAGTGTCACTTGGTTGGAAAGCTGGTAAAACGCGCCGTTTACGCCGGTTCCCTCACCAAAGGTTCCGCGAATGGTTAGCCCAAGCTTTGATACCATCTGGGAAATACGGCCGATAACGCCGTTGGCTTCCAAGGCGGGCAGGTGAAGCATTACAGAAGCTCGCAGCCCGGTGCCAAGGTTAGTAGGACATTGGGTGAGATAACCCAGTTTATCATCAAAGGCGTACAGCAACGCTCTGTCCAGCACATCATCCAAGGCGTTTGCGGCATCAAGGGTTTCCTTCAGCGCAAGACCCGCCCCCAGCGCCTGAATGCGGATATGATCCTCCTCATTGAGCATGATTGCAATGCCCTCGTCCTCTGATAAAACCAAGCCCTCATCCTTGGGGCTTTGCGCAAATGCGGGGCTTATCAGGTGACGCTCCATAAACGAAAATACCTGCTGCGGGGTAAGCTTTTCAAGCTCTAAAAACCGCAGTTCACTTCCGCCCGCAAGATTCGCGTTCTCCAGCACCGAGCGCACGTCGGTAAGCAGCCTTTTTTTCTGTTCGGTGCTCATACGCTGACCAAAAGGGTAGGCGCGAAGATTTCTCGCAAGCCTCACTCGCGTGCTGACCGCGACATCCTCCTGACCGTTTGCGCGCAAATACCATTTATCGCTCATATTGTCCTATCCTTCCTTTCCTTCCTATGCTAAAGCGAGTATTTTGGTTAACGCTACATCTCCCCGCCGGTAGATTCCAGCTCTCTGATGCGGTCGCGCAACTGGGCGGCTCGCTCGTAATCCTGAGCCTCTACCGCTCCCTTTAGGTCCTTTTGCAGGGATTTTATCTCAGAATGCAGCTTATAGCGCTGCCCGGCGGATGCCGGCACCTTGCCGGTGTGCTCAGTTTGTCCGTGAATGCGCTGTAACGACGGCACAAACTCCTCGTAAAATGCAGCGTAGCATTCGGCACAGCCGGCCATGCCCGAACCGCGGATATCCGTAAAGGTTGCGCCGCAGCCCTTACATCGTTTTTCGTCCGGCAGCGTATTTTGCGCCGGCTCATTTTGCACCAGCATAGACCCCAGCATCTCGCCAATGCTAAAGGCAAAGGGATTTAACATACTCGCGTACCCGAACTTGACCGCACATTCACTGCACAGCATGTAGTCCCTGGCTTCTCCGTTTACCTCCTGATGCACATGGGTTGTGGCCTGGTTTTTTTTGCAGTGTTCACATAGCATAATGGTTGCACACCCTTTCCGGTATCTATACTTACTTACACGATGGTCAACAGCAAATTTTTGAAGATGGATGCCCGAACCCTATCCCGCAGCTCATGGGGAACATCCCGCAGAGCGGAGGAGCTCATTGCGCTAAAAAACATCCTTGCCGTTTCCTCCGCGAGCACCTGCTCGCCGATAAGATTATTAAGAATCGCGCGGCAGGAGCCTTCATCCATCTTGTCGCCAATGGTGTTAATAAGATGCACCACCAACTCCCGCGGGTCGAGCGCCACACGCGTTATGCGGATATACCCGCCGCCACCTCGGCGGCTTTCCACCAAAAAGCCCCGCTCAGGGGTAAAGCGTGAGGTAATCACATAGTTAATTTGGCTGGGAACACAGCCTATTCGGCCGGCAAGCTCGTTGCGCTGTATCTCGGCGGTACCCCCGTATTGCTCGAGCATATTTAGGATAGCCTGTGTAATCAAATCGCACAGATTCATAGGGCCACCTCTCCTGACTTTCCCTGACCTTTATATCTCTAATTTTAAATAAAAGTCTATAAAAGTCAAAGTCTATAAAGGTCAAAATAATCTGTTCTAGAAATAAACACCCTAAATTAGCTGCTTCAGGCGTGTGTTTTCATGAAAATGCGAAGCTTTTTACCATTTATCAGTGTATGCTACAGGAGGCGGAAATATAAATAATCGGGTAATTTAACTTTTTGGTGTAACCACATTGCCCGTGTATTCATAGTATGTGTTGAAAGTAATTTTGAAGGAGGCAATACACTATGTGTGGTTGTGGTTGCGGTAACAATAATGGGTGCAGCTGGATTCTGATTCTTATCCTCATCCTGTTCTGCTGTGGCGATGGCTTTGGCTTTGGCGGCGGCTGTGGAAACAACTGTGGTGGCTGCGGGAATAACTGCGGCGGCGGCTGCGGCTGCTAACTCCAAGTCCCAAAGGGTCAATTACATCCGGCAGCAATCCGCTGCGTTCGAGGGAAGCGCCTATTTTGGCGCTTCCCTCGAATCCATTATTCTCACTTTTACGGTTCGCAGTTTACAATTATGCGCAGCTGTATTTATATCACCTTAAACTAAAATAATAAAAATAACAAAAGCATTTAAAACAACAAGTTTACAATATTTCTGGCTTAAAACACGGTTGAAATAGAGAGTGCGATAATGGTATAATAATTACAGATTTACATATTGTTTTTGCTTTAATTTGGGGTGTTTGCATGAAGTGGGTTTGCAGGCACGCTTGTTTTATATTAGCCTTCAAAATTATGACGAAACGGAGAGAATGGTATGACCGTTGCGGAACTTGTCAAACTGCTTGACGCCTCTGTAATATGCGGCGAACAATCCCTGGGCAAGGAGGTTCACAATGCCTGTGGGTCGGATATGATGAGTGACGTTCTCGCCTATGTCAAGGATCAGTCTGTGCTGCTCACCGGTCTTGTGAATCCTCAGGTTGTGCGCACCGCGGATATGATGGATATGGTTTGCGTCGTTTTTGTGCGCGGAAAAGAGCCGGACGAGGCCATCATTGAGCTTGCGAAGGAGCGTCATCTGGTGCTTTTGAAAACCACTCACCGCATGTTTACCGCTTGCGGCATACTGTACGCAAATGGCCTCAGCGGAGGAACTGACTAATGGATGAGACAATTCATTTGCGGTTTGATGTGCCCGGAGACGATTTTACCCGGGCTGGCGAAGCCTCCAGCAACATGAAAAAGCTGCTAAAAAAGCTGGGCGTCAGCCCAGAGGCCATTCGAAAAGCGGCAATTGCAATGTACGAGGGTGAAATTAACATGGTGATACACGCGGATGGCGGTACCATTGATGTTGAGGTGGATAAAGCAACTATTCGTATGCAGCTATCCGACCAGGGCCCCGGCATTCCGGATATTGAGCTTGCTATGCAGGAGGGGTATTCCACCGCACCGGATAACGTGCGCTCACTCGGTTTCGGAGCCGGAATGGGCTTACCCAACATGAAGAAATACACAGATGAAATGACGGTGGTCAGCACCGTGGGCGTCGGAACAACCGTGACGATGGTTGTTTATACATAAAATAAGCGGAAAGGCATGGTGCTAAATGCCTGAAAAGTTTTTTCATTCCGTTACACTAGACCCGGAAAAATGTCAGGGCTGTACCCATTGCATCAAACGCTGCCCCACCGAGGCTATTCGTGTGCGCGATGGAAAGGCCTATATTATTTCAAACCGATGCATTGATTGCGGTGAATGTATTCGTGTTTGCCCGCATCACGCCAAAAAACCTGAATTTGACAGTCTGGATGTGCTGTTTAGCGACAGGTACAAGGTTGCATTGCCCGCCCCTGCGCTGTATGGTCAGTTTAACCACCTCGACGATGTGGATATTCTTTTAACCGGCCTTAAAAAAATGGGGTTTGACGACGTGTATGAGGTTTCACGCGCCGCAGAACTCGTTTCTGACGCTACCCGAAGGCTGATGGAGGAGGGGCGGTTGAAAAAACCGGTAATCAGTTCGGCCTGCCCAACCATTGTACGCTTAATTCGTGTTCGTTTTCCCGAGCTGCTTGATCATCTGTTGCCGTTAAGCGCCCCTATTGAGCTTGCCGCTCAAATGGCACGAGAGAAGGCTGTGAGGGAAACCGGACGCGCTCCCGAAGACATCGGCATTATTTTCATCTCTCCCTGCCCCGCAAAGGTTACCGCGGTAAAGATGCCCCTTGGCATTGAAAAAAGCGGCGTGGACGCCGTTGTTGCCATAAAGGATGTCTACACCCGCCTGCTGCCTTATATGAAGGAGGTAGCAGCTTCCCCTGAGCCGCTTGCAAAATCCGGGCTCTTAGGCATTGGTTGGGCATCAAGCGGAGGAGAGGCTGCCGCTATGCTCAACGAAAACTACCTGGCGGCAGACGGCATTGAGAACGTCATTGCGGTTTTGGAGGCATTGGAGGATGAAAAGTTCTCCGACCTTGATTTTATTGAGCTTAATTCCTGCCCCGCCGGGTGTGTGGGTGGTGTTTTGACCGTCGAAAACCCATATGTTGCGCGTACACGATTAAAACGCCTGCGCAAATACCTGCCGGTATCCCTTAATCACGTTACCGACGAGCAGATTCGTCAGCTGGAGTGGGAAAACGGGGTGGAATACGCCCCTGTGCTGGAGCTTGCTGACAACATGACAGCTGCCCTGCACATGCTCAATGAATTGGAGCGCATTGCCGCCACCTTTCCGGGTATTGATTGCGGCTCCTGCGGCGCTCCCACCTGCCGGGCACTGGCAGAGGATATTGTAAGAGGCAAGGCAACGGACAACCTGTGCATTTATAAGCTGCGGGAAAGGATGCAGTCATTGACCGACGAGCTCTCACAGCTGGAAGGGAAAAAGCAGGAGCAGTAAGCCTTGCCGAAAGTATTTGGTGCTTTCATTGCCTCCTAACTTTGCTTATTGTAATTTAAAGGGGTTTAACACGCATGAATGTACAGGAGCTTGCCGATAAATCGGGCTTTCGCATTGTTTCGGGGCTCGTAAGCCTTAATAACAGGATTGAGCATATTTACACCTGCGATCTACTGAGCCTTGTCATGGGCAGGGCGCGGGAGGGCGACGCGTGGGTGACTGTTTTGGGTAATGTCAATACCGTGGCAGTAGCGGTGCTTGCGGATACAGCCTGTGTCGTCCTGGCCGAGGGTATGCTTATGGATTTAGAAGGACTTAAAAAGGCAACGGAGCAGGATGTAGCCGTACTGGCAAGCGAACTGCCGGTCTATGAAACGGCGCAACGCATTCGCTTTTTGCTGGAGGAAGCCACAGGGCCTTATACTAATAACTGATTAAAAGTGTATAAAAAAGTGAAAAGCTCAAAGTTATGGGTTTTCACGCAGATTTTCATCTGCCATTCTACACTTTATGAGGAGATTAGTATTTAGCACGCTGCGACAATTACTGTTATGATATTGGGGGAACCTGCGTGACGGAGCTTGCCTACGACCTGCATATCCATTCCTGCCTATCTCCCTGTGCGGATGACGACAATACCCCCAATAATATCGTCAACATGGCAAGGCTCAACGCGCTGGATATCATCGCGCTGACCGACCACAACACCTGCAAAAACTGCCCGGCGATTATGTGCGCAAAAGATCAACTTCACCTGCCCCTACTTGTTCTGCCGGGCATGGAGCTTTGCACCAGCGAGGAGATTCATGTCGTCTGCCTGTTCGAATCCTTAGAGCGCGCTATGGCGTTTGATGAATACGTTGATTCGCGCTCGATGAAGATATTAAACCGCCCTGAAAAATTCGGCAACCAGCTTATTCTTAATGCGTTGGATGAGCCTATAGGGTTTGAAGAACACCTTCTGGTGACCGCGACAGCAATCTCTATCGCCGATGTCTCGGATCTCATGATTCATTTTGGAGGCGCGGCGTTTCCCGCCCATATCGATCGCACGTCCTATTCCCTTCTCTCAAGTCTCGGCAGCTTTCCTGCGGAATATGGCTTTGCGGCAGCCGAAATTGCGGATATGGGTAGATACGATGGGCTGCGCGCGACCCATCCGATATTATCACAGCTTCGTATCGTTTCTAACTCCGACGCACACCATCTTTGGGATATTGCAGAGGGCGAGCAGGTGATGCCAGTTGCGGAACGCTCCGCGGAGGCAGTTCTTGCATACCTTGCGGGGCGATAACACTTTTTCTATTCTATGTTGCGTGAAAATATGCATAAAGTACTTTCGTAACCGCGCCGCGGCAATGCTGCCTGTTTGCAAAACAACTAATTGAATGAATTTTATAAACATATGTTTGCATTTTTTTTTGGTATATGCTATGATGTGTTTGTAGCCAACCGTTTTTAAAATTGCGGTTTTATACCATACTAATTTGCATCTGTTTCTTAGATAAAAATACTTTCTTGAAGGGGTGCGGAAATATGAAAACAGTATCAGCCACCGCGCTGAAAATCTACGAATACATTGTCGACCGCGCCAGTGAAGGCGTGCCGCCCTCGGTACGCGAAATTTGTACGGAGCTTGATATTAAATCCACCTCCACGGTTCACAAGTATTTAAAAGAACTTGAACTGGCGGGATACATTGAGCGCGAATATAACCAAAACCGCTCCATCCGTATCAATGCCGAAAAGGTACTTCAGGTGCCCATACTCGGAAATGTGGCCGCGGGTACCCCAATTCTTGCGATTGAGAATATTGAGGGCTATGTTCCGTTTAAAGCAAAGGGTTATCGTCCCTGGGATTTGTTTGCTTTAAATATTCGCGGCGACAGTATGGAGGATTGCGGTATTCTTGACGGCGATATTGTGATAGCACGCAAAACCAGCTATGCCGATAACGGCGAGATTGTAGTCGCGATGGTGGACGACAGCGCTACAGTAAAACGATTTTATAAGGAGCACGGTCATTTTCGCCTACAGCCTGAGAACGACCTCTATCAGCCAATTATCGTCAACGAGGTATCTATTCTTGGTCGGGTTATCGCTTGCCTGCGGCTTTACGAATAGGACGGGGGGATAAGCGGCCATGCGTATCAATCATCTGGCTGTTTACACACAGGATATCGAACGCTTGCGGTTGTTTTATGAGCTATACTTCCACGCGCATACAGGTGAGCCATACCATAACCCGCTCACCGGTTTAAAAACCTATTTTCTTACGTTTGATGACGGCGATGTTCGGCTTGAGCTTATGACACGACCGGAGCTAAACACAAACATGCCCGAAGAAGCTCACACCGGTTATGCCCATCTCGCTTTCTCCGTAGGTTCAAGAGAAGCGGTAAACCTTCTGACGGCACGCATCCAGTCTGATCACTATCAGGTACTAAGCGCTCCGCGCACCACCGGTGACGGATATTATGAAAGCTGTGTGCTGGACCCTGACGGCAATCAGATTGAAATCACCATTTAAACGGACAGCACGAAAAGACCCTATGGGATTTAATCCCGAGGGTCTTTTCGTATATGCAATGGGCAACCATTTATTTGACAAAGCCCGCCTCTTTAATGCGGTCGTAACAGTATTTTAAATAGTATTCAAAGATATTTTTCCCAAGCGCAATGAAATCTTTCTCCTCCTCCGCCTCTTTTTTGCATAAAGTCGCAAACTTCTCGCCGATGGAAAAAGAGTTTGCTATTTCAGAGCGCGCACATAACAGGTACATCGAAAACGCGCCGGAGGTCTGAATTTCATCGAAAAAAGCCTGGTCTCTTAGCCCTATCTGTTCGTAAAACAGATTTTGGGCAGTCTGCGCCGTAATTTGGTTGGGCAGCCCGTTTTCCAAGCAGATATCCAAGGTAAAGGTCATTAGTATACGAATTTGCTGGGTCAGGTCTTTATTCCTAATATCTTTTAAAAACTCATCATGCGTAAAAACCGTATCCACCAGCATGACCGCAAGTCGCTTTGCGCGTTCAATATTGCCGTTTTCATGCTCGGCCTTGACCATCTCAGCGAGACGTTCTAAATCCTCAGAGGTGTTTTGAACCGTGCCGCTAGTGGCTCCTGCAATCTTTACATCCTCATCGTTTTCCGCTCCCAGGGAAAGCGCGGGCTGTAACCGCCTTTTACTTCGCTCAAGCAAGCACGCAACAAGACCACCCAAAGCGAGAATTTCAAGCATCTCCAACAGTCCCATTGTCAGCCCTCCTCCCGGAAGATTCTTTGTTTTCCATCGCTTGTTCCAGCGCGAACGCCAGCTGGTCGGGACACGAGGTACTCTTATACCCGCATGTAATCCCCTTTAACAGCGCCACCACATCCTGGGCGTTCTTTCCCTTCACCAAAGCTGCAATTCCCTGCAGGTTGCCGCTGCAGCCGCCTGTAAATCGCACCTCGCCAATTACACCATCGTTTAACTCAAACTCCAAATTGCTGGAACAAACGCCTTGGGGCTTGTATGTAAATTTGTCATTCAACTTCATCATCCTTTATTTCTTTTAGAGTGTATACGAATTGTTGTGAAATTATGCGTATATTTTATAGATGAATCCCAAAGGCACTTCATTTAACGGCTGTTTTTATGTTTAAAGGCCAGCAACGCGTCAATCGCATACTCCGGCATTGTACAAAAACCGATCGGGTTTGGTCTGGAACGATACATTCCATGAAAATCGCTGCCGCCGGTCACCAGCAAGCCATGTTCCTTTGCTATCTCCGCGATGCACTTTGCATCCTCTTCGGAGTTCGCCGGATGCCACAGCTCTACTCCGTCGATTAACTGTTGCCTTGCGGCCTTTTCATAAAACCCCATGCTGTCGTAGACCGTTGGATGCGCTAAAACAGCAACGCCCTCTGCCTCATGAACTAAATCCAGCACCGAATATACGTCAGGACGGGTGAAATCCGAACAACAGCTGCCGCCATCGTCGGAAAACAGCTCCTTGTGCAGGCTGCCATAGATGGTATTGCAATAGCCAAGATCCATCAGGGCATTCATAATATGAGCTTCGTATATTACTTTACTGCCCGAAGTGTAGCGCAACACATGCTCAAGCGTTACAGGGTACAGCTTCATCACCTTTTTGAGCTTATCGCTGCCCGAGATGGTACGTTGCTCCTGTATACGCATAAAAAGGCCCTCCATCCGTTCAGGATATTTGGGCATGTAGCACAGTATATGCACCTTTCTCCCAGTATCGGGATCGACACCTGAAATCTCGCAGCCAGGCAATACCTCCACTCCATAACGCTTGCCTAAAACCTTGGCACGCATTACGCCTGACATGGTGTCATGGTCTGTAATTGACAAAAAGGATAGCCCCATACGCTTCGCATAGGCAATCACATCCTCAATTCCCATGGAGCCATCCGAAATTCTCGTGTGGCAATGAAGGTCACCAATCATGCTGTTCCCTCTTTTCTGCGGCGCAGGCTGTTTTACACATAAACGCACTCAAAGCCATTGCAAAATCGGTTACTGAAACCGATCTCTTCATCTCCGTCTTAAGCTGCATATCTTTACCTTAAACGGAGCCTCTTTAACCTCCCGCCAGCGGTGTCTTGGTTTCTCTCCCGCTTTATGCGCTTTTTAGCGTATAAAACATTAATATTATACATCCGCAGGAGCAGGAAGTGCAAGAGAATTTGCACGCAAAGTATGAGATAGTATGACAAAATCAGCAATTTTTCTTCCCTTTTACCCTTCCTTTACAACGACTTTCGCTTCTCGCGCATAATTTGGACAATCAGTTTCACACAAATCGAGGCGCTGTTTCTTGCAATTCACAAAAAAGGATAGCTTTCTTCATTAAAATGGGTTACTATTAATGATAATAAAGCTTTGGAAAAAGGCAAATCACATCACGGCACTATGTTAGCATGGCTTGCCAAAAAATATACCGACAATAAACTGAAAGATGAGGGATACTCAGTGTTAAACTTTGTGTATGAAAATCCAACAAAAATTGTTTTTGGCAAAGGAACCGAAAAGCTTACTGGCGAACTCTGTGCGGCATACGGCAAACGTGTCCTGCTGCACTTTGGCGGCGGTTCTATCAAGGTCAGCGGATTGTACGATTCTATTGTCGATTCGCTGCGCGGCGCGGGATTAACTGTTACCGAGCTTGGCGGGGTACAGCCTAACCCGCGCCTTTCTCTGGTACGAGAAGGCATTCGGCTGTGCAGGGAGAATCATATCGATTTCATCCTCGCGGTAGGCGGGGGAAGTGTGATTGACTCCGCGAAGGCAATCGCCATTGGCGCGCGCTACGACGGAGAAGTATGGGATTTTTATGCGAAGTCCTCTGATGCAAAGGACTCCATTCCACTGGGAGTAGTGCTAACAATTCCCGCGGCAGGCAGCGAGAGCTCCGACTCCTCTGTAATCACCAACGAAGAAACCGGCGCAAAAAACGGCTACTCCAGCTCGGTTTTTATTCCCCGTTTTGCGGTAATGAACCCGGAATTTACTTACTCCCTGCCCGCATACCAGACAGCCTGCGGCGCGTCGGATATTCTTGCCCACCTCATGGAGCGTTATTTTACGCAGGTAAACCACGTTGACCTGACCGACCGCCTGATAGAAGCTACCATGAAAACTGTGCTGTATTATGCGCCGATGGCGATAGCAAACCCCAAGGATTATGACATCCGAGCTGAGATTATGTGGGCAGGGACCCTTGCGCATAACAACCTCTTAAACACCGGCAGAATCGGCGACTGGGGCTCGCACATGCTGGAGCACGAGCTGAGTGCGCTGCGGGATGTAGCCCATGGCGCGGGACTCAGCGTGATTTTTCCCGCATGGATGAAGTACTGCCACAGCGCAAACCTCGACCGCTTTGTTCAGTTTGCCGTTCGGGTAATGGGGGTAGAGCTTTCCTTTGACCGCAAGGAGGATACCATTCTGACCGCAATCTCCCGCCTGGAGGCATTTTACCGGTCCATCGGCTTGCCCACACGCATGAGCGAGCTAGGCTTTATCCAAAGTGATATCGATGTCATGGCAGAGAGGCTCTCCCGCTTCACGCAAATCGGCAACTTCAAAAAGCTTGGACTGGTTGATTTTAAAGAGATATACAAGCTGGCGTTTTAACGCCGATATGCAAGAAACACAATTAGTAAAAATAAAGCAGTTAAAAGGCAGCCGATATCGACTGCCTTTTAACTGCTTTAACCTCTTTTATGATATCATGCAAGCAAAGGCGAATCAAATTTTTATGTAGGTCCTAATTTTACTTCACGTTAAGTATTTCCTCGGCAAGGCGGTTATTTACCACCTTATCAAACGGAGCCTTTTGCTTGAGCTCACCCGCCTCGGTCATGACGGTTTGCAGCAGCTCGTAGGCCTCTTCCTTCATCACAGGCGTATCCTTCCATGCGTCAATATCTTTATAACGCTGCGCGGATTTTTCCAGCAAGGTAACACTGGTATCCGGGAAGGAAACGGCAATGGTCTTTGCAATATCCTTTGCCGAGCTGTTTTTAACCCATTGCTGACCCCTGTAAATGGCCCGGATAAACCGCTTTACGATATCCTCGTTCTTGGTAAGATAGCTTTTGGAGGCAAAATAAGCGGTATAAGGAATCTCGCCGCTTTCTTCTCCGACAGAAGCGACAATATAGCCCTTGCCCTCCTGCTCCAGCATAGAGGCGGTGGGCTCAAAGGCTGTTACATAATCACCCGTACCGCTTGTAAACGCGCCGGTCATCATGGCGAATTGTACGCTGTCATCAAACACCACGTCCTTGCCCGGTACAACACCGTGCTGCTTAAACACATGCTCCAGCGTCATATAGGGCACGCCGCCTTTGCGGCCGGGTAATACCGTTTTGCCAATGGTTTTTGCAAAATCAAAGCTATCATCCGGTTCTCTCGCTATTAAAAACGCTCCGTCCTTTTGAGTAAGCTGTGCAAACACCTCACAATAATCCTCTTTACCCTCATTGTAAACATAGATTGCCGCCTCCGGCCCCGCAAAACCGATGTCGGCCGCACCTGTCAGCACTGCTGTCATGACCTTATCTGCTCCCGCACCGTTGGTAAGCTCAACCTCCAAGCCCTCATCGGCAAAATAGCCGAGATTGATGGCGACATACTGGGGGGCGTAAAAAACAGAGTGTGTGACCTCACTCACCCTTAGTCTTACCACCTCGGGTTTTTGCGCGCAAGCGCCCAACAAGCCCGCCAGCATTACAATGCATACGCCGAGACAAGCTAGCCTTATCAATCTTTTCATCTGTCCGATTTCTCCTTTCTAAACTGAAAAAGTTGCACCACTGTTGTATGGATTGACTACCTAAGTCGGTATGTATTCACCTCTACTCAGGCAAAAAGAGACACTGGGTTTACGTGGTGTGCCCAACCAAGCGCAGCACCAGCCGCTCGAGCAGCACCACCGATTCATACATCACCGCAGCGACTACCGCGAGAATGAGCACACTGGTCATGACAAGATCCATTTGAAAAACCTGCCCGCCGTATACAATCAGGTACCCAAGCCCCGCCTTGGAAACCAGAAATTCTCCCGAAATAACGCCCACCAGCGACAGCCCGATGTTGACCTTTACGGTGTTAAAGATGGTACTGAGGTTATACGGCAGCACGATGGATAAAAACATTTGCCGCTTACTTGCCCCAAAGGTTTTTGCCATGCGAAGAAGCTCCCGGTCGGTCTGGCGAAAACCGTTGAGCATCTCAAGCACCGTAACGATAAGGGAGATGGCAAGCGCCATGACGATGATTGCGCTTGCCCCTGCACCTGCCCATATAATGATGACAGGTCCCAGCGCAACCTTGGGCAGACTGTTAAGAACAACCAGAAACGGTTCGCTGACCTTGGCAAAAAAGCCCGACCACCATAGGGCTACCGCAATCAGCGTGCCTATGAGCGTTCCAAGCAAGAAGCCAATAACCGTTTCGTAGCAGGTTACCAGCATATGGGTGGCAAGCCCGTTTTGTGATACGTTCAGGATTGTTTTTACAATGCGGGACGGTTGGCTCATGATAAAGCTGTCGATAATACCGACATTGGCAAGCAGTTCCCACAGACCTATAGACAGGAACAGAATCAGGAGCCTTGTTATCGTAATCCACATTTTTCTGTTTTTGACTCGTTTTAAGTACAAAAATCTTTCCGCCGAGACCGGCTCGGTAGATTTTTTACGCGGTGACATCCAGCTCCCTCCATATCTCGTTAAAATATGCGCCAAAACGGGGATTGTTTCGGCGGGCGAGCGGAGAACAGCAGTCCTCCTCAAACCGGATATCATGGATGTATTCAATCACAGCCGGGCGCTTTGATAAAACCAGCACGCGGTCCGCCATACTGATGCTTTCGGGAATGTCGTGAGTTACCATCAGTGTTGTGATTCCCTCATTTTTCAGTATTCGGTAAACGTCGTCGGTAACGGAAAGACGCGTCTGAAAATCCAGCGCGGAGAAGGCCTCATCCAGCAGCAAAAGCCTCGGACTTGTGGCCAGGGTGCGAATCAGCGATACGCGCTGGCGCATTCCTCCCGAGAGCTGAGAGGGATATTTATCCCGAAACTCTGACAACCCGTATGTACTGAGCAGTTTCTGGGCATAGGCAACGGTTTTTGCAGACAGCTTGTGCTGTATCTTTAGACCAAGCAACACGTTCTTCCAAATACTAAGCCATTCCAGCAGGTTATCGCGCTGAAGCATATACCCCACCTGCTCGGATACCCTTTGCACCGGCTCACCGTCTACCACAATTGTTCCGCGTGTTGGTGTCTCAAGCCCTGCTATCAGCGAAAGCAGCGTGCTTTTTCCGCAGCCGCTTGGCCCAACAATTGCGATGAACTCCCCTTCCTGCGCACGGAATGTAATATCCTCCAGTGCAGTGACCTCACCGTTATCCGCCTGATATTTTTGCATCACATTATTTACCCTCAGGATATCGTCCATTGGGTCACCTCCGCTCTGTTAATCGGTCTGATTGTTTGGTTTTTTACTCTTTTCATACCCTTGCAATCCATTATATTAATCCGCGGTCCGTTGTGTTCGGGGCGGCCCACACTTCCCGAGGCAAACGCGGCAAATTTGCGGGTACATTGCGCAAGCTTTTAGCATTATACTTGTTTCAATTTGAGACATCGTTTCCATAAAAGCGAAAACAGTCCGTATATTCGCCTTAGCTGGCGAATATACGGACTGTTTTTGTCGGCGCTTGGTCAGCGAATTATAATACTAATCTCCTCAAAAAGAGTCGATAAAAATCCGCGTGAAAACCCATAAATTAAGCTTTTCACTTGATTTTTATACTCTTTTAATCGGATATTAGTATAAGCTTCTTGCTACCAATTAAGTTTTGCACACTAAGGCTTATTGACCGATTTTTTTATGAAAACGAAGATAAACCGGTACGGCCCATAAACCAAGACTAATGAACACCGGCAGTGCAAGCCACAGGTTTTGTGTCTGCGCAAGCCTTGCTACCCAAAATGAAGGCAGTATGCCAAACAGGTATTGCGTATTGCCTGTTACGAAAAAGGGCGCTGGCAAACCCAAAATCAACAATCCGGTGAGCTTTGCTACCGCCATTCCCTCCACCCTGTTGTGTGAAAACGAGAACATCATAAGCGAGATTACCACGCTGATAAGCCCCGAACACACGGAGACAACCGCCATTAAAAAAAACGACCACTCGGTTAAAGAAAACAGGCAGAGCAAAATAAACGATACGGCAAAGGATATTGCAGCCGGAAAGCCCAGGCGGGAGTATAGATATCCCCGTCTTCCTACGGGGGTAACCGCATAGTAGGAAACAAGATTTTCATCGTATTCTGTAAGCATTACCATAGACGAGGCAAAGCAGAACATATAGGGTGTCATAATTGCCAGAACAAGATCAAACAGCAGATAATAGCCGGATAAAATGGAGGGAAGTGCAAATGCCTTGCATAAGACATGCTCCAGCCGTACGATACCAAACCGGAACAGCAATGCAACCATAATAGGGGCAAAACACACCGCCCAAAGCATAGAATCCTTCGCAATCTGCTTCATAAACGCCCCGAAGGAGCGAAGCACAGGCTTCATCGTCATCATTAGTCCTTTCCGGTCTGTGTGCTGAACAAAGACCAACGCAGCCCAGTAAAATTCGAGTATAGTTTAGAGCTTGAATCCGCCGGCTTCGGTGAACATTCTTCGAACCGAGTTGTTTGCAAATAATACGGCCAAGACCGTCCATCCAAGCAGGATGAAAAGACACAGCGGCGCGTATCTCCCGTTCTCGCATAATTCAATCATGCTCACACCCGGGTGTACCAGCATCCAGACAGGGCGATACCCAAACAGGTACGCGAACGCCGGGACATTGATTACAATCTCTGCCGGGATTGTTCCCAGAACAAATGCGTTAAGGGTCGGGCTTCTCGTCGCGACCATCAGTCCTACTGCCGAGAATAAACAGGAGCATAAAAACACACCCGCAATAAGGTAACCCGGCGCAAACAAAACCCCACTGACCAGCATCAAAATAACTGCCACAAGCACTGAAATTAACCCAATTGACGTAAGCTTTGAAAGAACATATTCCATGGTGAGTACAGGGGACACTGCGAGACTGTCAAGAACACGCTCACTTTTTTCTAGAAAAACGATGGCGCCCATAAAGTACAGTCCCATAGCGGCGGGGTCGGAGAATACCATTAAAATACTTGCCTTCGCGCGCCATTCCTGAGGCAGCGCTATCAAAACGCCTGCATACAGTATGGTCAACAGCAGGTATATAAAGTAAAACCCATATTTGAGCTGAAAGCGGATATCTCCCCCAAGCAGCGACCGCAGTCGTTTTAAATTCATTGCAGCCGCCTCCCTGTCAGTTCCACAAAAATGTCGTTAAGGGTAGGCTCGCTGCTATGCATAGAGAGAATCCGATTCTCTTCAAGGGCCTTTAGCAGCTTTGAGTCCTCCCCCGTTCGCGAAAGGGCTACCTCCCCTTCTTTTTCTCCGGCTTCTGTGGAGTAGGTATAACGCAGTACCGCCGCGCCCCGGGACATAATGAGCCCACGGGGGGTATCCAGCGCCCGGAGCCTGCCGTCTACGATAAATGCCACCTGATCGCACAGCTCCGTCGCATCGTACATGTTATGGGTCGTAAGTATAATGGTCTTGCCCATCTTCTTTTGCTCCAAAATAATATCCTTCATCCGCCGTGCATTGGAGGGGTCAAGCCCCGAGGTGGGTTCATCCAAAAACAAAAGCTTTGGGTCATGCGCAAGCGCCTTGATAAAGTTTAGGCGCGACTTCATACCCTTTGAGTAATCGGAAACCTTTTTATCCGCATCCCGTTCGAGACCCACACTCTTTAAAAGCTCATCCAAACCGTTATGCCTTTGATAAAGAGCGGCAAAATAGCGCAGGTTTTCCCTTGCCGTAAGCTTTTCATAGAGGCTAGGGAATTCAAAATCCACCCCGATATCTTCGTAAAAATGATTGTCGTGGCGCCTTACCTCCACTCCGTTTACCACGACGGAACCCCGATAGCCGGTTAAAAGTCCCGTTAGAATCTTTTGCAGCGTGCTTTTTCCCGCACCTGAAGGGCCAAGAAAGCCCAGTATTTCTCCTTCACGCACAGAAAAATTAATCTCTTCAATGAAAGGCTGCTTGCTGTAGCTAAAGCTCAGGTTGTCAACTGTAATCATGTCTCTTGTTCTCCCATCATTTGCATCACGACACCCCGCAGCATGAGCCACAATGCGCCGTCAAACTGATCATGCCCAATCTCATGTTTAAACATTGCGGTCATAAATACTGCGCGAAGCGCGGCACTGAACACCTTGGTATCAATACTCGACTTATGCGGAAAAAAAGCCAAAAGCTGTTCAAGGTTCAGGTCGTCTGTGTGAGAATGCTTTTGCGCGGCTTCTGGCGGTAACCTGCGCATGAGATATTCCAGCTCACCGCTTGTCATGAGGCTGTACAGAAAAGACGGCTGCACCAACTGATAGACATCAAACAATAATCCCGTTACCGCTTGGACATCCGGTTGCGCCCCTAACTGCTCAAGTCGTGATTGTACAAGGGCGTTCACCTGCTCGTGAAACTCTAAAAGCACATCAAAAAGCAGCAGCTCCTTGCTGTCATAAAACAGATAAAATGTCCCTTTGGGGATATTAACCCGTTTTACTATCTCATCCACCGTCGTTTTTCTTACCCCAAAGACACTCAGGCAATGCTTCGCCTCTGTTTTGAGGCGACTGTAAATTACCTCCCGTTCTTTCTCTGAAAAAGCCTTGGGCATTTGCAGCTTCTCCTTTCGATATATATATATATATATATATTTGACTATAAAAAAATTTATAGTCAAATAATACGCTTTAAAAAGCATCCTGTCAATACAAAATGCTTATTAAAGCGTATAATATTTTATCCCGATAAAATTTGACGATGGAAAAGCTACGATAATGCGAAAGCAAAATGTGACTTTAAGGCTTTATTCCGTTTTTTTGCTTATATACTGGAAGAAAGTATGGTAATTCTGTATTAGGGGTTCACCACATTCTTAGGCTTACCCGCCAAAAATGAGGTGAGATTGTCAGCGGCGATGGCCACCAGCCTTTTGCGCGTTTCGGTGGGAGCCCACGCAATGTGAGGGGTTATGACGCAATTTTTCGCACTTAACAGCGGGTTGTCATCACGGATTGGCTCTGCAGAAACCACATCCACCGCGGCGCCCGCAATGCGTCCCTCGTTGAGCGCACGGGCAAGCGCAGGTTCATCCACAATGGGACCGCGCGCAGTATTGATGAAAAACGCCGTCTGTTTCATCAAACTCAGCTCTCGCTCTCCAATCAGCCCCCGAGTGGAATCAAACAGCGGCAGATGCAGGGATACCGCGTCGCTTTGACTTAACACCTCATCCAGCGGGGCAAACCGAAGGTCGGGCGTTTCCAGTTCCCTTTTGACCGTACGGCTGTAAACGAGCACCCTCATATCAAATGCCAGTGCGAGCTTTGCTACCGCCGCGCCAATGCCGCCAAAACCCACAAGCCCCAGCGTTTTACCGCAAAGCTCGGTGAGCGGGTACATCCACATGGCGCTTACTCCGAGCCTTTGCCATGCACCCTGATGCACCGCCTGTGTAAAGTCGCCCACATGGGCGCAAAGCTCCAGCAGCATGGCAAACGTCATCTGCGCGACGGCGGAGGAGGAGTAATTGGGCACATTTGCTACTACAATACCGCGCTGCTTTGCCTCCGCAATATCAATGAGGTTATAGCCCGTCGCAAACGCGCCGATCCACTTAAGGTGTTGAGCGGCGGCAATCGTCTCTGCGCTTACGGGGACGCGATTGGTTAAAATAAAGTCGGCATCGCGCACCCGCTCTGCAATCAGCTCCTTTGGAGTGTTTTCATAGACGACGGTGGGTGCGATGGCCTCTATCGGCGCAAAACCGATGTCGTTGTTGCTGACGGCTATCCCGTCGAGTATCACAATTTTCATGTTGTCAGCCTTCCTTTTCTTGGTTTTGCGATTATGATTGCATCTCTTGCAGCGTTTAAATCCATATTTTTTTAGTGCTTGTTGTAATCAACAAGTTGGAAATGTAAACCAAGGCTTAGCCAAAACACCCTGCGCCGCTGCTACCGCGATTGCAGTCGATTGAGAGCGGGCATAACGGCGCGCAGGACAAGACCCGTTACAACGCCCATTGCTACGCCCGAGACCACTAAAATCGGCGAGTACAGCAGGGCGTCCGCGCCGAGAATGAAAGAGGCAGCCGCAAGCTGCCCCAAATTGTGGGTGACAGAGGCAATGACACTGATGAGCAGGTAGGATAACCTCTCTTTTGGCAAAAGCAGCAATAGCACAATTGTAACCGACGCAAAGCCTCCGCTGATGCTCATAAACGCCGCAACCGCGCCGCGTGTGACCAACACAAACATCGATTTCAGCACCGCAATGGCATACGCCTCCCGGTAGCCAAGGAAAATAGCCGCATACATGGTAACGATGTTGGACAGTCCCAGTTTCACCCCTGGAGGAAGAAAGCCCGCCGTAGGAATCAAGGATTCCAAAAAGGTCAATACAAGCGCGAGAGCAAAAAGCAACCCCAAAAAGGCTATTCTTGCCGCAGGCCGTTTATTCAAATTGGTTCACCGCCGTTTCATTTGGTTCTTTTCCTACCCTATGTGAAAGGTGTAGCCTTTATTTAGGGCGGGCGTCAACGCATCAGCCAGCCGGGGAGAAACATAGACATTTTTCTCCTTGTCCACTGCCACAACTCCTGCATTCAGGTCGTCAAACCTTGCGAGCGCGCCACCCTTGCCCAGCATAAACAACCATGTGGAAAGAAAGTCCGCGTACATGCCGTCCTCGCAAATCACCGTCACCGACATCAGGTCCGTCTCAGCCGGAGAAGCGGTACTCGGGTCCATGATATGATGATAGCTTTTGCCGCCCTGTTTAAAAAAACGCTCATAATCCCCGGAGGTTGAGAGCACCTCATCGGTGAGGCGCACCGTGGCAATCACCTCGTTGGGTGCTCCCCGCGGGTCCCTTACCCCTACCACAAAATCCTTGCCTCCGGGCTTCTTGCCCATGACCATAATGTTCCCGCCAATTGAAATCAGCCCCGCCGGCGTACCCCGCTTGGCATACAGCGTATGGGCTATATTACACGCCTCTCCCTTGGCCACTGCGCCCAGATCGATAGCCTGTCCGCTTTTTTTAAGCATGACGGTTCGTGCGGTATCGTCCAACAGCACATCCCGGTAGTTTACGAGCTCCTTAAGGGCTTGCAGCTCCTCTTGGGAGGGCACGCGTGGGGCATCGCTGTTTATGCCCCACGCCTTCGTAACCGGCGCAATGGTAATATCAAACATACCATCCGACTGTTCACAGTAGCCTATTGCCTTTTTTATGAGCGCATAGGTTTCCTCCGAAACAGCCACAGGCGCAACCCCCGCGTTATCATTGATGGAGGAGATTTCGGACTGGGCGCGGTACATCGACAGTCTGTCCTCAAACACCGCAAGCTCTGTCATCATGTCACTTGCCAGTGCGTCTGCTTTGCGGCTGTCGTTCATGTATATCTGCTGGTTAATATAGGTGCTCATTGCAAAGCCGTTTGCTGTAATTAGTTTTGGCGTAAGAAGGTATGACAGAACTGAACCCCCCGCAATGAAAGCCAGCACCACTATGCCGACAATAAGTAAAATTGTTTTGGCCTTTTTTGAAAGCGCCATCTGTTCACTCAGACCTTTCTCATCCGGCATAGGCCGGAGGTTGGTGCATCTTGACATATAGTTTGTTTTCTTTGCGCTGCCTCTCCTGCCTACAGAACATGGTTACTTTAAAAAAATATTTAACAAGCAAAATAAGCCGACAGGAAGAAAACTATACGGCTAAACAGGCTTCGATGCGGAAGAATAAAAGGGCAGAGAAAATTCGAATCGTTATCTCATTTTATCTGCTCAGGTGGTATTCGTCAAGGTCAGGTTAGAGCAAGAAATTAATGTAAATGATAATTATTATCAAATATATTGACAAAGAATAAACAATATGTTATATTTACTTCAGCCCAAAAAATCATCTTATAAGTTTGTACGGAGGGATAGCACATGAAAAGAATGATTGCAGCATTTGCTGCTCTGCTAATGCTTACGCTTACTCTGGCTGGCTGCGGCGCTGCCTACAAGGACGGCACTTACCGTGCTGAGGCTGCCGAATACTCTCACGGCTGGAAGGATTACGTGGTAGTAACTGTTGCCGGCGGCAAGGTTACTGTTGACGAATTTGATTCTGTAAATGAGACCGGCGACAAAAAATCCTTGGATCCTAGCTATCGCGAAGCGATGGAGCCTGTTTCCGGCACCTACCCTGAGAAGTTTATTCCCGAAATTGTTGCAGAATATGCGGCAAAGGGCTCGGTAGACAAGATGGATAACATCACCGGTGCAACAAACTCTACAAACTCGTTTAAAACTCTCGTTACCGCAGCGCTTGGCAATGCGAAGAGCGGCGTAACAGAAACCGCTGTAGTTTCTACCGCAGGCTAATACTAATCTCCTCAAAAAGAGTCGATAAAAATCCGCGTGAAAACCCATAAATTAAAGCTTTTCACTTGATTTTTATACTCTTTTAAATCGGATATTCGTATAAGATTAGTCAAACCATGATAAGCGAAGACGCCCGGGGCTGACTTGGGTGTCTTCGCTTTTTTATAGTATAACAATTGTAATAATTTAGTTGTTTCTTTTCATTGCTACTCCGGTGCATTGTAAAAAGCGCCTTAGTTTGATATACTGTAGGTAATACGAAAATTCGTTTGAACCAAAAATTTTTCAGGCGTAAAGCCGCACACCGGTATTCGGCACCGTCGCTTAACGGTTTTCTTCCGACCTATAGGCACCGCTTGGTACTGTTATGGCGAGAATAAGCCTTAACCGCCTTAGGTAATGAACGGACAAGTATTGGTGCTACCCGCCTAAGCATTTCTCTTTGGTTCTGCAAAGCAGAGCCGTATTTTTAATGTGGTTTTATGTCTCGCGTCGATATAAAACCCGGAAAGGGCATGGCTGAAAATGGCAAACGACAACCGCTTCGCGGTACTCATCGACGCCGATAATGTCTCCGAAAAGTATATTAAATTTATTCTGGACGAGATTTCTAACGAGGGAATTCTTACCTATAAACGAATCTATGGGGATTGGACAAAGCCCGCTCTTGGCTCGTGGAAGAATGTGCTGCTCGATTTTTCCATCACCCCGATGCAGCAATACGGCTACACGACAGGCAAGAACTCGACCGATTCCGCCATGATTATCGATGCGATGGACATCCTCTATGCGGGTAATGTGGAGGGATTTTGCATCGTATCCAGCGACAGCGACTTTACCCGGCTTGCAAGCCGGTTGCGCGAGGCGGGTATGACTGTTGTGGGCATGGGGGAAAAAAAGACCCCCAGCGCCTTTATCGCCGCATGCAATAAGTTTAAATATCTTGAGGTTATTGCACAGGAAATTTTGCCCGCAAACCCTGCCGCAAAAAGCATTACGACCACGGCAGCGAGTGAGAACGCAAAGCTTAGCTCCATCCGTCAGGCGATTTGCACCATCGTGGATGAAACCTCTGACGACGACGGCTGGGCGAGACTGGGCGAGATTGGGAACATCCTGCAAAAACGCTTCCCCGATTTTGATGTGCGAAACTATGGGTTTAAAAAGCTGCGCCTGTTTGTGGATTCCCTGAGGATTTTTGAAATGAAATCCATCAAGGGTAAAAACGGAAACGCGATGCTAATCTATGTACGGCTAAAGGAACGCGCACGGCTTGACGATTAACACCAACCCCTTTATGAAAGAACCTCCGGCCAGACCGTTTATCGGCGTGAAGCATCGCCGTGCGCGGCTTTAGCCGGAGGTTCTTTTCATGGCCACAGAAAGGCCACAGGTATGATTCATACTATCCCGGTTTAAATCAGAATAGTATAAAAGACGAAAAGGTTATGGCGGTTTAAACCACCCTCACACGGTATATTTCGTTAAGCAGGTCCTCGGTTGGAATACCGTGCATACGCACGTTCCGCCTAAGCCCGTATAGCTCCCGCGGGTCACCCGAAAGGTAGTTTACTCCGTTGTTTCGGCTGAGTGTGGCGGCAAATCCCATCTCATCGAGCAGCCCTGCGGTCGGTCTATCCATAATGCCATAGGGGTAGCAAAATACGGTGGGGATCACCCCCACCTTATCGCACACCTCTTCCTGAAGGCGGATGATATCGGCATACAGCGCGTCGCCGTACTCTGCGGGGGTTTCGCCAGAGGTTCTGGCTGTGCCCCTTCGCTCAGAATCGTTATAATAATTCATATCGTAGCTTTGGTTTGCGATTTCAATAAGCCCGGATTCCACCATGTCCCGAAGCTCCCACCAACGTAAAAAAGCGGGCTGCACACTGCGAGATTTTTCGCTCGCCTCATCGGTATAAGCCCCCACAATGGCAAACACCGCTTTGGCTTGATACTTTTGCAGCAGGGGGTAAACGGATTCGTAGCCGCTGGCATAGCCTACATCAAAGGATAAAACGATAGGGCGTTCCGGTAGCGGGGTATCCTTATAGCAATAGTTGACGAGATCGATAATCTGCACTGGGGTATACCCTCTCTGATGGAAATAAATCAGGTCGTTCTCAAGCTCCGAGGGAGAAATGCAGTACTCCCCCAGCAGGCTGTTATCCGACGAAATCAGATGATACACGAAAATGGGTACGTCGACGCGGTCGGTAATATCCAGCGCCGTTTTCCCTTGCGTGGAAATACTGCGGGGGAACATTACCCCGATTGCCACCAGAATGCAGATGACCGCCGCCGCGCCGATGATTCCAACCGCCTTTGCACTAATTCGCATACCCTCATTCCCTCCGGTAAAAGTACCTGTAACCGCTTGTGGTGTAAATGCACAGATCGCTGCTGCCTGCCTCTATTAATCTGTATGCCGCCGCTTTGTCCATCATGTATGAACACGGTTCGGTCCATACCCAAAAATGACAAATTTGCTTTGGCGCCGGATGTCTGTTCGAGGTTTTCGCCGTGAGTGTGCCAAGGTTTTGGTTTGCGCAATGCCAGCAAAATCTTCAAACCGGTTGCCAAACCGGTTGCCGGAAGCGTATAATAGCTAACAGGCATTGTCTATTTACAAGGTATGCATTCCTTTCCAAAAGGCTTACTGCCGGGAATGCGCCATACCCTCACCCACACCCACTGTACAATTATTTTGCAGGCACCACAAAGGCCTTCAAAGTAGCGCGATTATGCATATATTGGCGCGACGCGCCGGAAGGGAATGATGAATAACCGATGAAGTATCTGGTTTTGCTGTGTGACGGAATGTCAGATTACGAGGTGGACGAGCTGGGGGGCAAAACCCCGATGGAGGCCGCCGACAAGCCCGCGATGAACCGCCTGGCCTCATTGTCGGAGGTCGGCTTACTCAAAACCGTTGCGGACGGATTAAAGCCCGGCAGCGACGTTGCCAACCTTTCTGTGATGGGCTATGACCCGTTTAACTATTATTCGGGGCGTTCGCCGCTGGAGGCCGCCAGCATTGGAATTGATTTGAGTGAGACCGATGTGGCAAGCCGCTGCAACCTGGTTACCTTATCCGATGAGCCGGATTACGCAGACAAATCAATGCTCGATTACTGTGCCGATGATATCTCCACCGCTGAGGCGGATATTCTGATTAAGTTCCTGCAGCAAAAGCTTGGGGATGAGATTTTTTCCTTCTATACTGGAGTAAGCTACCGTCACTGCCTGGTGTGGAAGGATGGGCCCGCAGATATGGGCGCGCAAACTCCTCCCCACGACATCTCACTGCAAAAAATTACCGGCTATCTGCCGGTAAACGAGCGCTTTCTTTCCTTGATGGAGCAAAGCTATCTGCTCCTAAAGGATCATCCCGTCAACCTTGCCCGGCAAAAAAAGGGGCACCGCCCAGCCAACAGCATCTGGCTGTGGGGCAGCGGCCGAAAGAAGCCTCTGGAGGATTTCGGAAAGAAATATGGGCTCAAGGGCTCGGTCATCTCTGCCGTCGACCTCATTAAGGGCATCGGACATCTGGCGAACATGGAGGTCCTGGAGGTGGAGGGCGCAACCGGTTATATTGATACCGATTTTGAAGGCAAGGCAAAGGCCTGCATTGACGCCTTTGCGCGCGGTCAGGACTATGTATACCTGCATGTGGAAGCCCCCGATGAATGCGGGCACCGCGCGGAAACTGCCAACAAGGTGAAATCCATCGAGTATATAGACCGGCGTATTCTTGCTCCTGTACTGGAGGCGCTCGAGCAATATGACGATTACCGGGTGATGATCCTGCCAGACCACGCTACTCCCCTTGCTCTGCGCACACACGCAGGGATTCCTGTTCCATACCTCATCTACCAAAAAAGCAGAGAGCTGCAAAGCGGGGTGCAGAATTTTTGTGAACGCACCTGCGCCGCAACCAAGATCTATTACGACACCGGTTATCGTCAGATGGATCGTTTTCTGAAGGCTGAAGCGTTTGTGGGGTAAGCTTGCCGTAACCCCAGGCTTTGTTGGCACATTTGATGTTATATACATACTTATAAATATAAACATTGCTTTAAAAATTCACACTGGAGGCAGCCGTTATGCAGAATATACTAAACTTACAGCCAAGGGCGGTTATAGGGTTTTTCTCCGAAATCAGCGCAATCCCCCGCGGCTCGGGTAACGAGAAGGCAGTTGCCGATTATTTGGAGTCGTTTGCCCACAAGCGCGGGCTATCCTTTTACCGCGATGAGCTTGAAAATGTGATGATTCGCAAGTCCGCCCAGGGCTGCCGCGCCGACGCGCCCTGTATCGCGCTGCAAGGTCACACCGATATGGTTTGTGAAAAGGATATGGTGACTACCCACGATTTTTCCAACGACCCTATAGAGCTGATTGCTGAGGACGGCTTTTTACACGCAAACGCCACGACGCTTGGTGCGGACGACGGCATAGCGGTTGCCATCATGCTGGCATTGCTAGATGATAAGGGGCTGCGCCACCCGCCACTGGAATGCATCTTCACCTCCCAGGAGGAAATCGGGCTGCTGGGCGCCGGCGCCTTCGACGGCTCGCAGATAACCGCAAAGGGTATGATTAACATCGACTCGGAGGAAGAAGGCGTTGCTACGGTAAGCTGTTGCGGCGGCGCACGGATGCATCTTGCAAAGCCCCTGACCTATGAGCGCACCGCTAAGAATGCCTTTGAAATTACTGTTACCGGCCTGGCAGGCGGACATTCTGGCATGGATATTGGCAAGGGCCGTGTTAGCGCGCTGAAGCTGCTGGGGCAAGTCCTGACCGCTTTAGGTAAGGACCTCCCCTTTTCGTTAATCTCCATTGACGGCGGGGGCAAGGATAACGCCATCGCGCGGGAGAGCCGCGGGGTCATTGCCGCCGACACAACCCTTGCGCGCGTAACGGAACTCGTGGATGTAATCCATCAAGCCCTCGCGAGAACCCTTACCCCAGACGATCAGGGCTTTTCGGTCGCCATAGCTCCGGCAGCCGCTGATACGGTATTGACAAAAGCGTGCGCTGCCGATATATTGACGTTTATCAATGTTTCGCCTCACGGGGTGTTGACCCGTTTTGCCCACTCTCACGAGCATGTGGAAAGCTCCATAAACTTTGCGTCCATGACAACGGACGCCGGTGAACTGAGCTGCGTATTTTCCGCCCGCAGTGCGGATGACGAGCAGCGCGGCAGTATTGTAAAGCAGCTGAGGGAGGCAGCCTCGCCCTTAGGCTTTTCTATGGCTGTTTCAGGCGATTATCCGGGCTGGGCATACGCGGAGAAATCCTGGATGCGAGATCTCTTCGCAGAGAGCTACCGGGAATTGTTTGGCAAAGAACTGCGCTTTGATGTTATACATGCCGGTCTTGAGTGCGGGCTGTTTAAGGCAAAATGTCCGGAGCTTGACATCATCGCCATCGGCGCGACGATAATTGATTGCCACACCCCCCGCGAGCGCATGTCTCTCGTATCGTGCGAGCGGATATGGGAGCTGCTTGTGGATGTGTTGGGCAGGCTTTGCGCTTAATTTGATTTATTGCTTATACTATTAGCCGATTAGAAAGTGTATAAAAATCCGCGTCAAAACCTTTAATTTATGGATTTTGACTCGGATTTTTATCAACGCTTTTATCGGAGAATAGTATTACACGTTATAAAATAAAAGCACCTCACATGCAACCGGTCTTGATTGACGGGTTGTTTGAGGTGCTTTTGCTCTACAATCTTATACTGATATCCCAAATAAAAGACTTGTTTTATTGGATTTCACGCAATTTTTTATCTGTACTACTACTCTTTTAAAGAAGATTTATTATTAATCTTCTCTAAAGCCAGCATAAAAGGATTTGCATGAGGCAAGGCGATTTATGCCCTTTCCACATCCCGTGTTGCGACAATGTTAATTCCAAGTCCCAGTATATTATTGAGGATAACATCCCCTGTTCGGATAGGGGCGGACACCGATACCGCAGAAAGCAGCTGCATTGTTCTCATCATGTCCTTTTTAGGAATATCGCGGTCAGTTTTGACGGGGAGCCGGTTGATGCTTGCGCCGGTAATCGCCACAGTGGAGGTTACCACACGGGTTGGATTCGTCAGCTCCTTTTTTCCGTATTCTTCCCCGCGCGGGCAGTCGTTGCCAGTTACCCTATAGCCGTTTTGCTCATCCACCCTCAGGTGACATCCCTTGGGGCACACAATACACACCAGTTCTGTCATGATGCCGCCTCCTCTTTTACGCACACCGTCATTTCCCCGCCCCGTGCTTGGTCAAGCACCGCTTTGGGCAGGATAATCTTCTCCATCTCGCCGGGCGCCATATGGTCGCGCTGAAAGGACGAAAGCGTGTGCCCGTTAGCTTCCACCGTGATAACCGCGCTTTGATAGGGCGACCGAACCCGAAAGTACAGCTCTGAGAATTTTTCTGCGAAATCAGGGCGGATGCGCTGTGGGACGGTATAGCTTACCCCGGATCCGTTGATGATGTTGACACAGTCGCCTGCATCCCTGTTCCCCTCCCTGGCAAACTGTGCGGCTGCTTTGCCGGCGCGCAGACTCTCTCCTGTTACAAAATCCACCAGGTCGTGTACATGCACGGCGTTGCCGCCCGCATAAATGCCGGGAACGGAGGTTTCCATATTCTCATACACAACAAGGCCGCCGGTGCGGTTGTCAAGCTCCACCCCCGCATTGCGTGAAAGCTCGTTTTCAGGAACCAGGCCCACCGACAGCAGCACCGTATCACAATCGAAGACCTTTTCCGTCCCCGCTATGGGGAGGCGGTTTTCATCCACCTGGGAGACGATTACACGCTCCACACGCTTTGCTCCCTCTATCCTTGTAATGGTATGAGACAAATAAAGCGGAATGTCGTAATCCTGTAGGCACTGAACAATGTTGCGGTTTAGCCCGTTCGAATATGGCATAAGCTCCACGCAGCCCAGTACCTTGGCGCCCTCGAGGGTCATGCGTCTAGCCATAATTAAACCAATATCCCCAGAGCCTAATATCAGCACCCGTTTGCCTACCATATAGCCATGGAGGTTAACAAACAATTGTGCGGTACCGGCCGTAAAAATTCCAGAAGGCCGGTCACCCGGTATTGCGATGGCCCCGCGGGTTCTCTCCCTGCACCCCATGGCCAGCACAACCGCCTTGCTATGCAGCTCCATGGAGCCGTTTTGGCTGCTTATGGCATACACCGTCCTATCCCGCGTAATCTCCAGTACCATCGTATCGGTCATTACCGCTATTCCCGTATTGGCCACACGCCGTATAAACCTGCCGGCATACTCCGGCCCCGTAAGCTCCTCTTTAAAATAATGCAGGCCAAACCCGTTGTGGATGCATTGATTCAAAATGCCGCCCAAATCGTGGTTGCGTTCAATAATCAGCACATCCTTGGCGCCGTTTTCCCACGCCCCCACAGCCGCCGCCATCCCGGCGGGCCCACCGCCCAGAACAATCACATCATATGTCTTATGGATGTCCACTGTCACGCCTCCTGTTCCGGGAACGGCTGTATGGTTCCCGTTTGCTTGGTTTGGTCCGATAATATCCACATCCCCTCCCGGTCAAGGGGGATTTCAGCGATGGGTCTGCCGCTTTCCCGGGCAATCAGCTCCTGCACTCTCGGTCCGCAAAAGCCACCCTGACAGCGCCCCATGCCACAGCCGCACCGACGTTTTACGCCATCCACCGATACCGGCGGTATCGGGCTGTGCAGCGTTTCTATAACTTCCGCCTCGGTTACAGTTTCACACCGGCAGACAATCTTTCCAAACAGGGGGTTTTCTCTCACTGCCTCCGACCGTTCCCGGGCTGTCATCTCCCGAAATCTCATAACTGTTCGTGTATCCACCGCGTCCGGCTTTTCTTTTTGTCCGAGCCCCGCGCGGTGCAGCAGCGATACAAGCTCCCGGGCAAGAGCAGGTGCGGCCGTAAGCCCCGGGGACTTGATACCCGCCATATGAAAGAAGCCCCGGCACGCGGGCGATTCTGAAACGATAAAGTCGCTTGCCTCTGTGTTGGCGCGAAGCCCTGCAAACGTGCGGATGCAGTCCCGAAAATTGACGGAAGGCACCGATTTTACAGCGGTTTTTCGAACAAACTCCAACCCATCCGCTGTGGTAGAAAGGTCACCCCGCTCGCTGTCAACGGCATTCGGTCCGACAATCAGGTTGCCGTGCACGGTGGGCGAAATAAGTACCCCCTTGCCGATGCGACTTGGGCATTGAAAGATAATATGACTCACCAAGGTTCCCTGATTCTTATCCAACAGCAGGTACTCCCCCTTTGCGGGAGTGACCTGAAAGGAGGTATCTCCCACCAGCCCGGCGATTCGGTCTGCATACACACCCGCTGCATTCACCACATACCGCGCCGTTATTTTTCTTCCCCCCGCTGTGACAGCAAAGCAATCATTATTCTGCTCTATCGCAGTGACCGGGCTGTTCAAGGCGACCTCGGCACCGTTTCTTACCGCAGTTTCCGCAAGCGCGAGCGTAAGCTCCCACGGGCTGACGATGCCGGCACTTGGGGCAAACAGTGCTCCCAGAATATCGGGGGCAAGATTCGGTTCCATCCGAAGCGTTTCATCCGCTGTAAGCAGCCGCAGGCCGGGGACCCCGTTTTTAATGCCACGCTCATACAGCTCATTGAGTGTCGCCATATTCTCAGGCTGCAGCGCCAAAACCAGTGAACCGGTTTGCTTATAGGGTACGTCCAGTTTCTTGCAAAGCTCCCGCACCAACTCGTTTCCCGCCACGTTTGCGCGCGCCATGAGCGTACCCGGTACAGGGTCATATCCCGCGTGAACAATTGCGCTGTTTGCTTTGGTGGTGCCCATGGAAACATCGTTTTCCTTCTCAAGCAGTATCACGCTGTTTTTATAGCGGCTCAGCTCATATAACAGCGCACAGCCGCAGATACCTGCGCCAATAATAGCCACATCGTACATCTACTCGTCCTCCCTTTATCGTCTGCCGCATAGCAAAAAAGCCAGCCGATAATAAGCCCCGCCGCGCCGCGTGGGACAATTATCGCCTGACTCTATACTCTCGGCATCCATATTCAGTTCGCACATTTAGTATAGCATAATTCGGGGCGGGATTCAATCAGAATGCGTAAAATTAACGCCGCGCATCCCGCAGCTTAAGCGAAACACCATTTCTATAATTAATGTGACAGCATTGCCCGTCGCTTTAAGACCCTTGACGCAGCGCCAGCGTTTATGCCGAAGGATTTTTGCGCGTTTGGATTGGTTTTTAGTCAAGAATAGTATTTATCCTATAGAAACCACACATCATGATTGGTGGTGGATACTGCCACCGCGCCGCCGCGCAGAGCCGCCATGACATCCTCCTTATCGCTAATGAGCCCGCCCGCGATAACCGGTGTTTTAATGTAAGCACACAGCCGCGCAATAACCTTGGGCATTACCCCCGGCAGTATCTCAATAAAATCGGGGCTTGATTGCTCAAGCTGCCTGGTAATGCTTTCGAGCGCCAACGAGTCCAGCAGGAAAAACCGTTGAATGGCTATAAGCGACAGCTCCTTCGCACGGCGAATGAGTGCAGGCCGAGTGCTTATAATTCCATCCGCCTGGGTTTGCCCTTTAATAAAATCCACTGCCACCTCTTTGGCCGAAAGCCCCGCAATAAGGTCGATATGTACGACTGCGGTCTTCCCTGCTGACTTAATGCGCTGCACAATTTCTCCTATGCTGCAAACCGTGCCAAACAGAACAAAAACCACGCTGCACTCACAATCCATGCAGCGTGAAAGACCTTCTTCGTCCTTTATGGCCGCTATGATAGGGCAGTTATCGAAATGACTCGGATGGTTTAATCGCAAGCGCTTAGCCTCCTTATACAAGTAGCCGATTTTTTCTACGCCTTTTGAGGAGATTAGTATTATACAGACTTCATTTTAGAATATCAAATAATATGTTTTTATCAGGGAATAGTGTTGCCCATGTTTTCTGAAACGTTTTATAATGAATACAACGTCAAACCAATTGTAATCTCTCGCATGGTATGCTATTCTATATTGTGCACAAAAAGCTATGAATTTTTAGCTGTTTTATCAGTTCATCATTTACCATAATATGCTTTACAAGGATCGGCAGAATGGTCATATGTCTGAAAGGAAGTTGTCAGTTTGAAGAATAGCCATGTAGAGTATACCGATAACCGAAGAACGACCCTGTTTCGTGTTATCGTTTATGTTGCTACTGTAATACTGTCTATCGTGTTTCTGTATATTGGAAACAGGCTTACCGCACATGACGCATCGCAGGTGCTCAACTCCGTGGAAGGCATCCAGCCAGTGAAGGCAAAGGTTCAGATGGTCGTGGAGCGCACGGAGCAATCTCAGGACCTTGGAGGTTCAACAATTCAAAACACCTCCATCAAGTTTGTGGCTCGTATTTTAGGAGGCAAGCAAAAGGGCATGGATGTTATGGTGGTGCAAAGCATCGACAGCTATGTGCTGGCCGATTATAAGGAGGTTGCGGCGGGCGATACGGTGCTGATTACGGAAAACCTCGCCACCCCGGAAGACCATAACTGGATGTTTGTTGAGTACTTGCGCACCGATACCTTGCTGATAGCGGGGGCAATATTCTGCGGGCTTTTAATCCTATTCGGGCGATTTAAAGGGTTTAACACCATTTTATCCTTGGGCTTTACCTGTCTTGCCGTGTTTTTGGTATTCATTCCCTCCATACTGGCGGGGTATAATATTTACCTATCCTCAATTATCGTGTGCATGTTTGTCATCATTATGACGCTGCTAATAATCAACGGTCCGGACAAAAAAACATTGGTCTCTATTCTGGGGTGTTTTTCCGGCGTACTGCTCTCCGGTCTATTAACACTGTTGATGGATTTCTTTTTAAAACTCACCGGCTACACGGATGAAGAATCAAGCTTTTTAACCCTGCTTGAAACGCCAAACCCCATTAATCTGAAGGCAATAATCTTTGGCGCGATAATTATAGGTGCAATGGGCGCTATCATGGATGTGGCAATGTCCATTGCCTCTGCGCTTTATGAGCTTTCTCAAGAAGCCGCCAACCCCACCTTTGGCGTAATTCTTCGCGCCGGCTTTACAATCGGGCAGGATATGATGGGTACGATGGCTAATACCCTGGTTCTTGCTTACATTGGCGGCTCTCTCTCCACCGTTCTGCTCCTAATTGTATATACCCCGTCTATCCTTTACCTTTTAAACCGGGAGATGATTGTGGTGGAGATTTTGCAATCGCTCATCGGGAGCCTTGGTCTGTTGTTCACCATTCCGTTTAGCTCACTTCTTTGCTCGATTTTTTATTCCAAAAAGTCAAAGAATGTTGAGCTTACTGTACCCTCTGAGGAATAGTAATCTGTTGGAAATTTCATAACGCGCGCCCTGTTTTGGTATGTTTGAGGCATACTAAAACAGGGCGTTTGTGTTTACTAAAGGGATATGGCTTGCTAAAGCTCTATTCCTCTGCCTTTTCAGCATCCGGCGCAAGCTCCTGATTTCGTTTGAGCGCAATGATCTTCTCCGCGATAATCTTGCTGGAATTCGCGGTTACCGCCATTTCCAGCGCAAGGCCAACGGACTCATCGTACCGACCATCCCTACTGATTTTTCGGCTGCTGCGTTCCTCATCCAAAAAACGCGCCCGGGCCGACTGCACCGCTGAGGCTGTGGCTGCTTCCTGCGCCGCACAAAAACTGTTATAGACCTCCGCCATTTCATCCGTCTCCAGCTGGTAAGCAATCAGGTCGGTGATAGCCGATATGGGTAGCACCTGTTTGAGGATGCAGATCATAATCAGCGAGGCGATATGGCTGCGGGAATACTTCTTTTTTACCGGCTGAGCGATTATTCCCAGCTTGACATAGTTATTGATAATGGCAGGGGAAATCAGCTTTCCCGAAAAAATACCGGGAAAACGGGAGAAAACGCGTTCTGAAAACACGACGACCTGATCCATGTAAAGGTCAATCTCCGGCAACTCGTCCCACCGGGGCAGATGTACCGAAACGATATTGTCCGTCCAACCCGTGAGCTCTTGTTTAATGGTATCGTCCACCCTTATTCACTCCTTGCGTGTATCCGACAGCACGCTAACACAATGTGTGCGATAAATCGCGCTTGCAGGCAATTAAGACTGCAATAACCCCACTTTTTATTCAAAAGCAATTTTATATTAGCACAAACAAAATATAAGTTCAACTATGTTTGTAATTGCTTGACATCGATTGCGAAAGGTGATATTCTAGTTATGAAAACTAGATATCAAAATAACAGACAACATGTACGGGGGTATACCATGAGCTTTGAAATTATTACCGATTCTTCCAGCAACCTGACCGATGAACTGATTGAAAAGTACCGCCTGCACATCTTATCTCTGGTCTTTCGTGTGGATGGCAAAGAGTATTACAGCTACGAAAAGGGTGTCAAAACCGATTTAAAGCCATTTTACACCATGATGCGCGAGAAAAAGGAGATTACTACCTCATTAATTGACATCAATGTATGTACTCCAATTTTCGAAAACCTTCTCAAGCAGGGGCAAGACATCCTGTATATCGGCTTTTCCTCGGCGCTTAGCGGAACCTATCAGGCTGCCGCTTTGGTTCTTGAAGATTTAAAGGAAGCCTATCCTGACCGCAAAATTCTGGCAGTTGATACCCTTGGCGCTTCGCTGGGGGAGGGTCTGTTGGTTCACTATGCGTCCACCCTGCGGGAGGAAGGCAAGTCCATTGACGAGGTATATAACTGGCTTTTGGATAACCGCCTGCACCTTTGCCACTGGTTTACGGTGGATGATCTGTTTTTCCTTAAGCGTGGCGGACGAATCTCGGGCGGCGCGGCTGTTCTTGGCACGATTTTGGGTGTAAAGCCTATCATGCACATGGATGATGAGGGCCGGCTTGTTTTGGTTGGCAAGGTGCGCGGCAGAAAGACCTCCCTTGATACCCTTGTGGACCGTATGGAGGAATATGCTACTGAACCGGAAAGCCAAACGGTATTTATTACCCACGGTGATTGTATTGACGACGCGGAATATGTGGCGCAGCAGGTCAAGGAGCGGCTGCATGTGAAGGAAACCCTCATAAACTTTGTGGATCCCGTCATTGGCGCACATTCCGGACCCGGCACGCTCGCCCTGTTTTTTGTGGGCACCAAGCGTTAAATATTGCGCGTCTATTCTCGCACAATTATAAATAATAAGAATTAGTATTACACGGCAAACAGGAAGAGGGAATTTTCTATGAATCTCGTCAAGCAGATTCAGGTTTACGGCGATTCCATTATGAAAGGCATTCTGCTGGACAAGGAAAACGGACGGTATTATCCGATGAAGCAGGATGATACGCGCCTGATGGCGGAAAACCTTGATATTGTGGTAAACAACCGTTCCAAATTCGGCTGTACCATTGAAAAAGGCTGGCAGCAGCTGCAAAAGTCAATGGAAAAAGGGCTGAAATGCGATATTGTGCTGCTGGAATACGGCGGAAATGACTGCGACTACGACTGGGAAAAGGTTGCAGCCTCCCCGGAAGCGGCGCACGAGCCGCATATCCCGCTGCGCAGATTTGAGACCATTTACAAAGAAATGCTTTTGGCGTTAAAGCAAAACGGAATTACTCCGGTTGTAATGTCCCTGCCCCCAATTGACGGAGAGCGTTATTTTAACTGGATTACGCGCAACGGTCTAAGCCGCGAAAATATCCTTCATTTTCTTGGCGATGTTCAGATGATATATCGTTATCAAGAGATGTACTCTCTCGCCGCCACTAAGCTTGCTTTTGAGACGGGCGCTTTGTACGCAGATGTGCGCTCCGCCTTTTTAGACAGGCGGGATTATAAAAGGGCCTTCATCTGTGAGGATGGTATCCATCCCAATGAGAATGGACACCGGCTTATCTCCGAGGAGCTATGCCGGCTCGCCAAGGCACACTTTGAAAACCAGCAAAGCGCATAAGCGCTTTCACCTTTAAACAGGCAGGGGTATGATACCCTGCCTGTTTACTTATGTTATTATCATTTTTGTATCTCTTATCAAAAAAACGCCTTAAAAGCAGCGACCGTCATGCTTTTTCGGACACATCGGCTCCTTATCACATTGGTAGCATATCTCATTGGAGAGCGCGTCACCGTCAAAATACGCCTTGAGGTTTTGGAGTGTTGTTTCCGCGATGTTTTTTAGCGCCTCCTGTGTCAAAAACGCCTGATGTGATGTGACGATCACATTCGGCATTGAGACCAGCCGCGCTAGAACATCATCCTGCATGATGGTGTTCGAAAAGTCTTCAAAGAACAAATCCGATTCCTCTTCGTACACATCAAGGCCCGCACCCCCTACCCTCTTTGCTTTTATAGCCTCCAACAGCGCCTCACTGTCGATAAGTGCGCCGCGAGAGGTGTTAATAAGGTAAACCCCCTCTTTCATCAGCGCCAGGGTTTCCCGGTTAATCATGTGGTTGGTATCCTTGGTCAGCGGGCAATGAAGCGAAATGATATCCGCGCGCGAACACAGCTCGGAAAGTGAAACGTATTCAATCCCCTTCCCTTGAACGGGATAAGGATCAAACGCTAGGACCTTCATGCCAAAGCCCTTGCAGATGTCAATAAAAACCTGCCCTATCTTCCCTGTGCCAATTACCCCGATTGTTTTGCCGTATAAATCAAACCCCGTCAGGCCGTTTAGGCTAAAGTTGTAATCTCTGGTGCGATTGTACGCCCGGTGGGTATGCCGGTTAAGGGTTAACAGCAGCGCCATGGCATGTTCCGCCACCGCATAGGGGGAGTAGGCAGGCACCCTAACCACATGCACTTTTTCCTCGTATGCCGCCTTAAAATCAACATTGTTGTAGCCCGCGCTGCGAAGCGCTACAATACCGACTTTATTCTCCGATAAGGATTTTAGGACGGACTGATCCACAGAATCGTTGACAAACGCCACAATCGCGTCGCTTCCTGCCGCCACACTTACAGTATCCTCATTGAGCTTGCTTTCGTAGTATTTAATCTTAAAGCCATACTGTTCTTTTAACGCGTCAAACCACAGCTTGTCGTAGGGCTTTGCATCGAAAAAAGCGAGCTTTTTCATGTTTTGACCATCCTTTTCGGTTTTTTAAGCAAGTGAATCCATGACAACGGACGCAGGTGAACTGAGCTGCGCATTTTTGGCCCGCAGTACCTGCAAACAGGTTTTAATTAACGGGTTTACATACAAATTTATTTATTTTTTTCAGATTTAATTGTATTTATAATTGCATAGATGATTACAATTGCTATTAATATCCCTACTATGTAGTTTATCCATGACCAAGAAGTTAAGGTGTGAATGGTTAGCAGTAAAAATATTATACCCAATAAACCAAATACTACAGTAGCAAGGTGGTATTCGGCCGATTTATTCATTTTTCCCCGTTCTTTTGCTGTAGCCCAAAGATAAGTATTGGATAGTATTGGTCCTTTTTCTTTTGCGGCAAAACAAGAATAGGTTAGCAATAAAATCGAAATCACTGCAAGTATTATGGATGACACTATTTGCGATATTGCCATGGCAATACCTCCTACACGCTATTGTAAAAACTCAACGCTTATCCTGCTCGAGCAGACGGCGAATCATCAAACCAAGCTCAAGACGGATGCAGTCGGACACGCTTTTTACGCTTAATCCGGTGATCTCCTCAATCTTGATAATGCGGTATTTGAGGGTATTCTTGTGAATAAACAGCTTCTCGGAAATTTCAAGCATGTTGCCGTCCGACTCAAGATAAACCTCCAGGGTATGCAGCAGCGTCGCGTTGTTAAGGCGGTCATATTCCAGCACCGCACCCAGCGTGGCTTTGCAATAGCGGTCAAGCACCCGTTTGTCGGATACCTCGAACAGGATGGAGAATATTCCAATATCATCGTAGTAGCTAAAGCGTTCATTGGTAACGCGGCATTTGCCGGCGCGCAGCGCAAGCTCCGCCTCATCCAGGCTTTTGCGCATTAAGGCAAGAGTGTCATACTGCCCTCCAACACCAATATTCAGCCGAATACCCGGGTAAAGGCGTTTTATCTCCTCCTGCACCTCTTCAAACAGTGCGGAGAAGAACTCCCGCTGGGTTTCCTTTCCCGTCTGCACCAGGCTGATGACCGAGTCGCTGCGCATCATTACAATGGGCGCTTTGCCCCTGTGACCCAGTCCGTTTTGAATGAGCCGTTTGAGATTCAGCTTGAGTTCTACGATGGCGTTTTCCTTGGTTACCTCATGCTCCTTAATATAGCGTGCAAACCCTTCGATATCCGCAATGCAGATGCAGGATGGGCGGTTTGGCAGGTAGCCGTAATACTCGGCGCGAATCTGAATATGCTCTTCCAGCTCCGGCTCGCCGAACAGAATGCTGACCAAAAGATTATCCAGCGTCTTTTCCTCAATCTCCTTAACCGTAATGGCGTGGCAGATATCATGGCTGACGGTGACAAGCTTTGCCTCCCACGGAAGCTCTATAATTGGGAATGCGAACTGATTGGCAATCTCCAAGACCTCCTTGGAGATCTCAGGGATATACGGGCCAATAAACACCGCCGCCCCTGCCGCCTTCTTTTCAATCAGTCTGCGCACCACCTCGGTCAGTGCGTCGGGATTTTCTTTGATGTTAACGCCGGATATAAATACTAGCTCTCCGCCGAAAATCCAGTCGGCCACCTGGGTGATATCCGCAAAGCATTCCGCTACATAAATCCATCGCAAGGGCCGGTTTAGCCCTTCCGACCCCGCCAGCACCTTAGCATCCCGCATGGAGGCAAGGCTCATGACCTCCCCGCACATCATCGCCATAGTTACCCCTATCTCACCGCTGCGCGGCGTAATCTACCCTTCTCCGATAAGAAGACCAAAGTTATTATAAAATTATGTGCAGCACTCATATACAAAGGCATTTTGCGTAGTTTTTTATACAGCTTATTCGCATATAAGCATAAGGCATCTGCGGGTAATAACGCGCCGCTCATACCAAACGATGGTTTTTCGTTTGAAAAAGCCACGCGTATTTAACCGCGTGGCTTTCTTCTTTAGGGTACTTGCTACCCATTTGTAACTATAGCTTTTTGCGCGAGAAAAGTCAATACATTTACGATACATTTATTGGCGCCGCACGGTTTCTGTAACGACAGACTTTGAGGCTATACAGACGCCCTCAAGGCTTCTTCCAGCACATCCATGCCAAAATGCACCTGCTCGGGAGTCATGACCAGCGGAGGCAAGAAACGAAGCACATTGCTAAAGATTCCCGCTCCAAGAAAGATTACGCCCTTTGTCTGGGAATGTGTGATAATTTTTTTAACCATTTCGGGATACGGCTCCTTGGTTACCGGGTCCTTGACAAACTCAATACCCGCCATTGCCCCAAGCCCGCGCACGTCACCGATAATGGGGTAAGTTTTTTGCATTTTTCCAAGACGGTCGTAAAGAATGTCACCAATCTCCGTCGCCTTTTGCGTGAGGTTTTGTTCTGCGATGGTATCAAGCACCGCAAGAGCCGCAGCACATCCTAGGGGGCTGCCGCCGTAGGTTCCGCCAATTTCGCCGGGGCTGGGTGTGTCCATAATCTCCGCGCGGCCTACAACGCCGCTTAACGGAACGCCGGCGGCAATGGACTTGGAAAGCACCACCATGTCGGGATCGATGCCGTAATGCTCAAAGGCAAACAGCTTGCCTGTACGACCAAATCCCGCCTGCACCTCGTCAATAATGAGCAGAATATCATTGGCGCGACAGATTTTTTCAAGCGCCTGATAGTATTCCTTCGGCGGTGCGATAAAGCCGCCCTCTCCCTGTACCGGCTCCGCAATTACGGCGGCAATGGTATCCTTTGACCACTCCCCCTTTAAAAGTGTGGCAAACCGTTCGGCGCAGGCCAGCGCGTAATCCACGGCGCTATCATAGCCATAGCCGTTACGGTAGTAGTAGGGACTGGGAATTTTATAGGTATCGGTATTAAAAGGGCCAAAGCCGTTTTTGTAGGGCTTTACCTTGCTGGTAAGCGACATCGCCATAAAGGTGCGTCCGTGAAAGGCACATTCGAGCGAGACAATACCCGTTTTCTTTGTATACTTACGCGCAATCTTTACCGCATTTTCTACTGCCTCTGCGCCGCTGTTTGCAAACATGGCGCGCTTATCTCCCGTTATCTTAACCGCCTCGCACAGACGGTCGGCAAGACGGATATACGGCTCGTACATCGCCACATGAAAGCATGGATGGATGTAACGCGACGTCTGCTCCTGCACCGCTTTTACTACGGCATCATTACAATGTCCTACATTCTGTACTCCGATGGCGGCGGCAAAATCCAAAAAAACATTGCCGTCCACATCCTTCATCAGCGCGCCCTTCGCTTCCTCAATGCAGACCTCAAGGCCTGTTCCCACACCATGGGCGACTGCGGCTTTTCTGCGTTCCAGCAAAGCCGCAGATTTTGGCCCCGGGATAGAGGCGGTTACGATTTGCGGCAGCTTCTCATTAATCATGGATCAATCAGTTCCTTTCCCGAATACCTCATTTTATACAAATAAAACGCCGCCCAAACGCTTCATAGAAAAACGAAGCGTTTGGGCGGCGTCATTGCTCATACCATAATACTAAGATACTACAAACAAAAAATACTGGCTATGTCCATAAGTACAAACATCTTTGTACCTTTCTTTGGCCGACTTAATGTATTGGCGAATAGCAGTAGGCGCATGCAGTTTGTGGATACCCTGAAACTGACGGCATTTGCCGCCGCGCAGACCGTCTCAAGTGTTATACCGACCGGTTCAATGCCCTTTAGTTTACGATAAGAAAAGAAGGAAGTCGACCGACGCGATCAACTTCCTTCTTTTAAGTTTGGAGGTACCACCCAGATTTGAACTGGGGAATAGAGGTTTTGCAGACCTCTGCCTTACCACTTGGCTATGGTACCAAAATGGAGCGGGTTACGAGGTTCGAACTCGCTACCTCCACCTTGGCAAGGTGGCGCTCTACCAAATGAGCTAAACCCGCACAATTTGCTATAAGCAAACGGCTATAGCAAATTCTACCTGGTGCTTCCGG
>JAEZCT010000034.1 GCA_023433405.1 Bacillota bacterium | reverse complement strand
GTCAACCACCACATAGGACGAATGAGCCTGTAAAAGCTGTGGGGTCAGCCAAAAGCGAGTTTTCCCGCTTCCGCTGGAGCCTATGATACAGCAGTTAAGGTTTCGGGCGTTGGCGGGATTGGCGGGTTGGGTGTTCATGGTAAGAAGCTCTGTGCCGGTAAGTATCACGTTGTTGCTGAATTTGGGGTCGATAAAGGGCTTGATGTCCTTTGCCGTTCCCCACCGGGCCGAGCCATATTCCGCATCCCTCCGAAACTTTTTTGCGTTTTTTACCTTATACCATACCACCAGCCGGAGTATGACCGCCCCGGCGAGGCCAATGAGCCAATCGGTCAGCACAAAGCCCGGCGCAAAGGAAGCAAACGCCGGGCTTATGGTTTTTATCATGCTAACCAGCTTATTTCCGAAGTCTGCACCTGCCGCAAGGCGGTAGGCTGTGCCAATCTTTAGAAAGAACCACAGCACAAACAGATAGGGAACATTGGGAATCACATATTTACGGATTTTATCGTTCATTCCGCGTCACCTCCCGTTTTCGTTCCTTTTGGCGCGCTTTGGTACGCTCTCTGTCAGCAAAGGCTTTTAACTGTTTCAGAATAGAGGGGCGGCAGCTCTTGCCCCGGTTCAGCACCAACTTTGTGTATTCGCCAAAACAGGCGGTAATTGCGTCAGCCTGCCCGGCCTTGAAGAATAACAAATAATTGTCTGACCCAGTTTTGTGAAACGCATAGTCTACATTGTACTTTCGGGCCACACGGTCAAAGAGCTTCGTATCCCCGGATAATTCAAGGCTGTTCGTAGAAACGCCGTGGTTCATCAGCTTTTTTACGCTCTGTCTGCCCTGCGGGGTCTGCCGCTTCTGATGGTCCTTTTGTATCTGCCGGAGTGCTGCCGCCAGCACCTTTGCCAGCGTCCGGCCCGTCAGCTTTGTGGTATTGATGGATAGGGCAACCGTTCGGCGTTCAATATCTTCCTGCATGAATTTCCTCCTTTCCTACCAGATGGGGCAATATTACAGGCGGGAGGACTTCGGGCCAACTTGGCCCGAAGTATGTTACCTCTCCACATTGACAGGGCGGGGTCGTTCTGTGGTGAGAGTGTCCTTTTGTGCCTGCACGATTTTTTCATTGTGGGTCGCAAGAACTTCCCGAATAGAGGGCTTTTTCTCTGCTGCCCGTTCTTCCAATCGGGATATTGCTCCAAGAGCCTTGTCGGTACTTTGCTTCATGGTGGCGAAGCAGGAACGCTCCGCTCGGAATGAAGCGGATATAACCGCTGCCAGCTTACCGGACTGTTTTGCTTCCTGTGCCGTTTCTCTGCCAAGCATGGCCCGTCCCATGTTTTTTAAGTGCCGCCCGGCCTGATGGTATTCGGTGCTGATGGCTTCAATTTTGGCAATGGCCCTATCATCATACTGAATATCCTTTGTAAGAATATCCTGCATGGTTTCCAAAATAGGGCGCACCTTGAAGAAACGGGTCATGTTATCCAAAGCAGAAAATCCCCTTTCCTTAAAGGTGGCAACGGCATTTTTACAACCGTCTATGATATTCTGCTTTAGCTCTGCAAGCCGTTCCCGAAAGTCAAGCACCTGTTCCTGCGTAACAAGCACCGTCTTTTGCAAAGCGGTCTTAACCGGGTGGTTTTGTTCCTGTGCAATTTTTAATTCCTGTCGCATGGCGGCAAGCTCCTTTACAGTGGCTTCAAGCTGTTTTTCCATAGCGCCCACCTGATTCAGTACCGCCAAAAAATCCTTTGTAGACGGGGAATTGTTTTCTCGCAATATCGCCAAAAGCTCTTTCACATGCTCATTGTCCTTAATCGGCTCGGTGGTGGTTTTCGTTTTTGCCATAGGCTTTACCTCCTTTCGCACTTCGGGACAAGTTGGCCCGAAGTTGGTTATCGTTCCGCATTAGCGGGGTGGGGGCGTTCATGGGCGGCGGTGGCGGTTTCGCCTATCATCTTCCCGTAGCTTTCCAGTGTTTTCTTGATGGATTTCTCTGGTTCGGGATAAGCAAAAATCCGGTGTTCCTCTGGTATATCGCTCCGGTCGCTGTAATGCTCAGTGAAGCGGTCGCCTGTCCGCACCACATAGCCGCCATCGGTAAAGCGTCCGTCCTCGTCCAAGTTCATGTCCCGCCCGTAGGCTTCGTAATCAATGTAGTTTGTTAAATGCTCTGGGATTTCCAGCGTACACATTTCATCAATATAGAAGCGCCCCAAATCTTCCTCATTCTCAATCCCGGCGTAAAACTCAAAACAACCCAGATTTTGCGTGAGGTTAATTAAGGTGGGTACGCTGTTGTATTCTCCGAAGTCCACGGCGGCAGAAAACTTTTCGACTTCCCATTCCTCCAAATCGTCCAGCAGGAAAGCCAAGTAGTTTAGCTCGTCAATACTTTCATATTCTCCCAAGCAGTCACGCAGGCCGGAAATATCGGTTTCATAATTGGTAATGAAAATTTCCTCATACCGTACACCGTCCACATGGATTCGCTTTAAAAGAGCCTGCACTTCCTCGGTGGTAGTGGGGAGCTTCAAAGGCTCCCCGTCCAAATATCCCTCATTATACCGTCCAAGATTGGTAACAAAGGCTTCAAGCATGGTCTTTTTCCTGCCCCTGTGTTTTCACGGTCAAAATCCCGTCCAGCGTAGTTGCCGTGATATTCAGCCGCCCTGCAACGGCAATGTCGTTTTTCACGTTCTCGTCAATATCATTTCCACATAAGACAAGCACATGAGAGCGGCGCAGGAGATCCCGGCTCATATCAATGCCGCTTTTATGTTCCTCTGGGATTGCGTCATTGAGAAAAAGCGGTAGATACAGGGTCGGGCAAACCGGGGAAAACCCGGCTTCGTAGGCTGCCCGGCAATACTGCGCCGCCTGTTTCGTGTCCGTATCGTGATTGCCGCACCACGCGGCAGTAATGTATGCTAAAGGTCGTTTCATTATAAAAGCACCTCCGTTCTTGTTGCGCTGAATGTGTCAACCTATCCCCCCGCCCTTTCCACACTTGGAAAGGGAGCAGCTCAAAGGAATCTATATCCCCGTCGCTTAACTGCCTTAAAGCATAACCGGGAGAAATCCGTCAAGAGTGCGAAGCACCGCCTACGGCGGCAGGCTCTTGACCGATTTTCCCGGTTATGCTACCAAACAAACGGCGACGGGGAATATATTCATATCCTTAGAGCTTTGGGGGTGCGGGGCAAAGCCCCGCATACACCGACTTCGGGCCAACTTGACCCGAAGTGCTTATTTTTCCTGTTCAGCTTTCTTTTGAGGAGCCGAAACCTCTTTCAGTTTCGCCTTGTTTTCCTCAAGCAGCTTCATAATGGTATCCTTCATTTCGCGGGGTGTTTTCTCCTTGCCGAAATACTGGGAAAGTTCCTGACTTGAAATAATCACTTTGTCTGCCTCCTTTTTTTCTTCTAACATGATTCCGTCAATCACATCGGGGTTTAATAGCTTCTTTTGGTCAAGGTCACGCATACGCTGTGCCTGTGAGAGTGAGGGAGCCGACTGCTGACCCTCAATAGCGATCGCAATATACCGTTGACTTTTGGGCGCAATGAACGCAAGCTCCACGGCGGGAGTGAACGCGATTTTCTTTTCGTCCACCATTTTTATGAGGTCGGGAACCAGCTCATTGAGCTTGATATACCGCTGAACCTGTTTGACCGTCATTTTGTTGCGCTCGGCCACAACTTCATTGGAACGCTGTCCGTTGCCGGTTCGTGCGCCCTGCTTCTTAATGGCTTCCAACTGCATTTGCAGTGCTTTGGCCCGTTCGCTGGGCAGGATATTTTCACGCTGATTGGTGTTGTCCTCTACCATCTGTGTGATAGCCTGCTCATCTGTCATGTTGCGGATAATACAAGGCATATCCGCAAATCCGGCTAATTCGCTGGCTTTCTGGCGGCGGTGGCCCGATACAATTTCATACCCACCATCTTCGCGAGGGCGCACAATGGCAGGCTGGGTAACGCCCTTGTCCTTGACGCTTTCCACCATAGCCGCCATTTCTTCATCATTACGGACTTGAAACGGGTGGTCTTTGAAAGCAAAAAGCTCGGACAGATTAAGATAAACGATCTGTTCCTGTTCGCCGGGGCGAGGTGCTTCCCTCGGTTCGGGCGGTAGTTCCGGGGCAGGGGGAGGCAGTTCCTGCTTGGGCTGTTCGGCAGATTTCCCAGAAACAGAACCGCCGCTGATACTTGCCACTTGCTTCTGTTCGGTGGATTTATCCGCTTTGGTGGCGTTGGGTTGTTTTTCCTGCTTGGTAGGGCGGGTAGGCCTCTTGTCCGCTTTTTCGGCGGCTTTTGGTGGGCGGGATTCGGACTTGCTGTCAGCCTTTTTCGGCTCGTTTTCCTTTCCCTTATCCGTACCGGGTTTCTCTGGTTGTGCCTTTTTGACGGTGGGTGTTGATTTTTCCATTTCCTGCTTTTCGGGGGCGGTCTGCTCCGCTTCTTTTACCGCCGCCTGTTTCCCAGAAACAATCTCATTGATTTTGTCAAAGGAAACCACCACATCACCGGGGGCGGGAATGTCAATGGGGGTAGGTTCTTCCGGCCTGTCATTATCGGTTTTTTCCGGGGTGGCTCCGTCCTCATGGAAAAGTTCCGCTGTTTTTTCGGCAGTCTTTTCCGGGGCAGGAGCTTCACCGCCAATCTCCGGCATGGGTGCGGGAGTGCTTTTTTCTTCTGCCGTGGTTTCCTGTGCAGGGGCGGTTTTTACTTCGTCCGGCTTATTTGGCTCATTTTTTGCCATGCGTTTTTCCTCCTTGTCTTTTTATGGCATGAAAAAAGAGGCCTGATTTTTTAGGTCAAGCCCCAACGGGATTTGCAATCCCTCCTTTCGACTTCGGGCCAAGTTGCCCCGAAGTTCCACTATCCAGATACAAAAATACCGCCTATCTTGTCCAATTAGGCGGTATCCTGTGTAATGTGATAGCTCATATTTTATTTTGGTATCTCCTTATCCCGCATGGAATAAGGGTTTTTGCAGTTTTCCTTAAATCACTGGGTCTGTCGGGCCGGTTGGTCCTGTGACTGCGCTCCCCGCTCCGGTCGGGCCGGTTGGTCCTGTGACTGTTCTGTCCGCCCCCGTCGGGCCGGTTGGTCCTGTGACTGCGCTGTCCGCTCCGGTCGGGCCGGTTGGTCCAATTGGTCCCGTTGGACCGGTCGGGCCGCTTCCCGCAGGATCATCTTCCACCACCACCAATGTCGCCACAAGAGGAACAATAGCGGAATATGTGATGATGCCGGAGCTGTTGTTGACTAATGAAACCGTTACGGGGGCGCTCACAACGTCGATAATGCCGACACCCATCACTTCATCCGATCGATTGGGAGAGTTTCCCTGTAAGAAATCGCCCTGGCTCGAAGAAAGAGCAAAGACGGTTCCGTTCGTTGCCTGCGAAAGCTGGGTTGCCACCCACCAATTTACAATATATCTTCCAGCTTCATTTAAGGTGATTACCCCTGTTACGGGGTTTAAGCTGATATTCCCGGCAGAATACACAATCGTATCAAACACGACATTGGATAATGTGCTGACAGTGCCACCGGCATTGCGTTCGATTTGTAATGCGATATCGCTCATTTTATAACCTCCTGTATGGCAGACATTTTTCCCTTTCGGTTTAGGGGTGTGCAATACCATACTCGCCTACCGTTTATCTTATGAAAAACACACCTTGAGTGTGAATGGCGCTCCTCAGAACACACTGACTTGCGCGGCGGATGCTTTGGCGTTAAAATGGAGGAAAACAAGAAAAAGGACAATGCAAATGGACTATAAACTCATTCGCTCCAAGCGAAAAACAGCGGCGATTTACATTTTGCCTGTCGGTACCGTGGAGGTACGCGCTCCGCTTAGAATGCCCATCGTTGCTATTGAGCGCTTTGTCTCCTCCAAGGAGGAATGGATACAAAAAAAGCTCCTGCTAATGCAGGAGCGTGCAGACCAAAAAGCGGCTTTTTGCCTAGGCTATGGAGACAGCGTTTTGGTTATGGGGCGACCTCACCCCATAACCGCATTACCGGGAAACCGCGCCGGCTTTCACGACGAACAGTTTTATATGCCCCCCGGACTGGATGCCGGGCAGATTAAAGCTGCCTGTGTACAGATTTACAAGCTTGCGGCAAAGCGCATATTAACCGGTAAAACCTATGACTTTGCGGCAAAAATGGGAGTAATGCCATCAAGCGTAAAAATAAGCTCCGCCAAAACCCGCTGGGGTAGCTGCTCGGGCAAAAAGAGCATTAACTACGCGTGGCGGCTGATTATGGCGGAGGAGGAGGTAATAGATTATGTGGTTGTTCATGAGCTTGCGCACCTTCGCGAAATGAACCACTCCGCTCGGTTTTGGGCCATTGTCGCGGGGATTTTACCGGATTACAAGGACCGCCAAAAGCGGTTAAAGGCCTTGCAGCAACGGCTGGGAACAGAGGAGTGGGAGTGAGGCAGTAATACTATTCTCCTTAATCAGTGCAGAAATGTCGATAAAAATCCGTGTGAGAACTCAAAAATTAAAGCCATTCACTTTCATTTTTACGTTTTACACTTTTAAATCGAGCTCTCTGCAAGAAAACTGAGGTTTTGGTTAATAAGGGCTATTCTTTGCTTTACACAGTCTGCGCTCCTTACCGCATCGCAAGGTGTTTGAAACACATAGTCGGTAAGGCGCGCAAGCGTTGTGGAGGCAACGTGCAGCCGGGTGTCGGAGGACGCGTAATAGATATATACCCCTCCGTCATCGTCCACAATCGCACCGTTAGTAAACACCACGTTGGATACATCCCCCACACGCTCTGTGCCAAGCGGCGCAAGCAGGTAACCGCCCGGCTCGGCTATAACCTTGGAAGGCTGCTCAAGGTCGGTGGCAAACGCGTAAATAACATAGCGCAGACCGGCCGCGGTATTGCGCACGCCATGGGCGATATGGATCCACCCTTTTTCCGTCTTGATGGGGACAGCCCCCGCCCCGTTCTTTTCTTCGGTAATCTGGTGGTATTTTCGGGAGCTTGTAATATGCTCCTCGCAAACCACCGGGTGCAGGATATCGTCACACAAGCCAAAGCCTATCCCTCCGCCACTGCCTGTATTGATAAAGCCGTCCATCGGGCGGGTGTAAAAGGCATATTTGCCGTCTACAAACTCAGGGTGCAGCACCACATTGCGCTGCTGTGGGCTTTGCGTGGTCACAAGATTGGGCAAGCGCTCCCATGTAACAAGGTCCTTCGTGCGAGCAATCCCCGCGCAGGCCACCGCGGCGGAAAGGCTTGGGCTTTTTACATCCTTGCTTTCAGAGCAAAATACGCCGTAAATCCAGCCGTCCTCATGCAGAGTGAGCCGCATATCGTATACATTGGTTTCCTCCGGGCAGGTGTCCGGCAGCAATACGGGAGTATCCGCAAAACGAAAGCCTTCTGTTGGGCTGTCACTTTTTGCTACCGCAAAAAACGACTTGCGGTCATTGCCCTCTACGCGCGCAACCAGATAATACCGCCCGTTAAGCTTTATCGCACCGGAATTAAAGGCGGCGTTTACACCCAACCGCTCCATGAAAAAGGGATTGCTTTCGGGGTTTAGGTCATATTTCCAAAACAGCGGGATGTGACTGCGGGTAAGCACGGGGTGCTTCCACCGGTCAAAAATTCCGTTGTATTCGCTGCTTTTTTCATTTTTGCGCCTTACCAAGTCTTCATACTTCTTTTGCAGCACCGCATATTGGGGGTGTAGTTGTTTCATTGCTCCTCCACGCCTCTCCTTATTAGTTCAAAACACATTCTGCCGTTATGATAGGGGCATTTCCATGGTTCGACAATCGGCTTGCGGCTTGCGGGCAACCCTTCGTCGTTGACATCCCAAAACCATTCCGAGCCGGGTCTTGGATCCAAAAAGCTTTCCTTTAGGTATTGCCATAGCTCCTGCACCGCGATTAGATATTTGCGGTCTTTGGTCTTCTGGTATTGGTTTAAAAACCCCACCATTCCCTCCGCCTGCACCCACCAAATTCTGTTTTTATCCGGTATGCCATTTTCCCCTTCGTTCCAGAGCGAACGGTTATGCAGCGCGGTTTGGTAGATGTTTTGCGCCATACTGCTTGTTATTGCGCCTATGCTCGCGCTCAGCGCCTTATCCCCCAGCAGGGACGTGCCCCAATCCAGCAGCCATGAGGCCTCAATATCGTGACCGTAGGAATGTAAATTGATAAGGCTTCGCATCTCGTCATCAAAAAAGACCTCCTGCCGGCGCAGGCTGGCATTATACACCTTGCTTTGAAAAAGTCCTAAAATCTCCCGAATTCGCTCGGCGGTTTCCGAAGTAGGGGCGACCTCGTGCAGCCCCGCGTAAGCCTCGAAAACATGGAGCAGCGTATTCATGGTGTAAGCGGCGATAATACCGTTTTCGGACAGCTTATCGTTGCTTTTGGGCTGAAGCTGCCGGTTAAACGCCTCCCCGTACCCGTGCGGGGCGCGGAGCTTCTCCTCCACCAGCGTAAACAGCTCACGGGAAAGGGTCAGAGCCTTTTCGTCCCGGCTGCACCCGTAATAGGCGGCAAGGGCATAGATGGCAAAGGCCTGATTATAGGTATGCTTGGTGTCATCGGCAGGCTTGCCGTCATAGCGCACCGACCAGTATATCCCCCCATACTCCCTATCCAGACAGTGGTTCACCATAAAATCGTAGGCGTGGCGCGCGTTCTCCAACAGCTCAGGCTCTCGAAGAAGGGTATAGGCCTTGGAAAAAAACCAGAGAATGCGGCTGTTTAGTATGCAGCCCTTGTCCGCTGTTTTGTCAGGTTTCAGGTCAAAGCCCACATAACCGTAATAGCCGCCGTTTTGCATATCCGCAAGTCGCTGCCAAAAGGGGATTATTGTGCCGGTAAGCATGGTGCGTATTTCTGTCAGCATTGATATGTCTCCTTCAGTTTAGTTTATCGTATTTCACTTCAGCCATTGCAGTGTGTTGCGCACAAGCTGTCTGACGGCAGGGTTCTGCCATACCCAGGGGTTGTGCCCCGGCGTGAATGCGCAAATGCGCCCCTTGCCCTGTGTTCGGATGTAGCACGCAATATCCCTGCCGTGCCGGGACTGGGAGTGCATTAAAACATCCGCGTCGTCTATAAGCATCTCAATAAAATAGTGCTCGTCGATCTCCACAAACTCGCTGACACCTTCGGTAATGGGGTGTGCTTTTGTCGAACATACCGTTACGGGACACTGTTCCGGGTGGTGAGTAAACCGGCTGCCAATCAGGGTGCGGAGCTTCTGGGTTGACGCGTCTCCCACCAGCCCGGAATGTATAGCGAACAGCCCGCCCCCGTTTTCCACATACTCCGTAAAGGCGCGCTGAAGCTCTGGCGTCTCCCATTTTTGCCTGTTTTCGGCGCTTATTTCGTCACTTTTGGAGAGCACAATTACATCGTACTCTTTTCGTTTGAATGCATCTGCCTTGATTGCTGCGGCGTCGTCCTGCTCCTCTAGTGTATGTCCCTCACCGCGAAGAAAGGCAAGCCCTTCGCTAACCACTTTGCCGGGATGGTAATAATCGTTGCAGATTAACAGGATATTCATTGTACGCCTCCTCACATTTGCGGGGAAGGTGGAGCCGCCTTATCGTGCCGCTCCGCCATTATTATTGCTTTCGTCCAAAACCCGGACGGAATCCCTGTAAACCATCCTTCCCGGCACCACAACCGATGCGGAGTTACTGACCGCATGATTCACACAATGGGTTATCAGTTCCGCGGCCTTGCGGGTAAGTGTCTCCACATCCACCGCGACCGTAGTAATCGGGGGCTTGCTTATATGGGAATATATCGAATCATCAAACCCTATAAGGGACACCTCCTCCGGCACCCGAATCCCCATATGGCTTAGCTGCTCCAGCAGCCTAAACGCCGATTCGTCGCAGTTACAAACAAAGGCGGTGGGCAGACTCTGCGGCAGGTCAAACCGCTCCAGCAGCCGCCCCCTGTCCGTTCGGTCATTAATAATCCATTCCTCTCGGATAAAAAGATCGTGCTCGAGCATGGCCTTGTAAAAGCCGAGAAACCGGTCCTGAATACTGCTGGTAGAATGCCGGATGTTTCCCAAAAAGCCGATGTGATTGTGACCGCACCCTATTACATAGCTTGTGCTGATAAAGGTGCTGTGAAGATTGTTGGTGGTTACCGAGGGGTATTTTTCGTTATCGGTATAAAAATCCAGCAGCACGACGGGAATACCCTGCAGGCTGAGAAAGTCAATATACTCCTCGCTCATCTGTCCCAGTACAATCACGCCGTCCGCCTTGCCCTGCTCAAGCACAGACGGCAGCGCTTTATCCTGTTCCATTGCCGGGGTGATAATTTCCAGTACGCTGGAATAATCGCGCTGGGTCAGCTGTAGGGCAAGCCGACTCTGCACACCCCAGTAGAAGGTATCGGGTCCCTGACCGAATGCGTCGGATAACAGCACCCCGATGCTTTTTGTGCTGCCCTGACGAAACTGGCGGGCGACCCGATTCATGCGGTAGCCTCTTTTTTGTGCCAGCTCCTTCACTTTTTGGCGAACCGCCTCGCTTACACCCTCTTTGTCTGCCAATGCCTTGGAGACGGTTACGGTGCTTACGCCAAGCTCTTCGGCAAGGTCTTTCATTGTTACCCCCACTGATGATACCCCCAATCCTTTTTCTTATTTTCAGTCCTGCTATTTCGCTGCTCCGCTGATGATTTTAAGCTTAAAAGCAGGATTAGCTTTCACCCGCCGGCGCTTATTCACTTAATATTTACTTAAATTATTACCTAACACCACAATACATTAACTGAATAGAACCAACTTGTCAAGCATTCATTGATTGATATTCGAATGCCGTTTTACTATATCACTAGTTTTATATTGACATCTGCTATAAAACCAGTTATTATTTTGGTGAATAGTAAGCTAATGCATAACCTAAATACTAACCCGGTGAATGGAAGCTAATTCTTCAAAAGAACATTTAACACCATTGCAGCAGACGCTTTACCAACAGAATAAGCAGGAGGAATAAGGCTTGAGAAAAATACCGCTTCATGAAGGCTGGAAGATGAGAACCGTGGGAGAGGAGGATTGGGTCAACGCCGTGGTACCCGGCTCGGTACTGGCGGACCTTTTGAAAAGCAAGCGAATCGAAGACCCCTTTTGGCGCACCAACGAATATGCCGCCCGTGACCTGTTTGTCCGCGATTACGAGTACCGTACCCAATTTGCTGTTGCAAAAGACCTACTTACCCAACACAGCCTTACACTGGTTTGCGAAGGGCTGGATACCCTGTGCGAAATCCGTGTAAACGGTAGACTTTTGGCAAAAACCGATAATATGCACCGCACCTGGCGATTTGATATCAAGTCCTTTGTCGCTGCGGGAGACAACACCCTCTCGGTCACCTTCTTCTCTCCTCTCGCCTTTATGGAGCGGGCACGCAAAGAGGTGGAGGGGACGCAGGATGAGGTTCGGTACTGCGCGAAGGGCTCGATACCCGGCAGCAACTTTATCCGCAAGGCACACTGCATGTTTGGTTGGGACTGGGGTCCGCAGCTCCCCGACGCGGGGATCTGGCGGGCTATTTATTTAGAGGCCGCAAGGGACGCAAGACTTGAGGATGTTTTGCTGTCCCAGCGGCATATTGGCGGCGCGGTGGAGGTGGAGGTGCAGCTGTGCGCTACTCTGTTTGAGTCGGCAAAGGACTGCAAGGCCATATGCACCCTTACGGCACCCGACCAGACCACACTGCGCACCGAAATTACAGGTCTTACTGACGCAAAGGAAACCGCCTTCCTTCACGTAACAGACCCCATGCTTTGGTGGCCAAACGGGTACGGCGCACAGCCCCTGTACCAAATGGAGGTTAAGCTGTACGCAAACGGGCAGCTGTGCGACGAATGGACGCGCCGCATTGGTCTGCGCACCCTTACGGTGAGCACCGAGGCTGACGAGTGGGGCAATGAGTTTTGCTTTGTGGTTAACGGAGTGAAGGTGTTTGCCATGGGCGCCGACTACATTCCTCAGGACAATGTCCTCTCCCGCGTCAGCCCCGAAGGTACACGGCGGCTTGTGCGGGATTGTGCGGCGGCAAACTTTAACTGCCTACGCGTGTGGGGCGGCGGATATTATCCGGAGGACTTCTTCTTTGACCTGTGCGATGAATTCGGGATGCTGGTGTGGCAGGATCATTTGTTTGCCTGCAACGTTTATATCTATACGCCGGAATTTGAACAAAGCATCGCGGCGGAGGTGCGGGATAACGTGCGCCGCATCCGTCATCACGCCTCGCTGGCTCTGTGGTGCGGCAACAATGAGATGGAGCTTGGCTGGGTGGGCTGGGAATCCGTGCGCGACCAGCACTCGTTAAAGCTGAAGGCGGACTACATTAAACAATTCGAGTACCTCTTACCCAAGGTCACCCAGGAATACGACCCTCACACCTTTTACTGGCGCGCGTCCCCCTCCTCCACCGGCAGCTTTGACGCACCCAACGACGAAAACCGGGGGGATGTGCATTACTGGGATGTGTGGCATGGTCTTAAACCCTTTACCGATTACCGCAAATACTACTTTCGCTTTTGTTCGGAGTTTGGCTTTGAGTCCTTTCCCGGCATGAAAACCGTGGAGAGCTTTACGCTGCCCGCGGACAGAAACATCTTCTCCCGCGTGATGGAGAGCCACCAGAAAAACGGCGCGGCAAACGGGCTGATTCTGTTTTACCTTTCCGATTATTACCTCTACCCGAAGGATTTTAGGGCGCTTTTATACATTTCACAGGTGCTGCAGGCAGAAGCCATCCGCTACGGGGTGGAGCATTGGCGGCGCAATCGCGGGCGCTGTATGGGCGCAATTTATTGGCAGCTTAACGACTGCTGGCCGGTAGCAAGCTGGGCGAGCATTGATTATTACGGCAGATGGAAGGCGCTGCACTACGCCGCACGCCGCTTCTTTGAGCCTCGTACCGTCTTTGCCGTAGAGGAGGATAAACGCCTGGAATTTCATGCCGTGAACGAAACCACGGCAGACTGGCAGGGTGTATTGCATATTACCCTGCGCAAAGCGGATTTTACCATTCTGCAAGAGGAGACGGTAAGCATTTATTGTCCCGGCCTGAGCGCAATGTCCGTTATACAAATGGACTGCGCTGACCTGTGCGTGCGCTACGGTGAAGACGCTGTTTATGCATCCTATACCCTGACATTGGGTGAAAAAGTACAGACCCTTGGCAGCGTGCTGTTTGTGCGTCCCAAGCATTTCGCGTTTTGCAAGCCCCGATACCGCACGACGGTTCGCGATTGCGGCGATGTGTTTGAATTCCACCTAACCGCCGATACCTTCTGCGATTATGTGGAGCTTACGGTTGAGGGATTGGACGCGGTGTTCTCCGACAACTATTTTTGCATTGCCTCCCGGCAGGGGGTAACCGTAACCGCCTCTAAGGAATATTTCCCGCCGCATATGAACGAAACGGCGGTACAAAACGCCCTTCGCGTGTACAGCATAGCAGACAGCTTTACCTTTTCGCACTGCTAAGTGATTAACCTGAATGTAAAAAAATTGCGTCAAAAGCATACACGATAGCTTTTGACGCAGATTTTTTATAAATACTTTCATCGGAAAAATAGTATTAGAAGCTGTTCTCATTGCTCTAGCCGCCATACCGCGCCAAAATACTCGGTATGCGGCAAGTATTCCTGCATTTTTTGCCTTGTCTGGCAGAAAAACTCCTCGTCGCTCCGGCATTTCTCACTTGTGAGAACAGTATTATCCTGTCTATACAGATTTCCCCTGACAGCCCAGTGGATCAGGGAGAAACGATATCGTCCTGTACAATGAGCAGCGATGCCGTAACCATAAGCCCTGAGCCATAAAACGCGATAGAGGTTCCCGCGTTTTCCAGGTTAACCTCTGTTGTAGAATCAGGCAGACTATCTACCAGAATGATGCCAAAGCCATTCACCTGCCCCGACTTTCCGCTTGAGCTTCCTCTGATACAATCGCCGGAATCACTGGAAAGGGCAAAGGTGATGCCGCCAATGGATAATGATGTTTGTACCGTCACCCACCAATTTACGATGTATCTGCCATTCTCCTGAAAGGTAATCGTTCCCGTTGTATCGTTATAGCTAATATTGCCGGATAAATACAGCACTGTATCAAACACTACTGCATCCGTGGGGTTCACAGAGCCGGAGGTTGTGCGAATGAGCTCTAAGGCTATATTGGACATTTTCGGTAAGCTCCTTTACTAAATATACTATGCACTTTGTGTGGTTTCAAAGATTCAAAAAATCCCTTGTACATCATATGACGATCTGCTGCCCGCAGTGTCAGCTGGTGTAATACTAATCCCCTCAAAAAGAGTCGATAAAAATCCGCGTGAAAACCCATAAATTAAAGCTTTTTACTTGGTTTTTATACTCTTTTAAATCGGATATTAGTATAAACCATACACAAGCAAGAGAGGCGCCGACATTTTCGTTCGGCGCCTCTCTTGCTTTATCCTAATATCCAATTTAAAAGTGTATCATAGAAAAAACAAGCGTAAAGCTTATTGGATATCAATGCGTCTGCTGGCTGGGGGCAGCTTTTCGTTTTTGGGTAGCGCAACAAAAAGCACTCCGTTTTTATATTCCGCCGTGATGGCGTCGGCCTTAATGCCGGCTAAGTCAAAGCTACGGCAGAAACGTCCATAGCTGCGCTCGCGTCGCACATAGTTCTTATCTTTTTCTTTCACCTCCTGCTCCTCTTTATGTTCGGCGCTTATGACCAGGCGGTCATTATCAATATTCAGAGAGATGTCCTCCTTGGAAAAGCCGGGCAGCTCCGCCTCCAGCATAAACTCGCCCTCCTTTTCCACCACGTCGGTGCGAAAGCCCGCAAAGCTGTCGGGAATGCCGAAAAAGTTCTTCTCAAACTCAGTAAAGAAGCGTTGTAGGTCGTTGCGCTGTCTGCGCTCAAAGGGAATCAGGTCAAACATACTATATTCCTCCTAATAATAAGTTTCGGTGAAAGACACCGATAGATTTTTGGGAAGCCAGGCGTTAACTTTCTGCTGTTAACCGAAGCTTCTGTTTACAGTTACTATTTTAGCGCCGCATTGTTACAAAATAAGGTATAAACTATGACGCGGCTGTTAATTTTAGCACTCTGGCAATTAGAGTGCTAAAACAATCGCAGCGAGAGCACTCTCTGTAATTGTTTGCTAATACCGATGAAACCTCTTGACAAAGGAAGTTTGTGCGTGTTAGGATTATAATAATACGAATGGAATTGGAGTGAACCGAGTGAAGCAGCTTTCCCGCTAACCGATTATCGTTAATAGTTTATTCGCCAAGGTATCGCCCGGTTCGTGTTGTAAAACCAGGTGTTTCGGCGGGTTCTATGGGGTATCGGTATTGGCTTGGGAGCACGCTTTGCTGTTCACTTTGACTGTTCATGGGTTGGCAGACGCGCTTTGCACTGCTGTGCGGAGTTTTTGCCGGTTTTGAATGCTGTGATCAGCCGCAGGGTGTGCTTCCCTGCGGCTTTTTTGTATGCCTATTAATCAGGAAAAGAGGTGAACCCATTGAAAAAGAATCTGCTTGCCGACAATGATTAATTCGGCACGCCGCAGGCCGCAACGGACGGCGGGCGCGGGAATTACCGCGCTTACAGGGAGTATTTCATGTCTTTCATCAATATATCCGGTCTGACCTTTGGGTATGACGGATCGTACGAGAACATCTTCGAGAACCTCTCGGTCTTTCTGGACACCGATTGGCGGCTGGGCTTTATTGGCCGAAACGGGCGGGGTAAAACCACCCTGCTTCGCCTTTTGGAGGGTCTTTACCCTTACTCAGGTACAATCGATTCATCGGTTAATTTTTGCTATTTTCCTTTTAGCGTGGAAAACGAACATTGGAATACGCTGACAGTGGTGCGCTCCATTATCGCACCCTTTGACGAGTGGGAGCGGCAGATGCAGGAATGCGCAGAATCGGGGGATGAGCGGCTTTTGCTGCGCTATGGCGATATTCTGGAGGAATACACCGCCCGGGACGGCTTTATTATTAATGAGCTGATAGAGCGGGAGCTTGGTAAACTGAGGGTAAAAGCCGATGTGCTGTCAAGACCCTTCGCCTCCCTCAGCGGCGGCGAAAAAACAAAGCTCATGCTGGCTGCACTGTTTTTACGAAAGGATAGCTTTTCCCTCATCGACGAGCCGACAAACCACCTCGACCTGTTGGGGCGGGAGGCAGTGAGCGCCTATCTTGCCCAGCAAAAGGGCTTTATTCTGGTTTCACATGACCGCGCCTTTTTGGATGGGTGCATCGACCATGTTTTATCCCTCAATCGCGGCGGCATCGAGGTTCAGCGGGGCACCTACAGCTCCTGGAAGGAGAACCTTGACCGCAAAAACGCTCAGGAGCTCGCGCAGAATGAGTCGCTGAAAAAGGATATCGCGCGGCTTGAGGCTGCAAGGGACACCACCGCCCGCTGGTCCGACCGAGTGGAAAAAACCAAAATCGGGCAGCGTGTTTCCGGTGTTAAGCCGGATCGGGGGCATATCGGTCATCAGGCCGCCAAGCTGATGAAGCGGGCGCGCGCAATTGAGCACCGCCGGGATGAGGCTGCCCGCGAAAAATCCACCCTGCTCAAGAACCTGGAGGAGAGTGAGCCGCTAAAGCTGACGATTTTAACCCATCACGCGCCCAGACTGGTAGAAGCGGAGGGCTTAACCATCGCTTACGGAGACCAGCCGTTGTTTGAGCCGGTGAGCTTTACCATATCAAGCGGTCAGCGGCTTGCGGTCAAGGGTGCAAACGGGTCGGGAAAATCCAGCCTGCTAAAACTGGTGTGCGGCGAGGATATCCCCCATCGGGGACGCCTTAGCCTTGCGTCGGGGCTAGTAATCTCCTATGTTTCCCAGGATACCTCTCATTTGCGGGGCGGACTGCGGGAGTTTGCCGGGCAGGAAGGGGTGGATGAGAGCCTTTTTCTTGCTATCCTGCGCAAACTGGACTTTGCCCGCTCCCAATTCGAGAAGGATATGGCGCAATTTAGCGCGGGACAAAAAAAGAAGGTGCTTCTGGCCAAAAGCCTTGCTCAAAAGGCCCACCTGTATGTTTGGGACGAGCCGCTTAACTATGTGGATGTGCTTTCGCGCATTCAACTGGAGGAGCTTTTGGCAGCCTACTGCCCCGCGATGCTGCTTGTGGAGCATGACGCGGTGTTTCTTTCAAATATTGCCGACAAAGTTCTCGAATTACACAATTATTTTTAACTTTCATCTTGTTTTTTGACATTATTGTGCTTATAATGAAATTGGTCTAATATCCCATTTGCACAATTTGCTTCATAAAACAGATCGGCAAAAAGAAAGGGGTATCGGTATGCAGCACGAGATTACCGGCGCGGGTACACTTTTGGATGAGCGCGGCAGACTGCGGGAGGCTGGCTTTAGCAAAAGGGAGCTTTTGTCGTACGACCGAAATTCGGTTCGCGCAAGCCGCCTGCGCATTAAGGAGTGGGACTACTACCTGGTCTCCAACGACCGATACGCGGTGGCGCTTACCGTATCGGATAACGGGTACATGGGGCTTATGAGCGCAAGCCTGCTGAATTTTGAACAGGTGAATCATCACACGGCCAGCACATTAGCTATTCTTCCGCTGGGCAAGCTAAACATGCCCGCAAGCTCTCAGACCGGAGATGTACGGTTTGAAAACAAGAAATGTAGGTATTCGTTTGAGATTACCGGAGCCGGGCGGCACCTGCAATGTGAGGTTGCTTCCTTTCGCGACGGCAAGCCCTTTACCTGTGACCTGCTGCTCACCGACGAGCCGGAGGATTCCATGGTTATCGCTACCCCATTCTTCGGCAAGCATACCGCTTTTTACTACAACCGCAAGATTGTCGGGATGCGCGCCTCCGGTTCAGCGCAGTTTGACGGCAGAGTGTATGAGTTTTTACCCGAGAATTCATTCGGTACCCTGGACTGGGGCCGCGGGGTGTGGACCTACGCAAACACCTGGTACTGGAGCAGTGCCTCCGGTCTTGTAGACGGTGTCTCCTTCGGCTTTAACCTTGGCTATGGCTTTGGCAACACCAAGGCCGCCAGCGAAAACATGCTGTTTTACAACGGGCGCGCCCACAAGCTTGGGAATGTGGTGTTTAACATCCCCAAGGATTCCGACGACCGCCACGACCTGCTAAAAAGCTGGGCTATCGGCTCGGACGACGGGCGGGTGAACCTACACTTCTTCCCCATTCTCGACCGCTCGGCTTTTATAAGCGCATTGTTAGTTTCCTCCGACCAGCATCAGGTATTTGGCCGGTTCAGCGGCACCGTAACGCTGGACGACGGCAAGATTATTAAGCTGCGCGACTTTGTGGGCTTTGCCGAAAAGGTGAAAAACCGGTGGTAATGCATATGCACATTATCGTTAATTCGCGTATGTGCATTCTTTGCACAACATTGTCACCCAGGTAATAAAAAAACAAGCTGTATGACCGATTGCTTGTTTTTCTGGAACGCGAATTGTATTCTAATTATATTAAAAACGCAGAACGAAGCATTCGTTCTGCGTTTTTATACTATTCTCCGATAAAAGTGTTGATAAAAATCCGCATCATAATCCATAAAATAAAGATTTTGACTTGATTTTTATACACTTTTTAATCGGATAATAGTATTAAATTGTGTATACAGGCTCTAGCTGTGCTTCGTCACACGCTCGGCAGGCGTGAGATTCAGCTCCTCCTCCAGAGCATTCAGCTTCTGAAGGATAATATCCTGCGTTTGTTTTACGGTATAAACATATTCGCTGTCCTTCAGGTACACTAAGAATGAGCTGATTGCCTTGACAAAGCTGCGCTCATAGATGGAGGAGATCATCATGCCCCGATCCTCACGCAGATAAACCAAGGTTACGCAATGCTTTGATGGCAAGCCCATGACCAGGTTGCGGGGAACCTTAAACTTATCTTTTTTTACTATGGCCGGGCGGTATCTGCCCGAACGTGAAAGCTCATACATCGCGCGCAGCAGCCGGTAGGCATCGGGCTTATCAATCGGGCTATAGTAATCCTCGGGCAGCTCCCTAACCCGTCCCGACTGCACAAACTGCTCTATCCCTTCTTCATAAAAGTAGGATACGCGTATACACTCCGCCCTTCGCATAAGTCCCGCGCTTTCTGTGATACTGCCAAACCAATCAATCACCGCTTGCTTTTCCCCGAACGAATCGAGCATATACTTATTAATATAGTGTTCCGAAACAAAGGAGGCCAGGCAGGGCTCAACGGCTATCGAATATCCTGGCAAATCTTCTAAGGACATAGGCGATTGAAAGCCCATAAACAGCGACATGGGGTTTTGCACCTGCGTCAGCGCCTCGGCGGCGGACTCCATGAAGCGGTTGTACTGGGTGCTGTAAAAGTCGCGCAGTGCCTTAGAACGGTACAGCACCGCGGCGCTCGCGTCACTGGCAACGGCTACCGCGTAATCCCCTGTTAATATCATATAGGGCAGCATACTGAGTTCATTGATGTGCGCCTGAACATCATCATAGTAAAAAAAAGGCTGATAGCTGCACACGGAGGTAATAAGGGGTACAAGGCTTGACATTATCTCGAGATTGATATGGTTGTCGCCTTGTTCGCTGACGTTGCGCTGCATACAAACAATATGTATGATGGTTAACTCTCGCTTGGATTGACCGATATGGGAAAGCAGATTGGTTAAAAACGTGTATTCTGGCTGGGCAATCACCCGTATAGTGCCGCCAGCGCGGTCTGCCTCCAGCTCCACGACGGTTTTTACATAACGGTTTACTTTCTCTACCCCCTGAATCGGCATGGCGTCCCCTTCAAATTCCAGCAGCGCGGGGTCGGTGCTTTTAGACCACAGCCCGTGGGGCAGCACCGAGATATCAAAGCTCTCAAGCAGTGACTTCACATGCTGATGACGAGCATACACCCCAGGCCCCATCTTGGCAATGAGACCTTTTTCACGCAAAAGCTTGGTCTGCTTTGTGTCCAGCATCAGCACCTTTGCCAAGCGCTCCACGGTTTCCCCGTCAGGGCATGGACGTTCGCCGCTAAGTATCTTATGCAAGGATGTACGTTCCAGCCCGCTTTGTTCGGATATACTCCGAATTGAAATTCCTGAAACGTCTATGAGTGCCTTAAGGTACTGTGCAAAGGTTTCCATGCAATTATGCCTCCAATATTCGCCGCATCTTTTATAATTATGGCTTTTTGTATATTATATTACAATTATAGTGTATAATCCGCGCTTTTACAAGAAAAAGTGTGGCAGCGGGTATGTCACACACTTGTCACACCACTAACCACACAAAAAAGCACCCCGTTTCATGGCGTGATTAAGCCATGGGACGAGGTGCCTTGTTTTATATAAACAGCTGACCAATTGCAAAACAGCTCTTGTGCCTAAGGGTACTATACTGATCCCCTCAAAAAAAGTAGACTTTAAGATAACATTCCGCGTGAATACCCTTAAGCGAAGCACGTGCGTTTCATAAACTTTTCAACTGTCACCAGATAGGATATAATGACTAAGGGTGATAAGAATGGAATTAATACGAGAAAGACTTTCAATGGTGCCTGATTATCGGCATCCAAGTTATATTGG
>JAEZCT010000045.1 GCA_023433405.1 Bacillota bacterium | reverse complement strand
TTGGCGATGCTCTCCAGCTCTTGTCGTTGCTCATCGCTTAGGCGTACAGGATACTTTTTTGGCTTCATTTGATACTCCCCCTTTGGGGAATATTATAACATCATTATTAGTCGACGCAAAGTGCTAGCTTGCGCGGACATCCTACGCATTCCCTCGGGCCGCGGTCTTGCCTGCCGACGTATTCAGCCGTTTCTTTCTGGCAGCGCGCTGGATGGAAGAGGAAATAAAAATAATAAACGGAAGAACAATGACAAAAAGACCCGAATAGATAGGCGCGGTGGTCTTGCCCCAGTCGAGCGCCTCCACGGAGGAGGGAAACACAAACACCGTGTACATAACCGCCAGAATGCCGATAGTCCATACAAACGGCTTGTATTCTGTAGCTCCGCAGATTTGGGAAAACCCCAGCGCACAGGCGTATAAAAGAATGCCTACCTTGAAAAAGCGCAGGGAATACAAAACCAGAGCATACAGCGTGTCCATGCGGCTTATCACATCGGCTACATCAATCAGGCGAATGGCCTCAAAGCGCGGCAGAAAAAAGTACTCCATCGATCCGCCCAGCACCGCGATGTCTGACGCGACAATAAGCAGCATCACCACGGCACCAAAGGTCATGCCGGTAAGGTAGCTTTTTTTTATCTTGCTATCAATGGCTATATTGGGGATAATCATGGTAAAAACAAAAAGCTCACCCAGGGGAATCGACACAACCGTGTTGGTTCCCTGTATAAAACGGTTTGCCGGAATATCAAAAAGCGGCAGAAAATTCTCGAAATTTAAATTTTTAAAGAGTAAAACTGTAAACAAAGAAACAGCAACCAACTGAAATATAGAAAATAGAGGACCATATTTCAGTACGTTTTCTATTCCCTTGCGCACAGCAAATACACACACCAGCATAAAAATCGCCGCCAAAACGGTCGCCGGTGTTTCCGGCATGAGATAAGTTTGAATGAAGCCGGGTACGTCGTTGGTATTGAGCACCACGAGGGAAAAGAAGTACAGAACAAATAGGGATGAAATAATTTTACCCGCCACACGGCCAAAGATCAGCTCGTTAATCTGCACCAGATTCTTGCCCGGATGGTGGGAAAGGATGGTGTAATACATAAGAATCAAAGGGATGCTGATGATATAACCAACGAGTACCCCTATCCACGAGGCCTGCCGCAGTACGCCGGTAAAGAATGAGGTTAGCAGGGAGGAGCTTTGCACAAATGCGGCGCAGGCAAACATAATCTGTCGCGGAGTTATGGTTTTTTTGGTGTTATCCATGCCGGCGCCTCCTTTTTATTGCGCGATGAGTATTATGCGCCTGTATAGCTGATATGCAAAATGTTCTGAAACAGGTACTTAATGCCCATAATTGGGCTGGGTATATCAAACCCCAGTGCAAAGAATACCGAAACGGTAAAGGATAATACAAAAAGCACCAAAAAAACGACCAGCTCACGTTTCAGCTTTTTTTGTAGGATGGCGGGAACCTCAAACACCGCTATCAGAACAAATAGGATGGGAAAGATAATGTTCACGCGGCAAGCACCCCCTTTTTGGCGGTGCGCGTTCGTATTACCGCAGCAATAAGCGTTACAAGAGGAAGCAGCACAGTATAGACTGCTGAAAATGCCCATTGTACGTTAAGCCGAAAATCAGCCGATTCGGCGGCTCCAGGGGAAATAAACAGGGAGACAAGGCTTGCAAAAAGCCCTAAAAGAAACACAAGCGGCTCATAGGTTTTTAACCCGCATAGCTCCGCAACGGTGAGCGAGCAGAGGTATAAAAGAAGCGTTGTGCGAAAAAAACGCTGAGATATTAACATTAAGCCATACAACAGCTCAAGGTTTCCAATCCCTTTTTCTGCTTCAATGAGCCGAATCGCCTCATATTGCGGAAAGTTAAAGAATTCGACAGCGTCGCCGAGTACGGCGATATTTAAAAGGCAGGCGACCAAAAACATAAGTGCGCCAAGGGAAAAGCCCTTGATAAACGCTTTGGGCATCTGTTGTCGGTCACTTTGCTGGGTGTAGGGCAAAAGCATCATAAACACCACCACATCACAAAATGGCAGGGCTACAACATTGCTAACACCGTGATAAAAGCTGATAGGGTTAAGGGTAAGGACGGGCAGAAAATTCTCAAAATTCATGACGTAAAGCAAGGCCGCAACAAATATTATGACAAAAAGGATGTGAAAGACGCTAAATAAAAAGCCGCTGCGCGCAATAAAGATTAGCCCCTTGCGGGCGGCAAGAATGCAGGGAACCACAAACAAAAGGGTTATAACCGGCCCGGGGGTATCAAAAAGGATTTGGGAGGCGATAAATATTTTTTCGTGGTCAATGTTAAGGGTAAGAACAAAAAAGATATACAACAGGTAAAGCCAGGAAACAAGGCTGCCAATTACCTTTCCATAAACCGACTGGTTAATTTCCACCAGGTTTTTGCCTGGATACTTGGATAGCAGGGAGAGATATACGAAAAGCATAATCAGGCTGAGCAGATAGGCGGTAATTACGCCAAGCCAGGTATCCTGCTTTTGAATGGGCATTATTACAGTGGTAAGCAGCGTGGAGCCCTGAACATATGCGGCAGTGACAAATAACACCTGCATAGAGGTCATTCGTTCCTTTACAAGCTTCATGAGGAACTGCTCACCTCCTTAGCTGGTATGGCCGGCATAGTCAGCTTGCCAGTGCCCTTTATATCCGCCTTCACCGTAACCTCTACCTTCAGTGTGGCGAAGGTTTCCGGCCAGTTATCCTCCATGGTCTTCCACGCCTTGGGCTGATATTTAATAAATTTCGTACCAAACCCAAAGATATCCGCCTTCATCTCCTGTGCCTTGGCAATGGTAAGCTCTATCTCGTTTTTTATGACCTCGGCGGTTTTCTTCTCAAGCTCCTTTACCGTCTTGGTGTTGGCTTGGTTGATGGTCCCCTGCTGGCTGCCAATATTGCCGCTTTCGTTAATCTCGACCTTTATCATCGGGGTGCCGTCAGGCAGGATGACGGGCGTAACCTTGCTTTTTACTTCAAAAATCTCCATCGACACGGTATGCCCATCCTCATCGGGGACGTTTAGAATGCCGCTTCTCACCTCGCCGCGCACCCACAGCATCCCTCGGGTTTGCACTCCGTTAAGCTCCCCAATCATCACATCGTCCTTAAACACGGCGGTTCCCGCCATTACCGCCTTTTGCTTGCCCTCGTCGTCCGTCTCCAGCCGTATAAGCGGGGCAATGGGCGCGGAGGCAGGGCAGATGAGCATGCTAAAAAACTCAAACAGGTTGACGTCAGGCGCCTCGGAGGAGAAGCGCTGTGACCGAACAAGCCCCGATAAATCCAGCGCGGGTGAGGGCTCAAGCCGGGGGTCTGCGTTAAGCACGTCCTTGGCCTTTCCTTTCACAACCATAACCGAGACCGTCATACGGGTTTCCGGGTCGCGCAGTAATAGGTCCAGCTGGCTGCGCACCCCTACCTTAGCAAAATCCTCCCCCAATACAATTACCTGGTTATGGGGAAAGTACAGCTTGCGCGTCACCTCGCTGTTATAATCGCGAATAATGGTAAAAAGGTCAGAGCCGATATTTGTCAGGTTTAAAAACGATGCCTCGTCCCCGCCACCGCCTCCCTCAGCGCCGCCGGAACGGGCGGTTTTTTCGGTCTGTACGGTCAGCGACACCTCTCCTTGGCGCTCTCCCTGGTCAATGCCAATGCCCAGCACTACGCCAAGGCTATCCAGCTCGCGACGGTTCCAGCAGCCGCATAGCAGCAGCACAGCCAGTATAATCAGCATGGCCTTATAGAGTGTTTTCATTTTCTTACACACACCTTTACCCGGGATAAAGTCTGCCCGCAAAGCTAAGGCTGCGGGGTGTCGCCAGAGGTGTCGGAGGGCGCGCCGCCTTCGGATACGGAGGGCGATTTTGTGGCGCGCCGACGCACATCCTTTTTGGAAAGCGCCTTGGGTCTTGTGACCATCAGCCATTGTGGTGCGCGGATAAAGCTGTCCTTCAGGTCACTGGGCTGCATGGGGGCGTAAGGGGATAAAAACGGCACCCCAAAGGATGAAATGGAGGCGAGGTGAATGAGAATGAACAGCAGTCCGGTAATAATGCCCACGCCGCCCATCCATGCCGCCAGCAGTAAAAGCAGGATGCGTATAAGTGTGGCGGCATCCGCCTGACTGGGCACCACAAAATTTGCGACGGCGGTAATAGCTATTACGATAACGAGCGGCGCGCTTACCAGTCCCGCCGCTACAGCGGATTGCCCCATAACCAGCGCGCCCACGATGCTAATGGCCTGACCCACCGGGCGTGGCAGGCGAATGCCCGCCTCGCGGATAATCTCAAAGGCAAGCAGCATCACCAGCGCCTCCAGCGCGGCGGGAAAGGGCACGCCCTCACGAGCCTGAGTCATGGAATAAAGCAGCTCGGTGGGAATAAGCTCCTGATGAAAAGTAGTAAGCGCCACATAGATTGCGGGCGCGGTAATGCTGATAAAAAAGGAGGCATAGCGCAAAAGGCGCAGAAAGGAGGCAAAGTAGTAGCTGATATAATAATCCTCGGAGGTTTGAAAGCTCTCGGCAAAAAACATCGGCACCGTCAGCACAAAGGGAGTACCGTCGATTAAAATGCCCACCCGTCCCTCCAAAAGGCGTGCAGCTACCACATCCGGCTTTTCGCTGTAGTTTATGGTGGAAAACGGGGAATAGGGCGTATCGCTTATGGCCTGTTCAATGTTGCCGGCGGCGAGGATGCCGTCGGTATCAATCTTCTTAAGACGGGTACGCACCTCGTTGATGATGCCGTCATCCACCAGCCCGTCGATGTAGGCTATCATCAGCGTGGTGTTGGTTTTTCTGCCCACTACGAGGGATTCGAGTGTGAAGTGATGGTTTTTAATCTTGCGGCGCAGCAGCGAGGTGTTGGTGCGTATACTCTCGGTGAAGCCTTCGCGGGGGCCCTTTACAACCGTTTCGTTGCCCGGCTCCTCCACGCTGCGTTTCTCCCATCCCCGGGTGCTCATGGAGAGTGCGGTGGAGATGCCCTCTACCAGCAGGATGGTATCACCGGAAAGAAAGGAGGAGAACACGCCATCGAGATTGTCTACCTCCGTAATCTCGCTGATGGTTACCAGAGAACGCTGGATGTCCTGCAGCGAAAGCGACGCGCCGTCCTTTTTTACGGGTACATTCTGGGAGCGGTACATCAGTGGCTCGATGATGGAATCGTTGACCAGATAGGTGTTGACTAAGCCATCCACATATATAATCGCGCCCCGCAGGTTGTGTCCCGAACCGAACAAAAACTCGCGAAAGATGATATCGTTGCTGCCTCCTGTTGCCGCCTTAATCTGCTTGAGATTTTGGTCGAGCGATTTTGACAGTGAGGTATTGGCTTTACTTGGGTTTGGGTGCTGCGGCCCGGGGTGCTGGCTGCGCATTAACCACAAGGCCAGTCGGTTAAGATATTCGGTGAGCATCGGCTATCATCCTTTCACTGTTGATACTGGAGTGCTGTAGTATTGTACCTTGCAATCAGAACGCAGTGTCCAACAGGATTTTTATAGATATTTTGGAAGGAACCTTTGTAGTGTTTCACAGCTTTAGCAGGATATACATGGTTTTATTAGCATCAAATTTTTGCTTTTGTGAAAATCGTGCCGCACAGCAAAAAAAGGAAACAGCCCTTCGGCCGTTTCCTTTTTTTAAATCGGGTATTCGGTTAACGAGACAATAAGCTGTAAGGCTACTTCTTCGGCACGCTCTCCCAATCCTTGAGGAAGCGCTCGATGCCCTGTGTGGTAAGCGGGTGGTCGATGCTCTTTTTCATCACATCATAGGGGACGGTGGAGATATGGGCACCTGCAAGGGCAGAGGCGGTAATATCCTCGGGCTTGCGGATGCTCGCCGCGATAATCTCGGTATCGATGCCATGAACAGAGAACACGCCCGCAATCTCCTCAATCAGCTCAATGCCATGCGCGCCTACATCATCCAGTCTGCCGATAAAGGGGCTTACATAGGTTGCGCCCGCGCGTGCCGCCAAAAGGGCCTGCGCCGCCGAGAAGATAAGGGTTACGTTGGTCTTAATCTTCTTTTTGGTCAGCACGGCGGTAGCCTTAAGTCCCTCGGCGCACATGGGAATTTTAATAACAATGTTCTTGTGAATCTTCACAAGCTCAACGGCTTCCTCGACCATGCCTTCCGCCTTTAAGGATATAACCTCCGCGGAGATGGGGCCGTCTACAATGCCGGTAATCTCGGTTACAACCTCTTTAAAATCGCGTCCCTCTTTGGCAATCAGGCTGGGGTTGGTGGTTACGCCGCAGATAACGCCAAGATCGTTAATTTCGCGGATATAGTCTACGTTTGCGGTATCCAAAAACAGCTTCATCTTTCAGTTCCTTTCCTCTAGGCCGTCTGTTTTAAAAAACAGGGCCTTGCTATCGGGTTTTATCAGGGTAAAAACTACCCTGTTTATCGTAGTTTGAGAAAGCGAAAAAGTCAAGTTCCTTCTATCAATATCTACGAAAAACAAAAAACTATCGCAATAATTTGTTATTACCGCTGACCGTAGTAGGCGTTTTTGCCGTGCTTGCGCAGGTAATGCTTATCCAACAGCTCTTGCTGAATACGGGGGTTATTGCCGCTCATTACCCGGTTATGCCACGCCATCATGGAGACCTCCTCCAGCACTACCGCGTGGTAGACCGCGTCCGACGCGTCCTTGCCCCAGGCAAAGGGTCCGTGACTGTTAACCAGCACGGCGGGAATATCCATCACCGGCGTGCCCTTTATGGTTTCGATAATTACGTTGCCTGTCTCAAGCTCATAGCTGCCCGCAATCTCCGCCGGCGTCATGGGGCGGGAGCAGGGGATATCGCCGTAAAAGTAATCCGCGTGGGTGGTGCCAAGGGCGGGAACAGAAAGCCCCGACTGTGCCCAGATGGTCGCCCAGCGGGAATGGGTATGTACAATGCCCCCCATTTCGGGGAACGCGCGGTAAAGCGCAAGGTGGGTTGGGGTATCCGAGGAGGGGTTAAGCGTTCCCTCAATGACCCTTCCGTCAAGATCCAGCAGAACCATATCCTCCGCCTTTAAATCCTCATAGGCGACACCGGAGGGTTTAATGGCTACCAGCCCCGAAGCGTTGTCGTAAGCCGAAACATTGCCCCATGTAAAGGTAACCAGATTGTATTTGGGCAGCAGAAGGTTTGCCTCAAATACCTGCTTTTGCAAATCGCTTGCCATCGTGTTGATCATCCCTTTCCTGTTAAAAGCCTTATATAAATACCATATAAAATACCAATAAAAACCCGCCGGATCGTTGGCGGAATGCCCTCAAAGGATAACTGAATATTCTCATGCAGGGGCTTGGTTTTTTTAATGGGTTATGGATAAATAGAAAGCGCGGGCGCGCTTGCCGCACGCCCGTACTTGTCGTAATACTTGTTACAGGATGCCGCACTCCAGGTAATCCTTCCACTTATCCTCATGGGCTTTGTTGTTAAAGTGACGAAGCAGGAAGAATACGCCGGCACTAATAATGACCATAGCGCCCGCAACCAGCATCAGTACGCGCAAAACAGAGTTCTTTTTCATTGTAACACCATTCCCTCTCCAAAGAACTAGATAGTCGGCATGTCGAAAACAGGCGTTTTTCACGCTTATCATAACCCAAGCCATCGGGTTTGTCAACAAACGGATTTTGGAGAAAACGTAACAAAAAACAGCGCCGCCTTTGCAAGGGTCGCTGCTTTGTTTGCGTGTATTAGGCCAAAACGGCACAGGCCATGTTTTTAAAAAACGGCTGAAAGGTCTTTAGCCAACCTTGTTCAGCTTTTTGGCAAGGGCGGACTTTCTTCTGGCCGCCGTATTCTTGTGCAGCAAGCCCTTTGCGCAGGCCTGGTCAATCTTCTTTACCGCAAGCTTTACAGCTGTTTCCTTAGTCTCGGCGTTAGCCTCGATGGCGGTGTTAGCGGTCTTGATGGTGGTTCTTAAGCTGCTCTTCGCGGCCTTATTGCGCGCGTTGCGTACCTCGGAAACCTTAACTCTCTTTTTTGCGGATTTAATATTAGGCATGGGCGCACCTCCTTGCATATGACAGTAACAATAATATTATCACCAAACCATTCAAAATGCAATAGCTTTGCAATATATTAATCCATGTTTACGCGTTTTTTTCAAGCGAGACCGAATAAATACATAAAGCCCAAAGGTCTTGTGCCGCTTTTACAGACAGAAAAGGCGGCATAAATGCAGTGAGGCGGTTGATACTAGAGTTGACCGATACTGGAAATAAGGGAAGGGCTGATAATATGAGCGCACTGTCGGGTATTCGCACAGACCTTGCGGCGGAAAAACGGGATATGCTTGGCGAAAAAGAGGTGGAGGGGGTGGACTGTGAGGAGCAGGCCTACGACAACATTAAAATATCCCGCATTCATGTTTTAAATGATGCGGGGGCAAAAAAGCTGGGCAAGCCGGTGGGCGCTTATGTGACGATACAGTCGCCGCCGTTTGCCGGCGGCATAGAGACCTCCTATGAGGAGATAGAGCTCATTGCAAAGGAGCTGGAGACCATGCTGCCCAAGGAGCGCGGGCTTGTGCTGGTGGTAGGGCTTGGCAACCGCAGCATCACACCCGACGCACTGGGGCCGGATGCGGCGGGACAGGTGCTTGCAACCCGCCACATAAAAAAAGAGGTGGCGGAATCGGCGGGACTTGGGGACCTTCGCCCCGTCGCCGCCATCGCCCCCGGAGTACTGGGCCAGACGGGGGTGGAAACGGGGGAGATTATCGCGTCTATGGTAAGGGAGATTCATCCATCCGCGGTAATTGTAGTGGACGCGCTGGCGGCAAAAAGCATCGAGCGGCTGGGCTGCACCATACAGATATCGGATACCGGCATTGTTCCCGGCAGCGGTGTCAACAACGCCCGCAAGGCGCTTGATCGTCAGACGCTGGGGGTACCCGTCATTGCGGTGGGCATACCCACGGTGGTGGATGCTGCCACCCTTGCCTGCGACCTGCTTGAGGCAGATGACGACGAAACCGTAGGCAAGGTAACCCCCCGTGGTCAGTCGATGATTGTAACGCCCCGGGAGGTGGATGTCATTATAGAGCGCGCCGCCAAGGTGCTGGCGCTTGCAATTAACAAGGCCTTGCAGCCCTCCATGGAGCTTGAGGACATTCAAATGATGGTGGGTTAACAGACGGGCTTCGTAATGCTTCATTTTATAAGCAAGGCTTTATCCGTTCCGTGTGAAAATCCGCACGCCAAATGTTTTCACTTTTTTTCACTTTATACACTTTTTAAGCCCGTGCTTGCCTATTTGCCTCGGGCGCGCAAATCCCGCACCGACTGCCGCTCGGCTATCACCGCGTCAAACAGCCTTCCCGCAAGTCGGGAAGGCTCCTCTATCAGGTTCAGGATGCCGATGGCGGCGGTCTCTCCCAGCTGCTCCTTCGGGTGGGCAACCGAGGTCAGCCCAACGTCGGACAGGGTGGCAAGGTCGGAGTTATCAAAGCCGATGAGGGACATGCGTTCGGGAACGGGGTAGCCGCCCCGACGCAGCATATCCATCAGCTTCAGGGCTATCTGGTCGTTATAGCACACAAGGCCGGTGCAGTGCGCAAAGCGCGACAGCAGGTAATCGTCACTTTCCCCGCCAAAAAGGCGCGGAACATCCTCTGTGGCATACCACAGCACCGTGCCGTCGTCCAGGGATATGCCCCGTTCCTTCAGCGCCCGGGCAAAGCCTGCGTAGCGCAGATGACCTTGAATATCGTCGGATTTAAATACGCCGCCGATGTGCAGATGTCCGCGCGCTGTCAGGTATTCCGCCGCGGCATACCCCCCCGCACGGTCGTCGGGTGCGACGCAGGGAAAACCAATGCCCGCGTAAGCGCCGTGAATCATTAGGCAGGGAATATGCCTGGAGGTAAGCTGGGAGAAGAGGTCGCGGTTAAGGTTTGGCAGCGCACTTTTGGTGGGCTCCACAATCAGGCCGTCCACATCATTTTGCAGCATTTGGGCAAGCGCCTTCGTTTCGCTTTCCACCCGGTTGTTGGTAATGGCAAGCTGCATGGTATAGCCGTTTAGGGACAGCACCCGCTCAATCCCACGGATGATGCCCGGAAAGATGTAGTCGTCAAGATAGGTGGTAATTACCCCAATGGTCTTGGTGGGTTCGTGCAGGGGGGAGGATACGTCGGTGATGTAGGTGCCGCTGCCTCGCCGCCGAAGCACCAGCCCTTCGTTTTCCAAAATGCCTACGGCCTGGCGCGCCGTCTGGCGGCTTACCCCAAACACGCGTGCCAGCTCGTTTTCAGACTCCAGCCGGTCGCCGGGCAAAAGCTCCGCGCGGTGGACGCGCTCCTTAACCCAATGAACAATCTGGTCGTATTTTGGTTGGCGCTGCCCCGTCATGCAATCCTCCCCTTAAAGCAATCTGCAATAATTGTTCCAATAATACAACCTTTTGCCCATGTTGTAAAGACAACTTTGAGCGTACATTTCTCTTTTCTATTCCATGAAAAAAGGCGACCTGTTTTACAGGTCGCCTTTTTTCGGGGATAGAGACATACATAGCATGGGAAAAGGATGAAGTAGTAATTATCATTTAAAGGATTAACACACCCGTATCATACCACACTCATTTAAAAATATCAACACTATTTTATAAGAATGTTGAATAAAATTAGCGTATCGTTCACCAAAGTGCATAAAAACGGCTCTGACAGCCCATTTGGTCACGCGTAAGCAGGATAGTTCTACGGTTGGTGGTCTTTTAGAGAATAACGGCCGCATATAATCTAGTACAAACCGTTACGCAAATAATTACGAGTTGAACAAGACAGAGGGGATGAGCGCAGAGCTATGTTTATTATGTCAATGAAGCTTGAAAAGCGTAAAGCGGTAACGATCGCCGCGGTGGTCATCGGGCTGATCGTGCTGGTTGTCGCATTGATCCTGGCGCTGTCAGGCACAAAGGATAACAAAAAGGCGCCGAACAAGGATAAGCTTTATGCCTCCAACAACGCCCAGAGGATAGAGTTTTTAGAGAGCTTTGGCTGGGATGTAAGCGACGAACCCATAGAGGTGTGCGAAATTATATTGCCTGAGTCGATGGATAACGTGTATGAAAAATACAACGCCATTCAAAAGACACAGGGGATGGATCTTTCAAAGTTCATGGGGCGGCGCGCGAAGCGCTGGACGTATATGGTACTGAATTACCCGTCGGATGACGAGGTACACGCTAACGTGATTATTTGCGAAGAGAAGATAATTGCAGGCGATATCTGCTCCGTTGCGCTGGGTGGGTTCATCCATGGCTTTACCCCTGAGGAGGCTGGCACCCTATCCGAGAGCGGGCTGCTTGCAGCCGACCTGCCCACGGAGTTTAACGGCATCGAGCTTGGTCAGAAGAAATCCGACAAGAATGCTGCCAGCAGCGAGGTGGCGGGCGATAGCAGCACGGCGCAAAAAGACAGCGCGGGCGGCGAGTCTAAGGATAAGACCGGCGGCGATACAGAAGGCACCGGGGATAAAAAGGGAAGCGACAAGGATACCGTGATAGAGGAGGATAAGCAGGAGGTTATCGACCAAATAGAACAGCAGGCGCGGGAAGAGATTGAGAACACCCTGGAGATGCTCATCGCGGCCGCCGAGGATAAAAAGTCCGCGGGCTGACGTTAATACGAATGCCGTTTTAAAAAGAACCTGCTTGATAAACCGCACGTTTTTTCATAATATCTATCGGCTTGCTTCAATTCATTCAAGCATCGGAATCAGTGACAAGGATATAGAAGCTCATAAATTCACCGCGCGGCAGCGAAGTGGCCTGCCGCGCCGCGATTGATGAGCTTCTACCATTCATGAGCTGCTACAATGAGCACAATGGCAGTTAAAAATGCGTTTGCAAACCTTTCACTTGACTTTTTGCATTACATTATGCGCCTTTGAATCGGATAATAGTATAAAGTTGACGTGGTTTATGATATGATAAAAGCAATAGCAATAAAACGAAATGACATGTAAACTGATAAAATAGCAATGCTCGTGCAGGATGATAAAACGGCGTAGCTGTGCCCCTAAAGCACGGCGGACGGAAAGGCATGGTTACCGATATGGCGGCGCAAAGGCTGGATAAGCTCATATCCGGGCAAAGGATTATCTCCCGGGCGGACGCGAAGAAGCTCATTACAGGGGGACATATCATGGTAAACGGCGTGTTGTGCCGTATCCCAGACACCAAGGTAGACCCCGATACCGAGGAAATTACAGCAGACGGAGAGCCGTTGTGCTATAAAAAGCACCTGTACCTCATGCTTAACAAGCCGGCAGGTGTGGTAAGCGCCGCGCGGGATGCCAGGGTGAAAACCGTACTGGATTTGGTGCCGGAGCCGTTGCGACGCAAGGGGCTCTTTCCGGCGGGAAGGCTGGACAAGGATACCGTAGGCTTTGTGCTGATTACCGACGACGGAGATTTTGCCCACCGGCTGCTTTCCCCGGGCAGGCATGTACCCAAAACCTACCACGCCCTGTTAAGCGAGCTGCCGGACGAGCCGGCCCTTGAAAGGCTGCGGGAGGGCATAGAGCTTGCCGACGGGTCGGTATGCCGCCCCGCGCGCGTCAGCATACTCAGCGCTTCCCCCCCTGTGGCGGAGCTTGTCATCACCGAGGGAATGTATCATCAGGTCAAGCGGATGTTTGCCGCCGCGGGAAACCGTGTGCTGCAATTAAAGCGGGTTAAGATTGGTGCGCTATGGCTTGACGATTCTTTGCCGGAAGGAATGTGTAAAGAAATATTAAACAAAGATGTTGAGAAACTTTTGGTACGAGATTTGTGAAAAACCGTGCATTTCTTGCGTTATTCTAAATAATTAGTAAATTTCCATAAACCGTGAAAATTAAGTTTGGATATTAAGTAACTGTTAATCGAAGGTCATTTTTGATATAGTATAAGCTGTAAGCAGAAGTGTACGCACACAAAAATGAGTCCAATAGAATACAGGAGGTCCATTATGGCTAGTGTTACTTTAAAGGGTATTTACAAGAGATATCCGGGCGGGGTTACGGCGGTTTCCGATTTTAACCTCGACATTCAGGACAAGGAGTTCGTCATCCTCGTTGGTCCTTCCGGTTGCGGTAAGTCCACAACCCTTCGTATGATCGCGGGTCTTGAGGAAATCTCCGAGGGCGAGCTTTTAATCGGCGACAAGCTGGTCAACGATGTAGCCCCTAAGGATCGCGACATCGCGATGGTGTTCCAGAACTACGCTCTTTACCCCCATATGACCGTTTATGAGAATATGGCATTCGGCTTAAAGCTTAGAAAGACACCGAAGGAAGAAATTAAGCGCCGCGTAGACGAAGCTGCCAGAAGCCTTGACATTGAGCACCTGCTTGACAGAAAGCCCAAGGCTCTTTCCGGCGGTCAGCGTCAGCGTGTTGCTCTGGGACGTGCTATCGTTCGTGAGCCTAAGGTGTTCCTGCTCGACGAGCCGCTCTCTAACCTCGACGCAAAGCTCCGTGCGCAGATGAGAACCGAGCTTTCCAAGCTTCACCTGCGTCTGGGCACCACCTTTATCTATGTAACGCATGACCAGACTGAGGCTATGACCATGGGCGATCGCATTGTTGTTATGAAGGACGGCTTCATTCAGCAGGTGGATACCCCCCAAAACCTGTATGATAAGCCCGTTAATATGTTTGTTGCAGGCTTTATGGGTTCTCCTCAAATGAACTTTATCGATGCGACCCTTCTCAAGAAGGACGGCAAGTTTGTCATTGAGTTTGGTAATGACGAGCAGAAGTTCAATGTTGAAATTCCCGACGGCAAGCAAAAGCTCGCCGATTTCGATGAATATGTAGGCAAGAGCATTGTAATGGGTATTCGTCCTGAGAACATTCATGACGAGGAGATGTTCATCTCTTCCGCCAAGAGCGGTATCATTGAGTGCAATGTAGAGGTAACCGAGCTGATGGGTGCCGAAACATACCTGTACCTCAACTGTGTTGGCAACAACCTGATTGCCCGTGTTTCTCCCCGTTGCACCGCGAGAACCGGCGACACCATTAAGGTTGCGATGGATGTTAACAAGATCCATGTTTTCGACAAGGATTCCGAGCTTTGCATTCTGAACTAACTTAATTTTTGCACATAATTCGAATGACCCCGCTGCAATGGCGGGGTCATTCGGGCTTTTATGAGGTTTTTTATGAATGGCATTTTAGTGGTTTATTTTTCAGGGGTAGGAAATACCAAAATGGTCGCCGAGATGGTGCATCAGGCCATATCGGCTCATGGCAAAGCCCGCTGCGTTTCGGTAGAACAGCTTTCAGAAAGCTTTAATATCAATGAATATGATGCGGTGGTTCTTGGGTTCCCCACATTTCATGCCTCAGCGGCGCGGCCTGTGCTTAATTTTTTGAAAACGCTCTGCGAGGCAAAGCGCGAGCTTGCATTATTTTTGTTTACCACCTGCGCGCTTTATAGTGCCAATGCGTTAAGAAAAACGGCAAAGCTCTGCCGCGATAAAAACCTGATATGCATTCACCACCGCAGCTACCACTGTGCGGCGACTGACGGTGTTTTAATTGCGCCGAGGATGGAATGCTGGTATCGGCACGAAAAAAACCTTGCGGATAAGGTCCGGGAGGATACGGAGTGGTTTTTGCAGCGGTGTAAGCTTCCGGTAAGGATTTCCTTGCCGCGGTATCGATTGTCCGGGTTGATTAACTTGCCGCAGCAGTGGCTGGGGGAGCGCTTTGCCCTTAGTGTCTATACACATAGGGAGCGATGTGTTAAGTGTGGATTGTGCCTAAGCCGCTGTCCCTCCGGCGCTTTCGAGCAGGATAACGAGGGGTACCCAAGCTGCGACAGGGAACGCTGCATCCATTGCCTGCGCTGCGCGCATTATTGCCCGCAGCTTGCGCTGTCTGTGTTTCGCAAGAAAAGGACGGAAAAGACGCTTATGACGGCAGGAATAAATTAAACGAATAACCGATTTTCAAATTAAAAGAAGCAACCGGCAGCTGTCAGAGCGAACCTCTGGTAACAGCTGCCGGTTGCTCTTTTTCATCTGTTTTCAGCCCTTTTACCCATAGAAACGTTCCCTCAGCTCATACAGGGCCAGCAAGGGGCCTTGGGCGTAATTATTCTCGGGGTACTGCGTCTTTAATTCAAAAAAACGTTCGTAAACCCATGGGATGACACCCTCATCGCCCCGCACGCCTGCCAATAGGCATACCAAGGACCGCACATGGGGGTTTTTTATTTGGTGATACCGCTCCATAAAAAAGGGGCAGTAATTTTGCTCGCATTTTGCCAATAAGCGAAACGCATTGTCAATAAAGATTTGGTGCTCATCCCGCAGCAATAGCTCTGCGGCGCGGGGCAGTAAAACCTCCGCATATTGCAGCGCCTTGTGTATGAGGGCAGGTCTTGCCAAAACATCCAGGCTTTCCCGCAAAAGTTCAAATACTTCGTTTGGATCCTGCGTGCTCTCTATCCTGCTGCGATCCTCAAAGAGCTGTGCTTGCCGCTCGGCAGATATTTTGCCAACGGCATGTCCATGCATCATCTCCACAAGCTCATCGGATAAAACGGTAAGATACACAATCCTCTGGGGAGACATCTCTTCAAACGGGTGCGAGCGAAAAAAGTCCTTGTTTAGCAGCTTGCTGTACACAGTAACCCCTCCGTCATATTTCATAACATCATACGAAAAGACTGGCGGTCATTGTTACAGAAGGTATCTGTAAGTAACGCAATAGCGGTATGTATATATACAAGTGAAAAGTGATAAATGCTGATAAGTGATTATAACGCTAACCCCTGTAAAATGATCCGCGCGTTTGTGGGTATGCATTGGCACTTATTCCACAGCGAAGGGATCATCCTCCTTATCGGGGTTCCAAACATGCTCCATATAGGTGGCTATCTTCATCGCCTGCCCCATATCAAAATAGTCCGCGATAAAGCCAAGAGCCATGTCAATACCCGCCGTAACGCCGGAGGAGGTATAAAACTTGCCGTCCACAGCCCATCTTGCGCGGCGCAGCCATTCCACATCCGGGTTATTTTCCGCCGCCCATTCAAGCAACTGCTTATTGGTAGTGGCCTTCTTCATATCCAATAAGCGGGTTCGGGCAAGGATTGCCGAGCCGGTACATACGCAAAGGCAGCTTACGGCGCTATCCGCCAAGGTTTTAAGCTGGGCAAGAAAGGTCCGGTCTTCAAGCAGCGCGCTTTTGCCCGCTCCCCCTGGTATTAGCAAAACGCCGTCCGGCAGAGCCTCGGCGAGTGGCTGTGTGTATACAGACACACCGTGAGAGCTTTTTACGATTCCGCCCTTTGGTGAGAAGAAGCTTTGGTTAAAGTCCTCGACCTCACCAAATACCTCTACCGGACCAAACGCATCCAGTGTTTCAAACCCTTCAAACAGCAGCACATTGATGTCCATTTCTCTTGCACTTCCCTTACAGGCCTCCCGCGTTTAAAACGGGTGCTCGCCTTATTCAAAGTTACCGCAGAGTATTTCCCTTTTATATCAAGTCTAATGATACCACGGGTAAAGCGATGGCGCAAGTAGGACAACTAACGTGTAATTATGTACTATTTCTTACACAAGTACAATAATATAGTGACAAATGACGTACAAACAGAGGAAAGGGAAGGGTTCAACGCACCACGGCGTTTCCTAACAGCCCGGTTAAAGAGCCAAGCGTTCTTCGTTGCTTGCCCACTGCCGCACATGCTCCAAAAGTGCCGGCTGGATGGCAGGGTATGTCCAGCTTTCGGGCAGCTGGTCAAAGAGGAGCACGCGCTCCATCTCATAATCGGGCAGAGCGGAAAAGCTTGATATCTCGGCGTAAAACAGCATACCGAAGGTTTCGGTACCCTCAGCATCCGTCACCGAGTAAGGGCAGACCGGTGTGAGGGTATAATCCTGCGCGCCCGTTTCCTCATACAGCTCACGGTGCGCTGCGGCAAAAATATCCTCCCCCTCCTCCCGGTGCCCACCGGGGCACTCGTAGGTATCGCGCAGGCGGTGCTTACAAAAGACCCATTTCCCCTCAGAGCGGGCAATGATAACCGCATACCGAAGCTGCGCGTCCTGTGCGGTTTCGTAAAATCTTATTTCTGGCATTCGCTCCTTCTCCCTTTCCTTTCATTTTCCATTTGGCTGTATGCCGCCTACTAACGCAGGCGTTCGAGCGCTTCGTCATAAAACCTCTTGGTGTGCTCATCAAAGCAAACAATGGTAACGAGCCGCAGGACGGTGTCGGTCTTAAAATAATCCAGGATGGTTCTCACCGCAACCTCGCTTGCAAGCGCTAGGGGGTAGCGATATATTCCCGTACTGATGGAGGGAAACGCAATTGTTTCGCAGCCGCGATTGACCGCCAGTGTGAGGCTCTCCCGGTAGCAGCCTTCCAGCAGCCTCGCTTCCCCGTGCTCGCCGCCATTCCATACGGGGCCGGGGGTGTGTATGACAAAACGGGCTGGCAGCTTGTACCCGCGGGTCAGCTTTGCTTTGCCGGTTTCGCAGCCGCCCAACGCCCTACATTCGGCAAGCAGCTCCGACCCTGCTGCCGCATGAATCGCGCCATCCACGCCACCGCCGCCCAGCAGGGTGGTGTTTGCGGCGTTTACAATGGCATCAGCCTTAAATTTTGTAATGTCGCCAAGTGAAATCTCAAGCTTTGCCATAAAAATCATATCCTTTTCGAAGAGCCGGTAAAACCCGGCTGTTAATCCGCGCCAAGCAAAGCCCGTTTCATGAGGCGGAGCGCCTCACAGCGGGGAGGGGCACGGTACCGCGGCAGGGTTATTATGCAGTGGGGCTCAGCCGCTGCTTGCCTGCCAGCGCATGGGGGTAAAGCGTATCCCATCCTTTAGCTGTTCGGTGTCGGTGGCTGCAAAGCCGAGTTTGCGATAGGCATTAACCGCGTAGGGGGACGAGTTTACCGTCATCGCGTCCCTGCCACGACAGGCGGCCGCAAACAGCCTGCGGGCAATGCCCTGACGATGAAAGGCGCTGTCTACAAACAACAGGCTGATATGGGTCCCATCCCGCACCGCAGCCACACCTACAATCCTTCCCTCGTGGTCGCACCGCCAAAATACGAGCTTGCCGGAATCCAGCTCGGGCGCGATGGCATTGTAATCCACGATTCTCCGGAACATCTCCACTCCTTCTGGTAGGTATTCGGGGGCCTCATATTGCATAAAAACCGTTAAAATCAGCGCAAGAGCCTCCGGGAGTTCCTCCTTTTGCAGCTTCGCAATGTTCATAATGCCAAAACTTCCTTTTCCTTTTCGCTTGAGTTTATTCCTCCGCCGCTGATATCCGGCAGAGGGAACGGCTTACCCGCATTTTACAGGACAATACCATGGTGCATCATCAAAGTGATGAAAAAAGGGATTGCTGGGTGCCATCGTAAGCCGACCTGTACGCGACTATAATGTCCTTCATGCGGTAGTAAAGCCCAAGACGGTTGCATTCGGCTGAAAACACCTCGGCAAGGTGCTTTGCCCGGGGGCTGCCGCAGGCATACCGCTCTCCGTAGAGCGCGGCGTACTGCCGGCAAAGTCCCTGCCCCGCAAAACGTTCCTCCAGTCGGTCGTAATACCAGTCCCGTTGGTTAGCGCGAAGGGTGACGCCAAAGGAGGGGTAAACAAACCGCGCGCCATGCTCCTTTGCCAGCCGCACAACACCTAAAATGTTTTCGTCACTGTCAGTGATAAACGGCAGGACAGGCATTAGCAAAACCCCAGCAAACAGTCCCCTTTGCGCGAGCGCCTTCAGGGCGGCAAGGCGTTCGCTGGATGGCGGCGCGTTAGGCTCAAGCAGTCTGCTCAGCCCGTCGCTTGCGGCGGTAACTGTGATTTTAACAAGCACCGGGGAATGGGTGCTAATCTCGGACAAAATATCTCCATCCCGCTGCACCAAAGAGCCCTTGGTGGCGACAGCCACGCCAAAGCCATAGGCGTTTAGCAGCTCCAGCGCTCCTCGGGTGAGCCGATGCTGCCGCTCCAACGGGTTATAGGGGTCGCTCATTGCGCCGGTGCATACCACGCCGGTGTGTCTCCTGCGCCGTAAATCGCTTCGTATAATCTCCAGCGCGTTTTCCTTCGCGCGCACGCGGTCAAACTCCTCCACCCGGTAGCATTCGCTGCGGCTGTCGCAGTAAATGCAGCCATGACAGCAGCCCTTATAGATATTCATATTGTAGTCTGTACCAAACCATTCGGTGCCGTTGGTTTTGGAAACAATGGTCTTTGCTCGAATAAACTCCATGCTGCAATCCTTTCGGGCAGGGCTGCCGCCAACCCCGTTTACAATAAAGCAAAGGCGAAAACCGGGCATGGGAAGCGCTGCCGCCCCATGGCGCGGCCTTTGAATTTGACGGGATAGTGACACAAGGCTACACGGTGGTGCGTACCACTGTAAGCGTACCGGCAAGCTCATAGGTGCCACTGTTTGCGGGAATAAAGAAGCTGTCCCCCTGCCTTATGGCAAAGCGCTCATCCTTACCGGACAGAACACCTTCGCCCGAAAGGCAAACCACAGAGTGGAAGGAGGAGGCGTCCGCAGTAAAGGATGCGGTACCGAAAATTTCGGCGAGGTGTACGGTAAAATAGTCGCACCGGGAGAGCAGGCGCTGGGTATAGCCCTCATGCACAAGGGGTTCGCCCGGCTTACTGGTGGGGTGGGGGGGAGCGGTGTCGGTAACATCCAGCGCCTTTTCCACATGTAGCTGGCGGGGCTTTCCGTCGGCACCCAAGCGGCCGTAATCATAAACCCGATAGGTGCTGTTGGAGTTCTGCTGGATCTCTGCGATGAGTATGCCCGCCCCGATGGCGTGGATGGTGCCGGCGTCAATAAAGAACACATCCCCCTTTTTTACCTGCACGGCGTTCAGCGCGCCTTCCAGTGTATTCCCGGTGATATGCCTCTCAAGCTCCGCCCTTTCAAGCTGCCTTTGAAAGCCATAATACAGCCTTGCGCCCGGCTCGCAGTCTACGATGTACCACATCTCGGTTTTGCCGTAGCCGCCCTCAACACGCCGGGCATATTCGTCGTTGGGATGCACCTGTATAGAAAGGTCCGCCTTTGCGTCAATCAGCTTAATGAGCACCGGAAAAAACGCAAACCCTTCGCAGTTTTTGCCAAGTACGGCGCCGCCCTCGGCCTCGAGCGCCTCGGCGAGTGTTTTGCCTGCGTGCCGCCCGTTCATCACCACCGAGGGACCGTCGGCGTGGCAGGAAAGCTCCCAGCTTTCCGCAACGCGGTCCAAGTCTGTCTGCTTGCCAAAGCGTTCCTTCAGCGCGGTGCCGCCCCAAATATAATCCTTAAGAGCCGCCTTTAGCTGCATCATTGCCATGTTTTATCAGGCCTTTCGTTTTGTGATTATAGTATGGCTCCTTCGTGCGTTACGCGGTAATCCTCAGCAAAATAAAGCACACTTATATTTTAAATATTATACTATACCCAAAGGGAAAATGAAATCCCGAAAACGAATGATTGGGTGCAGGCCATAAATGCTTAAGGACGCGGGCACCAATTATAGCGTTACAATTTGTACCCGTTAATCTCGCCTCTGTGTTGTCAATTGATATGACCCAAGCAGACACGTGAGTTTCACAAACTCCTAAGCAATTCCAACAAAGCATGTTCGCTGACCAAGCACCTTAGGAGGTTAGACTTGATACTTCGCTTTTTAGGTTGCAAGGCCATATAGTTACGGTGAATAAGC
>JAEZCT010000043.1 GCA_023433405.1 Bacillota bacterium | reverse complement strand
GCATTGCACAGCCATTGCAGAAAGCTCAATCTCAGCGATATCGAGCCAACTCCCATGTTTAGGTGTGTAATGAATCTCGAGACGCTGTGCAAGTCTGAAAGCTTCTTCTGGCGGGAATGTCTCATATCCTGCTAATACAACAGAGGTTCCTGTTGGGGTTTCATTGCCCACAGATGTAACTGTAGCAAAGGCATTGAAACTGAATTCTTCCATGAAATTTACTACTACCTTTGTCCCTGCAAAACCTGTTAACACGGCTGTTGTATACACAGTGATTGGTGTAAGCGCAGACGGCACAGACCTAGAAAATTTTGTATTGACTGGTATCACCATTGCAAAAGACGGTACTCTCAAAGCTGCGAAAAGTACTGTTGCTAAGCCCACTTACACCGGCTTTGTAAAGGTAACAGTAACCGCTACCGATTCTATTGCACCCAAGAGCGACTCGAAGTATGTTTATATCCACGCATAAGATATCTGAGTTGATGTAAACAGAACCCCGCGGCGGCTTCCCAAAATCTCGCACGCCGACCTTTTTTGCACATAATACACACAATGCGCGCATATATCGCAGAATAATAATAGGATTTGATCATTACTGGATTGTAAAAAAAACGTAACAATTTCTCATGGATTTATCATACAATATTTGATATAATGTTTTTGAATTATTGCAAAAAAAAGGTGATTCATAAAGGATTGGGAGGATAGAAAAAGAGATATGGGAAACGCTGTACTTAATAAAAACGAGAAAGAATCCAACAAGCTTGCCGCACAAATCATGTTAATTACCATTTCCTTTGTTGGCTTAGTTTACCTGCTTAATACTCTGCGCATCTTTGTCGCCCCGCAGGAGCCAATGACGATTGCCATGTCCGTCTCCACGTTATTACTGCTTGTGCCATCCCTGTTGGTATTTATACTAAAGCAATATGGCGCATGGGTAAAATATGCCATTGTCACCTGTTGCATTTTTATGGTTACGGTAATTTCACTATTTTTAACATGGCATGTGGTGCTCATGTACATCTTTCCCATTACTGTGGCCAGTTTATTCTTTTCACGCCGCTTAAGCTGGTATGCCATAATACTCTCCCAAATTTTATTTGCCGGCAGTCAAGTGGGTGGGTTTATCCTCGGTTCTGTCAATGATTTTAATCTTACCTCTCTTTATTCGGTCATCGTACACGGCATGGCACCCAGGGCAATTGAGCTTTTTGCCATCTCCTTAATTTTTGTTAGGTTATCAAGCCGAACCAATAAGCTGCTTACCAACTCCATTGGCGCCGAGGAGCAAAAAGACACCCTTGACCGGATGATGGCAATTACCGATAAATCCTACGAGGTGACCAATATCCTTGCCGATTCGGTAAAGGAATTATCGGTGGCCACCGGTCATGCCATTACCTCTAACGAACAGATTGCCAAAATGGCGGGCAATATAGTGGATGGCTCCCAGCAAACCATCCATTATGTCGAGCAGGCGGGTTCTGTGGTTTCCAGCGTCGCCACTAATCTTAACGTTATCGCTAACGAGAATATTCTAATATCTGAGGTATCGCACGAAACAAAGCGCCTGACAGACAGCAACGCCATTAATATGAAGGATGCCGCAGAAGGGGTAAGGCAAATTGATGAGGCGACTAACAGGAGTCGGGATGTAATTTTGCGGCTGAGTGAAACATCAAGCCAGATTGTAAAGATTACGCAGGTTATTAAAAGCATTGCACAAAGCACGAATCTGCTCTCGCTAAACGCTTCCATTGAATCTGCCCGTGCGGGGGAGCATGGCAGAGGCTTTGCGGTGGTTGCCGCTGAGATACGAACACTGGCGGGACAATCCCAAAACGCCGCAAAAAGTATCGAGGAGCTGATGCAGCAGGTGGTAGGTGAAACCACCGAGGCGGTAAAGTCCATGGATTATAACACAAAGCTGGTTGAAAACGGCTTAACCCTCATCAACAAAGCAGATACCTCCTCCGAGGAGGTTACAAAGTCCATCGCTAAGGTAAACACCATGGCCGAAAAGATCGCCGGGCTTTCTTCCACGATTGCCGAAAACGGAAATCAAATTAACGCTGCGGTGGGCGGCATAAGCGATCTTACTGTAGAAAGCCTTGACCGGTTAAAGGAAATTTTAAAATCCTCCGAGGAACAGCTGAAGGCAATGAACGGAATTGCCGCATATGTGAAGTCTATCGACACCAGCTCTGACGAGCTGCTATCGGTCATAAACCAAAATAAATAATCCGGCTACATATAATTTTGACTCAAAAAAAAGGCTGCAGGGATGAACTCCCTGCAGCCTCATTTTTTTAATACTTATATCCTCAAAAAGAGTAGAATGGTAGATATCAATCCGCGTGAAAGCCCATATGCTTAAGCATTATACACTGCTAAGTCAGATTTTAATATAAACCGTAATGCGTTCAATCAGGCTTTGCCGGTCGGCGGTAATCTCCGCAACGGGAAAATCCTCAAGGTACAGGTTATCTCCGCTGCCCGGTTTTTCGTCCTCCGCCATGGGTTCCTCCAGCCTGATGCAATATTTATCAACCCGGACAGCATTGCGCTCCATGACTTCATGCATTTCCCAAAGCAAGGCCGCCATCTGCCCCGCGTCCCGTTTGTCGCTTAGAACCCGTACTCAAAACCGTTTCAATAAAATGGAGATATGAGAGATGGTAACCATGGCAGCAGCAGAAAGAGTCTGAATCTCATAATCCTTTGAGAGCCTGCGGGAGTGGTTAATCCAGCTGAAAGTGCGTTCAACCCGCCAGCGTTTCGGGAGAATTTGCCACTCGGTTGGTTTAATACGTTCGGAAATGTCAACTGGCAGGTTAAGCTCAGATGCAGCAGCAACAAAGGTTTTACGGTACCCCGCATCGGCACAAATGCCTTTGAGGGTTGGATAGCTCTCAAAGGCTTAGGCAAATACCGCTCCACCTGAGACAGTGTCGTGAATATTGGCTGCATGAACGATTACTGCAAGCAAATGCCCCATAATCCTCTATCATCGAAAATCATTACACGGGTAATCGGCGAAATATGAGCTATGATGAAGAAGAAGCCTTTTTGACAGATTATAAAAAGCTCGCCGAACGAGGACAACTTGTTGAAGTAAGCGCAATTAAACAAGCTTATGAAGAAAAAGTGGGTCATTCCATAGGGAAAGGTCAAATTTACCGGGTTTTACACCGCCATGGCTGGCGCAAAGTTATGCCGAGATCCAAGCATCCGAACAAGGCCAGCGATGAGGCGATAGAAGCCTCAAAAAAATTAACCTTGCGGTAGACGACGCCTTTATCGATTTAAAGCATGGAACTGTTCGCTTGATGTTTCAGGATGAAGCAGGCTTTGGTCAAATCAACAAGCCAAAGTATTGCTGGTGCTTTTCAGGGCTACGTCCCTGTGTACCCTGCCATCATATTCGGGAATATCGCTATGCGTATGGTGCAGTAGAACCTTTAACTGGTGAATCCTTTTTTCTGGTATTGCCTTACAGCAATACTGTTTGTATGAATCTATTTTTACAAAAGCTTTCCCAAGCATACCCGGATGATTGTATCCTACTTGTTTGTGATGGTGCGGCATGGCACAAATCCAAGGCACTCATCATTCCTGAAAATGTTCGCTTGTTGTTCATTCCTCCTGCTACACCGGAGATGAGTCCAATTGAACAAATTTGGAAAGAAATCCGTAAGCGTGGTTTTCGGAATGAAGTTTTTCAAACACTCCAAGATGTTATTGACCGCCTTTGTGAAGTCATCCGCGCCTTATCTCACAACGCTGTTCACAGCATTACGGGGCGTGATTGGATTATTCAATGTTTTAATTGAGGATTAGTATTAGCACTGCGAGGTAACGAAAAGAATATCATAAAAAACCGTGCTGCAAAAAGCATTGCCGCACGGTTTTCATATATAATTATTTTAAACGAATTTCGTTTTGCCGGGTATGTATCCCCTTAGCAGCAGTTTTATCCCCTATCGTTTTCAGTTCAATACGCTGGTGGCGGGTGTATATTCCAGGCTCAGCGCCGTGGCTACTCCTTCACAGGTCAGGCTACCCTTACAGGTGTTAAGCCCCACTAACAGGGAGGCGTCCTCACACAGCGCTCGCGCTACACCCTTGTTGGCTAGCTGCGCTAGATATGGCAGTGTAGCGTTTGTCAGGGCATAGGTGGAGGTTTTCGGTACGGCGCCTGGCATATTCGCCACGGAATAATGGATAACACCGTGCTTTTCGTAGCAGGGGTTGTCGTGGGTGGTGGCCCTGTCAATCGTTGCGATGGAGCCGCCCTGATCAATCGCGACATCCACAATCGCGGAGCCCTTCTTCATGCCCTTTACCATTTCCTCCGATACCGTTTTGGGTGCCTTTGCTCCGGCAACAAGCACTGCGCCAATGAGCAGGTCTGTTTTCTTTAACATCTCAGCGGCACTGTACTCGTTGTAAACAAGGGTAGAAATGCGCCCGCCAAAAATATCGTCAAGGTATGCAAGGCGGGTCTGGTTTACATCCATTACGGTGACATGAGCGCCCAAGCCCACCGCCATTTTCGCGGCATTGGTGCCGACGACGCCGCCGCCAATAATCAACACCTCGGCAGGCAGTACGCCGGGTACGCCGCCTAACAGCAAGCCCTCTCCGCCATTATATTTTTGGAGCATATTGGCGCCGATTTGAATAGACATCCTTCCCGCCACCTCGCTCATGGGGGTTAAGAGCGGCAGGGAGCCATTTGCAAGCTGTACTGTTTCATAGGCAATACCCGTTATTTTCTTGTTCAAAAGCATTTGGGTCAGGGCGGGGTTTGGCGCTAAATGCAGGTAGGTAAACAGGTGCTGGCCTTCTTTAAACAGGTTATATTCCGGCTCTATGGGCTCCTTGACCTTTACAATCAAATCGGCTGCATCAAATACTTCGGCGGCATGTTTTTGCATTACTGCGCCCGCTGCCTTATATTCTTCGTCGGTAATGCCGCTGCCTTCGCCCGCGGCGTTTTCCACAAGAACCTTATGCCCTGCCTTTACCAATGTATAGACCCCGGCCGGCGTAATTGCCACCCGGTTTTCGTTATTTTTTATTTCCTTAGGAATACCAATAATCATAATCGTGCCTCCTGCTTATATTAATTGCTTTTTTTCGTTACTACGTTCCAATTAAAGTGCAATAAAAACCTGCAACCCGCGATAAAGCTACGATGAAAATGCTTAGCATGATTTTTGTGCAGACTTTAATGGAAAGCTCGTATTATAGAGAGACGGAATAGTTGTTTTTTTCCGTGGACAAAACCACAATGGTCCGGGTTTTTTGTACCCCTCGCACACTTTTTAAGCGGTTTAAAAGCTTTTCCAGCGTAGAGGTGTCTGTTGTCATAATCTTTAACAAATAATCAAAATCGCCCGCGAGATAGTGACATTCCAGGATATCGTCCTCCAGGCGGATGACTTCAATAAACTTATCCGTAAACTGGGGCCGCTCTAGGCTGATAAACATCATGGCAGTCAGTGTTTTTTTCACAGAAGCGGGATCAATAATAGCGGCATACTGCCTAATGGTGCCTGATGCCTCCAGTTTTTTAATCCGTTCGCTGCAGGCAGGTACCGATAGATTAATAAGGCTTCCGATTTCGGAAACTGAAATCCTCGCGTTTTTTTGGAGCAGCTTTAGAATCTTTATATCAATGCTATCCATATTAAAACCTCTTCCGGAAGGTTGATAAAACAATATCACAAATCAAAAAAATTTTAAATAGAGTTGACCAAATTACTAAAAAAATAACATGATACAAACCTTTGTATTAATTATATTTTGTTGTACAGCCTTTTTTTGTTGCAAAAGTTTAAAGTTTTAAGCAGTTTAAGCTACTGCTTGCCAAGGAAAATGAGCGCGCCGCAAATGTGATGCGCCGGCTTTCGCCGTGCGGTATCGCTCGGCTATATCATACTGTTCTCATTCAAATGATATGCCAAAGCATATGACTAATACTAACCCCCTCAAAAAGAGTCGATAAAAATCCGCGCCAAAATCCATAAATTAAAGATTTTGACTTGATTTTTATACACTTCTTAATCGGATAATAGTATAAATAGTTGTGCTCCTTTCGGCTTTATGCTGGTAAAAAACACAGCGACAAGCCGTTTTTACGGCTTGTCGCTGTGTTTTTTAAAGGATAACTGACTTTAATGCCACTTTTTACCGAAGATAGCCTTCAGCTTTTCGGTTTCAATTTTTGGCTTGCGGTCCGGGGTGAGCAGACCGTTTACCTCCTGCATCACATCGGTAAGCTGAGTGTAGCAAAAGCCGCAGTAGCTTCGGCTTTTTATAAAAATATCGGTAACTGGCTCCAGCCGGGCAAGGAACTCCTCCTCGGTGCTAACCTTGCCGAAATAGCCCCAATCCCCGCTTGAGGTGTTCGAGAACGCAATGCCGCCATATTCGGTCATAATAATGGGCTTACCTTCATAGCGGCTTCCCTCGGCATATATCATCCTGCCCGTCAGCCCCCGTGAGATTACCTTACCCAGGTCATCGTATTTATCGGTGTTATCTCCAAAAATGGCATAGTCATGAATGGCGCAAAAATCGCAGGTATCCACCTGCTCCCAGCCATCATTAGAGCTTACCAGCCTGGTTTTGTCCAGAGCTTTTGCGGTGTAATACAGCGCGCGGGCGAAGTCCTGCTGCTGCTTATTTGCACTGATGTCGCGAACCCCCCAGCTTTCGTTGAGTGTAACCCAGGTGATGATACAGGGGTGATTGTAATCGCGCAGGATAAATTCACTCAGCTCTGCCTGTGCATGAATAACCGCGGCGCTGTTATAGAGGTATGGGCTTGGCAGCTCTCCCCAAACAAGCAGCCCCATCTTGTCTGCCCAGTAATAATAGCGGGGATCCTCAATCTTTTGATGCTTGCGCGCGCCATTAAAGCCCATTGCCTTGGTCAGGCGAATATCCTCAATAATGGCCTCGTCAGAGGGAGGGGTGAGCAGGGAATCCGGCCAGTAGCCCTGATCCAATATCAGCCGCTGATAATACGGATTGTTGTTGAGCAGAATAACGTCATCCCTTACGCTAATCTTGCGCAGCCCAAAGTAGGTGTAAATGGTGTCGCAAACCTCTGTGCCCTCCACAAGCTCAGCCTTAACGTCAATCAGGTTGGGGTGTTCGGGGGTCCAGAACAGCTTGTCATAGGACAGAAGATCCATATCGCTCAGGGTGAAGGTCGCGCGGGCATAGCCGTTAACGGCAACCGCCTCAACACGGCTAACACCAGACAGCCTGCCCTCACCAAAGGCGGCCTCAAGCCTCACGGTGCGCTTGCCGGTACAGCTGACGGTTACTTCACAGGTGGCGGTAAGCGTGTCAATGTCGGGGGTGATTTTTATGCCGCGAATATAGTCCCTGCCGGTAAACTCCAGCCACACCGACTGCCAGATGCCGGTGGTGGGGGTATACCAACAGCCGAATTTTTCGCCCAGCCACGACTGCTTACCCCTGGGCTTGTCGGTGGCCAGGCTGTCGGTGGCTTTGACAATAATGAGGTTTTCGCCAGCCTTTGCGGCATGGGTAATGTCAAGCTCAAAGGAGATGTGACCGCCCTTATGGGTGCCTATGTAGAGGTTGTTGACCCAGACATACGCCTCATAATCAACCGCGCCGAATTTAAGCAGCACCTTACCGGAAAGCTGCGCGGCGGTGAGTGTCACCGCACGTTTATACCACACGGTTTCGCAGTCTGCCCACTTGCCAATACCGCTGAGTTTTGACTCATAGCAAAATGGAACCTGAATTTTTTGATCAAATGCCTTTTCCGCAGCCGCCATTTCGGTAAGCTCCGCGGTCTGGTCCAGCTGAAAATCCCACTCGCCGTTGAGGGAGAGCCATTGCTTGCGCTCAAAATCGGGGCGGGGAAACTCCGGTCTTGGTATCATTCGTTTAATCCTCCAAATAGTCTGTAGTTTTAGGCAGGAACATTTTTCGGCCTTTGCTCAAAAAGCAAAAAAGCAGTTTTATTTAAAACATTATTTTTGTTATATATATATTTTACCACAGTTTATCGGCGAGGTAAATCAATAAATAGCACATGAATTTCTTGCATTATTATTAATAATAAATAACAATACAAGAAAACAAACAAAATAATTATAATATAAAATTGTAATGCCGTGTTCTATTGCTTCTCTTGCCAAAAGCCTTTATAATAGGTAGCTAAGAATAACAGCAAGAACATTGTTGTTTACAATAAAAATTCCAAGGAGGGTGTGCGAGGTGGCAAAATATGTTGAGCTTAGCGCGGATAACGCTGAGGAGCTGTGCCGTGTGGCAAAGGCGCTGTCCTCCGAGACCAGGATCGAGATTATTAAGCTGCTTTATACCTACAGCCTTAATGTAAACGAGATTTCGGAGAAGCTGCAAATTCCCGCCTCCAGCGCAGCCATGCACATTCGTGTACTGGAGGAGGCCGGGCTCATTAACACCAAGCAATGCCCGGGGGAACGGGGTGCTATGAAGCTTTGCAGCCGCCGCAGTGACCTTGTTACCATTCGCCTGAGTGATATCGCGGCTCATGCCGCTGAAATTGCCACGGTTAGTATGCCGGTGGGAGCGTTTACCGACTGTCATGTACTGCCCACCTGCGGCATCGGCAACAGCGAGGGAATCATCGGCTCGGATGACCGCACCATCGGGTTTTATCTGCCCGAACGACTCAGCGCACAGCTTTTGTGGAGCGCAGCTGGGTATGTGGAATATCGCTTCCCCGATGTCACGCCGCCCGGAAAAACCGCCGCGCAGCTCTCCTTCTCCATGGAGATCTGTTCCGAGGCGCCCAACTACCGAGAGGACTGGAAATCGGACATCACGCTTTGGATTAATGGCCTAAGCTGTGGCACATGGACAAGCCCCGGGGACTTTGGTCACCGCCGGGGCAGGCTTAACCCTTCGTGGATTACCGACGGCAACTCGCAATACGGGCTGCTGACCACCTGGATGATTAATAGCAATGGCTGCTTTGTAAATGAACAGAAGGTTCTTGACCGCAGTATCGCCGAGCTGAATCTGCACAAGGACCCTTACCTGACGGTGCGCATCGGCAATGACCCCGATGCAAGCTATGTGGGCGGGTTTAACCTCTTTGGCGAAAAATGCGGAGACTATGCGCAGAATATCATCATGTCGGTGGAGTATTAACCGGGTGGGTGAAAAGCGTACCATGGGGTGATGCGGCGTTTGCGTTTATAGACCTTATCTGCTAGAATAAAATAGGCAATACGAATCGCGGTAGAATCCGATTCCGAACTTATAACACAAAACTTATAGAATAAACGAAGCAAGCATCACACCAACATCAGAAATGAGTGATCGGACGTGGAGGACCTCCTGTTTTCTGTCAACGCGGTGGTTCCTGTATTTTTAATGATAGGTACGGGGTATTTACTCTCCCGCATGGGAGTTTTCACCGAGCCGTTTTTGGAATGCGCCAACAGAATCAGCTTTACCGTGCTTTTGCCTGTCCTTATTTGCTACAACATTTATACCTCCGATTTTCGCACCGCCTTTGACCTGAATACCATTTTATTTGCGGTAGGCGGCATATCCGCCGCATTCTTTTTGCTATGGCTGATTGTGCCCCGCTTTGTAAAGGATAACGCGCGGCGCGGCGTGATGATACAGGGGATGTTTCGCTGCAATTATGCCCTGATGGGGCTGCCCATAGCCGAAAATCTGGCGGGTAAAGAGGGTGCCGAGATGACGGCGGTCGCCGTGGCGTTTGTCATTCCGGTGCTGAATGTGCTCTCCACCATTGTGCTTGCCCACTATTCCTTTGCAGGCAAGCCCGATGTACGCAAGGTGGCAAAGAAGGTGCTGCTTAACCCACTGATTATCGCAAGTATGCTGGGCATTCTCATGGCGCTCACCGGGTTTATGCCGCCACAGGCTGTTACCAAGGCGGCGGCCAGTCTTGGAGGGACGGCAACGCCGCTGGCACTGCTTGTTTTGGGTGCGAGCTTCCGATTTGGCGAGGTTAAAAAGAATCTCTTATACATAGTTTTCGGGTCGCTTACTAAGACGGTGTTTATCCCCGTGGTATTTTTGGGGCTGGCCATTTTGCTTGGGTTTTCAGGTATCCCGTACATCACCCTGCTCACGGCCTTTGCTTCGCCTGTCGCCGTGTCAAGCTATGTTATGGCGGTACGCGAAAAGGCGGACGGGGAGCTGGCGGGGCAGCTTATTGTCATTACCACCGCGATGTCGATGATTACGATTTTCTTATTCATATACGCGTCACGCCTAATGGGGATTTTGTAATGCTTAACGGATTAAAGTATAAAGGAAAGCCCACCCGCATTGTGAGCGGATGGGCTTTCCTTTTTTAGACTTGATGAGATTATACTAATATCCGATTTATAAGAGTATAAAAATCAAGTGAAAAGCTTTAATTTATGGGTTTTCACGCGGATTTTTATCCACTCTTTTTGAGGAGATTAGTATTAGCACTATTGTTGCTTGGCAGACCTATCCCAGTTGCTTTCAAAGCTTGCCTGTCCGCTCTCAAGGTCAAACAGCAGCCGACTACCCAGCGTACACCGATATCGTACCCGACAGGAGGCGCTCTCGCGTATGAGGCGCACCATGCCGCCCATATGGGGTGCACGCAACAGCAGGGGCTGGCTGTCAAGCAGCTTCACTCCTAGAGTAAGCTCTCCTTGGCGCAGCATGACGGTATCGTCACTGACCTTGAGGATGCGAACGCCGCAGTAGCTCGCTATGCGGTATTCCTTGCCGTTTACGAGCACAAAGCCGATACAGCCGGTAAAGCCCCCGACAGGCAAAGGAATATCCGCCACCGACAGCATAATGCCGCCGCCCTCCCAGCCGCAGTGCGTCCAGATGTACCGTTCGGGAAAGGAGCTGCCCCGGTCGCCCTCCATGTAGCCTAAGCCCTCCCGAAAACGGTACTCCTTTCCGTTGAGGGTCAGCGTGCCGTCCACTTGGTGACGAAGGCTGAACACACTGTGGCGGCATTGCAAAAAGGGCACATGGCGAAACGGCCCCATTATATCGTAGGCGGGCAGGGTCAGCCCGCGAAAGCGTAATGCTCCCCTTAACTCACAGTCGGCGGTACGAAGCGACAGCTTACAGCCCTGCCGGGTAAACAGGCTCTCACCCAGCCGCAAAGCCCTCCGTTTGGGGTGCAGGCAAAATGCATCCGCCGCAAAGGGCAGGTACACGGCCTGCGTATCGGTGATAATTTGCAGGGAGGCGGAGGTCCTGCCCCTTTCATCGGCATGAAATGCCGGGATGAGCGCGACGGTTTGGGCATTGTTTTGCTGTTTAAGGTACCAGCCCTCAAAATACCGGCGTTTGGTATGCGCCATATACGGTATCGCCGCGCAGGGCTTTGCCGGCGGCAGTACAGGCAATGTGGTATCTTTGCCTGCGTGCCCGCCCGCGTATAAGGCACCCTGCCGTTCGCTGTTTTTGTGCACCTGCTCCAATTCGTTCACCTCCTTCGCTAGGATGCGCAAAAACAGGCATATTACACATTAATAAAAGCGCGGCAATTTTTCGACACCAGCTTTTTTTATCTCATACCATGCACTTTTAACAACGAAAACGGGTTGCGCCTCGGGCGCGAGCGCTAAAATGCGACCTGCCAGAACTCGCGTACCGACTGCTTCAGCTGCGCCTCGCTCTTTACCATCAGGCAGCCATGCCAATGGGAGGGAAACAGCGCAAGATAATCCCGCCGGGCAAAGCGCTCATCCACCAGCACCACGACGCCCCGGTCCTGTTCGCCTCGTATTACCCGCCCCGCCGCTTGCAGCACCTTATTCATGCCGGGGTACATATAGGCGTACTCAAAGCCCATACCGTTTGCCTTTGTAAAATAGTCGCGCACCACGTCCTGCTCGGGGTTAAGCTGCGCAAGCCCCACGCCCACAATTACGGTGCCGATGAGCCGCTCCCCCTTGAGGTCCACTCCCTCCGAAAATGCGCCGCCCATAACCGCAAATCCCACAAGGGTTTGCTCGTTTTGAGCCTCAAAGCGGTCTAAGAACTGTTCTCTGGCCTGCTCGGTCATGCCCTGCCGCTGTACAAGGGTAGGGGTATTCGGGCAAAGCGCGCAGTACTCCCCGTAAACACGCTCAAGGTATTGGTAGGACGGAAAATACACCATATAGTTTCCCGCCCGCCCGCCTACCGCGGCGGCTATCATCCGCGCCACCATGCCATAGGTTTGCTCCCGGTTGCGGTAGGTGGTAGAAACATTCCCGCACAGCAAAAGGTGCAGCCTTCCCGGGTCGAAGGGGGAGGAAAGGCAAAGGGCTTCGTCCTCCTCTCTCCCGCCCAGTATCTGCTTAAAATATTCGATTGGGGCGAGCGTCGCCGAAAACAGCGCGGCACCCCGCGCGCGTTCAAAGGCCTTATTGAGCAAAAGGCTTGGGTCTACACAAAACAGCTTCACGCGCACATCGTGCCCCCCGCGGTCGATGAGGGTTACATACCGGTCGTCGTAAAGCTCCGCCGTGCGCAAAAAGGCAAGGCTCTCAAAATAAAGCTCCAGCAGGTCGGTATACAGCTCATGCTCCCTGCCATGCTCCTTCAGCCACAGCTCACATTCCCCCGCCGCGCGTTCGCATACCGTACACAACGCTTCGCTCTGCTCCGGGCGCACCACCGTTTCGTTATCCACGCACTCCTCCTCCAGCTCCTTAAAGGCCTTGTTTACCTCGCCAAGCCGCCGGGATAACTTGGGCGAGGACTTTTTGAGCGCGGTTTTTATCTTGGAAAAGGCGCGGCGATTAAGCTGAGCGGAAAACATCTCCCGCGCCCGGTCTACCAGGTTATGCGCCTCATCCACCAAAAAAACGCTGTCGGGGGCTAAATCCTCCTGGGCAAAGAAGCGTTTGAGATATACGCGGGGATCAAACGCGTAGTTATAGTCGCAGATGATTGCGTCCGCCCATAGGGTCGCATCCAGTGCAAGCTCAAAGGGGCAGACCGTGTGCGCCCTTGCCACCTGCTCCACCTCCGCGCGGGTGATATCATCATGCCAGTCAATAAGCTCCCGCAGCGCGGCGTTTACCCGGGTATAATGCCCTTTTGCGTAAGGGCAGGAGTCGGGCGAACAGATGGGAACATCCTGAAAGCAAATCTTCTCCTTCGCCGTCAGCGCTACAGATTTTAAGCGCAAGCCGTTTTCCCGCAGGCGGCAAAACGCCTCACGGGCGACGGCGCGGGTGATGGTTTTTGCGGTAAGATAAAACAGCTTTGCCGCCATGCCCTCCCCCATTGCCTTTACCGCGGGGAATACCGCCGACATGGTTTTGCCAATGCCGGTGGGAGCCTGTGCAAACAGCCGTTTTTGGTCGCGCACCGCCCGGTAAACCCCCGCGGCAAGCTCCCGCTGTCCCCGCCGATAGCCGGAGAAGGGAAATTCCAGCGCCTTTATGGACGCGTCGCGCTGAGCCGCCCACGCAGAGCTCATGCGCGCCCATGAAAGATATTGTGTAATTAGTCCCTCAAAGAAGGTGGTCAGCTCCAAAAGGGAGAACCGGCGGGGGAGTATCTTAATCTCCTCGGTGTCGGCATTGACATAGGTAAGCTGTACCCCAATTTCGGACAAACCGCGGTCCCCCGCTATCAGGCAGGCATAGCATTGCGCCTGTGCCCAATGCACGGCGGAAAATTCCTCTGTAATCCGCTCCAGAGGCAGGGTAGTGGTTTTAATCTCGTCTACCGTTATATGCCCATCCTCACAAAAAACGCCGTCTGCTCTGCCCAGAACAGTCAGCGTAAATTCCTCCTGCTCGATGGTGCGGCGTACAAACACCTCCGCCTGATACTCCTTGCCGTAGGATTTTTGAATTTTGCGGTGCAAGCGCGCGCCGTCTGCGAGGCGGTCGCGGCCTGTAAAGCGGTTATCCAAATCCCCCGCGCGCATTAAAAATTCCACCAGCCCACGCACCGATATCCGTATTTCGCGTGCTTCACCCTTTTCACCCTGCCCGTTGTCCATTCTCATCCTCCGCCGGTTACAAACATATATTCGTACCTGTTATTATACCACGGCAAGGTAGGCGGTACAACAGGCCGCCTACCTTTAAGCAATACCTTTTCTGGGCTTGTTTCAAACCTCAAAGGTATTCCTGCATAAATGGAGGGCGTAATACTAATTTCCTCAAAAAATACAAGTAAAAATTCGCATGAAAACCCATAAATCTATACAAGCATTGCTGGATGACGCCTGCCGAATATCCGGCGCTCCGGGAATATCAGTCTCAATTCTTTCGGGCGATGATGTGTTTTATTTTTCCTCCGGGTATGCAGATAGAGAGAAGGGATTAAAGGCAAGTGAGAACACTCTCTATGAGCTGGCTTCGGTCAGTAAGGCGTTTACCGGCATGGGCATTTTACTGTTGGAAAACCGTCACCGGGCATTATGAAAAGGTCGAGCCGGTCTCCGACCGCCTGCGGGAGCGGCTGATTGATGCGGGGGGGCTAGGGTTGTGGTGGAGAGGGTGTAATACTATTCTTCGATAAAAGTGTTGATAAAAATCCGCGTCAAAATCCATTAATTTAAGATTTTGATTTGATTTTTATACACTTTTTAATCGGATATTAGTATAAAAAGAAAATATGTAAAATATAAAAATTGATTATATTTTACATATATGCTAATCTTAATGAGAAACGGTAATGTCTTTTATCGAGATGGATTCTCAATGTATATGTCTAGGTTTTCAGATGATTCCGCAGCGCTGAAGGTAATAACCTAAAGGAGGAAATTTTAATGAAACAAGTAATCAGCAAACTGCTTATGTTAATACTGGTTTTAGGACTATCGGGATGTGGAGGGCTTCCTTATGATGAAGGGATCAAAGCAAGTTCAGTAACTGATTCATCTATGAATCCCTCATTAAATACTGTGAGTATTGATTTGAATGATTATGAGTCACTTACAATAGAATATTTAGCACCTCTTGCATTGTCGAGCATTACATCTACCACATGGAGCAAAGCCGATGAAATATTACCACACAGATTTGGGCTTTTCTATGTTGCGAAAAAGAGCTCCACAGACAATTCCACTAATTGGGATATTACTCCCTTTGATGCTGAAGAAGTGGAATCGCTCGTGAAAAACTACTTTGATATATCATCAGAGTACCTTCGCAGTTCCGATTACTATGACGCGGACAGTTCATCATATACCTTTGAAAGTTTAGGAGGCGCAGCAAGTTTTAAAGTAGTAGATGCAAAGTTGGATGATCAAACGCTGTTATTGAGTTATGAATACTACAGTCCCGCAGATGAGGTTAGTGTGATAAGAAAAGGTGTACTTACAATTATGCTGGGAGAACAATCTTATCAATATATCTCTTGCTTAACAGATTAGTATAAAAAACCTGGTGAGAACCCATAAACTAAAGCTTATCACCTGATTTTTATTCTCTTTAAATCGGTAATTAAAGCGATATCTTCCAGTGCGCTGAAACGCTGCAAAAGGCTGCAGAAACGATTGGGAAATAAAGATAATCCATAAAAACGCGCAGTAACCCCCTCGTCTATCCCGATTTTTCAGCGATTTTTTGGCATCAAAAAACCCGCACCGTCAGCCGCTTTTAGGCTAATCAATGCGGGTTTCTCCGTTATATCAATGGTGAACCATCGGGGATTCGAACCCCGGACACCTTGATTAAAAGTCAAGTGCTCTGCCGACTGAGCTAATGGTTCATATTTTTTACGCATAAACTCCTGCAAAAATACTGTTTTTTGCACGGATTCAAAAGCGCTTGTTTATTATAGCAAGTACTCATGCGAATGTCAACACAGCCTTTGCAATTTCGCACCTTTTTTTAAAACAAAAATAAATAAGTTATCTGTTCAGTTTGGACGAACAGCAGATTGTTAGAAATATTGACCCAGCCCCTCTTATCCGGACATGAAGTTACGCTACAAAGCTCTGTTTCTCATAGTCTTCGGGAGATAAGTAGCCAAGCCGCTTTTGCAGCCTAACCCGGTTGTAGAATGTCTCGACATAGTCGAAAATACTCGCCTTGGCTTGGTTGCGCGTCTTATAATGCTCATGGTACACAAGCTCTGTCTTGAGGGTGCCAAAAAAGCTCTCCATCGGAGCATTATCCCAACAATCACCCTTTCGGCTCATGCTCTGCCTGAAACCATAACTGGTCAGCACGTTGCGGTACTTCTTGGCAGCATACTGCACCCCTCTGTCAGAATGGAGGATAACCTCTCGCGGCGGACGTTGCCGTCCGACCGCCTGATTCAATGCATCAATCACAAGCTGTTGCGTCATCTGCTTATCCATCGCCCAGCCTACAATCCTACCGCTGTACAAGTCCTTAATCGCCGCCAAATACAGCCACCCCTCATCAGTCCAGACGTATGTCATATCGCTGACCCAAACCTTGTTTGGAGCATCAACACAAAACGCACGGTTCAGCAAATTCGGAGATACAGGGTAATTGTGTTTTGAATTTGTGGTGGATTTAAACTTTTTCACTGCTTTGGGAACAATATTATTTTCCCGCATGATTGCTTCAACCCGACGACGCCCGACGGAGATCCCATTCTCCTTTAATGCCTTGCTGATGCGCCGGGAACCATAGGTCTCGCGGCTTTTCTTATACTAATATCCGATTTAAAAGAGTATAAAAATCAAGTGAAAAGCTTTAATTTATGGGTTTTCACGCGGATTTTTATCGACTCTTTTTGAGGGGATTAGTATGAGTACTCTTTTCTATTAGTAACTTGTATAAATGAAAGCGGAACGGGGGATATGCCCCCGTTCCGCTTTTGTGTTTCCTTGTGCAAGTACAGCTATACGAATTTCGTTTTGAAACGGAATGATTATAATTATTCCTCCTGCATTGCAAAGCAGGAGAGGACAAAGGCAAGCGGTGAGTTCCAGTATATCGCAATCTCATTGGTGGAATAGCTCTGGTCGTTATCGACATAACACTGTGCGGGCGGCAGGTCTTTCAGCACCGCGCGCGCATAGGGGTCTTGCAGGGCGCCGTTTGGACCGCCCACCAGCATACCCGGCTGTACCTTTCCCGCCGCCATAGAGGGGCGGTGGTGGGGAGCCGTGGGAGACTGAGAGCCAAAGCCGGTCAGGTAGCTGTAGGAAAGGCAGTTGGCGCCCAGCAGGTAGTGCAGGTGTCCGGCGGCGAGGCTGCGGTAAGCGGGGTCGGGCGCAATGCTGTCGGTAAGCAAAAGCTGCATGGCGTTATTTGCCACCGTCATGTTGCTGCCCCATTGATAATCGGTGCCCAGCGAGATACGATAGCCATCCGTTTTGCACCGGTTGGCAAGGGTCTGGGTGCTGCTCACCAGCGCGTCCTTTACGGCGGCGGTCAGTGTCCCATCCGTATGCTCTGCAGGGGAGGATAGGTAGGCGTACAGCCCATAGGTGCCAACATCCGCCCAGCCAAGGCCCATTTTTAAAGAGGGCGACCAGGCGCGGGTCAGGTAATCCTGATACACGGACTCTCCGGTCGCTTTATACAGCTCGCAGGCCGCCCAAAACCGCTCGTCGGCGGTAAAGGGGTCGGAGTATTCGCCGGTTACAATCCCTTCCGGGTTCTTAAACAGAAGCAAGGGGTTATCCAGCGCATACTGCCAGGCACGCCGCGCGGCGGCAAGACAGGTTTTCGCAAACGCCGCGTCATAGGGCAAGTATATGGGGTACGCCATTGCCATCACGGCGGCAAAATCCGCCGTTGCGGCGGTGGAGATGGGGGAGAGTATCAGCTCGTCGGTGACTGCGTCTGGCATAACCTCACCCTCAAAGCTTGCTGTGGTCACCTTATGGTATACGCCGCCCGTCTTGCTGTCCTGCATTTTTAGCAGCCAATCCAGCTCATAACGCACCTCGGCAAGAACGCTTGGCATACCTTCGCCGGCAAAGGATGCGGGGCTTAACTGCCATGCCAGCAGCAGGTCGGCGGCGGCCTTAGCACCGGGAACCACATAGCGCCCGTAATCGCCCGCGTCGTGCCAGCCGCCGGTGACATCCAGCTTTTGCCCGGTGCCGTAGACCGTGGCAAGGGAGGTATGGCACGCCTTATGCGCCCATTCTCCAGCCACATCTTGGGTTAGCTCGGTACCGCAGCGGGCTAGAGTGAACATATCCAGTGTTTTTGCAAAGGCTCCGTCGTAAACCGTCTCCCCAATAACAAAGGGGAAGGACTCCCCAAGCTTTGCGCTTTTAATGCGGTAGGTTCCCGCTTGCCGTAAATCGGAGAAATCGCCAATGCGGGTGGTTTGCCCGGAGGAGGGGTCCTCTGTGGTGCCAATGAGCGCTCCGGTGAATGCGATGGCGCCGGTCTCCTCGTTAATGACCTCAAAGGCGGTACCCTCCCCGCTGAACACGGCGTATTTTTCGTCACCGGGACGATAGCCCAGTTGGTTTAAGTTAATCAGCAGCTGTTTCACGCAGGTATCCTCCGCGACAATCTTGCCGGAATCGTCATACATCTCAAGTGCCACATCGTCAAGCCAAACCGTGTGAGCGGAAAGCTCCGGGTCATCCGGGAAGCGCCCCAGATTAAACACAAGGCGCGGCGCGGGGTCGGTGGGCTGATCCATGAGGAACTCCACAACCTGCCGCTCGTGCTCGGTATTCACGGGTATGGTCTTTTCGAGATATCCGGCGTAGTCGCCGCCGTTCATTTGAATACGAACCCCAATGGTGCGGGCGGCCTCGGCGCGAACGGTAAAGGTGAGGCGGTACCTGCAGCCCTGCTCAATTTTTGGGATATCCTGATAAAGCTGCACCCCATGCTTTACGGTGCCGGTTTGGCTGATTATGATAGCCGCTTCGCCGTTTATAACGGTTTTTTCACTGGAGCCACCCTCGTGGTAGGAATACCATTCGGAGAAATTCGAACTAAAATCACCGTTTGTAATCATCGTGTCGGATATGTGGGGGGAAGAAGGCGCTGCCTGAGCCACAGCCTCCGAGCTGCCTTTAGCAGGTGCGGGGGGTGCCCCGCAGGAGGCAAGAATGGCTGCTAGAAGGATGGCCGCGAGTAAACGTTTCATCAATCATTCACGCCTTTCCGCGCCCGAGTTAAGCATTCGGACGCCTTAAAACTTTGCCTAAAAGTATTAACTTGGAAGAATATTTAAAAACACATACAAACGCCGTTTCTATAATCGCTACGAGGATAGAAACGGCGCTTGTATGAAGAAAAATATGAAGTAATTTGGCAGCACTGGCGCATCGCCGCTTCGTAATTTCGTAATAAATTAAACTAAAAATCTCCGCACCGCGCAGGGTTTTTGCACAGGAGATTTTTTTATACGGGAAGCATTGGCAAATAGAGGACAATGGGAGAATTAAAATATACAGAAAGTTATATAAGGGGGAATATTAACAATTACGGGCAGACAGAATGCCCACCCGCAACGGTTAAACTATCGTGAGAGGTTCGGGTATTTTTCCAATACCTTAGCGTAGAAGCTATCAAGCGCGGTCGCCTTGTTTTCGACGGTGCCGGTAAAGTAATCCTTAAACGCACTTTGAAAGGCCTCATTACAGCCTTGGTCGTAGGCGGTTAAGGGAGGCAGCTTAATGGCTTCTGCGCTCTTGTAAAGCAGGCTGTAATGGTTCTGCCCTCCCAGAAAATCGGAGGTAAAGCCGTTGTCGATAATATTGCGAATGGCCTGCTTGTTGTTTACATAGTCAAGGGACTTCTCGGCATACCGCTGCATTGAGATAGTGTCTACCGTAAAGTACTTGATTATGTCGGCTACAAGGGCATCATTATCACCGTTTGCGCCGGCGGCAATCCAGGTGCCGCCCCAAAAATACGGGTTAGGACCTTCAATTGCCGCCCAGTCGCCGTAAATACCATTGCCAACCTCAAGCTTGCCGCCGTCAGCCTCACTCACCTTCAGCGAGTTGCCCGCGAGCGTCCAGGTAATGCCCCAGGTGGAGTAAAAGTACCCAAACACACGTCCGGCAGGGGTCTGGCCCTGTGTCCACGCGTCATCCCACAGCGTGGTTTGTGCATTGTAGCCGCTCTCCGAAAAGGCCTTGGTCTGGTCCACCCAATCCCACAGGCGGTCATCAATCTGAATGGTGTTGCTCTCATCCACCCAAGGCTTGGTTGAACTGTTGGAGAAGATTCTGTAGGAATCGTCAAAACCCGAGAGCATGGTAATCTTGCCGCCGCTTTTGGTTTTAACGAGCTCCGCCGCGGTGCTAAACCTATCCCAGTCCCTTAAAAGCTCCTGCATTTCGGCGGGGTCGTCGGTGCCGAAGATATCGCGCGCGAAGCTTCTTCTGTACACAAAAAGACCGGGCGCCGCCTGCCAGGAAGAACCCTTGAGCACGCCGTTTTTATCGGTTGCGATAGCCCTGGTGTACTCGTATTGGTTTGCAAGATCGGCATCGGTTATTCCGAGACTCTTAAGATCCTTGGTTGCGTCAGAGTTGACGTACTTAACGGCACTATCCGCCTCCATGAGGAAGATATCTATGGGTCTGCCGCTTAAGATGGCTTCGTCAAGCTTTTGCTGATACTCGTTATCCTGGCTTGGGTTAATAACAATCTCGTACTCCACACCGGCGGGCAGAGGATGATCCTTCAAGTAGTAGTTTTCAAACATCCCCTTGAATTCATCATTCCACATATAGATTAAGAGGGTGGTTCCTTCCGCCGCCGCAGGGACCTCAGAAGAAACCGGCGCGTCGCTCCCGACGGGGGGAGCAGACGGCTGAGAAACCAACTGGCTGGCGCAGCTCGTCAAACCGGTGACGGTTACCATAGCGCACGCCAAAAGAAGTATAGATACGATACGGGTTACATTTTTCATAGGTTTTTTCCTTCAATTGTCGAGCCACAACCCCAAACGATTTGGGGTCTCCCGAATGCGCCTAAAAGCGAGGCGCGGTTTAGTTGTCCAAATCCTTTACTGAGGAGCCCTCAAGGAACTTGCCGTAGATAACTACCCTCTCAATTAAGGTGGTTATCGGGTGTTCAATCAAGCGAACAAGCTGTATGGCTGCCTCCTTGCCCAGCCGGGTAGTGTCCTGCTTGAAGGTGGTGAGCCGCGGCTTCATCACCTGTGAAAGATATATTCCGTCATAACCAATAACGGAGATATCGTCGGGAACGCTCAGGCCCGCTTCTTCGATAGCGGCCAGACCGCCGACGGCGGAAAAATCATCGGGAAACAGGATGCAGGTGGGGCGGTCGGAAAGGGAAAGAATGCGCTTTGCCGCCTCCTCGGTAGCGGGGGGCTCATGGTACGCGCCTTCCTGCAAATAGTCTGAAGGCACACGCAAGCCAAGGTCGGCCATGGTCTTGTAAAAGCTTCCAAGTCGGCTCTCGGTAACCGCGCTCTTTTTGCCGTGAATATAGGCAATCTTGCGGTGACCCTTAGAATATGCGTATTCAACCAGCTCCCGCACGCCACAGCGGTTCGCGGAGACGATGGAGGTGCGGTTATTAAACACATGGTCGATGGTTACAACCGGAATGTCGCTGTTTACAAGCTCAATTACCGCCGGGTGGGAAAACTCCACGCAGGCAATCACGACGCCGTCAACCTTGCGGTAAAGGCAGTGCTCGTAAAACGACATGGACTTGTTGCCGATGTTGTGGCTGATAAAGGTAATATCGTAGCCGTTCTTTTCAGCCTCTACCTTAAAGCTGTCCAAAACCAGCGCGAAGTAGTCATGCGTCAGACCGCTCTGGGCGTCATCAATAAAGAGGACGCCGAGATTATATGTACGGTTCGTTTTCAGGGCGCGAGCCTGCGAGTTTGGAAAGTAGCCCATTTGCTCGGCTGTTTTGCTGACAAGCTCTCTTGTGGTTTTGCTGACATCGGTATATCCATTAAGCGCCTTGCTTACGGTGGCAATAGAGACACCGCAGGCCGCGGAAATATCCTTAATCGTTACCATTCTCGTGTGAGCCCCTATTCCTATAGCCTTTAAAGCAGTGCCATGCAAATACCTGGCCTTGTTTGCAAAATAAAAAATCACGAAATAAAAAAACCATACAGAAAGGTTCAATTTCTGGATTTTTCGCAAAACGAAGAGTAAGCCATTATTCATAACGGGTTGGTTACCTGCTAAGCGGTAAAAAAGCAAAGTCGAAATATAAAACGTTTTCGTAAGCACATTATATAACAGTTAAAGCAGAAATGCAATAATCCTTTATTAAAAAATTATTGAAAATTCACATAATCCGGTTGGGAGGCAGATGCGATTATTTCAAGGACAATCTTTTTTGTGCAAATGGCACATATGAATATTTAAAAAGCAAATACGTTTAAGCCGCCGCATCTAATAATTGCATGTGCGGTATTGAGGACAATATATGATAATAGCAGACTTAATGTGTATAAAAGCAAGCGAAAAGCTTTGGCTTGTGGTTTGTCGTACCGAAAACGTTTTAGTTTAGGATGCGGAATATTTTAAAATACTATTAAAATATGGTGAAATATACAAAATTGTACTGAAATATGAGGCGTTATTGCTATGGGCGATTTGACGAAGCTTATACTATTATCCGATTAATAAGTGTATAAAAATCAAGTCAAAATCTTTAATTTATGGATTTTGACGCGGATTTTTATCAACACTTTTATCGGAGAATAGTATTATGCCGTTTTTTTTATGCTAATTTTTCGATTGAACAGGACGCAAAAACTGCGTCAAAAGCCTTGAGATAGGACTTTTGACGCAGTTTTAAACTTTACTCTTTAAGGGGAGTAGTATGATAGCAAAGGAACAGGGTTATAGGCTATGGGCAAGATGGCTGTAGCTCCTGTCGGCGGGCTGTGTACTTAGGCCGGTCACAACGTTATCACAGCAGCTTACCAGACCAAACACGCGGCCAAAGGCCTTTTTTGCGTCGGCATACCCTTGCAGGTACAGAGAAAGCAGACGCTCGGGGTTGCGCTCGAACTTATCGATGTTTACGGCTTCGGGCCGGATAATTACCGCGTGCCCCTCTGTCTCAAGGGTCTCGGCGGTTCGGACACTCTCGTTGTAGTCCAGATGCCGGTTACTAAAGGAGCGGACAAACCGGGGGTAATCGCGGTAACGCTGCGCGCACAGGGCGGTGAGAAGGGGGGAGCTTTTCTTCTTTTCGTAGCCTTTTGGGCGGGTAAGCACGATAACATGAGCTTGGTTGCCACTCTCTGCACTAAAGCGTATGGGAATAGAATCCGCCACACCGCCATCCAGGTAGTGCCTGCCGCCGTATTCCACCGTCTTGGCAAACAGTGGCAGCGAGCTGGAGGCACGCACATAGACGCTTTCTGTTTTCATATTTCGCACCACAGGGTATTCGGCCTTGCCGGTTTCAAGGCAGGTAACCGCCGCGTGGTTATCGCACTCCTCGGCGGCATAGGCGTCATAATCCAACGGCAGCAGGGTACTTGGGATATCTCCGAACATATAGTCCATGCCGAAGACCTCGCCGTTCTTTAAAAGCCCCCAGGGGTTAATATACCGCGTATCCCGGCAAAAGCGGTAGTTTGTCTCAAAGCTGCGCCCCCGCTGATGGGATATGTAAGAGATGGCGTTGCACGCGCCCGCCGAGGTACCCACGATAAAGCGAAAAAACAACCCGCGTTCATCAAAATAGTCCAGCACGCCGGCGGTATACACCCCGCGCATCCCGCCGCCCTCCAGCACAAGACCTGCTTTCTCCAAAGTCATCATCCCCCATGCCCGCCTGATCTCTGCCCAAATTGCAGAGAAAGCTTGTCGATATCACCGGAGCGCTCGGGCAATCCGGTGATAAATCGGCACAATTTACCACTATAGATAGCATTATAAAACCACAAAACGGGCGTTGTCAAGGGCAAAAAGCCACCGGCTTCCCCTATTTTCGCACGCCCCATTCGGTCAGCAGACGGTCAAATAGCTCGCCGCATTCAATGGTATCCTCCGGCGTAATGATATCACTGGTGAGGTACCCGCCGCGAATGCGCTCCACAGCATGGGCAATTTCAAACTCAAAGCCCACAAAGGAGGGGGCATCAAAGGCTTCGACCAGGGTGCGCTTTTGGTACAGCTCCACACGGCGGGGACATTGGAAGCCGGGCAAAAAGTTTATATACCCATCCTCCCCGTATAAAAAGCTGGCATGATTTATGTCGTAACCCAATGTGCACGAAACCTGGGCAAACGCCTTGCCGTAGTTTATTAGCAAAAGGTCGGTTTCATCCACCCCCGTAGGCGCGGTTACGCAGAAGGACTTTATCTCCGAGGGCTTATGGGGACGCATAAAGTCCTGCAAGAATTCAAGGGGGTACACCCCAAGGTCATACAGCGCGCCACCCGCCAGCGCGGGGCTGTAAAAACGGGAATTCGGGTTCTTTTCCGCCCGAAAGCCAAAGGATGCGGTAAACTGCCGAAGCTCGCCGATGCGTCCTGTGCGCACCCACTCGCGAGCCTTGACGACGGTTGGTAAAAAGCGCGTCCACATCGCCTCCATGAGGAACACGCCGGCCTCCTTGGCCTTTGCAAACAGCAGCTCGTTATCCGCCTTGGTCAGGGTAAGGGGCTTTTCACATATAATATGCTTGCCGTGGGCAATGGCTTCAAGGCAATCCTCCTTATGGCGGCTGTGAGGCGTAGCGATATAGACAACATCAATATCAGGGTCGTTGTACAGGGCCTCATAGCTTGCATAGGCGCGGGGGAGCTCAAAGCGCGCGGCGTAGGCATCGGCCTTTTCCTGCGTGCGGGAGGCGCAGGCAAGCAGCTCGGCGCCCTCAACAAGCCGGGCGCATTGAACAAACTTCTCGGTAATTCCACCGGTGCTGATAATTCCAAATCGCAGCTTTTGCATTTGCATTCTCCTTCATCTTGTTAATATATTGGGTGCGGTCATTTCACACAACGTTTGGGGCAGGTGGCGTTTTTTCAAATAGCAGACGCCTAAAGCACGGCGGATTGTGCTTCGCTTTCGCAAACATAGCGGTCATACATCTCCTGGGTGACGGCCTTGCGGTGGATTATCTCGCCGAAAAACCGCCCGCTATCCCGAATAGTGCGCCGCTGGGTGTCATAATCCACCGCCACAAGGCCAAACCGGGCGCTTTCTCCCTCTACCCATTCAAAGTTGTCCATCAGCGTCCAGTGGTAGTAGCGCTCCACCGGCACAGTCAGCTCACTGACTGCCTTGAGATGATCGTACAGGTAACGGGCGCGGAACGCGTCCCGATGGTCACAGGTTCCGTTTTCGGTGATGTAAACTGGTATGCCGTAACGGGAGTAAAAACGCCGGCACAACAGCGTAAGCCCTTCGGGATACAGCTCCCAGCCCAAATCGTTCACCGGCTTATCGGGCAGGGTGATATTTTTAAACCCTTGCATCCCGCTGCGGGTATAGTAGTTTATACCAAAATAGTCGCAGTACCGCCCCTTTTTGCGGGAGAACAAACCCAGGGGAAAGGAGAACCTGCCCCAAACCATCGCGTCGGTAATTGCGGACTGAAACGCAAGATCAAACAGCCGCGCCGCCAGCCGGTCTATGGGGTTATATCTGCCGAGGGGGACGAATATGCGGTAGTGGTTGGCAAAGCCCACCTTGGTTTCCCCCGCAAAGCCGCGGCTTGCCCGCACCTCATGAATCCTTTTATACGCCGCGATATGGGCTCTCGCCATGTTTCTCATCACCTTCAGGGTGAGGGGAACGCTTTTTTTTCCGGGAGGCCACTCCCCGAAGGTATAGCCGTTTACGGCGTAGACGTTAGGCTCGTTAATGGTCACATACTCGCAGCAAAGGTCGCCAAACTGCTCGGCGACAAATGCCGCGTACTCGGTGAAGATATCCACACACTCGGGGTTTTCAAACGCGCCCAGCTTCTCAAACCACAGGGGGTTTGTAAAATGGTGCAGTGTTACCAAGGGACGAATGCCGTTTTCATTGAGCCTTCGCAGCTCGTCCTTGTAATGCTCCACCGCCTCGAAGGAAAAGGCGTGCTTGGCAGGCATGATGCGCGAAAACTCAAGCCCCATGCGGTAAACCTCAAGCCCCAGCTCCCGCATAAGACCGATATCCTCCTTGTACAGGCGGTAGTGGTCATTTGCGCGCAGGCAGGAGCTGCCGTCCTTGATATGACCCTTTTCACACCAGTCGTACCAGCTGTGGGTTTTGTCTCCTCCCTCAATCTGCGTTGCGGCGGTGGCGCAGCCCAACAGCAGCTTAGGGTTTAGGGTAAACGGTTTTGTCATGAGTCAGACCATTCCTTCCTGATATTATAATGGGAAACGGGTATCCCCTTGAATCAGAAATGAACCTGATAAACCAAAATAAACAATGGACAGCCTTTCATTATTACAGGTCACGGCGCAAGATAAGGCAGAATGCGCCGATAGGACTCAGCCAGAACCTCAATGCTCATCCTTGCATTGGCGGGGCTGGTGGAGGGCAGAGGGATTGCGTCAAGCCCCGTTGCAGGCTGGCAAAGCCGCCGGTACAGGGCAAATGCCTTCTGCCCTGTGGTGAATAGGGCGCGAATATCCGCGCGCGCCAAAATAACGCGCAGGTCGTTAGCGGTGGGCTTTTGTATGCTCGCGTCACTTGCTCCCTCTATCTCGCAGGAGGCCAGCACATCCCACAGGGCAATGCCGTGCATCAGCAAAAATGCCCGCTTCTCCTCGGGGGTGCCGGGAACCGGCTGAAGCAGCAGCTTTGCAAGGATGTGCCAAAAGCGGTTTTGCGGGTGAGAGTAGTAAAACCCGTTTGCCCGCGAGACCGGCGACGGCATGGTGCCCAGAATCAGCACACGGGAGGCACTGTCAAAAACCGGCGCAAAGGTGTGACGCACAAGACCCTGTTCGTTCATCCGATGACGCCTCCGTGAAAATTACATTCGTACAGAATAACACCCTCCCGCTCTATCAGCTCCTGCCCGGAGAACCAGTTCGGTCCCCCTGAGGTGGCGCAGCGGTAGGTGTCGCCGCCGCTCGAGTGCATACGCGGTCCCCGGCAGGGGTAATCCCGCGAGGACATACGCAAGCATTCATATAAAAAGCTTACCGAAAAGCCCTCCCCCAGCACGCGCCCGGCATAATGCATAACCCAAAACGGCGTATTCCCACGCCAAAGAATCGCCTCCCCGGCAAAGTGCCTGCCGCCCATCAAGCTGTCGAGAAAAGTAAGCTCCCCCTCGGTATAGCGCAGGTCCCGCGCGCCGGGACGGGAGGGCAGGCTTTGCGTGCCGCCACCGGCATAGGTCATGCGCTTTGCGCGCAGCAAAAAGTCAAGCGACAAGCTGTCCATGGTGCCGACCAAGCCTTTCCGGCGTTTTCTCTTCATGAGAGCGCAGCGCCATCATACCGATTGTGTTTGCCGGGTGTCTACCATTATCCGATATAAGTCAAATACCAAAAGCGCTTATATTACACGCTTAGTTTGCGTTTTTGCTCGCGCCGCTATTGGTCAGAGGGGTACACCACACGGTTTTTGCCGTGCTGCTTCCCCTTATACATCAGGCGGTCCGATTCCAAAACAAGGTCCTCCACGCTCGTTCCCTCACGGTACTGGGCAAGCCCCATTGTCATAGTCACGCGCAGGGTTTGGTGGTTGTACGAAAAGGCCGTCGCCTCCACCTGAGCGCGCAGCCCGTTTACTGCACGAAGCGCCTCCTTGATATCCATGCCCTCCAGTAAAAGCAGAATCTCCTCACCGCCCCACCGGCATACGATATCCCTTTGCTCAAAGTAGTCCTGAACAATACCGGCGATGGACTTTAGCACATAATCCCCTCCGGCGTGACCGCAGGAATCGTTGATGCGTTTAAAATTGTCAATATCGCACATTGCGACGCAAAACGGGCGCTTGGAGAGCAGGCTGTCGGTTAGGACGCGATGCAGGCGCTCGTCCATCCAGCGGCGGTTGGGCAGCTCGGTGAGCGGGTCGGTTTTAGCCAGGTATTCGAGGTGACGCGCTTTCGTTTTCAGCACGCATAATGCGGTACTGCTGCCGTGGCTGTATAAAACAGAGGAGAACGCAATTGCCAGCAGGCATAGGCTCAAATTCAATACCGCCGCAGCATGGGCGGCTGCGGGGGGGATGCCCATCCACGGCGGCGGGAGAGTAACGGCGTAAACCTTGCCCGCAACCAGCAGCGCCGCGGCAAAGAACCGCAGCAGAACCGGGGTAAGCCTGTGGCGGAACATCAGGTTGCCTTCGAGTATCAGCAGCCCGATAAGCTGGTATTCAACCCCCAAACTGTCGCCGGTCGTAACCGTCATCGCGGCGTAGTAGCAAAAAATCTCCGCATGCAAAAGGGTTATGGCCAAACGCTCCCAGTTTTTATGCAGCGCATAGATGCCAAACAGACAGACCGCTATGCCAATGCTATGCGTAATAAGCAAATAAGTTGATTGTGCGGCGCTTAGGAGAATCAATAACAGAAGGTGCGCTGCCGCGCACGATAGGATTACAGCAGTATAAAGTCCTTTGACGCACTCAAGGCCAAAGTGCCTTTCCAGCAACAGTCGTATGGTTTGCCGCATTCTGCCGGGTTGCCTCCCTCCAAAAAGCCTGATGTTTGCGATACATAAGCATGGGACAGTCCGCCGGCAGTTTCCTTCTGTCGAGCAAAATAAGAACCCGTTCGCTTCGTAATGGTGCAATTAATAGTATTCTATGGTGAAACAGTTGAAATAATCCGGGTTTAAATTTTAGTAAATACAACGAGCGCGAAGAGTGAGGAGTGAAAAATAATAACAGATTGCATCATGCAAAACCACACCAAAACACTCGCGTAACGACTTTGTTAAAACACTAACAAGACCTAATATAAATATAGCATAGCTTATATAAAAATAACACGCTTTTTCCTGTTTATCAAGCTCTTTATCGCCATATTTCCCGCATAAGGCAGGAATACGGGTGCGCTTTGAGGCAGGGGAAAGAGCGCGGCCCAGCTTGGTGGAAAATTAGCGCTAAGCTTCCACACAATACCGTTTAGGCGGCGTGCAGGGGGCAAATAGGAAGGACATGGCGCAATTGTTACAAAAGCTTAAAACCACGTTTACATTTAGCCCCATGATTCGTTTGACAAAGAACTGGGCGGATAGTACAATTAGCATTGGTTTATGACAGTATAGCAATAGGGTGTCGGCCCTGATACCAAGCAGTGAGTGCGGGTGCGTCCATAGTAAAGCCAAAGCCCATTATACGAAATATCCGAACGACGCCTATCACCGTACTTGGTATTACAGCCGCAAAAATGCGGCGGAACGGAGCAGTTGAAATATGGGATTTTTGACTAAGATTTTTGGCAACTACAGTGATCGTGAGATCAAACGCGTCGAGCGCCTCAAGCAAGGGGTGCTTGACCTTGAGGATACCTACCGTTCCATGTCGGATGCGGAGCTAAAGCAGCAAACCGCGAGGTTTAAGGAGCGCCTTGCCGGCGGCGAGACGGTGGACGATATTCTGCCCGAGGCGTTTGCGGTTTGCCGCGAGGCAGGCGACCGGGTTCTGGGCCTGCGAGCCTTTCCGGTGCAAATCTTGGGCGGTATCATCCTGCACCAGGGGCGTATTGCCGAGATGAAAACCGGTGAGGGTAAAACCCTGGTGGCATCCCTGCCCGCCTATCTCAATGCGCTGGAGGGCAAGGGCGTACACATTGTAACCGTCAACGATTATCTGGCAAGCTACGCGGCGGAGCTAATTGGCAAGGTATACGCGTTTCTTGGGCTGACCGTGGGGCTGATTGTTCACGGGCTTTCCGACGAACAGCGCCGCGCCGCCTATGCCAGCGACATTACCTACGGTACCAACAATGAGTTTGGGTTTGACTACCTGCGCGATAATATGGTGATATATAAGGAGCGGCAGGTACAGCGCGGACACCATTACGCCGTCGTTGATGAGGTGGATTCCATTTTAATTGACGAGGCGCGCACGCCGCTCATTATCTCGGGTCCCGGTGAAAAAAGCACGGACCTCTATGAAAAGGCTGATCGCTTCGTTCGCTCCTTAAGCATGGTCAAGGTGGCGGAGCTTAACGATAAAGAGGATAACGACGACATAGACGGGGATTATGTGGTGGATGAAAAGGCGCGTACCGCTACCCTCACCCCCTTTGGCGTTGAGAAGGCCGAGCGTCATTTTGCCGTAGAGAACCTGATGGACGCCGAGAACAGCACACTCCTGCACCACCTCAATCAGGCGGTTAAGGCGCATGGAGTTATGACCCGGGATATTGACTATGTGGTCAAGGACGGCGAGGTTATCATCATCGATGAGTTTACCGGCCGCCCCATGCTCGGTCGCCGTTACAACGAGGGGCTGCATCAGGCCATAGAGGCCAAGGAGCATGTGACGGTTGCGCGGGAGAGCAAGACCTATGCCACCATCACCTTCCAGAACTATTTCCGCCTTTACACCAAGCTTTCGGGCATGACGGGTACCGCGCTGACCGAGGAGGAGGAGTTTCGGGAGATTTACAAGCTCGATTCCATCGAGATTCCCACCAACCGCCCCATGGTGCGCAACGACCACCCCGATGTTATCTACAAAACCGAAAAGGCCAAGTATGAGGCCATCATTAATAAAATTGAGGAATGCCACAAAAAGGGACAGCCCATTCTGGTGGGCACCATCTCCATCGAGCGCTCCGAGCAGCTAAGCGCGATGCTCAAGCGCCGGGGCGTAAAGCACGAGGTGCTAAACGCAAAGTACCACGACAAAGAGGCGGAGATTGTGGCGCAGGCAGGTAAGCTTGGTGCGGTAACCATCGCCACCAACATGGCGGGACGCGGCACCGACATTATGCTGGGCGGCAACCCCGAGTTTTTGGCAAAGGCGGAGATGCGCAAAAAGGGCTTTTACGAGGAACTGATTGTCAACGCCGTCAGCCAGTTTGATACGGACGATAAAGAGATTCTAGAGGCACGCGCCGTTTACCGCGAGCTGTGCGCAAAGCACAAAGAAGCGATTAAGGATGAGGCGCAAAAGGTGTGCGAGGCGGGCGGCTTGTTCGTACTGGGCACCGAGCGCCATGAATCCCGACGCATCGATAACCAGCTGCGCGGCCGTTCCGGTCGTCAGGGAGACCCGGGCGAAAGCCAGTTCTTCATCTCGCTGGAGGATGACCTCATGCGCCTGTTTGGCGGCGACCGTATTCAGTCGCTCATGAACTCGCTGGGTGTGGAGGAGGATATGCCGCTGGAAACGCGGATGCTCTCAAACTCCATCGAATCCGCACAGCGCAAGGTAGAGGGACGTAACTTCTCCATTCGTAAAAACGTCCTGCAATTTGACGATGTTATGAACCGCCAGCGCGAGATTATTTACAAGCAGCGCGGCATGGTGCTTAACGGCGACGATTTGGGCGAGTATGTGCAAAAGATGATTGCCGAGAGCATCTCGGCCACCGTCAATACCTATTTGGTAGACGGCGACATTCACGATGACTGGAATATTGAGGGCTTGCGCGATTATTACCTTGGCTGGATTACCGATAAGGACAGCCTGCGCCTGACAGCCGAGGAGATAGCCGAGGCAAGCAAGGACGATATTACGGCTGCGCTGCGGGAAAAGGCGCACACGCTTTACAAGGCGCGTGAGACGGAGTTTGGCAGAGAGCTGATGCGCGAGATTGAGCGCGTCATTCTGCTCAAAAACGTAGATATGCAATGGATGGACCACATCGACGCGATGGAGGAGCTCAAGCGCGGCATAAGCCTGCGCGCCTACGGTCAGCACGACCCCGTGGTGGAATACCGTCTCGAGGGCTTTGAGATGTTTGACGCGATGATTAATTCCATTCGCGAAACCACGGTGCGCGCACTGTTCTTCGTGCGCCCGCGCACCAAGGAGGAGCCCAAGCGCGAGCAGGTGGCCGATGTATCGCAGGCCTCCTACGGCGGAGACGCCACCCTAAAGAAACAGCCGGTGCGCAAGGCCGCCACAAAGGTAGGACGCAACGACCCCTGCCCCTGCGGCAGCGGCAAGAAGTATAAAAAGTGCTGCGGCATTAACGAGCAGTAATTCCGATTGATGAGAAAAACCCCCTGTGCCTATAACGGGCGCAGGGGGTTTTGCGTTTGACGGTAACAGAAAATGATGGTATATTTTAACTGTATCGCCCGGTTTGCTAAGGGTAAAGTGTTATTAGTATAAAAAGAAGCTTGATAAACTTCGTGAATGGGTAGGTCTTTAGGTAACCATCATCAAATTGCTGGAACGTCGGCTCCCGCGCCGACAGGCGGCATACTTTTCTTGTTCGAGAAAAGTATGCAATTTAGCAAAAGCGAAGCAGGGACACCCTGCACCCAGCTCAAAGCAAGGGCAAACGGAGCATGGCTTTTTAGACGAAGCACCTACGGCGCAAGCGCGTAAAGCTCAGTGGGGTAGCTGCGTTACGCGCTTGCGAAAACACAAAAGAATTTTTTCAAAAATTCTTTTGTGTTTTTACCCTTCGGCAAAATCCTGATGCCCCCCGTATTTTGCCCTTGCTTTTCGCCCTGGTCTGTAGTTCTTCCTTTTTTCCCACACCTGCCACACAAGGCTATTTTGGCGCTAGGGTTTACGGGGATAGCTCTATTACCCCCCTAATAAATTGTAGTATTTACAGCTCAACAAAAATTGAACATTGGAAAAATGCGAATACTTATTTCGTAGCATATGGAAAAGCATGGAATGGGACGGGCGCTATTGGGAAATAATAACCGTATGTTGTATGCATCGTAATAAAAAATGTGCGTTTGTAGCTTCAATTTGGTTATATGCGCTGATTAAGCGCTGTGAGGTTCTGTTATCGGCGCTTATTGCGGATAGAGTCGATTTTTTGTTGGATACCTCTTGATTTTGCCGCTTTATATGCTATAATAAATGCGGATGATTCTTTTTCTGCAGCCTGTAAACACAGAACAGCGCGCGCCTGTTTTCTTACAGCGGGAACAGCAGGCGATTTCGCGGCGTAAAATTGTGGGGGGAGAATCCTTGGCGCCGCTCTCATCCGTTTGCACGGATGGCGAAAGCGGCAGCAGAATGTTATATATCATGGAGGTGGCGCCTGTGAGTCCCGATCCTGGAAGCCCTCGAAGTTTTAACGATTGCGCGGACCGCAAGCACGGCGCCTGCCGCCTGTCTGCTGCCGCAGCTCAACAGTGCGCCGGGTCTTATCCGCCCGGGTGCGCTCTAAGGAGTGTTGCCGTTGATTACTTACCTCAAAACCGAAGATTCCCGCATTGTAACCCTCGACAAGATTGAGGACGGCTGCTGGGTTAACGTTGTTAGCCCCACCGAGCAGGAGATTACCTTTTTGGTGGATACCCTTAAGCTCGATTCCGGCTTTGTACGCAGTGCGCTGGATGAGGAAGAAACCTCCCGCATAGATTCGGAGGACGATCAGACGCTGGTGATCGTTGACGTACCCATGGCGGAAAAGCAAAGTGAGAATACCATACAATACACCACCATGCCCATCGGCGTGATCATCTCCAACAAGGTGGTTTTCACCATCTCGCTGCGGGAGAACGCCGTACTCTCGGAGTTTGAGGGCAACATGGTAAAGAATGTGCAGACCCATCTGCGCACCCGTTTTTTTCTGACGCTAATGCTGCGCATCGCCACACGGTACCTCATTTATCTTAAACAGATTGATAAGATATCGCACCTGATGGAGCAGCAGCTTCACAAATCCATGAAGAATAAGGAGCTTATCCAGCTTCTTGGTCTTGAAAAATCCCTTGTGTATTTTTCCACCTCCCTAAAGGCAAACGACCTGACGCTGGAAAAGATACTGCGCGGCCGGTTTATTAAGCTTTATGATGAGGACAGAGACCTTTTAGAGGATGTGCTTATTGAGATTAAGCAGGCCATTGAGATGTCGGGCATCTACTCCGACGTGCTCTCGGGCACGATGGACGCCTTTGCCTCCATTATCTCCAACAACTTAAATATTGTCATGAAGGCGCTCACCTCCATTACGATTGTAATGTCCATTCCCACCATTATCTCAAGCTTTTACGGCATGAACGTGACCAACCTGCCTCTTGCAAACTTCTGGTTTCCCATTGGGGTTTCGGTGGTCGCGATGGCAGTCATCGGGCTGATATTAAAAAAGAAGAACCTGTTTTAGCGCATGTTAAAAGACCCTTTCGCCGCGTTTCGGCGTGGGGGTCTTTCTGATTTTTTACAGAATAAAGGAGAGGATGGGCAAGTATGAATGAGAACAGGCTATTTCATTTGGGTTTTGCAAAGGAGCAGGGTGCGCGGTATGCGCTTTTGCCCGGAGACCCCGGCAGGGTAGAGCAGATAGCCGCCTGCCTTGACCTCCCGGAGTTTGTCGCACAGCACAGGGAGTACACCACATGGGCGGGCACACTGCTGGGGGAGCGGGTGCTGGTCACCTCCACCGGTATTGGGGGGCCCTCTGCCGCCATAGCGGCAGAGGAGCTGTACATGGCGGGGGCTCGCACCTTTGTGCGCGTGGGGACCTGTGGGGGGATGCAGACCGAGGTATTGGCAGGCGACCTGATTGCCGTAACCGCCGCGGTGCGCATGGAGGGTACCTCCAGGGAGTACCTGCCGATAGAGTACCCGGCCGCCGCCGATTTTGGCGTGACACTGGCCATTCTGGAGGCGGCAAGGGAGCTGGGCGCCCGCTGCCACACCGGGGTTGCCCAAAGCAAGGATTCCTTTTATGGGCAGCATTCCCCCGCGCGGATGCCCGTTGGCTACGAGCTGCAAAGCAAGTGGAACGCGTGGCGTGGGGCGGGATGTCTTGCGTCGGAGATGGAATGCGCGGCGCTGTTTTGCGTCGCCGCCTCACTGGGCGCGCGCGCGGGCGCTGTGCTGCACTGCATTTGGAACCAGGAGCGGGCGGCGGCGGGGCTTGGAAACGCGGAGAGTATGGATACGGGGCTTGCCGTCCACACAGGCGCGCAGGCCATACGCGCGCTGATTGCCAAGGATTTGGCGGCGCGAAAAGCCATTGAGCGCTAGACCGCGCAAAAGCTGGAAAGTTGCCCGGTAAACCCGTGTGGCGGTCAACATTGGCGGCCTTGCGCGGCGATGGGTTGTTGACAAGCATGTCAAAGCTGTGTAAAATTTAATCATGGGAAACAAGGTCATGTGAAAGAGAAAACAATGAGTGTTTACGGTATTGTAATGCAGAAATAGACAGGCATTCTTTTTCATATTTCTTATACCAGTAACCGGTTTAAAAGGGCGGCATGTATAAAATCAAGTTAGACGCTTTCGTTTATGGGTTTTCACGCAGATTTTTATCTGCAATGCTACTCTTTTTGAGGCGATTAGTATTACAGTGCGCGAAACAGTCACAGGCTTGTTCGCGCTTTCCTCATGCCATGGCAGTGGGAAGGCCGAAAAAGGGTGGTACGCGGCTGTTTGGGTGTTTCCCTTTTTTCCGGCTGCACTGTACCGGGCATTGTTTGAAGAATGAAAAATCACGAGACAGCAACCATGAATGATAGCTTTTATTTTCAGTTTTTCATCAAACGAGGAGTAATCTATTTTTTAATCTGCTAAGAGTCAAAAAGGAAAGGCGAATGGATTTTTCAAACAAGGCCAAATTTACTGTTTAAGCGGTATGGGTATAGCTAAAATTAAATATAAGATGTGTCTTGGGAGGTTTTGTGTCGATGGATTATATTGACGGTCACGAATGTAAGGTGGTCGAAATCCCCGTTGGAACACTTGGCATTGTTGGAATGCGGGGCTGCGAGGAGATTACCGACAGGGTGGACAGCTATCTTACCAAATGGCGGCTTGAGCGTCATAACGAGCTCAACCCTGAAATAGAGGTGCCGGGCTATCTGCTCGATAGCTTTAAAATTAAGGCGCTTTGTCCCAGGTTTGGCACCGGCGAGGCCAAAGGCCTCATTCGTCAGTCCATTCGGGGTCACGATTTGTATATCCTGTGTGACATGTTCAATTACGGAGTAGAGTACACCATGTACGGCCGCAATGTTCCCATGAGTCCCGATGACCATTATCAGGATTTAAAGCGAATCATCGCCGCGGCAGGCGGCAAGGCTCGCCGTATTACCGTCATTATGCCCATGCTCTACGAGGGCAGACAGCACCGCCGCACCTCCCGCGAATCTCTGGACTGTGCGCTCATGCTGCAGGAGCTTTCCAACATGGGTGTGGATAACATCATCACGTTTGACGCGCACGATGCCCGGGTACACAACGCCATACCGCTCAGCGGTTTTGATAATATTATGCCCTCCTATCAGTTTTTAAAGGCCATCGTCAATGACGCGGAGGATATCCGCTTTGACAAAGACAAGCTTATGGTTATCTCGCCCGATGAGGGCGGCATGGCGCGCAGCATCTACTATTCCTCCCTTTTGAGCGTTGACCTTGGCATGTTTTATAAGCGGCGGGATTATTCCACCATTGTGCAGGGCCGCAACCCGATTGTTGCCCATGAGTTTTTAGGCGCGAATGTGGAGGGCAAGGATCTTATTATCATCGACGACATGATCTCCTCCGGAGACTCGGTACTGGAGATAGCCTGCCAGCTCAAAGAAAAAAAGGCGGGACGTATCTTTGTATGCGTTTCCTTCGGTCTGTTTTGCGAAGGGCTTGCGAACTTTGATAAGGCCTATGCCGACGGTCTGATTGACCGTGTGTACACCACAAACCTTGTGTACCGCACCGAGGAGCTGAAAAAACGCCCGTGGTACAAAGAGGTGGATATGGCAAAATACCTTGCGCTGTTAATTGACCGCCTTAACTACGACCAGTCTATCAGCGAGCTGCTAAACCCCTCCAACCGCATCAGAGACTTGCTTGAGCGGGTGCGCAGCCGCGAAGGAAAATAGTATAATATTATATTTTTTACCCGGTTTTTCTTACAAAGCAAATAAACGCACGCCTCCCAGTAGCTTGAAAAGTGATGGCTTAATGATTACCTTCAGGTTTTCAGGCGAAAAAGTTGCGTCTAAGCTTAAAATTTGCGAAGAACCAAATTAAGCGTCGGAACGTTACTTCCGGCGCTTTTTTATAAACTGCACACGACAAAAATAGACAAAAAAGGAGATGCAAAACATGCCGACATGGGACAACAGCTTTAAAATTGGCGTAAACCTGATTGATGATCAGCACAAAACCCTCTTTGACGCAATGGACGACCTATTTGCCGCCTGCTCGCAGGGCAAGGGGAGACAGGAGGTTACGAAAACCCTTGATTTCTTGGAGGGTTATGTGGCGAAGCATTTTGCTGACGAGGAGGTGCTGCAAAAGGCCTGCGGCTACCCCAAATGCGCCGAGCATAAGCAGATCCATGAGGACTACAAAAAACAGGTTGCAGAGCTGAAAAAGGAGATCCAGACCAACGGTCCCAGCGTTCTAACCGTATCCAAGATGAACAGTCTGCTTTCCGGCTGGCTGATTAGCCATATCAAGCATGTGGATACAGAGATTGCGCAGTACGCAAACAAAGCAAAATAATTAACAGACAAACGCAGTGTGCGTGAATATCGCCAAACCGTAAGGATAGCAGCTCACAAAAAAGCCGCGTGGCGGCAATCCCTTTTTGCAGGCACGCGGCAAGCATAATATTGCGACACTTACGGCGGTAGGTTTTTAATACCATTTTCCGAGGAAAGTATTTATAAAAAATCTGCGTCAAAACCCATATAATAAAGTGTTGGCTTGATTTTTTATATACTTTTTAATCGGATAATAGTATAAGAAGAATATAAAATATTTTGTGAATGACAAAGGGGGAGAACTATTGTGCCATCCTGGAATGAAGGCTTGAAGATTGGTGTGCCGCAAATCGACGAGCAGCATAAGACGCTATTCGATGCGGTAGACGTATTGTTTGCGGCCTGCGCCCAAGGCAAAGGCAGGCAGGAAATTGGGAAGACGTTGGATTTTTTAGTGCAGTATGCAGCAAAACACTTCGCAGATGAAGAGGTGGTGCAAAAAAACTGCGGCTACCCGAAATGTGAAGAGCATAAGCACATGCATGAGGATTTTAAGGTACAGGTCGCAAGCCTCAAGCAGGAGTTTCATGCAACAGGGCCAACCGTGGCAATGGTGGCTAAGATGAACACCATCCTTTCGGGGTGGCTGGTAAACCACATTAAGAATGTGGATTCGGAGATTACCCGGTATATCAAATAGGCGGGTGCCGCAATTCTTAATGCAGTACACTCTTTAAAAAAGGATAGCAGTATAGGCCAAAAGCAGAGTAAAGCGCTAGGATAAAGGGAAGCATCTTAATGCTTCTCTTTATCCTTATCATCACTATTACTATATTATACTAATATCCGATTTTAAAGAGTATAAAAATCAAGTGAAAAGCTTTAATTTATGGGTTTTCACGCGGATTTTTATCGACTCTTTTTGAGGAGATTAGTATTACTATCCTCAAAAAAACCGATCCAACACAAGCGCCCAAATCTCCCGTTCCGGCTGGCAAGCCGAACATTCTTGGCGCATACACTGTAGTATTGGTTTTCTTACAAAGATGCCGGCAGACAGTTGACGTTTGGTATCACTACAGAAACGGGGGATGGCGCGTGACCGAACAAAACAGCGACCGTACGGGGGAGGAATACCTTGCGCGGTACGAAAACCGTCAGGAGTTCCAAGAGCTGCCGGAGGAGCAGCGCAGCCTGGGGCTTACACAGGGGTTAAAGATTGCGGGACTTGCGCAGTGCGTGCAGCTAACGGGGCAGATGGATTTGAGAAGGACGCTGCCCGTGCATTTTGATTTTCTGTTCGGCGGCGGTGCAGCCCTGCGTACCGATGGTCTGGGGCTTACGCTGGAAGGCGGCGCGGTGTATGCGGTGTGGGTCAGCGCGCATATAATGCCCGCCCGGGGAACACAGGCGGCGGTGCGCCTGATGCTGGATGAGGCCGCGCTGGCAGGTGGCTGCGCGCGGGTGAACAACGCCTACTGCCTGGGGGCGAGCGATACAATTTCGGCGCACGCCGTGTTTCGCATACCCGCGGGCAAAACAGGCATCCTGCGGTTGGAAAACGGGGACGAGGACGCGGATGTCAGCGATGCGTCGCTGCTGCTCATGCGCTTAGAAAGCTAGACCCTTTTTCATGCGAAGCTACACAGAAAATTTATAAAGCAGGCTAAGACCCGTGTGAAAACCCATAAAGCAAAGCTTCTCACTTGATTTTTATACACGCAAAATATCGGGGCAGGCGCCCATAAATATTAAAAAACCGCGCAGCGGAGCTTTTATGCTATTGCAAATAGCACTACACCGCCGCGCGATTTTTTGCTTTTACGGGATTATTATGGGTGTGGGTCTGTTTCTTTTTGGGTCGGCAGTGGCCGTGGCGCGCCCAAATAAGGACGGGCAGAAAATTTAGCTCCGTACGTTGCATTTAGAGGGGATTGTGATAAAATGAGATAGGCTAATTTGCCCTGAATAAAAACAGTCAACAGCCGTCGGCATATCGCTGCCGGGGGGGATTGGCTTAGATAAAGGAGCAATAATCCGCATGAATCTGCCTCATCTAATCGACCTTGACGATTTGCAGGTATCCTGCTGGGACAAGCTGATTGCCCTGGCGGGGGAGATCAGCCAAAATTCCGGCGCATATTACGGCAGGCTTACCGGCAAGCTGATGGCGACGCTGTTCTATGAGCCGTCCACCCGGACCCAGATGTCGTTTCAGACCGCGATGCACCGCCTTGGCGGCGCGGTGATTGGTTTTGATAACCCCCTCAATTCCTCCGTGGCAAAGGGAGAAAGCCTCAAGGACACTATTAAAATTATCAGCGGCTACGCGGATATCCTCGTCATCCGGCATCCGGTGGAGGGCAGCGCGAAGGCCGCCTCGCTATATTCCAGCTGTCCGGTCATCAATGCGGGGGACGGCGGGCATCTTCACCCCACCCAAACCCTGACCGACCTTGTAACCTTGCGGCAGGAAAAGGGCCGCTTGAATAACCTGGTGCTTGGTATGTGCGGCGACCTGAAAAACGGGCGCACGGTGCATTCCTTTCTTAAGGCCATGTCGCGTTACCCAAACAACCGCTTTGTGCTTATCTCTACGCCGGAGCTTCGCATTCCCGACTATCTGCGCGCAATTCTCAGGGCAAACGGCTGCCCCTTTGAGGAGGTGTACAGCCTGGAGGAGGCCATTCCTGAGCTGGATGTGCTATATATGACCCGTATCCAAAAGGAGCGGTTCGCCTCCGAGGCGGAGTATGTTGCGCAAAAGAACGTGTATACCCTGGACGCGCAAAAGCTTGAAACCGCTAAATTTGCCCTAAAGATCATGCACCCCCTGCCCCGAGTGGATGAGATTTCCTATGAGGTGGACACCGACCCTCGCGCTATTTACTTTAAGCAGGCAAAGTACGGGGTATATGCCCGCATGGCGCTTATACTCATGCTGTTTGAGGGGGATATTCCCCCCGCACCCGGTGTGTACCAGGACCCGGAAAGTGCCTTTGCGTGTGAAAATCAGCGCTGTATTACCCACACGGAGCGGTACCTGCCTCACCTTGCAGGTGGAACGCCGGAGCACCCCGATTGTCTGTATTGCAGCACGGGAGGCGTTGCGAAGCAGTAAGCCATAGGATGATGCAGTTTGTTTGCGCGGTATTATACTAATAGTAATTTTACGGTATAGTTCACCACCGCCGGAAAGGAAACACTGGAATGACACAGAATCTGACGGGCATCCGCGAGGTTGGTAGGCTGCTTGAACGCCATGGTTTTACCTTATCGAAGGGGCTTGGGCAAAACTTTATTGTAAACCCGGGCATATGCCCCCGTATGGCGGAGGAGTCGGGCGCCCGGGGCGCGGGAGTGCTGGAGATTGGCCCGGGTATTGGGGTGCTTACCGTGGAGCTTGCGAAGGTGGCAAGGAAGGTGGTCAGCATTGAGCTTGACAAGCGGCTGGCACCCATCCTTGCCGAGACACTTGCCGACTATCCCAACACCGCCGTGATTTATGAGGACGTGCTTAGGGTTGACCTTGCGGCGCTCATTGCCCGAGAGTTTGCGGGCATGGAGGTGGTGGTGTGCGCAAACCTGCCCTATTACATTACCTCCCCCATTGTGATGGGGCTTTTGGAGCAGCGACTGCCCATCAGGGCGGTGACTGTCATGGTGCAAAAGGAGGCGGCGGTGCGCCTGTGCGCCCAGCCCGCCACCCGCGAGGTGGGGGCGGTGAGCATTGCGGTGCGCTACTTTAGCGAGCCGAAGGTGCTTTTTTCGGTATCTAGGGGCAGCTTTCTGCCGCCGCCCAATGTGGATTCCTCTGTAATCCGGCTGGATGTGCGCAAGGAGCCGCCCGTCAGCGTAGCGGACGAGCGGCAATTTTTCGCGGTGGCAAAGGCATCCTTCGGCAAGCGGCGCAAGACGCTTTCAAACTCCCTGACCGGGCTTTATGGGATGGATAAGGAGACCATACGCGCCGCGCTTGAGCGGACGGGGGTATCCCCCATGGCCCGCGCCGAGGAGCTGACACTCGCGCAGTTTGCCGCGGTGGCGGCGGCTTTGCAGATGGATAGAAAGTAAGTGGTTCATATGAAAACAATGCTTTTGGGTATCGCCATCATCCTGTTCGGCATCGCGCTGATTCTCGTTTCCAGCGGGTCGGCGGGGGTGATCGGGCTGGGGATATCGTTTGTAGGGTTGATTGTGGCAGTAGTGGGATGCGTAATACTAATCTCCTCAAAAAGAGTCGATAAAAATCCGCGTGAAAACCCATAAATTAAAGCTTTTCACTTGATTTTTATGCTCTTTTAAATCGGATATTAGTATAAGAAGTGAGCGATAACCCTATTTGAGAACCATTAATATTTTTTACATCAGCGTATGGCTTATTGGAGTATCCCCCGTAACCCGGCACCAAAGTAGCCTTGTAGCTGATTTAGCGTACTCCAATAAGCCATAAATTACTCGCTGTTCTGTAACGATATCCGATATCGAATTTCAAAGAGTATAAAAATTATTTAAACACTTGGGTTTATGGGTTTTCCGCGGATTCTATCTGTATTTCGACTTTTTTGATTGGACTGGTATCTGCCTGTGGGGAATATGTTGAGGTTAGCCGCGCAAACTAACGACTGGGATTCTTATATTCTTATCCCAATAACCGATTACAAGTGTAAAATATATAATGTATAAAAATCAAGTGAAACGCTTTAGTTTATGGGTTTTCCGCGGATATTTATCTGTAATTCTATCCTTTTTGAGGGAACTCGTATTATATAGCAAAACCGGCTAAAGAATCTGGGTGTCGTTGATAATCAGTCTAAACGATTGCTCTAAAAAGGTTGCCGCTCGCTTACACAAAATCATGCGCTGCAAAAATATCTCGAAATAATCCATAACCGAGCATATCCCGGTATCGATGCGAAGTCTTAGGGTGATGGTTTTTGCGGCGGCATCCAGGTCAAGGGAGGAGCGCTCCGCGGCGTAGTTGACGCGGTCGTGAATATCAAAGGTGGCGGGATCCCAGTTGCGCACGCGGGAGCGGCGCACGTCGCTTTTATCGGCAAGAATCAGCGCGGCGGCGACGGCGCTGACCGGGGAAGCGGTGGATTCGTCGTGGTTGCCGATGGCGCAGATTACCGCCGCAATATCATCCGGCTCCATGCCAAGGTTATCGAGAATACGAAAGGCCATAATAGCCCCGCTTTGCGCATGGTCCACACGGTTTATTACGTTGCCAATATCGTGCATATACCCCGCAATGCGGGCAAGCTCGCATAGATGCGGGCTGTAGCCCAGGGTTGCTAAAATTTCGTACGCTGTTTCGGCACAGCGCGTCACATGCGCGAATGCGTGCTCGGTATAGCCAAGCACCTCCAGCGAATGATCCGCGGTGCGGATATACGCGTTAATCTCCTTGTTGTTTTTAATATCCTCGTAATGAATCGCAGGCAATTTAAATCCTCCCTTTTGCCATCTGGTGCGCAAAGAAAGCGCCCGGACTATGTATGTTCCTTCTATTGATCTTCGCAAAGCATTAAAAGAAAAAACTAAAAGCGAAAATTGAAGTGAATATTATTATACACCATTTACGCGGCAAAATCATGCGCTTTTGGCAACATCCACAAGCGTAATCGTACACCATAAATAAAAAAGCATGCAAATAGGCTGCGCTGCGGCAAAAAGTATAAGCCTCACGGCTTATCATGAGCTTCCACCAGTTTAAGCTCATGGTTTTTATACAAAATTAGTATAAGACTATGCACTTGAAATACATGGGTTGTTGGGCTATAATGTAATTGCAGAGGCAGGGTGTTCGCATTGCCCATACGTTTCTGTAAGCGATTTTACTGCCTTACCGCGTAAAATTTTATTGCGCGGTGTTTGCGTTGGCGTTTTACCCTACGTTTTTATGGCCCTTTGCTTGTTTAGCAAATTGCGCCGGAAAGGCAAGACAACAATTATGGTACTTGCAATTGACATCGGAAACACGAATATCTGCCTTGGCTGCTATGAGGACGAAACACTGCTTTTAACCTCTCGTCTGTTTACAGACACGAGCCGTACCGAGGACCAGTACGCCATTGAGCTGCGGGATATTTTTAGCCTTTACGGCTTTGCAAACCGCGCGGTGGATGGTTGTATTATCGGTTCTGTGGTGCCAAAGCTTACGACAGTGCTCAAGGCGGCTGTGGAGAAATACCTACGATGTCGTGTGGTTACCGTATCCCCCGGTATTAAGACGGGACTAAACCTGCGCGCGGAAAACCCCGCCGGCATCGGCGCGGATTTTGTGTGCGGCGCGGTTGGAGCTATGGCCAAATACTCGTTGCCCTGCGTCGTTTTTGACCTTGGCACCGCGACTAAGATTTACGCCATAGACCATACCGGCTCGTTTATTGGCGGCTCTATCCTGCCGGGTGTTATGATTTCGCTGGAGGCTCTTGCAAGCCGAACGGCACAGCTGCCCGCCATCGGGCTGGACGGTCAGGATCCGCCGCTGATCTCCACCATCACGGTGGAAAGTATGCGCTCGGGGCTTTTATACGGCACCGCCAGTATGATGGACGGCATGGCACGCAGGTATGCCGAATCCTTTGATACCCCCCCTGCCGTCGTGGCTACAGGCGGTATCTCCCCCGCAGTAGTAAAGCATTGCCGGGAAAAGGTGATTCTTGATTCCGACCTAGTGCTCGACGGTCTGTACCTCATTTACAAAAAGAACCTATAAACAAAAGGCTTGCCGCAAAAACGTACTAAAATATGCTTACGCAAAAGGCATAGCGTTGCATCCCCCTCAAGGGGAGCGACAGCAGGAGGAATTTTATTATGAGTGTAACAAACAAAAAACGCATCCCCACCCGAACCCTGACCATTCTTGGCATTCTGACGGCACTGGAGGCGATTATTGCCTTTACGCCGCTAGGTTCTCTACCCATTGGCCCCGTTGTGGCCACCCTTGCGCATATACCGGTAATACTTGCGGGTGTGACGCTTGGACTTAGTGCGGGGGCATATATGGGCGCCGTTTTTGGTCTTTTAAGCTTTATTGTGTTTACCTTTATCCCGCAGCCGGTCTCGTTTATATTTACACCCTTCTATTCGGTGGGCGAGTTCTCCGGCAACGCATGGAGCCTTGTCATTGTGTTTGTACCGCGCATCCTCTTGGGTGTTTTGGCCGGCCTGCTTGTTAAGGTGATAGAAAAGGCGGACCGTTCTAAGCTGCTTGCCTATACCTTCGCGGCGGCCGTTTCTTCGCTGCTGCACACCCTGCTGGTGCTGTTTGGCATATACTTTTTCTTTGGACCTGAGTTTGCAAAGCTCAACACCTGGGCTTATGAGTCGCTGCTTGGTCTTTTATTCGCCGGCATAGTATTCCCTAACGGTATCGCGGAGGCAATTCTTGCCGTGGTACTGGTCGTACCTATCGCAAAGGCGCTGGAACGGGTGAGCAAGCGTGGAGCATAGCTATTCTAGCATAGCCTGAAGGCGAAGCGCCCCGATAGGGTAAACCCTATCGGGGCGCTTCCTGTTTTTTATCTGAATAAAGTCGTGTTTTTATACACTGTTAAATCGGTTATTAGTATAAGCACCTTCGGCAAAATCCTGATGCCTTGCGTATTTTGCCCTTGCTTTTCGCCCTGGTCTGTAGTTCTTTCTTTTTTCCCACACCTGCCACACAAGGCTACTTTGGTGCCGGGCTACGGGGGGCTCGATTATTCTATACCTCACTATATATGAGAAACGGCTTTCCGTCGCTGTTTAGTTAAACCCCTTCTCCCCCACGCCGCCAAACAGCCGCCCCACATTCTCGCGCAGCCCCTGATGCTCGGACAGGCTAAGGGTCGGGTCACCCGCTAAAATCTCCTTGGCAACTTCCTGGGTCAGGTGCAAAAGCTCTGCGTCGGTAATCAGGTTTGCGAGCTTCATCTCGGGCAGCCCATGCTGACGCGCGCCGAAAAAGTCGCCCGGCCCGCGCAGCTTGAGGTCCTCCTCGGCAAGAGCAAAGCCGTCGTTTGTTTTGCACATGGCCTTGAGGCGCGCGAGCGTCTGCTGGTTTTGGCTGTCAGAAACCAGAATGCAATGCGATTCATGCGTACCGCGCCCCACCCGCCCGCGCAGCTGGTGCAGCTGCGACAGCCCGAACCGCTCGGCATTTTCCACCATCATCAGGGCAGCGTTGGGTACGTCCACCCCTACCTCCACCACGGTGGTGGAGACCAAAAGGGAAATCTCCCCCGCATAAAAGCGGGACATTACCCGATCCTTCTCCGCAGCCTTCAGCCTGCCATGCAAAAGCCCGACGGAATAGCCGCGAAACTCATCCTCCGCCAGACGCTCGGCATACTCCATAGCGGAAACAAGGTCGCTTTCGCTTTCCTCAATAACCGGGCAGACGATATATGCCTGCCGTCCCTCATCCAATAGCCTTTTTACAAACCCAAGGGCGCGCCGGCGCTTTTCGCTGTCTATAAGGTAGGTTTTCACCCGCTGCCGTCCGGGGGGCAGCTCGTCGAGGATGGAGATATCCAAGTCGCCGTAGATAATTAACGCCAAAGTGCGGGGGATAGGGGTCGCCGACATCACCAGCATATGGGGATGTCCGCCCTTATTCGCAAGGTTTGCCCGCTGCCCCACACCAAAGCGGTGCTGCTCGTCGGTAACCACAAGCCCAAGCCTTGCAAACGAAACCTCGGTGGATAAAAGGGCGTGGGTGCCCACAATAAACCCAAGCTCTCCGGCGGAAAGCGCAGCGAGAATCGCGCGCTTCTCCGTGGATTTCTGGGCTCCTGTCAGCAGCGCGCAGGGAATGCCCATCCCCTCAAGCATGGGGGAGAGGGACTGGTAATGCTGTCTCGCCAAAATCTCGGTAGGGGCCATAAGCGCTGCCTGTGCGCCGGCTTTTGCGCATACATAGCAGAGGGCGGCGGCCACCGCCGTTTTTCCCGAGCCAACATCGCCCTGTAGCAGCCGGTTCATCGGGGTATCCTTCTCCATATCCCCAAGTGCCTCTCCAATTGCGCGCTGTTGGGCGCCGGTAAGCGGGAAGGGCAGGCTTTGAATAAACGGCGCGGGCTCCGGGTGGTGCAGTACAACCGAGGCTGGTTCCTTGGGTCGGCGGCGAAGCTGAAAGAGCGCAAGCTCAAGCGTTAAAAGCTCCTCAAAGATTAAGCGGCGGCGTGCCACACCCAGCTCGTGAAAGCTGGGGGGAAAGTGGATGGTGCGCAGGGCAAATCCCAGCTCGCACAGCGTATGGGTATGGCGCAGCTCCGGGGATAAGGGATCGGCGCCGCCCTCCCCCAGCATCGCCACAGCCTGTCGGATATTCGCCGCCACCATGCGGGAGCTAAGCCCCGCCGTGAGGGGATATACGGGCATCAGCCCCGTTTGCTCCTCTGCGGAAAAGCACTGGGGGGAGGGCATTTCGCGGTGAGCGCCGGCGCCGGAAATTCGCCCGTAAAAAAGGTAGTCCTCCCCCTCCGCCAAGGACTCGGGGGCATACTTGTTATTAAAAAAGGTGAGCACAATGTCTGTTTGATCATCGGTGGCAAACACCTTGTAGATCATCATCCCGCCGCGCACCCGCTGTCCTGGGCTTTTGCCAAACACCCTTGCCCGGATCACGCAGGGCTCCCCCATGGGAGCGTTTGCGATAGGCAGGGGGGCGGTAAGGTCAAGATAATCCCGAGGATAAAAGCGCACAAGGGCGTCTACGGTGTCAACGCCCAGCTTTTTATAAAGCTGGGCGCGTTTCTCGCCTACGCCCTTTAAATATTGAATATTCATACCTGCTTTGTCATTTTGCCTTTGCTTGGGAAGACCCTGCGTATCCACGCCACTTCCCCCTTTAACGGTAGCGAGGGGTTATTCTACCGAGATGATGTAGTAGTATACGGGCTGACCGCCGTTTACCACATGCACCTCAATGGAATCAGGCAGTCTTGTGCGCAGTGCCGCCGCGGTTTTTTCCGCGTCGTCCTCTGAGATGCCTTCGCCATAGATTAGGGTGATAAACGAGCTGTCGCGCTTAACCAAAGATTTTGCAAGCCGCACGGCGGAGTGGCTTACATCGGTATCCACAAACGATAGCTTGCCGCCGTCAAGGGCCAGCACCTCGCCCTGCTTAATCTTATGCCCGTCAAAGTCGGAATCCCGCGCCGCGAAGGTGACCTGACCGGTTGCCACATGGTCGGCGGCCTTCATCATTGCCATATGGTTATCCTCTATCGACGCAGCGGGGTCAAAGGCAAGCATTGCCGAAAGACCCTGGGGAATGGTGCGGGTGGGCAGCACCACCACATGACGGTCGGATAAAGCGATGGTCTGCTCCGCCGCCATAATGATGTTTTTATTGTTGGGCAGTACAAACACCGTCTGCGCGGGTACCGACTCAATGGCGCGCAGAATATCGTCGGTGCTGGGGTTCATGGTCTGCCCGCCGCTGACAACACGGCTGCAGCCAAGGTCGGTAAAGAGCTGTGATAACCCTACGCCCGCGGCAATTGCCACAAAGCCAAAGGGTATATTCGGGTCAACGGGTACAGCCTCCGGCATAGCCTGTGCCATATTGGCCTCGGCTACACGGTTTTCGTGCTGCTCCCGCATATTTTCTATCTTTATACTGTGCAAGGAACCAAAGGTAAGCCCCTCCTGCAGCGCGTTACCGGGGTTGTTGGTATGCACATGCACCTTGATAATGTCATCGTCGTCCACCACCACCACGCAGTCGCCAATGGTCTCGAGATACGCGCGAAGACGCAGGGCGTTCGCGTCGGGAGAGGCCTTTTGCACGAGGTACTCGGTGCAGTAGGTAAAGGTAATCTCCTCATGCAGGTCGGCACCCGCCGCGTTTTTTTGAGAAACGAATACATCCTTAGGCTTGTGGGAGGCGGGTTCTTTTTGCGAAGACCCTGTATCCTCCGCAATGATTGCCCCGCCTTCAAATACGGCGAGCATACCCTCAAAAATCACCAGAAGCCCCTTGCCGCCCGCATCCACCACGCCCGCCTTTTTCAAAACAGGCAGAAGCTCGGGGGTGGTATCCAGCGCAGCCGCCGCCTCTTTAACGACAAGCTGCCAAATGCGCAGGGGGTCACGGTCGGTTTCACTGGCTGCGGTGGCTTTTTCCGCCGCCACGCGAGCCACGGTTAAAATGGTGCCCTCCGTGGGCTTCATAACAGCCTTGTAGGCCGCCGTAACACCCAAGGCAAGGGCTCCGGCAAGGTCCTTGCCGTCGGCTTCCTTTAGCCCTGCAAGACCCTTGGAGAAGCCGCGGAACAAAAGCGAAAGAATAACGCCGGAGTTGCCACGCGCTCCCCGCAGAAAGGCGGAGGCGGCAGTGGCGGCCACCTCGCCGGCGGTAGCGCCCGAGAGCCGCTTAAGCTCACGCGCACCGGCCGAGATGGTCATGGACATATTGGTTCCCGTGTCGCCGTCCGGCACGGGGAAAACGTTCAGTTCGTCTACGGCAAGCCGTTGATTGACGATATTGTTGGCGCCGGATATAATGGCGTCTCTGAGCATATTGCCGTTTATCACATCTTCACCCAATTTCTGCCGCTGTGCACCGGCGTATCTTAATACTGCCACCAGCGAAAAGCATTGTAAAAATGCCGTACTTTTTGCTGGCAGGAGTATCGCAAGCATGATCAAGATAAGCGTGTACCGCTCCCGCACAGAAAGAATCGACGGGGTTACCCTTCTAAAAAGAGCGGCCGCATTGCTTTTTTGACGGTTTTGGTTTTGGCAGCTAAGCCATCATCTCATCGACAAAAACATTAACCTTGTTTACAATCAGGCCGGTGGCTTGTTCCACGGTATAGCTAACCTTGTTGATGATGCTTTTGACAATGGCGGAGATGTTGACACCATAGGTCACAACAATGTGAAGATCAATCTCCAGCTTGCCATCCCGGTTGCGGATGCGCACACCCTTATCGGGCAGGTCGGGCGAGACTATCAGCGAACGGATGCCCTGCACCGTGCCGCTGGTGGCCATGCCTGCCACGCCAAAACAGTTTGACGCCGCGTTGCCCACCAAGTTTGCAAAATAGTCGGTGGAAATCTCGATAAACCCCAGCGGATTTTCAATCCGAATCATACTCTAAACCTCCGTTTCGCCGGCTGATGAGCCGGATTGTGGGTATCCCCCTGCTGCTAATATAAGACGCTGTTCAAAAATCATAACACAAAATGGTCTTTGAAATTTGATTTTTGAGAATCAGGATTATTATAGCACAGTTTCATGAATTTTTTAATAGTATATCAAGATTTTGTGCGCAAATTTGTGGCTTATTTGACTGAATTATGCCAAAATCGCAGATAAACGTCCAAAAAGTATGACAAACCCGCAGGATAGCACCTGAATATTGAACCGGGTTGAGCGCTCAACTTACCTGTTGAAGGCTCTTGACGCTAAAATTTACGAGGCGTACCGCCAGTCCTCAATGTTAAAAAAGATATCGCTGGCCGAGGACCGCACGTTATAAGCCATGGTGCGGGAGAAAAACGAAACGCCGTTGCGAAACACCAGAGGGATAAAAGGAGACTGCTCAAGAAACTGGGTGCAGAAATAGTCATACCCGGTCTGCCCCGCCTGAACGGAGGTATATTGTGCGAAAAGTCCGCCTGTGGCAAGCCCAAAGGAGAGTGCCCCGCCCTGCTGCAAAAATGGCGACAGGTCGTTGTTTGCAAACAGCTTGGTTTCGGCAATGTACATTTCAAAATCCCCGCTCTGTACCGCGGTGAGAAAGGCGGCGGAGTTTTTCTCCACAATAACACAATCCACGCCAATTGCCGCAAGGTTCTCCTTTACAAGCTTTGCGGTTTGGGTGCGGTAAAAATTCTCGGTGTTAATTAAAAGGTTCAGCGCCACGCGCTGGGTGCCGTGCAGCCGGTAGCCCTCCTCGTCCCGTGTGGTATAGCCCAGAGCGTCAAGGATGGAATTTGCCGCCTGCGTATCCGCGTCCAGCTGGTTTGCAAGCTCCGCGGTGGCGTACATGTTGGGGTTAAAAGGGGTGGAGGATGCCGATGCGCGGGATAAAAAGGCCTGCGAAACAATATCCGTCCGGTCAATACAAAGGGATATGGCCTTGCGAAAGGACGCCGTTGCGGTGTAGCCCCTCGAGCCGTTTAAGCCCACAAAAACCAAATTGGTCATGGGAACCTGAATGGGGCTGCTGCCCATGTTGGTGGAGCTTTGCGCCTTTACAAGGTCGGTAAACGCAAAATCAATAACCCCCCCCTTTAGGGCGTGAATGAGGGAGTCGTTGTAGGAGTATGGCGTCAGGTACAGCTCTGTAAAGGTATCGGGGGCGCCGCCGTACCAGTTGGGGTTTGCCTCAAGGCGAATTACGCCGCCTTCCTCCTCTTCGCTCTCGGCGTAGCGGTAACGCCCCGAGCCTACAGGGCGCTCGCTCTTGGCCGTGCCGTACAGTACAATGGGGAAATCAAGCAGGTTAATAAACAGCACGTCGGGGCGGGTGAGGGTAATAAGCAGTGTGCTGTCATCCTTTACTGTGTAGTCTGCGATGCAGGCAAGACGCTTGGCGTAGGGGGAGGAGGAGGCAAAAATGGAATCGAGGGAATATTTCACATCGTCGGCGGTCAGATATTCGTCGTTTGAAAAGACCACGCCGTTTCGTATGGTTACGGTGCAAAGCGTTCCTTCTATCTCTATATCTGAGGCGACACTCATAACCGGCGTAAAGTCGTTATCAAGCTTTACCAGGCTGTCGTAAACGAGTGTGTGCAGCTCAAGATTTTGGCGGGAGGTGGACCGGAAGGGGTTTAGGGAATCCTCTGAGTTATAGGGTATTTCAAAAAGCCCGTTGTCGGGCTTTTGCGGCGTACCCGAGGCCGCGCTGGGCGCGGAGGATACGCTTTGCCGGGAGGAGGATTCCAGCGCGGCGCTGGGCTGCAGCATACCGCAGGAGGTAAGCACCAGCGCCGCGGCAGCGGCTGATAAAACTGTTACATGCATTTTGCCCATGGCTGAGGTTTCCTTTCTTCCACAAGGCGTTGGTTGTTAATTAAAATGTGCGGCAGATGTTATAGGGTTAAAGAGGCTTGCAAAAACGGCGGGGAGCAATGCTCTCCCGCCGTAAGAGGAACTTTATCATGCCTTAAGTGCCTGGATGCGCGTTTGTCTCGGCTTATGTAGGAGTATAAAGTTTAGTATATTGAAAAATAAAAACCAAAAGATTTGAGTTATCGGGGTTCGACAATCAGCTTAATCGCGGTGCGGTCCTCGCCGTCAATGGTTACGCTTGCAAACGCAGGGATACAGACGAGGTCAACTCCGGAAGGAGCCATATAGCCTCTGGCAATTGCCACAGCCTTGACCGCCTGATTGGAAGCGCCGGCGCCGACAGCCTGCACCTCAACGGAACCTTTTTCCCGAATAACCCCTGCAATCGCCCCCGCGACGGAGTTCGGAATCGATTTAGCTGAAACCTTTAATACTTCCATCATTATTTCAATCCTTCCAGTTTTATACTGTCGTTGTGAAAATTCGCCGGCTCCTCTGCCTTTTTGATACATAAAAGAAAGAGAAACGCAACGATGCTTATCCCATTATCCGATAAAAAAGCCTGTAAAAAATCAAAGAATCTTGGTTTTTCCGCAGATTTTTATAGGCACCTTTACCGGGCAATAGTATTAGGCAGGAAAAACGCTGGGGGTCTAGTTCAGCTCTTGTCAAAATGAATCCGTTCCACCGAAATCGTTTTACCACTTTGCTCGTCGATGTCAAACAGCACGCCGCAGATCATACAGTCGCCTTCGGCTACCTCAAAGCCGACCGGCATCATCGTTCTCAGCCGTCTGATTGCAAGCTCCGTTTTCATGCCAAGTACGGAATGGATAGGTCCTGTCATGCCAACATCGGTAATAAGGCCTGTTCCGTGGGGCAGTATGCGAGAATCGGCGGTTTGTACATGGGTATGCGTGCCATAGATTGCCGAAACGCGGCCGTCAAGGTAATAAGCGAGCGCCAGCTTTTCGCTTGTCGCCTCGGCGTGAAAGTCCACGACGATAATCTTCGTATCAACCTGTTCCAAAAGCTCGTCCATGCATTCAAACGGGTTTTGGAGGTTCGCCATAAAGACGACGCCCATGAGGTTAATAATGGTGACGCGCACCCGACCTAAATCAAGCACATACAAACCCTTGCCAAAGGTACCCTTGGGGTAATTTGCAGGCCTAAGAATATCCTCGCGTTCCTCCAAATAAGCGCCGATATCCTTATGGCGAAAAACATGGTTGCCTGTAGTTATGACGTCAACGCCGGCGTCAAACAGTCTTTGCGCGCTGCTTTTGGATATACCGTTGCGCTGCGAGGAGTTCTCCCCGTTCGCCACGACGGCGTCGGCTTTACAGGTGCGCTTTAACGCGGGAAGATGCCGCGCTAAATAGTTGCAGCCATTGCGGCCGATAACATCGCCAACGCAAAGAATTCTCAAAACCTAAGCGGCCTCCTCTGCATGGCGCAAAAACCTCCAGAATAACACATGATACCTAATTATACTGCGAATCCCATAACAATTACAATGGGCAAAAGGCAAAAAAAGCCTTGTTTTTACAGTAAATATTTAGAATATTGCATATATTTTTAGAGAATCCTGCAAAAAAAGCAGGGCAAGGGGACCAAAAACCCCAAGCCCTGCCGTGTGAACCATGCGCTTTATTTAGCGTATTCAATAGCGCGGTTTTCTCTGACGATGTGAACCTTGATCTGTCCCGGATAATCGAGCTCGGCCTCAATCTTGCCGACAATATCGCGGGCGAGCAACGTCATTTGGTCGTCATTGATCACTTCGGGCTTCACCATAATCCGAACCTCGCGACCCGCCTGAATCGCGAAAGATTTTTCAACACCGTTAAAAGAGTTCGCAATTTCCTCAAGCTTTTCGAGACGCTTGATATAGTTTTCGAGGTTCTCACGCCGTGCGCCGGGGCGCGCCGCGGAGATAGCGTCGGCGGCCTGCACCAGGCACGCGACAATCGTCTTTGGCTCCACATCGCCGTGATGTGCGGCGATAGCGTGGATGACATCGGGGTTTTCCTTGTACTTTTTCGCAATATCAACGCCAATATCCACATGCGTGCCTTCAATTTCGTGGTCAAGAGCCTTGCCAATGTCATGCAAAAGCCCTGCGCGGCGGGCAAGGGTTGCCTCGGCACCCAGCTCGCTTGCCATTACGCCCGCAAGGTACGAAACCTCCAGCGAATGGTCAAGCACGTTCTGTCCGTAGCTGGTACGGTACCGCAAACGGCCAATAAGCTTAATCAGCTCGGGGTTCATGCCGTGAAGACCGGTCTCGATAATGGCGCGTTCGCCGTCCTGGCGAATTTTAAGCTCCACCTCGTGTTTAGATTTATCCACCATCTCCTCAATACGGGCAGGGTGGATGCGGCCGTCCGAAATGAGCTTTTCAAGGCTCAGGCGGGCAATCTCCCGGCGGACGGGGTCAAAGCAGGAGAGGGTAATGGCCTCCGGGGTATCATCAATAATCAAATCGACGCCGGTCAGTGTCTCAAGCGCGCGGATGTTTCTGCCCTCACGCCCGATAATGCGGCCCTTCATTTCATCACTTGGCAGTGCCACCACCGAAACGGTGGCCTCGGCAACATGCTCGGCGGCACAGCGCTGGATAGCCATTGAGATGATATTGCGAGCCTTTTGGTCGGCTTCATCCCGCAGCATCTGTTCGTATTGGCTGATCTTAAGCGCTTTTTCGTGAACGAGCTCGTTTTCCAAATTTTTAAGCATGAACTCCTTGGCCTGCTCAATGGTAAACATCGAGATCTTTTCAAGCAGCTCAAACTGGTGTTTCTTAATCTCCTCGGCGTCGCTTAGCTTTGCATCCGCCTCGGAAAGCTTCTTTTGCAGGGTTTCATCCTTGCGCTCGAGGGTCTCCATTTTATGGTCTAGATTTTCTTCCTTTTGCATAATCCGGCGTTCCTGACGCTGGAGTTCGCTTCTGCGTTCCTTAATTTCCTTGTCTGCATCCGAACGCATTCTGTAAATTTCGTCTTTTGCCTCGACTAGTGCTTCCTTTTTCTTGCTTTCCGCAGTTTTCAAAGACTCGCTGACAATACGCTTAGCTTCCTGTTCGGCAGAACCGAACTCTGCCTCAGCGACTCTTTTTCTATATGAAATGCCCAGAAAAAATAGAGGGACACCGATCATTATAGCTCCGACGATTACTGAAATGACGCAGTATAATATCGTCTGTGAATCCACTTTAATAAAATACCTCCTTTACATATTGCTCAGTTTCTCTAAAATATAACATTTAAAAAACAATTATATGGCGCATATGCACCACATACTATTGTATATGGTATCAGTTTGGATGTCAAGTAGTGTTTTAACGCGCGTTTTTGCTCAAATATGCGAATTATCGCGGGTTTTTATCATATTGACAAACCGATTTTCGGGTGGTAGTATGAAGAGAAGAAGCTAAATACTGTTAAAGCCTTGACGGGGACAGTACCTGAGGAAATCAAGACCACAAAGAGAGCGTGCGCCGCAGGCTGAAAGCGCCGCCTTGGTACCTCGAAACGGGAAAACCACCCCTGAGCCCCGCTGTGGGAGGGTCTTTTGGCCCGAAAACAAGCGGCGTCCTGCACCCGTTACCGTGCTTAGGAACAAGCGGTGATTTGGTAATTGCGCCTTGTCGCAAGCCGGGTCGCAAACCGGGTGGAACCGTGGAGCAGTAATGCCTCACCCCGATATTATTATTCGGGGCTGGGGCTTTTTATTATTATATCACCTTTATTTTGAGAAATTTATCGAATTTTACACAGGGAGTGACGTGTTATCATGATTAATGTTGAACTCAAAGACGGTATCGTCAAGCAGTACCAGGAGGGCATCACCCCGGGAGAAATAGCAAAGGAGCTGGGCGCGGGGCTGTATAGGGCCGCTTGCAGCGCCAAAGCGGACGGAAAGCTCATTGACCTGCGCACCCCGCTTACGGCGGATTGCACGCTGTCACTATTGACCTTTGACGATGCGGACGGCAAAAAAACCTTTTGGCATACCGCGTCCCATATTCTGGCACAGGCAGTAAAGCGCCTGTACCCCGCCGCAAAGCTTGCCATTGGCCCCGCGATAGACAACGGCTTCTATTACGATTTTGACGTTGAGACCCCGTTTACTCCTGAGGATTTGACAAAGATTGAGGAGGAAATGATTAAAATCGCCAAGGAGGAGCTGCCGCTTGAGCGCTATGAGCTCTCAAGCGACGAGGCTCTCGCGTTTATGAGGGAGCATGGCGAGATTTATAAGCAGGAGCTTATAGAAGAACACGCGGGTAAGGGTGAAAAGATATCCATGTACCGTCAGGGTGAGTTTGCCGACCTGTGTGCCGGACCTCATCTGTTTACCACCGCCCCGGTCAAGGCGGTAAAGCTTACCTCCGCCACCGGCGCGTATTGGCGGGGAAGTGAAAAAAACAAGATGCTCTGTCGCATTTACGGCACCGCGTACCCCAAGAGATCGCAGCTTGACGAGTATTTAGAGCGGCTGGAGGAGGCCAAAAAGCGGGATCACCGGAGGCTTGGCAAGGAGCTTGGACTGTTTGCGCTGTTAGATGAAGGCCCCGGCTTCCCGTTCTTCCTGCCCAAGGGTATGGTTGTGAAGAATCTGCTCATTGAGTATTGGCGCGAGGTGCATAAAAAGGCGGGATATCAGGAGATATCCACCCCTATTATCCTCAATCAGGAGCTTTGGAGAAACTCCGGTCACTGGGACCATTACAAAGAAAACATGTATACCACGATGATTGATGAGACGGGCTACGCCGTAAAGCCGATGAACTGCCCCGGCGGTATGCTTACCTATAAGCTGGAGCCCCATTCCTACCGCGAGCTGCCCATGCGTGTGGGCGAGCTTGGTTTGGTACACCGCCACGAGCTTTCGGGGGCGCTGCACGGGCTGATGCGGGTGCGTTGCTTTACCCAGGACGATGCCCACATCTTCATGACCCGCGACCAGATTCAGGAGGAGATTAAGGGCGTGGTTTCGCTGATTGATGAGGTTTACAGCCTGTTTGGCTTTCACTATCACATGGAGCTTTCCACCCGCCCTGAAAACAGCATGGGCAGCGACGCCGATTGGGAACACGCAACCAGCTCCCTGCGCGAGGCACTCGATGAGCTGGGTCGCAAGTATGTGGTAAACGAGGGTGACGGCGCGTTTTACGGACCCAAAATCGATTTTCACCTGGAGGATTCACTGGGCAGAACCTGGCAGTGCGGCACCATTCAGCTTGACTTCCAGATGCCCGAGCGGTTTGAGCTGGAGTACACCGGCGCGGACGGCGAAAAGCACCGTCCGGTAATGATTCACCGTGTGGCCTTTGGGAGCATTGAACGCTTTATTGGTATTTTAATCGAGCATTTCGCAGGCGCGTTCCCTACCTGGCTTGCGCCGGTGCAGGTTAAGATTATCCCAATATCGGAGCGCTTTGCGGATTATGCGAAAAAGGTGGCTGACCGCCTGAATGCAGAGGATATCCGCGTTGAAATCGACCTGCGCCCCGAAAAGATGGGGTACAAGATTCGTGAAGCACAGCTTGCCAAGATTCCCTATATGCTGGTGGTCGGTGAGAAGGAAGAAAGCGACAGCACCGTATCGGTACGTTCCCGCAAGGATGGCGACAAGGGCGCAATGCCCGTGGCAGAATTTCTGCCGGCTATTCTTGAGGAGGTCAATACCAGAGCAAGGGACTAGGCGTTTGCAATCGATGTTATATTTAACTAGCACTTTGCGTCGACTAATAATGATGTTATAATATTCCCCAAAGGGGGAGTATCAAATGAAGCCAAAAAAGTATCCTGTACGCCTAAGCGATGAGCAACGACAAGAGCTGGAGAGCATCGCCAA
>JAEZCT010000078.1 GCA_023433405.1 Bacillota bacterium | reverse complement strand
GTTTGCCCTTGCTTTGAGCTGGGTGCAGGGTGTCCCTGCTTCGCTTTTGCTTACTTTTCTCGAACAAGAAAAGTAAGCCGCCTGTCGGCGCGGGAGCCGACGTTCCAACAACTTGATGATGATTACCGAAAAGCCCACAAATTCACGAGGTTTATCATGCTGATTTAGGGTACTCCAATAAGCTATGCGATCCTGGGGGGAATACCCCCGCAGACCGCCTTTCGCCTAGCGGGTCTCAAGCAGCACGTCGGTAACCTCCGCCTCGGTATTTGCGCCAATGAACCGCACCGCACCGTCAATAATTTCGCTTGCGTTTAGCAGCGAGTCGGAAACACAGGCAAGCCCCAGTACGATGGTCTGATGTACATCCTGGGCGTCCACCTCCGCGGCGGATATCCCGAAGCGGGCGCGGGTTTTCGCAAGCAGGCTTTTGACCACCATGCGTTTTTCTTTGAGGGAATGCACCCAAGGCGCGTAAAGCCGTAACTCTGCCGTACGCACGACCATCTGTTTTCCTCCTTCGCCGTGTAGATACCCCCGCTTTACATCTGAGGGGATACCCGCCAAATGTAAATTCACTGTACTGAGTTAAAACGCAATACTGAACAGGTACAGCGCAAGCAGCACCATCAATATACCCATGATAATGTTGAGTATTTTACTGGCAAGCCCATACCTTGGGCTTGCCGAAAGTCGCTTGACAAAGCCCACCGAGGTTCCGGCTATCAGCACCAGTGTGCTGTGACCGATGGAGTAGAGCAAAAGCAGCATAACGCCCCAGGCAAAGCTGCCCCTTTGCATTACCACCGCTAACAGTGCCACCAGCACAGGGGTAGCGCAGGGGGAGGAGAACAGCCCCGCCAAGATACCGGCAAGCAAGGCTCCTGCAAAGCCCCGCTTTTTATTTTTAGAAAGGGCGTTGGTGGAGGGAATAAAGTTAAAAATTCCCCAGGTTTGCAGTGCCATTAGCAGCATGAGCACCGCAAGCACGGCATACCACCACTTGCCCGCACCGCTCATCATGCGTCCAAGCAGGGACGCCGCAATTGCCAGTGAGGTATAGGTTATTGCCATGCCCCCCGCAAAAACGGCGGAGTATAAAAAGGAACGCTTTGCGTTGCGGTCGCCAACACCGCCCACATAGCCGACGACAAGCGGCACGCTCGATAAGCAGCAGGGAGAAAAAGAGGTAAGCACCCCCGCAAACAGCGCAAGTACCGGGGCAAGCCACGGGTTATTCATAATCGCGGCGGAAAAGGGCTCCAGCCATTCGTTAATAATCGCATCCATAGTTTCGGTATATCCCAGCCTTTCCGGCTTTTTTGTATCCTTTTACAAAAAATGCACAGGGATACTACAAGCCATGTCAATCCGTTCGGTTATGCCTATTCCTTTGCTGCAACTGCCGTGCTCATGTTTTTTGTTTTATCCATGCCGCCACCACAACGGCGCTCACACTTACTGCTCCGACATCCCCATTGCGGTAAGAAGGTCAAGCATATTCTCCTCTGAAAGCGCCCCGACTATCATTGAATAGACGACCTCCCCGGTGCTTTGGTTGCCATAATAGGTCAGCAGGAAGGAGGCGTCGTCCGACTCAAAGGGCTTTCCCTCCGCATCAAACAGCACCATTGCGGGGATGGAGCTGATGGGATAGTTTTGGGTGAGCTCCGGGTATTTGTCAACGTCGATATCCTTAATAATCGCCTTGCCCGCCACCTTTTGCTGCACAGACTGGATAATCGGCTCAAAGCTGCGGCAGGGGCCGCACCACTGTGCGCCGAATTTTAGGATAACCGGTACGCCGTAGCCGCGAATGCGTTCCTCGTCAAAATCGTCGCTCATTGCCAGCGCAAAATCGGCCGCCTGCTCAGCGGGGATAGACTGTGCCTCGCGTGAGGCCTCCTCCAGTATCACTGCCGGTGGCGCCGCGCCGCAAACACTGCTGGTATCTTCCGCCGCCCCGCCGATTGTCGGAATGCCGCCGGGATTTTTCGCAAGCCAAACCCCCGCGACCGCCGCAGCCAGAACGACAGGAACAATAATCTTTAACGCAAGACCCCGCTTGCTCTTTTCTTTGCCAATATTAGTCTCATTAACCTCATTACCCATATTGCTTTCGGTGTTTTCCATTGTCGTGTTCCTTTCCGGTGCCAGCACCTTGGCGTTATTTATGACTTTCTTTCGTTGGTTCCTATGCATATAGTCTTCCCGGTTTTTAAGAAAAAAACGAATGCTGTACCCTGTTACCGCTGTGCCGTACCTGCCTGTGCGGCTATGGGTTACGATTAACGCCATTTTCCCCCGTTATAGTACCTCGTACCGTGCCGTTTTCAGCTTCTCGCAGAACCGGCACAGATGCTCCCTTACCCTTAAAAAGCACTCGCGGCTTAACGTATACCAAATAAGCGACCCTTCCCTGCGGGAAACCACCAGCCCCGATTCCGTAAGCAGCCGCATATGATAGGACAGCGTAGGCTGTGTAATGTGAAAGCGGGTGAGGATATGGCAGGCACACAGCTCCTGCTCACAGAGCATACGCACAATTTCCAAGCGGGTATCATCCGCCAGCGCCTTCAGCGCCCGAACCAGGTCCTTATCATCCTCAAGCATAAAAGTCCATCCTTCTCCGTCGGCGGCAATATCGGGAGCTTGTCTGCCTATCTTATACTAAGCTCCTCAAAAAGAGCCGATAAGAATCCGCGTGAAAACCCATAAATTAAAGCTTTTCTCTTGATTTTTATACTCTTTTTAATCGGATATTAGTATTACTGTTAACCATTTTAAAAATTGTGACGATACTTAAAAAGGCAGATAATGCGTGATATGATATAGAAAAATTTCTATATCATATCACGCATTATAGCAAACACATAGAAAAAAGTCAATATCCAAAATAAGGGCGGCATTGTTTCGGCAATTACGCCTCGCGGTCGCGTCAGGAGTAACGCAGCCCCAAGAGCTGCACGGTCTGCCTGCGGTCGAGTCCCTTTACCTTGTGGCTGCTCTCAAACCCATGGCTTTCGCGGTCGGTTCGCACTATGAGGTCGCAGCTATCCTTTTTGCGCTGAAACAGGCTTTGGCTGACGGTAAGCATCGCAACATGCTCCGGGCGCACCGCCACCGTATGCAAAATTAGCCCCCGCGAATAACGCAGGGTAAGAATGCCACCCTCATTCGACACACCCGCCGTAAAAAAATCCAGCAGCTTCAGCGCAAGCACCCACCCCAGCGGAAACCACAGCATAAAAAACAAAAAATTAGAAAGCTGCCGCCACAGGGGAAAGAGGCGGTACACAGCCCAATAGACCCCCGGCAGCAGCGGCACGCCAAACAGCCACGGCAGCAGGTAACGGGGCCAGACGCCGGGGCGGGGCTTTAGGGTGCGGGCGTGAGGGCGAATGCCCGGCAAAAGCCCGCTGAGCGTGTAGGCAAGCTCCGAGCGGGTGGCGGCGGGAATCAGCGCCGAGGGCTCGTTTTTGCCCTTTCCGTAGCCCGTACAGCGAATAAAAACCAGCTGGATGCGCAAAAGGCGGGTCATAAGGCTTTGGCGGATATCCAGATAAAACACCTTTCCCACATCCACGCTGTAGGTGCGCCGGGTAACAAGTCCCCCGGTAATGGTTAGCAGCCTGCCCGACCGCGCCGCGCGAAAGCGCGTAAGCCGCAGCAGGTTGCGCACAAAGCCAATAAACCACCCGCCCAGAATAATAAGCGCAAGCATTGTGGCAATGGGGGGAATGCCCAACTCAATGGAGGAGGATATTTGGGCAAGCAGGCTTAACACCTTGCCCTCCAGTTTCTCTCCAAAAACGCTGCCCGCGCGGGAGATTAGCGCTGAGGCAAACAATACCCCCGCAAAGGAGTTTGATAAAAACGCGCTGAGCGCCGCAATATGCAGGGAGTGGGGGAAATAAACGCGCTTTGCTCGGCGGGGCGGGTCCGCCTGGCAGAGGCGCGCGCCCAGTGCCGCCTCTGCATCCTTTTTGCGCACCAGTACCTCAAAATCGTAGCTGCGCGCGCTGCCGCCCGTTGTGTCGGCGCGCAGCACCACCGCGCGAATGGGGCGCAGTAAAAACGGGTACTCCACCGAAAGGGTGGTAATATGCTTCATGGGCAAAAACTGGGTGCGGCGCAGCAGCAGGCCCCTTGCAAGGTACAGCCCCTTCTCGTCATAGCGGTATATGGTAAGCCGCCAGCGCACCACCGCAAGCCCCACGATAAAAAGCAGCACCAAAATATCAAACCACGCGCCGTGCGCCCACGCAAGCAGGCTGCCCGCCCGCAGGGCTAAAAAAAGCCCCCGCGCAAACGGGATGATAAGCAGGTATACCACGCGGGAGAGATAGCCGAATATCGCTGCCGGATGGGGGCGAAAGCCCTGCTTGCCCATACCTGCCACCACGCCTTTCCTTAAAAATTGGGGCGACCCGCGGTATATACAGAAACCCTGCCGCCTACCCGCCCCGATGTCGTTCGGGCTTTTTGGGGATGTCCTCCGCCGCAAACAGCACCGGGTACAGCTCACTTGCGGCGGCCAGCGTCTCCTGCTCCAGCCCCCGCAGGGCTAGGGATACCCCCGCGCTGCGCACGCACAGCGTGTAGGTATCAAAAATCATATCCAAAAGCGTCACCTCTACAAAAGCAAACTGTATATTCTTCACATACAGAAACCGCTCGCGCATCACCAGCACACCGGAGCGCTTTACGATGGTTTCGCGGCACAGCTTGTAAGAAAGGCTGCGGTAACGGGCGGGCAGATACCAGCCAAACAATACCGAAAACGCCACAAGCAAACCGATTGTGACGGTAAGCCAAAGGGTTCTTGATATCTCCGCCAAGGGCAGTGCCGCAAGGCAAAGCAGGATGACGGCGGCAAACAGCATCGTCCACCACGCGTATAGCAGCCGCACGCTGGGCTTTACACTCCCCATAATGGGTGCCCTCCTCTAAAAAGCGGTTATTTTAAACGGTATTCTTTTCTGCGCAAGAAAAGACCGCACAAGGCACCCATACAAATCTCCCAGAAAAGCATAGGGGTTATAATAAAAGGCGGCGAAAGCTAACGCTTTGCCATAGAAAAAGCACCTATCCCTAAGCGGTAACGCCACCGCCTTGTGAATATGCCGCCTGTTCCCTGAAAAGCGAAAAAGCTGTCCGCCGCCAAAAAGGTTTGGGTTGTATGAAAGGGATATCTCCCGTATGGCCGGTGCAAACGGCGGATAACAACATCTGAGGGCTATCCCACCAAAATCTTCCCCTCCGGGATAATCTCGGCGCGGCGCCCCTGCCGCAGGGAGAGGGAAAGCGCCATGGAGACAGGCCCGACGCGCCCGATAAACATCGCGATAATTAACACTATGCGCGAGGGGATGTTGGCTATCTGCGTAACCCCGGTGGAAAGCCCCACCGTGCTAAAGGCGGATACCGACTCAAACAGCGCGTTCATGCCGTCGATGGCTTCCTCACTCGTAAAGTAGATAACCGACATGGTCGTCAGCACAATAATCACCGCAAAAACCGAGATGGAAAGCGCCTTGTACACAATGGGCTTATCCACGCGCCGTTTAAACAGCACCGCATCCTCACGCCCGGAAACAACGCTTGCCACGGTTATAATAATTACCGCAAAGGTGGTGGTTTTTATACCGCCGCCCGTAGAGCCAGGCGACGCGCCAATGAACATTAAAATAATCATAAACAGTTTTGTTATGCTGTTCATCCCCAGCATATCCACGCTGTTAAACCCCGCCGTGCGGCTTGTAACAGATTGGAAATACGAAGCAAGAATTCGTTGTGCAATCGGCAACGATCCAATGGTTTTTTCGTTGTGCCATTCAAACAATAAAAACATCAGGGTTCCCGCAGCAATAAGTATACCCGAAACCACCAGCACCACCCGGGTGTGCAGCAAAAGCTTTTTGGTTTTGCGGTATTGTGCAAGGTCCTTCCACACCAAAAAGCCGAGACCGCCAAAGATGATTAAAAACGAGATGATTACCAGTACATAAGTGTTGTCGTTATAATGGCTAAGGCTAATGTATTCGCCCTCTCGCCCCAAAAGGTCAAAGCCCGCGTTGCAAAAGGCGGAAACCGACAAGAATATTGATAGAAACACCCCGTCAGAGCCGTAGCGCGGCACAAAATCCGCCATTAACAGCAGTGCGCCCACCGTCTCAAACAAAAAGGAGACCAGCATAATCGCCTTTAGCAGCCTGGGTGTATCCGATAAATCCAGCGCGTTAGCCGTTTCCGAGGCAAGATGCGCGCCGCGCAGCCCCAGCTTGCGCCCCAGCGCGATATTAAAAAACGAGGTTATGGTCAGTATGCCCAGCCCCCCGATTTGTATGAGCAGCAGGATGATAAGCTGCCCGGCAAAGCTCCATTTAAGAAAGGTGTCGTATACCACAAGCCCCGTTACGCAGGTAGCCGAGGTCGCGGTAAACAGTGCGTCGAGAAACGGGGTAAACTGCCCGTCCTTGGAGCAAAAGGGAAGGGTGAGAATAATCGTGCCCAGCATGATTACAATGATAAAACTAAGGCAGATAACGCGTACAGGCTGGTTGGTTGCAATATGTTTTTTCTGGGAGCCGGATAAACGCACAAGTATCGCATCCTTAAACGCCTATTTAGGCGTAAAATAAAAGAGTGTAGAAACCCGCCGCCTTTGCATATGCCTTCTCCTTTGCCGGGCAGCGGTTTATACTGTCACCCCGCCTCTCCCCGGCTTGGAAAGAAACGGAATTGGCAGACATTATTATAGCAAAGAGACCCTAAAAAAGCAATGCCGCGATGTGTTAACAAAGGTGCCTTTTTGCGCGGGCAAGCAGCTTGCGGTCGTTTGCGTAGGTTAACATAGGCTCCACCTCCGTAAGCGCAACCCAGCGCAGCTCGTCAATCTCTTCCTCCTGCGCGTGTGCCTTCCCCGAAACAGCCTCACCAATAAAATAAACTACCGTCTTGCTGAGATCCGGGCGGGGGTGATAGCGCACGCTTTCCCGAAAGCCCTCCTCCAGCGCGACAGTCAGCCCCGTTTCCTCCTTTACCTCCCGCAGGGCGGTTTGCTCCTCGGTCTCGCCGTCCTCCACATGTCCTTTGGGAAACGACCAATGCCCCCCTGCCTTATGCTTGATTAAAAGCAGTTCCAATCTGTCACAGTAATAGCGGTATACCACGGCACCGCACGATTTTTCATATTTCATATCCTTTTTTGTCCTTTACGTTCCATTGGTGTGACCGGAGGGCATCACTTTGCAGCGCACCTATAGTACTATGCCTGAGCCTTGCAGCAGCCTAGCAGTTAAAAAACGTATGCGGCTAGATTTTATACTAATACTAATATCCGATTTAAAAGAGTATAAAAATCAAGTGAAAAGCTTTAATTTATGGGTTTTCACGCGGATTTTTATCTTAAATTCTACTCTTTTTGAGGAGATTAGTATTACATACGAGGCCTTATTAAATGTAAAAAAGCACTTATGCATATATTACCACGCATTACCCATAATGTCATCCCTTAATGTTATCGTTACCCGCCGGTTTCATTTTTAACCGTATTCCCGGTTTATCCTATTGTTTACCGGCTTTTCATCAGGGCGAAGGAAACGCGTTGGTTGACAATACACCGGTTTTGGTGTAACATAAATACTGCTTTTGTTAAAAACAGCTTTTCCTTTCTGCCTATAATATATGTGCCTATAGCTCAGCAGGATAGAGCGGCCGCCTCCTAAGCGGCAGGTCGGAGGTTCGAATCCTCTTAGGCACGCCAAAAAACGGACTGGTTATTTTCATAACCAGTCTCAATTTTTATTATAAATAGCATGCAGCCGTATGATTAAGCCTGACGGCCCCTTATACTAATATCCGAATTAAAAGAGTATAAAAATCAAGTAAAAAGCTTTAATTTATGGGTTTTCACGCGGATTTTTATCGACTCTTTTTGAGGGGATTAGTATTAGAACCTGTTCTCATAGCTTGCAATACCATTTAGACGGCAATTTTTCCGCCATACTGCGTTGAAAATGCTCGGAATACGGCAAGTATTCCTGCGCTTTTCGCCTTGTCTGGCTAAAAAATTTCTC
>JAEZCT010000077.1 GCA_023433405.1 Bacillota bacterium | reverse complement strand
ATTTCACGCATATTATGAGGCGGAATGTTAGTTGCCATACCAACCGCGATACCAGAGGTTCCATTTACTAAAAGATTTGGGTATCTTGATGGTAACACACGTGGTTCTTTTTCCGTCTCATCAAAGTTTGGATCAAAATCTACTGTATTTTTATTGATATCAGAAAGCATTTCCATCGAGATTTTGCTTAATCTTGCTTCGGTGTAACGCATCGCAGCAGCACCATCACCGTCGACAGATCCAAAGTTACCATGTCCATCGACCAATGGATATCTTGTAGACCATTCCTGTGCAAGATTAACTAATGCACCATAAATTGAGCTATCACCATGAGGGTGATATTTACCCATGGTATCGCCTACAATACGCGCACATTTACGATGTGGCTTATCAGGTCCATTATTTAGTTCAATCATTGCATATAGGATTCTACGCTGTACCGGTTTTAAACCATCTCTTACATCCGGCAAGGCTCTGGCTGCAATAACTGACATGGCATACTCGATATAGGATGTTTCCATAGTCTTTTTCAGATCCACATCATGAATCTTGTCAAAGATATTCTCGTCCATTCTATTTCCTCCGTTGTTGATATCTTAACTAAATACTACACATTCAGATATTAGATATCCAAATTCTTAACATATTTTGCATTTGCTTCAATAAACTCACGTCTAGGCTCGACATTATCACCCATTAATGTTGTAAATGTAACATCAACTTCAGAAGAGTTTTCTTCATCAATCATAACACGAAGCAAAACTCTTTTCTCTGGATCCATCGTTGTATCCCATAACTGTTCCGCATCCATTTCACCAAGACCTTTGTAACGCTGAATCTTATTATTTTGATCACGGCCAATTTCAGTAAGAATGCGATTTAATTCATCGTCATTATAGGCGTACCATGCCTGCTTTCCTTTTTCCACTTTATAAAGAGGTGGTTGTGCAAGATATACATGACCCTGACGAATTAATTCTGGCATGAAACGATACAGGAATGTTAATAACAATGTACTAATATGCGCACCATCAACATCGGCATCTGTCATAATAATAATTTTATGATAACGTAATTTTTTTATATCAAAATCATCCGAGATACCAGTACCAAATGCAGTAATCATTGCCTTGATTTCGTTATTTACAAGAATTTTATCTAATCTTGATTTTTCGACATTAAGGATTTTACCACGTAATGGTAGGATTGCTTGAGTTGCGCGAGAACGTGCTGTTTTTGCTGATCCACCCGCAGAATCACCTTCTACGATATAAATTTCACAGTTTTTTGGATCCTTATCTGAACAGTCAGCAAGTTTACCTGGTAAACTCATACCTTCTAATGCAGTCTTTCTTCGCGTAAGATCTCTTGCTTTTCTTGCCGCATCCCTTGCTCTTTGTGCAAGTACTGCTTTCTCAAGAATAACCTTGGCTACTGCTGGGTTCTGTTCTAAGAAGTATGTTAACTGTTCTGAAACAACACTATCAACAGCTCCTCTTGCTTCACTATTTCCAAGCTTTTGCTTTGTCTGTCCCTCGAATTGAGGTTCAGGAATTTTAATGCTAATAATAGCGGTAAGTCCTTCACGAATATCTTCTCCTGATAGATTTTGCTCGTTATCTTTTAAGTATTTCATTTGGCGAGCATAATCATTAAATGTTTTTGTTAAAGCATTTTTAAAACCAGTAAAGTGTGTACCACCCTCAGGTGTTGTAATATTATTTACAAAGCTATAGCAGCCTTCAGTATAAGAGTCATTGTGCTGCATTGCTACTTCAACATATACATTATCTTTATTTCCTTCACAGTAAATAATCTCAGGATAAATAATATTTTTGTGTTTGTTTAAGTATTGAACATACTCTTTAATTCCACCTTCATAATGGAATTCTTTTACCTTTTCTTCTTCTTCACGCTTATCACGTAGAATGATTTTTAACCCTTTTGTTAAAAATGCCATTTCACGTAAACGCTGTTTCAGTATTTCGTAGTCAAAAACTGTTTCTTCAAATATTTGTTTATCTGGTAAAAAGGTTACTGTTGTCCCAGTCTTATCAGATTCTCCAACCACTTGTAGAGGCTTAATTACTTTTCCTCTTTCATAACGTTGCTCATATCTTTTTCCCTCTAGTTCAACTACAACCTCAAGCCACTCAGATAAGGCATTTACTACCGATGCACCAACACCATGTAGTCCACCTGAAACTTTGTATCCTCCACCACCAAATTTGCCGCCAGCATGTAAAATTGTAAACACAACTTCAACTGTAGATATTCCCTTTTTTTTGTTTATTTCAACTGGTATACCACGACCATTGTCAATAACAGTAATAGAATTATCAGTATTAATAGATACGTCAATTGTATTACAATATCCTGCCAAAGCTTCATCCACTGCATTATCTACAATTTCATAAACTAGGTGATGTAAACCACGACTTGAGGTACTTCCGATATACATACCTGGTCTTTTTCGAACAGCCTCAAGCCCTTCTAATATTTGTATTTGGTCAGCTCCGTAATCCTTGCTCATATCTATCCTCCTGCACTAAAAGTGTTAATTTATCTACTTGTTTTTTCTAACTCTTCCTTTACAAAACCATTCGTTACTCTAAATATTTTTTCCGTTTTCATTCGCTTTTTAACGAAATCCTCAACACCAGTACATGTGAGGATAATTTGAATATCTTCAATACTATCAAGTAACTGATTTTGTCTATTTCTATCCAACTCGGATAATACATCATCTAGCAATAATACTGGTTTATCACAAGTTACTTTTTTTACTAACTCTATTTCTGATAGTTTTAGAGATAAGGCAGCAGTTCTTTGCTGTCCCTGGGATCCAAATTTACGAATATCTCGATCATTCACATAAAAACTTAAGTCATCACGTTGTGGTCCAACACTTGTAACTTTGAAATTAATATCACGTTCTAGGCTTTTTTCTAATCTATGTGCAAATTCATCTGCCGACGTATTTGGCTCATATGAAATGTATAGATTTTCACGTCCATTACTTAATTTACGATGGAGATCTATAACTATTTCATTGATATTCTGGATAAATTGACTTCTTGCTTGAATTATTTTTGTACCATAATTTACTAGTTGTTCATTCCATACATAAATAGTATCCAATAAACC
>JAEZCT010000003.1 GCA_023433405.1 Bacillota bacterium | reverse complement strand
GTTTGCCCTTGCTTTGAGCTGGGTGCAGGGTGTCCCTGCTTCGCTTTTGCTTACTTTTCTCGAACAAGAAAAGTAAGCCGCCTGTCGGCGCGGGAGCCGACGTTCCAACAACTTGATGATGATTACCCAAAAGCCAACCAAATAACAAAGTTTATAAAATAGGTTTTTGGAAACTCCAATAAACCATAGCGCATAAACGTCTAAAAGAGGAACCGCGCGTTGGCGTAATGTGACCAAGCGCGGTTCTTCATTAGGCGTTATCTTATTTTGGTAGGCTTTGCTATGGGTGCCTGCTGCAAAAGGGTCACCTGTAGCTTTGCAAAAACTCAAAAATCTCCGTAACCTTTTCAAAGGGCGTGCCGGGAACCTGCTCTATTTGCGTAAAGCCACACGAGTACGCAACATCCGTCTGAACAGAGCCTTGAGGAGCGAACACCCCGTGCAGGCAGTTATACATCCAAGGAATATTGTTGTCACGCAGCGCTTTCAGCCATGTGCTCTCGTATGCTTTATAATCCTCCTTAGAAAGGCTGTAGGTATCGGTTCCGACCTCGGTCATTAAAAAGCCGACATTGTATTTTTTTGTGGTGTCAATAAACTTTTTTAGGTAGGTACGGTAAAAGTAGTCGGAATCCAAGGCCTGACCGGAGATGTTTTCAAGCGCCCCGTCGGGGTGAACCATAATTGTCGGCATTTCGTTGGGTTCTTCCGAGGTATAGATGTCGTGCCGTACCAGTGTCACAGGCTCCAAACCGCTTTGAGCTACCCTTACCCCATTAATCTCAATGTGGCCGGGCTGGTTTATTCCGATGGTCAGCTTTTTTACTCCCTGCGCCAAATCGGCGCTGAACCAGCCGGATTTATCGGGCACAGCGCTTAATATCTCCTGCCCGTCGGCTTTCACGGTAAGGCCGCCTTTGCTCCAATCCAGATGATTAACATAAACCTCAACGGTTCCCTGCCCAAAGCCCTGCTCGCTGACCAAAGTAAGCACTTGGTTTGGATCGTTGATTATCCCCGGAAAATACTGCATTGGCCATGTGGGCTGATACTCTATCTCCGGAAAGCGTGAATTGTCTACCGAATATATGTGGTTATGCAGCGATAGCGCGCAGCCTATCTCCGCGAGCCGCTCGGGAACCTGCTTTGCGACATCGTTTGCAATAAAAATACGCTGGGGGTCAATGCCTTTGAGCTCACTGACAATCGGAACCAGCACATCCTCATAAACGGTTACATCCCAATCCGGCACAGCAGGCTCCGCCAATAGCTCCACGCTTAGGTAGCGGCTGGGCAGCTCCCGGTAGCGTGATACCAGCATGGCCATATATTGCCGGTATAAATCCGCAAGCTGGGTATCAGAAAACAGGGTGTTGTTGGTAGACACAAACTCATTATCCAGAGCCTCATTCGGCCAGATATATTTAGTTTGCTCGTCCATTTCCGCCCCCTTGCCGGGCAGCCCGGTTATGCTTAGCATGATGTGAACATTGTATTTTATGCCCCATGAAATCAGCTCATCCAGACTTTTTAGCTGTGTTTCGTTAATGCTAAGCGGGTCGTCCACATTGGAAAGGTAAGATAAGCTGTATAAAACCCGAGCGCAGTTAAAGCCCTCATCGGCAATTACTTTAATATTTTCCTCATAAAAATTACCCGAGCCGTCCGTCAGGTCTTTCCATCTGGCGTCCGCAAAGTTAATGGTCGCCATGTTATCAATAACAAAGCCTGTCCAGTATGGAATTGACTCCACAGAGGCATCAGGCAGCGACGAGGGCTTTGCAAGCAGCTCCTTTGTTATAATTGCGGGGTCAAAGCCTCCAACCTCATCGATAGGGATAAAACTCGCCGGCTGGCTCGCTATCTTTGATTTTTTAAGATATACAGGCCAAGAAGCCCCGTCATCCCCCTGTGGCACGGATGAAACGGCCGGTGCCGCGCTGGAGGAGGGCAAACCGGGGGAAGGCGCGGCTACACAGCTTACGAGTATGGCAATGAGCAGCAGTACAGATAAAGCAAGGCATAGTTTCTTCATTTATGTGAGACATCACCTTTCATCTTCATGGAAGGGGGCATAAAAAACCAAAGCACCGCCATCCATAATATCATAATATATAAGCGTGGTTTTATTATATTACATAATTATTTATTGTCAAATAAATAATCCCGATAGAATAAGCGGCGGTATTTTCGCGGTTAGAAAAGCATTTTTTAATGCAAATTTGTTTAAAACATCAAAAATTTCAAACGAAATATGCACAGTTTCGTAAAAACAGCTTGTGGAAAAGCGCTCGAGTTACGGTTATAATTGAAAGGTATGAAATTTTGGCGGGAAACCGTGCGCCATCGCGCGCAATAAGGAGTAAGCACTTTTGATAAGAGAAGATTTACGCAATATCGCTATCATCGCGCACGTCGATCATGGCAAGACCACCTTGGTGGATGAGATGCTACGGCAGGGCGGCGCATTCCGGGAAAATCAGGTCGTCAGCGAACGGGTCATGGATTCCGGCGATCTGGAGCGCGAGCGCGGCATTACCATTCTCGCCAAAAACACCGCCGTCCGGTGGAAGGGTATTAAAATAAACATCGTAGACACCCCCGGCCATGCCGACTTTGGCGGTGAGGTGGAGCGCATTCTTAAAATGGTAAGCGGCGTTTTGCTGCTGGTGGATGCCTTTGAAGGCCCCATGCCCCAAACCCGTTTTGTACTCGAACGCGCCTTGGCGCTTGGACATAAGGTTATTGTCGTGGTCAATAAAATAGACCGCTCCGACGCGCGTCTGCATGAAATTGCCGACGAGGTGCTCGAGCTTCTTTTGGATCTTGACGCCACCGAGGAACAGCTGGAAAGCCCCGTGGTATACTGCTCGGGCCGTGAAGGCACTGCGTCTCTTGACCCCGACGCGCCCGGCGAGGACCTGACGCCGCTGTTTGATAAGATTGTAGATTACGTCCCCGCCCCCGAGGGCGAGCCGGAGCAGCCCTTGCAGGTTCTGGTTTCCTCCATCGATTATAACGAGTACGTCGGACGCATCGCCATCGGGCGTGTGGAGCGCGGACGCATTCGCACCAATATGGATGTAATGGTCACCGACTGGCATGAGCGGCAAAAGCCCTACCGCGGCAAGATCGTCGCCCTGTTCCAAATCGAGGGCTTAAAGCGCGAGCCGGTTGAGGAGGCGAGCATTGGCGATATCGTCTGCTTCTCGGGTATTGAGGATATCTCCATTGGCAACACGGTCTGCGACCCCTCTGCCGTAGAGTCGCTGCCCTTTGTTAAAATAAGCGAGCCGACGGTGGAAATGACCTTCTCGGTAAACGACAGCCCCTTCGCGGGACGCGAGGGCAAGTATGTTACCAGCCGTCACCTGCGCGACCGCTTGTTTAAGGAGCTTTTAAAGGACGTCTCGCTGCATGTGGCCGAAACCGAGTCGGCGGAGAGCTTTAAGGTATCGGGGCGCGGTGAAATGCACCTTTCCATCCTCATTGAAACCATTCGCCGTGAGGGCTATGAGTTTCAGGTGAGTATGCCCCATGTGCTGTTTAAAAAGGAAGGCGAAACCCTGCTCGAGCCAATGGAGCGCCTGGTGGTGGATGTACCAGAGGAAGCGCTTGGCTCGGTAATGCAAAAGATGGGAGTGCGCAAGGGCGAGCTGGTTCAGATGCACCCCGTAGGCAGCCGCATGAGAGTGGAGTTTATTGTACCCGCCCGCGGACTGTTTGGCTACCGCAGCGAGTTTTTAACCGATACGCGGGGCGAGGGTATTATGAACACCGTGTTTGACGGCTACTGCCCCTATAAGGGCGAGATTCCCCGCCGCACCACGGGCTCGCTGATTGCCTTTGAAACGGGCGAGACCGTTACCTATGGTCTGTACAATGCCCAAGAGCGCGGCGCGCTGTTCTTAGGCGCGGGCGTGCCGGTGTATGAGGGGATGATTGTCGGCTCCTCCCCCAAGGCGGAGGATGTGGTGGTTAACGTCTGCAAGAGAAAGCATGTCACCAACATGCGCGCCTCCGGCAGTGACGAGGCCCTGCGCCTGACACCCCCCAAAAACCTCAGCCTAGAGGAGGCCCTCGAGTTCTTGGCGGAGGATGAGCTTTTGGAGGTTACCCCCAAAACCGTCCGTATCCGCAAGCGCATTTTAAACCGCGACCAGCGCGCCAAGGCCTCGCGCACCATTACCGTGGGCTAAGTATTGTTTTAACTATTTTCGGGCGCACAGTGTGCGCCCTTTGCTTTATCCTTATACTAATATCCGATTTAAAAGAGTATAAAAATCAAGTGAAAAGCTTTAATTTATGGGTTTTCACGCGGATTTTTATCGACTCTTTTTGAGGGGATTAGTATTACTGCGTGAGACGAATACCCGATGGGATGGGGTCCATATAAAACAGACAAAAAGGGAGAATGGCAGCATGAAGCAAACCTGTGAATTCCGTTTTGCCACCGAGAACGACACCGCGCTTATTTTAACCTTTATCAAGGCTCTTGCGGAGTATGAAAAGATGCTCGGCGAGGTTGAGGCAACCGAGGAGACCCTGCGGGAATGGATATTTGAGAAGCATACCGCGCAGGTATTTTTTGCAGTTTTGGAGGGGAAGGAGATTGGGTACGCCTTATATTTTTACAACTTTTCTACCTTTACAGGCCGCGGCGGGCTGTATCTGGAGGATTTGTTCCTCCTGCCCGAATACCGGGGCATGGGCTTTGGAAAGCAGATATTTAAAAAGCTTGCCCAGCTTGCGCTGGAGCAGGGCTGCCGCCGCATGGATTGGTCGGTGCTTAACTGGAACGCGCCCAGCATCGCCTTTTACCGCTCCCTGGGCGCGGTGCCAATGGAGGATTGGACAGCGTACCGCCTGACGGGAGAAGCCTTGCGTGACCTTGCGCAAAGGTAGCCGGTGAGAAGCCCCCCGGGTTTTCCTTTCGCAGCAGCTGGAAAGCGGATACTATTATCCGCATAGAACGCCGCAGCCGATACCCATGGCTGCGGCGTTTTATTTTTCTCCCCTTTTTTCATGGTGAGGATAAGCACCTTGAGGCACAATAATAGTATAAGACCGAACAGCGGCATTGCTTTCGCCGCTGCTCGGTCTTTCGGTAAGGAAAAAAGGGGGGGCGTTTTACCCCTGCGCCGTATTCTTCGCCTTTTTTCGTTCCTGCCTGCGCACCCCGAAGAATAGCAGCGCAATGCATACCAACAGTCCGATTATCGCGGGGGCGATAATCGCTTGCCCCGATTCGCCGCCAAAAACCACGCTCCACAGCATTTTTGCAACCGCGATAAAAACGAGCACAGCTATGCCAAACCATAGGCTGCGCTTCCAAAACGCCACCGCTAAAATAGTCAGAGAAAGCGGAACAATCAGGGTAATAAGCACCTTAAGCCGGGTCCATTCGCCGGTAAGGTAGTCCTGCTCCATCTGCAGGAAGGCGGTTACCTGCTCGCTGACGACATCGGGCTTTGGGAACCAGAGCATGCTGGTAAGCAGCAAAAACAGTGTGCAAAAAATTCCGCTAAGGCTCCTGCGGTAAGCGAAAACGCAATAGGGAATTAAAAACAGCGGGCGGATGTACCAGCTTAACTGGTTTTGGTGCCGCTCAAATGCCCACTGGAAAAAGCCCTTATTTGTAAAGGAAAGCAGCAAAAACATTAGTGAGAGCAGAATAAATGCCAGTGCCAGCGGCTTATCGTTGCGTGTAAGAAAATTACTTTTCATTGGTTGTTGCCCATACCCTTTCGTATAAATTCAAGATACCGGTCAAGGTTTTCAAGCATCCTGTCCAGATCGCCATCCCCCTGCTTTGAAAAGATGACGTCAAAGCCATTGAGGCAGTAGCTTAATACCTTAACCAGAAACTCCTTCGGAAAGATGTCCCTTAGTTCTCCGCGTTCAAGGGCCGCATCCACCATGCTTTCCATTTTATCTTCCGTATCTCCGCCCAAATGCTCCTTTGCTATGGAGTAGATATGAGCCGCGCGCTCCCTTTCACCGGATAGCCTTTGCGCTAGTGCGTGGTATTTAGGGTGTTCACGCGCAAACTCCGCGCCCAGCTTTGCCTGCTGCTTAAACAGCTCGAAAATCCCCTGTTCCGCGAAAAATGCCGGGTTCGCCGCCGCCTTTTCGTTTATAAAATCCCATTTTGCCTGTGCCGCGCGTTCCAGTAAAAACAGGTACAGCGCTTGCTTATCGGCAAAATGATAGTAAAAGGTCCCCTTGCTGATTCCCGCGTTTTTTATGATGCTATTTAAGGATGCATCCTCATAGGTTCTTTCGGTAAACTCCAAAAGAGCCGCCTCGAGCAGCTCCGCTTTTCTTTCAAACAAATGTTCCTTCATATATGCCGTTACCTGCTTTCGTATTGCCAAAGCATAGACTATATGGTCTAGACCATGTGGTCTATAAGCAATATACCATACAGCTTCTATCTTGTCAATGCTTTAAAATAAATGTAGAGTAAAGCGATAAAAAATCTGCATGAAAACCCATAAGCTAAAGCTTTTGACTTGATTTTTATCAGCAATTTTTGAGGGGATTAGTATTAGCTGGGTGCAGGGTGTCCCTGCTTCGCTTTTGCCAAATTGCTTACTTTTCTCAAGCAAGAAAAGTAAGCCGCCTGTCGGCGCGGGAGCCGACGTTCCAACAACTTGATGATGATTCCCGAAAAGCCGACCAGTTCACAAGGTTTATAAAATAGGTTTTCGAAAACTCCAATAAACCATAGGAAAAAGCAAGGTGCTGCAGTTTACCCAAAAATACTGCCGTTTACCTACAACCGATTGTTTTCGCAGGGCTAATGTGATTAAATATACCACGGAACAACCGCGGTCAACCGCCCGATATTGTTCCCGGTAAAAAACGGCATTCCTCTTAAAATAGAATATACAGAATGCCGGTAACGGAAAAGGATAGCATAGGATAGGAAAGGACATACGACAGATGAAGAAGTTTTTGGCTCTTTTACTCACCGCACTGCTTGTTTTCTCTCTTGCCGCCTGTGGCGCGCCCGCTCAGAACCAAGGGGACGCGGGTGAAATTCCCGCGGATGACGCATTTGGCGCAAACCTGAAGTCCATTGTGGAGGCGTATAACGGATTTTTGGGAACACTGAGCGAAACCATGCAGGCCTATGACGGCTCGGCGGATTGGTGGACGGCTTATGCCGCCCTGTACAACAGCTCGGGTGAAATTACCGACCAGATGACGACGCTTGCCGACGTGGTTCCCGCGCCCTATCAGGAAGCCTATGCGGGCATTGTTTTGGCAATGGCGGCATATACGGATGCAATGGCGACGCTTGCCGCCGGAATTGATTCCACCGACCCCGCCGAGCAGCAGACTATTTTTGAAGGCTCCACCGACCTGTTTACTGCCGCCGGTGAGCTGTGGGTCAGCTCCGCCGAGGCGCTTAACAATGTTGCGGTAGGCTGATTGGGGCAAATACTTGCGCCCTAGGTGAAACTGAAAAACCCGAATTTATACCTTTGATAAAAAAGGCTGCCGGCAAAACTAATTGTTTTGCCGGCAGCCTTTTTATACTAATACTAATATCCGATTTAAAAGAGTATAAAAATCAAGTGAAAAGCTTTAATTTATGGATTTTTACGCGGGGTTTCATACACAATTCCCCACTTTCCGGAGAATCGGTATTCTGATGGTACTTTACAGCACGATGTCGGATACAGTAAAATAAGCGTGGGGTGTCATAGCTTGCGGCACACCAAAAAGTATCTGAGAACACTAATCGCGTTTTAACGAAATTAGTAGAAAAAAGAGATTAATAAAAAAGTTCTCGGATGTATAAAGGAAGGGTGTAAAACTGCTATGAGGGTAGCGGTATGTGACGATTGTGTGCAGGACGCGCAAATTACGGGGGAGTTGATTGAGCGCTACGGCAAAGAACACCGGCTGGAGATGGCGGTGGACTTGTACCACGGCGAGCAGGATTTTTGGCAGGGGATACAAACGCAAAAGTACGATGCCTTTATGCTGGATATCTTTTTAGGCGATAGCAGCGGGGTGGATATTGCCCGCCGGCTGCGAGAAACCGACAGTGAGGCGGCACTGGTCTTTATCACCTCCAGCACCGACTTTATGAGAGAGGGCTATGCCTTAAACGCCTTGCATTATTTGACCAAGCCCATTACCTACGAAGGTGTTTTGCAGGCAATGGAGCGCTGCCGACGCCTATTGGGGGATAAAGGGCGATATGTTGAGCTAATGATTTACCGAACCTCCATGAAAATATTTCTCGCCGACATCCTGTTCGCCGAGGTGTTCGATACCACGACGCACATCCATTTGCGGCAAGCCACACACAAATGCTACCTGCCGCTGGGGGAGCTGGAGGAGCTGCTGGGGGGGCTGCCCTTTTATCGCTGCCACCGCAGCTTTTTGGTAAACCTTGACCATGTTAAGAACTTAGAGGATAACGGATTTTTGATGGATAACGGCGAGAGCGTACCCATACGCAAGCGCTTGCGCGCCGAGGTTACACAAGCCTACCACCGCTATTTGTTCCAAACCCTCCGGTCGAGGGAGGCGCTTACCCGTTAGGGTAAAGAGCAATAATCAAAGTAAAAAAGGGGAGCTGTCGCTCCCCTTTTTTATACGAATAGTTTAGTTTTCGTCATAAAGCGAAACATAAACATAAAACAGCTCGTTGCCCGCGTTATTTAAGACATACAGCGGCAGGTAATCGTACTCGCCGGGTGTGGTGGCATAAATAAGCAGCTTACTTGCGGTCTCTCCCGGCATCAGCACCGTGCGGTCAAGGGTGTTTTTTGCGCTCTTGTCATTGGGCACATAAAACGTGCAGGGGTTGCCTTCTACATCCTCTAGGCGGAACAGGTCGCGGGTTAGGGTGCAGCTTTTACTCGAATTGTTTTTAAAGGTTACACCCAAAATTACAACGGGGGTACCCTCCTCCTCATCGGTAAAGGAGTACTCAAACTCATAGGTAATGCTGTTTTGCGTCACAGTATCGCCAATAAAATACTGCGGCAGGATGTTTTCGGGCAGCGGAAAGCCGCCGCCGCTGTAATCCTCCGAGTTTCCGCCGGGAACCGGGGGGTACCCGTAGTTGCTTTGAGAAGCATAGGATTCGGGTAAAATTGAGGCAATGTAGATAAGCAGCCCGGTGATGAGAATGAGCATGATGGTTACAAACGCGCCGAAGATAATGCCGACTACCTCAAACCAGCGGGCGGGGGCGCCCTGCCTGCGTGGCGGGCGTTCGCCGTAACGCGGCGCGGAACCATAAGGGGGCTGCCCGTTGTGGTAGGCGGCAGGCGCATAAGGGGAAGGCACCCCGCCGGAGATAGGCGCGCCCGCCGTGGCTCCCTCATAGGGGCTATAGCCTCCCGCGGGAGGTGGCGGCGGGTTTGCCGCAACGTGCGGGGGGGTTACCTGCGCGCCCCCATAATAAGCTGCGCTGGGCATCTGCGCGGGATTAGAGCGGGCGGCATCATACTGCGGCGGCGGGCAGTACACGGGCGCGGGTCTTGGCGGTGCGGGACGTACCGGCATAACCGGGGTTGCGGGGGGATAACCCCGCAGACTGAGGGCGCATACGGGGCAGAAGTTACCCGAAGGAATCAGGTTGCCGCAGCGGGGGCAAACCATGGCGGCGGGGCCTTGCGGCGGGGCCTTAGGCTCCGTGGGCGCGGGCTCCTGCGCAGGAGCGGGCCGGCTGCCCGTTTGGCCTTCCCATACTTCCTCCCCGGCATTTTGCGGGGCAGGGCCTTCGTCGCCTGCTTTTGCAAAATCAGCGGGCGCTGTCGCGTTATCCGGCATTGGCACGCCTTCCACGGAGGTTTCGGCGACGGCTGGCGGTATCGTCTGGTCCGGCACGTCCTCCCGGGACGTGTCGCCTGCGCTGTCAGGGGTTATGAGCAGCTCGCTATCATCCATCTTGCATTACTCCTTCTGTCCTTTTCGTTTCCCGTAAAGCCGCATACAAATTCCCTCAAAGAGAGTGAATTGCAAGTAAAATATCGCGTGAAAAACCATAAAAGAAAGTAATTGACTCGGTTACGCTTTTAATCCGTATTAAAGGATAGAAAGCTTGTAAAAAAGTCGTGCAAAGGCTTGCGGAGATGACCCTTGCATGGCCTTTTTAAGGAGAATAAATAAATGGCTTTACGATACAACTGTTATACTTATGGAAAATAATTCAATATTTTATATTATAAATATTATCATAATAGAAGCGGTTATACAAGGCAAAACAAATGAACAAATAGGTATCTTATACTTTTTTATAAACAAAGAGTAGTAGTAAAAAAGCATTGGTGATACGATTTTACATACAAGGCTTAATATATTAATCATCCGGTAAAAAACTGCTGTGCCACAAAATTCTTTCTTGACCTTATCACAGTGGGAAGGTGTAGAATAGCCTTGAACCGGTTCAAATGCCGCGGGCAGGACGCTGTGCGCGGGTTATTATAATATTAGTAAGGAGGCTCTGTCATGCTGACCATTGGCGAATTCTCTCGGCTTTGCCGCATTTCGGCGCGAATGCTTCGTCATTATGATGCCATTGGACTATTGCGTCCTGCCCATGTGGGGCCAGAGAATGGGTACCGATATTACGATGAATCACAGCTTAATGACCTTATTCGCATCACGGCGCTCAAGCGCTACGGCTTTTCTTTGGCGGAGGTATCCGACCTGGTGGAGCTTAGCCGTGAAGAGCTTGCACAAAGACTGCACGAACGCCGGCTGGGTGCCTACCGCGAGCTGCATACGCTGCGAAAGGCGATTCGCCTGATGGAGGAAGACATGACAGACATGGAGACAACAACAATGCCAACAGAAAAATACAGCATTATCGTCATGCAAACCCCGCCTCAGCGGGTATTTTCCATTCGTAAAACTATCTGCATCGGCGCGGTGCGGGAGCTGTTTGACGAGCTTTTAGCCGAGATGCAAAAGCGTGGGCTTACCCGTGCGGGTGCCATGCAGCAGCTTTACCGCGGGGAGGAATTTTCCTACGAAAACATGGATGTAGAAGCGCAGGTACAGGTTGTGGGAGAACACCCCGATGTTCAGGAGCTGCCCTCTCAGCTTTGTGCCGTCACCACCCATATGGGACCGTATGAGAGCATAAACCGCGCCTATGATGCCATATGCGCCTGGCTGGCCGAGCACAAGGAGTACGAGGTGTGCGGCGCACCCATGGAGCGGTATCTGAAGGATGATAAAAGCGTGAGCGACCCGGAGGAAATGGAAACAGGGCTATTATTCCCCGTTCGCCGAAAAGCATAACAGCAATTGCTCATTTTTTTAAAAGAACCGCCGCAGGCTAGGCTTTTTAGAATAGGGGGAGGGTGATGATGAAATTAAAAATGAAAAAGATTAATTCTATTGGCTATGGGCACACCCTTGTGGGGATAATTGTCCTGCTTCTCTTAGTTATTCCCGGCATAACAAGGCTTCTGGAATATGTACTTGTGTGCTCCGCGCTGCGCGTATTCCGGCTAGTGTCGCTTGCGCTGGGCGGCGGGGTGGGTGTTTTCCTTATTGGTCTGTTAACCGTGGAGCTGAGGCAGGACGAGCGGCTGTTTTGCTTTTACCGTAGCCATAAAAACACTTGCCGCCCCCTGCCCGGCGGTGGGTACGAATGCCAAAGCTGCGGGTGCAGGCAGGGGCGTAAGGGTGACCGCTGCTGCCGGGTTTGCGGCGCGCGCTTTGAACACGACGGCAGCTAGTGCGGTTTAGTATTTATGCTAATTAAAGCAAGGTCTGGTATCACCCCCGCGCTACCTTCCATCCCGCAGCAAAATGGCCTCGATTCCCAAGGCGTCCTGCTTCACAATAGCGGCAGTGAACTCCTCAATATGAAACTCAAGCTCATAGCTTGCGGGGTCACCGCAGTAGGCAAGCGGGTCAAAGCTGTTTTGGGGTGCCAGCGTTTTTGCCACCTCACCGCGAACCTTTTCGGGGAAAAAAGCCGCCATTTGTGCGGTTTCGATGGCTCCCGCATGGTAATCGGGCTGGTAACGGTCCTCCCGCGTAGTGGGAAACGGTACTGTTTGCGGGGTTTCGATACCCAGCTCCCATAAAAAATAGGCTCTGAAATCGGGGGTATCATTTGCTTCCCGAACCGCTTGGCGTATCACATCCACATGTACGCCGTCGCCATGGGCGTTACTCACAAATATCCTGCGAAAGCCCCAGCTTTTTAGGGATGCCAGAATATCTGCCAGCAGAGCCTTCATGGTTTCGGGACGAACCGAAAAGGTACCCGCGTATTTCGCCACATCCAGGCTCACACCCCAATACAAGGGCGGGGCAATCAGCGCCTCTATCCCCTTTTGCTGCAGCTCCTGCTTTAAAAAGCGGCAGCTGATTGCGCTGATGTAAAAATCCGCCGATAAATCCAAATGGGGGCCATGCCCCTCCACAATGCCAATGGGCAGCAAAACGACAGCGCTTCTGTCCGCTCCCGCCTGCACCTCCTGCCAAGTCATCTCTACCATAGTATCCTCAAAAACAGAAAAGCCGTCCTGCGCAGCATAGGGGATTTGCCTTTTTGTCATAGCTGAATGCTCCTTTATCCCTTGTTTTTTCCAGACTAAAGATAAGATTAGCATAAAAAGCACCAAAATAAAAGGAGTCTGACTAAGGGAGGGCTCCTTTTTTTGCGGCCATGGGATAACCTTTGGCGGCGTTCAATCATATAGAAATAACAGTGTCGGATATTATACGAATCGCGCCAAAATGAGTAGATCGGTATATGAAGCATAGGGTTAGTAGAGGAAAGGCTAAACCAAACGCCCTGATTGCCGCCGAGAAGCACACCTATCGCGAGCGTGCCGGGTTTATTCTTGAAAGGCTGGCTGAGCTATCACACTAGGCCATAGGTCAATTTAAAAGCCCCGTCGGCCTTCCCGGCCAACGGGGCTTTTTAGCTGTGCCAATTTCATTTGGGAAGGTTAAAAGCAAATGAAATTAGTATTACGCAAGCTTAACCAGGTTGTGTTAAGTAAGCAACGGGTTTTGCTCTGTAGGCATCTTTTATGCTTTTAAAACCTGGTACCACAGCTACCCCAATATCAGCCCTTGCTTTTTACAACAGGCAGCCACGCCTCACAGCGGTAATTTTCCGACTGCTGGTCGCCGTCAAAGTATACCTCAATATCCGGCAGGTTTGCGTATTCATAGCCGGAGTTTGGCAGCCATTCGGTAACAATGCGCTTTTGCAGGGACTGAAGGGCCGTGGGCATCGGTCCCACACAGTCAAAGATTGCCCAGGTACCCTGGGGGATGACATACTCCTCCAGCCCCTCGGGCGCCGGCTTATTGGTGGCGGCGGCGATATAATAATCAAAATCCTTGCCGCTCATCTCCGCGCATACCCCAAGCAGCCCCTGCGGGTTGCCGTCCATAGCCGCCAGAATCCTTGGGATTATCCCGCTTTGCGCGGTTTCCTCCCAAAACAGCGGTACGTTTGCAAAGCTTTCCTCCGCGCTCATGCAAAAATGGCGCTTTACCCCCGCAATGCGAATGGGACCCTTTGTTTCAACACGATAATTCATCTCAGCTTCTCCTTTAATCGTAAGTTTGAAGCTGATGGGAGGGAATGCCTTGAGCGTAACCCCCTGCTCTCTTGCGGCGGATGGGGCGACCCCGTGGATGCCTTGAAACGCGCGGTTGAAGGCGGTAGGAGAGTCGTACCCGTATTTTAGCGCGATGTCGATAATCTTCTCCGTTGTGTTATACAGGTCGTACGCCGCCCGCGACATTTTGCGCCGCCGCAGATACTCCGAAAGCGGCATATCCGCGATATACGAAAACATCCGCTGAAAGTGGAACCCCGAGCAGCAGGCAAGACGCGCCGCGTGGTCAAGGTCTATCTCCTCATCCAGCAGGTGCTCCTCCAGGTATGCAACCGCTCTGTTGAGCCCGGCAAGCCATTCCATATCCCATCACCTCCTTTCTTCAAAGTATAGCCGAAATCCCGCCGCGCCTCCTCTTATTCCCCGGCCGGAAAATGAGAGGGATGTTTTTTGGCTGGATAAAGCTGGTTAACGATGAATCTTACCGCTGATATACAGGTACATTTTACAACGGCATATGCCAAATGGCAAGACAAACCACGGTGAGAGGTAATACAGTGGTGCTTTTTGCGTTATAAAAACGATACAGGCAACCTGACAGGGGCGCAGAATAAACCGCACAGCGGCAGTCTTTGGGGCTGCTGTGCGGCTTATTCTTAGTAATACTAATCTCCTTAAAAAGAGGCGATAAAAATCCGCGTGAAAACCCATAAATTAAAGCTTTTCACTTGATTTTTATACTCTTTTAAATCGGATATTAGTATAAGTCCTTTAAAGCGGCAATCACATCGGCTCTATGCCGCCGCCGATTGACCGCGCAGCCTCAGCTTAAGCACAAGCTTTACCCCCGCCTGCACCCCAAACAGGCACAGGGAGCAGATAAGCAGGGTGAGCGATACCAGCGAGTTTAGGTAAACCGCTACCATGCTGGCAAGCATCACACCCACGGCAGCCAGAAACATTACCGTACCGCCCGTTTGCTGGTGGATATACCGCGTTCTTTCATCCGTCAGCTCATAATACAGCTTTTGCAGCGCCTTTTCGTTATTCAAGGAGCGCTGACAGCGTATTATTTGAATAACCAGCAGCACACCAAGCCCGGTAAAAAAGCCGCTTTGAAACTCAATCACATACGCGGGTGTCTGCTCTGTGCGCACAAGGTCGCCAAACAGGTAGCCCGAACCAACCAGTATCCCAATGCCCAAAATCGCGAGGCTCATGAAAAAAATCCGTCTGCTTAAAGTCTGCTTCATCCTACCGCGCATATCCGCACCATCCATTTACATACCCTCCGTCTCTGAAAAATCGAACACCTCTTCAATTGTCAAACCGAAATACCGCGCAATCTTATAGGCCAGCACAAGTGAAGCCGTGTATTTTTCCACCTCAATCGATGTTATCGTTTGCCGGGTGGTTCCCACCGCCATGGCAAGCTCCTCTTGTGAGATTTTTCGCTCCTTGCGCAGCTCCTTCATTCTCGTTTTCATAGCGTCACCTTTCAGTGCAAAGCTTACTTGTCTTTTGCAGTATAGCATACTTTGCATAATGTGTCAAGCTAGCTTTGCAATTATCGACAGCCAGCTCTATAAAAAAAGGCAGCCCTGCGAGCCGCCTTTTTTTAACGCTTCTCCGGTTAACCGGGAGTAGCCGAGCCTATAATACACACCACTGCTTTGCCCCTGTTGCCCAATATTCCCCTTTGTGATAGAATACCAAATAAGATTTAGGCTTTGCTTGAAAGATTATGGTAAAACACCCGGCGGGCACGAAAATGGGCAGGGAGAATTCCCCGGCAAGGCGTAATACTAATCCCCCGCGCCATTTCGCCACACTTCTTGAAAAGAGGGATAGCATGAACCATTTAGGAACAATAACACTGGAAACCGAACGCTTGCTCCTGCGTCGCTTTACCATTGACGATGCGCCGCAAATGTTTCAAAACTGGGCGGGTGACACTGCGGTCACCGAGTTTTTGACCTGGCCTACACATACAAGCGTTAAAATGTCTGAGGAATATATTACGTTTCTGTTAGACCGGTACCCACGGCCAAGCACCTACGACTGGGCCATCACGCTCAAAGACGAGGGGCGGCTGGTGGGGTCAATTGGCGTGGTGGATATTAAGGAAGCCACCGAGTGCGTTCATGTGGGGTATTGCATTGGCAAGCAGTGGTGGAATAGGGGCATTACCTCCGAGGCCTTTGCGCGGGTCATCCGGTTTTTAATGGATGAGGTAAAGGTCAACCGCATTGATTCCCGCCATGACCCCAAAAACCCAAACTCCGGCAGGGTGATGAAAAAATGCGGGCTGCGCTACGAAGGCACCCTGCGGGAATCGGACATCAACAACAAGGGCCTCTGCGACGCGGACTGGTATGGCTTGCTGCGAAGGGAGTATCTGACCAAAACCGAGGGCTAGGGGTAAACAGTTACTTACACTAATATCCTGCACTTATCTACGAGAGGGAGGGCAGGAATGCGCTTGAACAGATTTACCGGCAATACCTGCAAATTGCGGAGGATTTTAATCTGCCAAATCTTCTGATGACCGGCACAAGGCGCTGTGATGAAATCCTCCAGTGCCCGCGAGCTGGCTGAGGATATTCTCTCCCTTGCCACACAGTCGCCCATGAAGAGTATTGGCGGGTGCCGCGGCACCGATCAATCGTATATCCTTGAAATCGCCAGGCGGTTTTGCTGGGGGAGTCCTTAAAAAATGCGAAAACCCGGTAATTACATTATGCCCTGCTTGTAAAAGCTTTCGCCTATGCCTTTTTACTGTTTATACTCATTTCTTTAAAAAGTATACAGGCAGCATATATCACGGCAATTAATAAAGTAATATCTTTATAAGCGCTAAATAGCAGTGACTTTATACCAGTCAGCCCCCATATTGTCAGCAGCAGGAGCAATACTAATCTCCTCAAAAAGAGTCGATAAAAATCCGCGTGAAAACCCATAAATTAAAGCTTTTCACTTGATTTTTATACTCTTTTAAATCGGATATTAGTATAAAAGCCTATTCTTTTTCCGATAGCCGGAGTATCCAAGCACTGTAGGGGATGGGTAATACGAGTAACCTAAACCATAAACGCAAAAAAAAGCCGCCTGCTCAGGCGGCTTTTTTTATAAAAATGTCTAAAGGGACAAAGTTTAATACAATTTGGCGTTATTCCATTGGCATCCAACTCATAGATTTGAGCGGTGGATACCCCGCTCAAATCTATAAACTTTTTGGCGATATTCTCACGATAAAAGATAACACCGGAGCGGTTCTTCGGCATCATTTTGCTTTGCTTGCCGATTCTTCCGACGGATTATGGATGCCTTCCCAAATGAAAAGGGTTGCGATGGATTCCCCGGCATTCACGCCTAATCCCTTCTCATTTTCCTGTGGAAAATAACAACCGCGATTACATAAGTAACAATCGTATACCCAAGCACCACAGCTATATGTGGCAAACCCTCAGAGAAATTGCCGCCGAGCGTCGCTTTCGCCGCCTGAACGATGTGATAGAATGGCATAATCTCCGCTGATTTCTTGAACGCGCCACCAATCAGATCAAGTGGGATGAATATCCCCGAGAACCATCCTGCGAGGTTCGTGAGGAGCGCACCGCAAATTCCGCCCACGGCGCTTTCGTTCAGGATACTGCCGAACAGCAATCCGAGGCCCACGAACAGGAGTGAGGTTAATGCGGTCACAAGAATGGCAGACAGCATATTCCACGAAAGCTCTAACCCCCAGAAAGAGGACGCAAGCAGAGTAATCGCCGCCTGTGCCGCCGCGACAACGAGCATCGGCAGGGTGTAGCCTAAAATGAAATCCACGGACTTCATCGGCGAGGTAAAGAACCGCATTAGGAACGAGGAGCCCCGATCCTTTGACAGCAGCATCCCGGAAAATAATGCCATGAACGCCGTCCCGAACATTGTTAAACCGGGCGCGAGATTTTCGATGGCGAACATTGTGTTTCCGGCTTCGGGTGGGATACTTTTATTGATTACGGATAATAACACTAACAAAACCAGCGGGAAGCCTAAGCCGAAAAGCAGATTGATTGGGTCGCGTAAAACTTCCTTTGTATTACGCCCCGCAAATAATGAAATTCTCATGCTACACCTCCGGCGAGGGCGACAAAAGCGTCCTCTAAATTGGTCGTCCCGGTCTTGCGGGTCAGTTCCTCCACCGTACCCATTGCTGTCAATTTTCCCTTCGACATCACACCAATACGGTCTGCCAATTCCTCCACTTCGTCTAAGTAATGGGAGGTAAGGATAATTGTCACTTTTCCTTTCAAGGCTTTTATAGATGTCCACAGTTCACGGCGAGAAAGTACATCAAGCCCCAGGGTGGGTTCGTCAAGAAATAGTATTTGCGGACTTGTGATCAATGCCATTGCAATGGATAACCTGCGTTGCATTCCCCCCGACAATGTTTTAGCCTTTTTGAAGAGCACACCGTCAAGCCCAAAGCGTGAAGCAATTTTGGCGGCACTCTGACGGGCAGTTTTTTTATCCTGCCCGTAAATCCCCGCTACAAACTCTAAGTTCTCGAAAACAGAGAGATTAGCGGCGACTGCCGTTTCTTGCGGGGAGATATTGATTTTTTGCTTGATGTCCTGTGAGCATTCGCTTATGCTATCGCCAAGTAATTCTGCGTCGCCGCTTGTTGGACGAATCAGGCAGGAGAGCATTTTGATGGTTGTCGTTTTCCCAGCGCCATTCACACCCAAAAGGGCGAACAATTCGCCACTTTCAATCGTCAAGTTCAAATTGTCTACTGCGGTAAAGTCACCGTATTTTTTTGTTAGATTTGCGGTAGCTATGGCTTTCATACTTCTTCATCCTCCCTCGGTGTGCTGCCGTTAAATATTTTCGTCATCAAGTCAGAAAGCGCGCCCTTTGGCGGGATAGCCAATCCCTTTTTGTCATCCCCTAATAAAATCAACGTGTCGCCCGGATTTATGTTGAATATTTCGCGCGCTTCTTTGGGAATAACAAATTGCCCTTTTTCGCCGACTTTGACTGTCCAAGCATATTTTCCTTTCGGGCTGTTCATGTGCCCACCTCCAAAGTTAGTAAAGTATAATTTGTATAACTTAGTATACCATGCAGGAAAGAAATTATCAAGGTGCAATGATAAGAAGAGCAGAAAGCCCCGCTGTCTTTCGGAGCAAACCGTCGGTGCATTATTTAAGGCTTTGGGAAGGGTACGCCCCTCCCAAAGCCTTAGAACCTTTTCTCATAAGTGTGAAATACCATAGAGACGAGAAATTTTTTAGCCATACAAGGCGAAAAGCGCAGGAATACTTGCCGTATTCCGAGCATTTTCAACGCAGTATGGCGGAAAAACTGCCGTCTAAATGGTATTGCAAGCTATGAGAACAGGTTCTCAAGCCCTGAAAGGGATGGGTAATACGAGTAACCTAAACCATAAACGCAAAAAAAGCCGCCTGCTCAGGCGGCTTTTTTTATAAAAATGGTCGGAGTGACAGGATTCGAACCTGCGGCATCCTGCTCCCAAAGCAGGCGCGCTACCAACTGCGCTACACCCCGTTATGTTGCTGTATCCCCTGCCCTTTTGCATCCTTGCAATTGCGTCGTAACCATACTACATCCTATGCAGCTGCGGGGCAGCGGGTACACCCGCTGCCGGCTTGGTAATTTGGGAAAGGAACTGATAAGAAAGCGCAAAGAATATTATAGTGTGTTTTACCCGTTCTGTCAATCAGCCAAACAGGGCAGTTACCGCAAAGCCTACCAGCGGGATGGTTAAAAAGCTTAACAGGGTCTGCAAAACTATCCCCTTAGAGCATAGCTCCGGCTCACAAGCATAGCGCTCGCCAAGAATTGCCACTGTAGAGGCGGAGGGCATTGCTAGCAAAACGGCAATGACAGTCGCGTTTTGTCCGCCGGCACCTGCCAACAGCAGCGCGCCAATTCCCAGAAAGGGAATGAGAAGCAGGCGTACAAAGGAGGCGATATATAAATCCCGTTCGGTAAACAGCTCGCGTATCTTTAAGGGGGCCAGCGTCGAACCGATTACCAGCATACTTAACGGGGTACACAGGCCGCCCAGAATATCCAAGGTTTCCATAACAGGCGCGGGAAGCTTTATTTGCAATAAAAACAGGGCAAGCATTAAAATTGCCGAAAAGATATTGGGGTCCTTTATAAGTCCCAGGGGGTTTGCGATGGGCTTGCGGGACATGAGGCTGTTGCCGTAGGTAAAGAGAAAAAGCTGAAATATGATATTAAAAAACACCGCGTAAAACACGCCGTTTTCCGGCAAAAAGATGCTGATAATAGGGTACCCCAGAAAGCCCACGTTTGCAAATACCATCATGGTAATCATGGCGCGGCGGCGGTCGTCCTTGAGCTTTATCATCCGGGCAAAAAGGTTGCATAAAACAATTGCCACCACATAATACGCTACGGCAAAAAGAACAATGAATACAATATTACGCATATGTTCCGCAGAATATTCCACATCGGCGTTTGACAGTATCAGCGCGGGCATGGCGATATACAACACCAGCTTTGACAGCCCGGATTGAATGCCCGCATCCATAATATTGCGCTTGCGGGCAAAAAAGCCTACGCCAACCAAAGCAAAAATAACGGCAAGCTTGCCAAACAGCAGTAAAATCATGAAAGGCTCCATCCTTAATCGTGCTATGATAATTCGAAAATGTAGTGCAGCGTCGTAAACCGCGGTTTCGTGCAATGCTTTTGCCGCGATCATCCGTTGTAAACAGCAGCGGCGTGTTGGCGCGGTTGCGGTAAAGCAGGGGGATATCGTCCAGAACCGTCATTATTTTAAACCGCGCGTCTATAAGCATACCGCGATTACGGCAAAAACGCAAGGGTGAAAGAAAAATCAGAGAAATCTTTCACCCTGTGTGGTAGTGCTTTTGTGCCTTACCGCTATTCATCGGAAAATAGTATTATGCCGGATACGCCCGCGCATGATAAACATTCCCCGTCCTCTCAAACAGCACGCCGTACATTCCAAACCAGTCGCTTGCCCAAACATCGTCGGGCAGATTTTTGCTGTTACCAACCGCGCCGTATTCGCCCTTGTAACGAAACTCCACCGCACACAACGCAATCCACTGGTCATCGGTCAATTTACCCGCAAGAGAAGCCAGCGGATTTTCGGCGGCGTTCATCGCAGTCAGGTCGGTCTTGGTATAGATTTCGATAGCCGGATTGCGGTATTCCGTTAAAGTGAAGGTTCTTGCAGCATCCGGCTCCATCATACCTTTTAGGATGAGCTCGAACATCCTTTCTGTCACCTGCTCGCGCGACTGAGCGCCGGTGTCCTCAAAGGAGTAGCTTGTGGGGTTTGCATGAAAGCAGTTGAAGGGTACCTGCGGCGCGGTGTCTCCACTCCCGGCGGCGGAGGAAACAGCGGGTGGGGTGGCAATATCCGGCTGGTCGCTGTCCCCGGGCGCGGACGAAGCACCGCAGGAGGATAGAAGAAGGACAAGGATTGCGGCGGCGAGTATTTTTTTCATATCGCAGAACCTTTGGGTTTGGTTATGGGAGCAACCCATGGGGTATCCTTGTTAATCCACTGTAATCTTTTTTGGAACAGCACTCGTATAGGGCGGCTCGCTGAACAGCGGCTGATTATAGTAGTTTGCGCCCCATATATAACAGTCTCCGTCTTCCGTAATGGCTGCGCTGGATACATAGCCGCTAAACACCTTCGCCACCTTGCCCTCCAAAAGAATTTCAATCGGCTCAGATATGTAGTCGCTGTCCGCCGGAGTCGTCTGGGTATCCGTTACCTGATTAAAAATATTATACCCACTGCCAAGCACCGTCCCTTTTTCCGTGACCGCCAGCAGGCAGTTCGCGCCTAAAGAGAAGTCCTTAATACTCTCATAGCCCCGAATAGGGGCGGGCTGCTCCAGCGCGGCATTTAAATCTGCCCCAAAAATCCCCTTTGATTCGATGCCGACCCCGTACAGCTGCCGGTCGGTTCCCAGTGCAACCAAACATCCGCCAGAAACCGCCGCCTTGGTGACCGGGACGGGGAAGCGGATGGTTGCAAACTCGTCCTGCGTATCTGCCCCAAATACCGTGCGGTACATCCCCACATAATAAACCTCGCCGCTTTCCGCCAAAAGCGCCGCACCGGAACCGGCAACAAACAAATCCGTAACCTTGGCGGGCAGTTCCACCTTTGCAAACTCAGGAACAGAATAGCGCGCGGGGTCTGGCTCGTCCAGTTCGAACGCCGCCGGGTCAAAGCTCCACCCTGAACGAAATACCTCCCCTTCGTCTGTGAGCAGGAAGGATATATGCCCGTTTGTCTGGAACTTACTCACGGCGGTGTCGAGGGAGATTTTTTGTGGAACAAGAGAGCCTTCCCCGATGTCGCGCCCATACTCCCCGTATTGATTGCCACCCCAGGCGTACGCCGCGCCTGTATCGGTCACCGCGACGGTGTTATAATCCGAAGCGGATATCTGCGCAAAGGTGACATCAAGCGGAATCAGATAAGGAGAGGGGACATCCTGAGTCGTGCCATCACCAATCACGCCGTTTTCATTCTTTCCCCACAGGTAGCCCTTGCCGGAGACAGTGACCACAGCAACCAATTCACCGTTCAGGCTGATATCCTTAATAACGCCGCGCACGAACAGACCGTCGGTGAATTCTGGGCTTCGCTCATTTTCAGTAATCTGAGTGGATGTATATGAGGAAGCGATTTGTCTTACAGGGTTCGAACATGCGGTGTTTATTGCCGAAGATATAACGATAAGCAAAAATATCAAATATGCTTTCTTCATTTGTCGAGCTGCATTCCTTTCAAAATATTAAAATATATTCTATTGTTCAGCATTTCCGTTATTACGAGTTTCAAAATGCAAATGAGCTCCTTGTGAAAGACCATAATTACCGGTTTTCCCAATTGTAGATCCCTTTGAAACATTAACACCCGTAGTGTTTAACCAGCTATGATTAGCTGTAACTTCTTTCTCTCTATATGACGGCAAAGTGATATTAGCTGAATAGCCGTTTGCAAATGCACTTAAATGTGCATACAAAAATGTCATATCCCCAACATCTAAAAAGGCCGCATTTCCATAATTAACAAGATAATCCACCCCGTTTATTGTTTTAGTGGATATCCTATACCTTACTGAACCAGTAGCGGTAGCATAAGCATTAGTTCCACTCGCCACAGCAATATCAACACCGGGATGAGTCGCTCCTTTATAATCTTGAGAACAGTAACCAGAAGTAACCGGCATACTGTAAGACGTTGAAGGAGCTGTAATATCAGACTGCCGTACATATCCGTATGAAGAAGTAGTATTATACATATTATAATTGTAAATATAATCTATGTAAATAATTACAACATTATATTATGGCTGTTTTTTGATTTCCCCAAAACCTCGATTCCTCTTGACTAATCCCCCCCTCTGTCATAGAATTGTTAATGTTACACTAAACGAATAAAAAGATTACGGAATGGTGGTTGCTTATATGCTTAAAAACGAGCAAAAATCCATGGATCAAATCGTTACCCTGTGCAAAAGCAGGGGCTTTGTATACCCCGGCAGCGAAATTTACGGCGGGCTTGCAAACTCATGGGACTACGGTCCCTTGGGCGTGGAGCTTAAAAACAACGTCAAAAAGGCGTGGCTTAAAAAGTTTGTGCAGGAGTCGCGCACCAACGTGGGGCTTGACTGCGCCATTTTAATGAACCCGGAGACCTGGGTTGCCTCGGGGCATGTGGGCGGCTTCTCCGACCCGCTTATGGATTGCCGTGACTGCAAAACCCGCCACCGCGCCGATAAGCTCATCGAGGATTTTAACGGTGAAAACGCCGACGGCTGGACCAACGAACAGCTCATGAGCTTTATTAAGGAGAATAACATTCGCTGCCCCGGGTGCGGCGGCGCGAATTTTACCGATATCCGCAAGTTTAACCTTATGTATAAAACCTACCAGGGCATTACGGAGGATTCTAAAAACGAGATTTACCTGCGCCCCGAAACCGCGCAGGGCATCTTTGTAAACTTTGCTAACATCCAGCGCACCACCCGCCGCAAGATTCCCTTTGGCGTGGCGCAGGTGGGTAAAAGCTTTCGCAACGAAATCACCCCGGGCAACTTCATCTTCCGCATCCGCGAGTTTGAGCAGATGGAGCTTGAGTTCTTCTGCAAGCCCGGCACCGACCTTGAATGGTTTGCCTACTGGAAGGATTACTGCAAAAACTGGCTCTTAAACCTTGGCATGAAGGAGGAGAACCTGCGTCTGCGCGACCACGCAAAGGAGCAGCTTGCCTTTTACTCCAAGGCCACCACCGATTTTGAGTTTTTATTCCCCTTTGGCTGGGGCGAGCTGTGGGGCATTGCCGACCGGACGGATTATGACTTAAAGCAGCACCAGGACCATTCGGGCAAAAGCCTTGAATACTTTGACCAGGAATCCAACGAGCGCTACATTCCCTATGTTATAGAGCCGTCGCTGGGCTGCGACCGTTCGGTGCTCGCCTTTCTCTGCGACGCCTACGACGAGGAGGCTGTGGATGATAAGGATACCCGTGTCGTGCTCAGACTGCACCCCGCCCTTGCCCCCTATAAGGCGGCCGTGCTGCCCCTCTCCAAAAAGCTGGCGGAGCCTGCGCAAAAGGTGCAGGAGCTTCTCTCAAAAAGCTTTATGACCGATTATGACGACGCGGGCTCCATCGGCAAGCGCTACCGCCGCGAGGATGAGATTGGAACCCCCTTCTGCGTCACCTTTGATTTTGACAGCCTTGAGGATCATTGCGTTACCGTGCGCGACCGCGACACCATGGCGCAGGAGCGCATAGCCATCGACGGGCTGTGCGACTATATTGCAAAACGGCTGGAGTTTTAAGCCAAGCTGCGCCGCCGCACGGGTTATCCTGTTTTTATACTAATATGCGATTTAAAAGAGTATAAAAATCAAGTGAAAAGCTATAATTTATGGGTTTTCACGCGGATTTTTATCGACTCTTTTTGAGGAGATTAGTATTAGGGTCGCACCGCGCGTTTTAAACGGAAAAAGCATAGAAAACGGCAACGGAGCCGGAGGGGAATCGCCCTCCGGCTCCGCCTTGCTATCGCGTTCCAGTATTTTCTAAATTCGCTGGTAAATTTCGTGCTTTTCTTGCTCACTTTTATTAGCATATCTTTTGCTCCGCAATTTTGTTAAAAAAGTATCAAAACCCTTTGCGGCTCAAAGCTTTGTTTGTATTTGGCTTATCCGCTTGCTTTGGGGCGGGTGTGGGCGGCATCCCCAAACTTTACCGGGTAAAAACCGAAAAGCGCAGGCAAGAAATGCGCGGTTAAAAAAAGTCCTTTCCCGCATTCTGCGGTCATTTGGTCAAAATAGTATTTGAAATTTAGGTATAATAATAGTACAATGTTACTTGGCGCAATAGGGGCAGCCCGCGTTGCGTATCATAATTTGGCATACCATAAGGAGTGACCGGCGCAATGGAGCCTACCCGACGATTTGCCAAAAAAAGCGACCTGCTTGTCATCGCCGCCCTTCTCGCGGCGGCGCTTTTGTTTACCGCCATAGCGGGGGCCGCCCTGCGGTCGGACAGCCCCGTCGCCGAGATCTATATCGGCAGCACGCTCTACCGTTCCATTGAGCTTGCGAAGGTCACCGAGACCCAGCTTATTGAGCTGGACGCGGAGCTGCATGTCACATTGGAGGTATCCCCGGGTGCCATCCGCTTCTTTGCCTCGGACTGTCCGGACAAGCTGTGTGTGAACACCGGCCGGCTTACCCAGCCGCCGGATTACGCCGCCTGCCTGCCCGCCCGTGTCTCGGTTAAGATTGTGGGGGGCAAGTCCGCGCAGCCCATGGACGCGGTGGGGGGCTAAGAGCCGCGCCGTATTGCGATACTCCATAATATTTGGTTTGTCGTTTTATCCCGTTTATTTCTCACCGGTTCATCATTGCTGACCCAAGGGCCCTGCCCTTTGGAGGATATACGAAGCCGCCATAGCGCGTCCTGTTTGCTTTTTGGCTGCTTTGAATTTGCTGTGAGTCTCTTTGCGAAAGCAGGGCGGGGAAGGTTAGGTCCTTCGGCTCAAGGGTGCTGCGCTTTCCGGTACGTTTTGCGGCAAACACCGGGCAAGCGGACAAAGCCCGTCTTTTTTTTGCGAGAAAGGATTGATTACAAAACATGAAAGCAACGAACATCGGGCGGTCCTCACACGGAGGCGCAAAGCTGCCCCACCGTAAACATACGGCGGAACAGCATAGTGTTGTAATGAGCCCGCCCTCCACCGTTACCATTTTAATGAGCCAGCATATCGGCGTGCCCTGCCAGCCGGTGGTAAAGGTTGGCGACACGGTTAAAACCGGGCAGCTCATCGGGCAAAGCGACAAGTTTGTCTCCGCGCCCATTCACGCAAGCGTTACCGGCAAGGTAAAGGCCATTACCGAGGTCATAGCCGACAGCGGGGTAACGGTGCAGGCAGTAGTCATTGAAACGGCGGCGGAGGAGATTCTTGCCGACGATATCGCTCCGCCTAAGGTAGAAAGCTACGAGGACCTTTTGAGCGCGGTGCGTGCCTCGGGTCTTACCGGCCTTGGGGGCGCGGGCTTTCCTACCCATGTGAAGCTCAAGCCCGCAAAGCCGGAGGATATTGAGTTTTTAATCATCAACGCCGCCGAGTGCGAGCCTTACATCACCGCCGATTACCGCACCCTGATGGAGGAGCGGGAGGATGTTCTGGGCGGTATCCGGCTTGTCAAGGAGCATCTTGGCATTCGCACCGTTTACCTGGGTATTGAGGATAACAAGCCCGACGCCATTAGCCTGTATACCGAGCTGCTTGCCGATATCGACGGTGTGGATGTCGCAGTGCTGCGCTCACGATACCCTCAGGGTGCCGAGAAAACCCTTATTTACGAAACCACGGGGCGCGTCGTACCCGAAGGACAGCTCCCCAGTGCGGTAGGCACAATTGTGATGAACGTGACCTCGGTGGCGTTTCTGCACAGCTATGTGCGCACCGGCATTCCTCTTATACGCCGACGCGTTACGGTGGATGGGGGCGCGGTTGCCGAGCCGAAGAATGTGATCGTACCCATCGGAACCTCGGTGGCGGATATCATCGCCTTTTGCGGCGGCTATAAAACAGAGCCGCGCAAGCTGGTTATGGGCGGTCCCATGATGGGGATTGCACTTGCCGACGACGCCTACCCCGTGCGCAAAACCTCAAACGCCGTTTTGGCCTTTGACGACGGGGAGTGCTACGAAGCGCCCATGACCAACTGTATACGCTGCTCGCGCTGCGTCTTTAAATGCCCCATGCAGCTTATGCCCGCGAGCTTTGAGAAGGCGTACTTTGCCCACGACGCGAAAACCCTGAAGGAATTAAAGGTGCACCTGTGCATTGAATGCGGCACCTGCTCTTATGTCTGCCCCGCCAAGCGCAAGCTGGTGCATTCCATCAAGCTTGGCAAGCGGCTGGTGCTTGACGAGTCTAAAAAGCAAAAGGCAGGTGAAAAGGGTGAAAAATAGGTTTTTCACCCTGCCGGTTTTGTGCTGTTCTGCCGCCGGCAAAGCTTTCGGCCGTGCCGAAACCGCGCAATTCCCAGAAAGGAAGGGTTTAAAAGATGCCAAGTAATTTAATTGTTAATATATCCCCCCACATTAAGTCCCCCATGACCACCCAAAAGATTATGGGGCTTGTGCTGGTGGGGCTTTTGCCCGCCGCCATTGCGTCGGTTATCCTGTTTGGCTGGCGGTCCATGCTGCTTATTGCGGTTTGTGTGTTTTCCTCCATGCTGTTCGAGACGCTGTTTAACCTGGTGACCAAGCGCCAGAATACCATCGCGGATTTAAGCGCGGCGGTTACCGGCACCCTGCTTGCCATGAACCTGCCCGTCTCCCTGCCGCTGTGGATGGCGATAGTGGGCGCGTTTGTGTCGGTGGTTATCGCAAAAATGCTGTTTGGCGGCCTTGGGCAGAACTTTGCAAACCCCGCCATTCTGGGGCGCATTGTGCTTATGATCTCTTTTTCCACCGCCATGACCACCTGGACCCGCCCCCTGCAATGGATGTACGGCGAGGCCAACACCTGCGCCACACCCCTTGCCGGCGAACGCGTGGGCTACCTTGACCTGTTTTTAGGCGTAAAGGGCGGCTGTATTGGCGAGGTAAGCGTGCTTGCGCTGCTTATTGGCGGTCTGTTTTTAATTTTAGCGGGCATTATTACCCCCACCATTCCGTTTACTTACATCGCCTCCACCTTCCTGTTCACCTGGGTATTCGGTGAGGATCCCGTTGCGCAAATTCTGTCGGGCGGTTTGTTTATCGGCGCGTTTTTTATGGCCACCGACTACACCAGCTCACCGTCCACCGAAAAGGGCAAGGTTATCTTCGGCATCGGCCTTGGACTGATAACGGCGGTCATCCGCGTTTTCGGCTCCTACCCGGAGGGCGTGTCGTTCTCCATCCTGCTCATGAACCTTTTAGTGCCGTATATCGACCGTTTGACACGCACAAAGCCCTTTGGAGGGCTAAAGGCACAAAACAAGCCCGAAAAATCCTAACGGCTTCTGCTTTGTAAGCCTGCATGAAAGGAATGGTGAAGAACAAGAGATGAAAGCAAAGGATTTTGTGAAGGATATTTTAGTACCCGCGGCGGTGCTTACCGGCATTGCGCTGGTGGTAACGGCAATGCTCGCGTTTACCAACGCTCTGACAAAACCGATTATAGATGAAAACCAAAAGCGGGAGGCAGACTCCGCGAAGTACGAGATGCTGCCCAACGCGGATAATTTTACCTCCGCCGACCTTACCGGCGACCTTACCGCCCTGGGGGTTGGCGACCTTTCCCTTGCCGATAACGGCGCGGGTGCCGTGGTTACCGTTACGCAAAAGGGCTATAACGGGGAGTTTTCCATCATGGTTGCCTTTAATCCCGACGGCGCGGTTGTGGCCTTTAAGGCGCTGGTGCAGGATGAAACTGCCGGTCTTGGCTCCAACGCGTTTATCCCCCCGTTTGCCGACCAGTTTACGGGTAAAAACCCCGGTGAGCTTACCGTTGTAAAGGGTCCCGCGGGCGGCGCGGATGAAATATCCTCCGTAACGGGGGCGACTATCAGCTCCAAGGCCGTGACACTTGCCATTAACAACGCGGGCAAGGCGTTTGCCCTAGCAAAGGAGGCGGCATAGCTTGAAAGAACAAAAAAGTCTCGCCGTACTTTTAAACGGCATATTAAAAGAAAACCCCGTACTGGTGCTTGCCCTAGGCACCTGCCCCACACTCGCCACCACCACCTCCGCCGAGACCGGCGTGGGCATGGGCGCGGCGGCGGCGGCGGTGCTTATCGGCTCAAACCTCGTTATCTCCCTCATTCGTTCCATTGTGCCCAAAAAGGTGCGCATTCCCGCGTTTGTTATGGTTATCGCGGGCTTTGTAACGGTGGTGAGCATGGTGCTTAAGGCATATGCCCCCGAGCTTAACGCGGCGCTGGGTATCTTTTTGCCGCTGATTGTGGTAAACTGCATCATTCTCGCCCGAGCCGAGGCCTTTGCCAGCAAAAATAACCCCTGGCTCTCTATTCTGGATGGTGTGGGCATGGGTGCGGGCTTTACGCTGGCTTTGTTTTTCATCGGCTCTATCCGCGAAATTTTTGGCGCCGGCACCTGGTTTGGTCTGCGGCTTATTCCAGAAACGGTTGCCCCCATGGCAATCTTTTCACAGGCACCCGGCGGCTTCTTTGTATTTGGCGTAATTATGGCTCTTGCGGGTGTTATCCTTAAAAAGCTGGGACGCAAGCAGGCCGACGGCTGCGCGGCCTGCCCCGCACAGGGGTTGTGCGGCGGTCACGAACAAGAGAAGGGAGCTGATGCCACATGAAAGAAATGCTGATTATTCTGCTCAGCGCGATTTTAACCGACAACTTTGTGTTAAAAAAGTTTCTGGGCATCTGCCCGTTTTTGGGTGTCTCGAAAAAGCTGGATTCGGCTATGGGCATGAGCGTTGCGGTTACCTTTGTAATGGTGCTTGCCACCGCCGTAACCTACCCTATTTACACCGGCATTCTGCTTAACCTTGATATGGGCTACCTGCAAACCATCGTGTTTATTCTCGTTATTGCGGCGCTGGTGCAGCTGGTTGAGATTGTGCTTAAAAAGTACGTCCCCGCCCTGTACAGGTCCCTTGGCATCTACCTGCCGCTTATCACCACCAACTGCGCCGTACTCGGTGTGACGCTGTTAAACTTTGACCAGGAGTACACCTTTGCCCAGTCACTGGTGAACTCCCTGGGCGCGGGTCTTGGCTTTATGCTTGCTATGGTGCTGTTTACCGGTGTGCGCTCCCGCATTGAGGCGGCGGATATCCCCGAAGCGTTTAAGGGACTGCCCGTCACGCTGGCGGCGGCCTCTGTGGTTTCGGTGGCGTTTGTGGGCTTCTCCGGTGTAGTCGAGGGTATTTTTCAATAGACCATAGACGTCGTTCCTAATTAACCCGCAAAGCTTTTTATACTAATATCCGATTTAAAAGAGTATAAAAATCAAGTGAAAAGCTTTAATTTATGGGTTTACACGCGGATTTTTATCGACTCTTTTTGAGGAGATTAGTATTAGGCACAGGGCTAAAGATACCGCGGACAGAACGCAGCGCAGCGGTATCGGCTTTATCCGCGGCAGAAAAGCTAAGAGGCTTTACCGCTTACCGGCTGCCGCGCTACATTTTCAACCGCGTTTCGTGCCTTACCGGCGCAAACGCCGATAAGGAATGGTGATAACTATGGATATCAGTATGGTTACAATTTTGCTCCCGACCGGTATCGTCTCCGGTCTTGGACTGTTATGCGGGCTGGGTCTTGCGGTAGCCTCCAAGGCGTTTGCCGTTAAGGAGGATGAACGCATTGAGCCGGTGCGCGAATGCCTGCCGGGCGCAAACTGCGGTGCCTGCGGCTACGCGGGCTGTGACGATTATGCCAAGGCGGTGTGTGAGGCGGGCGCCGCCGCCAACCTTTGCGTGCCCGGCGGCGCGGCCACCCTTGCGGGAATTAACAGCATACTAGGCACCTCCGCCGCCGAGCAGGATAAAAAGTTTGCGATTGTAGCCTGCACCGGGCGCAGGGATATTACAAAAAAGCGCTATCAATATGTCGGCATAGACAGCTGTCATGCCGCAAACCTTCTGTATGGCGGCGGCGGGCAGTGCCAGTACGGCTGCATTGGCTTTGGCGACTGCAAGCGCGGCTGTCCCTTTGGAGCCATTGAGCTGAAGGATGGCGTTGCCGTCATCAACCGCGCCATCTGCATGGGCTGCGGTGTCTGTGTGGCAACCTGCCCCAAGGCGCTCATAAAGCTCGTACCCGACGACGACTCGGCATTCGTCACCTGCTCGAACCACAGCAAGGGCGCGGTGGCCATGAAGGTGTGCGAAGAAAGCTGCATTGCCTGCCGCCGGTGCGAAAAGGCCTGCGATTCCGCCGCTATTACCATGGAGGATAACCTTGCGGTAATCGACACCATTAAATGCACCAACTGCGGCGCGTGCATCGCGGTTTGCCCGCGCAAAACCATCTCGTACATCTCTCATCAAACCCAAAGGGTTATGCTGGTGAGCGAGGTTATGAAAGAGGAATAACCCAAGCCCTTAAAAAACGGAAGAACCCAACAAGCAAACCCGCGCGACGGCAGCAATTTGTGCCATCGCGCGGGTTTGCGTCAGGTTAATAGGGACCTTTATTTTGTACTATTATTACGAGCAACCCATTTAAAGGTGTTGATAAAAATCCGCGTCAAAATCCATAAATTAAAGATTTTAACTTGATTTTTATACACTTTTTAATCGGATAATAGTATAACATGTATGATGGAAAGCAATCGGGTAAAACGCTTTCGTTTATGGGTTTTTACGCAGATTCTTAATTTTTAGTGTGGATTAGCATTATGCTACGCGTTAATCTCCCGCTTTGCCGCCGCGTCCTGTGCGCAAGGCTCGGACCTGCGGCCGCTTGATTTGAAAAAGAGCAAAGCGGCGACCAGGAGCAGGGGCAGCCCGCCCAGAAGCCCGACAATGCTTGGCCCGATAATCGGGTTATAGTCCCCGATTATCATCATCATAGGCAGCGCGGCGCCTGCGTTAATGGCGGAATGGATCATCCCCGCGGGGATTGCGCTCCCCACCCGGATGGTGACATAGCCCTCGATGATGCCAACAGAAACACAAAAAACAATCATTGTCAGGATGCCGAGCCAGGGGTATCCCGGGTACGCGGTGCCGTAGTTATGCCCCACCGCGATAATCGGCGCATGCCAAATACCCCAGATGATACCGGATAGGAGAAGCGCCGCGCGGTCGGAGAACAGCTCCCGCAGCTTAGGCAGCAGGTAGCCTCTCCAGCCCAGCTCCTCCCCCATGGTTGGAATGAGGTTGATGACCGGCCCGATGATAATCATTTGCACAAGGGTAAGCAGCAGCAGAATGGGGCCAGAGAGTGCCGGCGCGGCGGGGCTTTGCTGCAGCGAGCCTGTGAGAACGGAAAGGCTAGAATCAAAACGCTGGGGGAATATGGCGAAATAAAACGCCGCGCTCAATAAAATTAACAGCGTCGGACCAAAGAAGGTCAGCAGATATACCTTCCGGTTGCCCTTAAAACGCGGGCGAAGGTACATGCTGCGAAAGCCCTCCTTTGTTGCCAAACGGGTAAGAATGCTGCCAATTGCAGGGGCAAACATAGCGGCGGTGAGAATGATTACCGTGGCAAAGGGGCCCTGTTCCTGTAGGCTTGCAAGGGGGATGATAAGAAACAGCACCCACGCAAGGGCAAATGAAAACAGGAGAAACAGGAGAAGCCTCTTTTTAATAACAGTATTCGAGTTAGCCATCATGGTATGTTCCCTCTTTCTTAATAATCTAGCATACTTATACTAATCTCCTCAAAAAGAGTCGATAAAAATCCGCGTGAAAACCCATAAATTAAAGCTTTTCACTTGATTTTTATACTCTTTCAAATCGGATATTAGTATTAGTATTACGCAGTCCCTTGTGGACGCTGCCGATTATGGGCCGAGCAGCCCCTTTAGCCGGTCAAGGCAGCTTTGGTAACGGGGCTCCCCTTTCAGCGGGGCGAAAGCGGGATGCTGCTCGACCACATGCACCATGCTCAGCAGCACGGTTTTTTCGTTGCGCGGCAGCTGGGTACCCAAAGCAAGACCCTCCAGCCATTCGTCAATCAGATTAAAATAATCGTCTCCCTTTAGCCGCAGGGGGTAGAGCTCGCTGCCGGTGGCAAGCTCGGTGTATTCCCACAGCATATCCAAGGCCTCGGAATGTCTCCCCTGTGCCATATACCCTTGCGCTGCACTGAGAAACAGTGCGAATAAAAGAGCGGGATGCAGATGCTCAAGGTCAAAGACCGCGGCAATCGCTCTTGCCCGGCGCAGGGTTTCGTCAAACCGAATGGGATCCTTTGCACACAAGGAGAGGGTTGCGGGCAGGAAGTTAAAGAGAAGCACGAGGGTTTGGTACATTCCCGACTGCAATACCGCCCGTGCCTGCCGTTCGCGCCCCGTCGTTTGGTAAGCCATTGATAAAATAATCTCGGGGGGAAGAATCATCGATTCGCTTCCCTCCAAAAGCAGCAGCGTTTCATCTGGATTTCCTTGGACAAGGCGGCAGGCTGCTTCCAAATAAAGCGCCTGCTTTGTCAGGGAGACCTCTCCGCTTTCCTCCCGCACCCGGCAAAACAGCTCCCCGGCAAGGGCAACTGTCTGCTCCGCCTCCGCATGATCCCCGGCAAGCTCCACATGGTTATAAAGCAGAATGCCCATTTGCAGCAAAAGCGAAAAGCAGGAGTAGTACTTTTTAATGATATCGCGGCAGATGCTCATCATCTCAGAAAAAGGCTTAACGGTAAAATCCTCCGCCAGTGTCCGGTACAGGCGGCGAACATCCTCCTGCGAAAGCTGCGGCTGATAATCCATAAGCTCATCCAGACTGATGTTAAAGAAGGAGGCCAGCTGGGGCAGCAGCACCACATCGGGATAGCTCTGCCCCGTTTCCCATTTTGACACCGATGCCTTCGACACCCCCATGTGACCCGCCAGTTCCTCCTGCGTAATTCCCTTCTCCTTGCGCTTTGCCACCAGCACCCGCGCAATGTTAATCTCCTTTATCGCACCCGCCCCCTTAGTGGTCCTGTGTATGGAAATGTACACATCAAACCGTTTTCTTTATTATAATTCGCCTTGGGCACAGGGGCAATCGGCTGTCAGTTAACTTTGGTTGATTAAATTAACCGGCGCGATACATCCAAGTGCAAACAGGGCGTTATATCTGTCTGTATTCGTATTATGTCAATCCGTCCATAGGGTTAGGCGGTGCAACATGTGTCAAACTAATGTACTCGGGGTATTATATTGCAAAAAAACTCGAAAACGGCAATTTTATTACACAACGGTTACGGCGGGTTTAATATTGTAACAAAGCCAAGGCGGAATATGACGCATAGAAACCGCTGCTGCGGGTAATATATCAATATCCTATCCCTACTTTGTGCAAAATGCCTATAATTTAGTTACAAAATTATAACAGGTTTTTAACCAAAAGGTCTTGCGCAAATGCACAATATGGGATATACTATGGCTGTGGTTAGAAACTGACCCAACAAAAACTATTTA
>JAEZCT010000082.1 GCA_023433405.1 Bacillota bacterium | reverse complement strand
GTAGATAAAAATCAAGTAAAAACCCATAAACTAAAGCTTTTTACATGATTTTTATACACTTTTAAATCGGTTATTAGTATAAGAACCTTCGGCAAAATCCTGTTGCCCCCCGTATTTTGCCCTTGCTTTTCGCCCTGGTCTGTAGTTCTTCCTTTTTTTCCATACCTGCCACACAAGGCTATTTTGGTGCCGGGTTACGGGGGGTACTCTCATATCTCATGCATAGCGCTAAACGCTGTAGGTTACCTTAATAAGCTCGTCGATGGTTGTCTCACCGGCAAGCACCAGCTCCCGCAGGTTCTGCCATAAAAAGCGGGCTCCCGCCCGTCCCATATGGGCGCGCAGCTCGTCTTCGCCCGCCTTTTTTACAATCATGGCACGGGCTGTTTTATCCACCACTGCAACCTCATGGACAGCGGTGCGTCCTTTATACCCGGTTCCGCCGCAATAGGGGCAGCCCTTGCCCTTGTAAAGGGTTACGCTCTTAGGCTCGCCCAGTATCGCGTTTTGCTCGGGTGAGGAAACATACGCCTCCTTGCAGGAGGGGCATACCCTTTTAATCAGCCGCTGGGCAAGAATGCCCACCAAGGAGGAAGCGACCAGATATTCCGGCACGCCCATATCCCCAAGCCGCGTAATAGCCGACACCGCGTCGTTGGTATGCAGGGTGGAAAGCACCAAATGTCCTGTAATTGCCGCGCGAATGGCGATTTGCGCTGTTTCGCTGTCGCGAATTTCGCCAATCATAATAATATCGGGGTCCTGGCGCAGGATGGAACGCAGTCCGTTTGCAAAGGTCAGCCCCGCCTTGGGGTTGACCTGAACCTGATTGATGCCGTCCATGCGGTATTCCACAGGGTCCTCCACCGTAATAATGTTGACCTCCCCGGTGGAAATCCGGCGCAGGGCGGCGTACAGGGTGGTGGATTTACCGCTGCCGGTGGGGCCGGTAACCAGAATAATGCCGTGCGGGCTTTTGATGATATGCTCGAACAGGGAAAGATTATGTGCCGAGAAGCCCAGCTCCCCAATGGAAAGTGCCGCGGTGTTCTGGGTGCCAAGCACGCGGATTACCGCCTTCTCCCCCGAAACGGTGGGCAGAATGGAAAGGCGGATATCCACCTGCCTGCCGTCAAGGGTCAGCTCAAAGCGTCCGTCCTGAGGCAGGCGGCGTTCGGCAATGTTTAATCCCCCCAAGATCTTCAGGCGGGTAATCAGGGTGCCGTGGGCGGCCGCGTTGAGCTTCATCTGCTCCACCAGTGTGCCGTCAATGCGCATACGCACACGGGTGCCTGTGCGGGTAGCCTCTATATGCACATCACTCGCATTTTGCTGCACGGCGTTTGATACGATGGAGTTTATCAGCCGCACAATGGGCGCGCTGTCAATGCGCTCATCCATCTGGCTGGTCATTTCGGCAATCTCGTCGGCGGTAAAGAACTCCTCGTTTACCTCAGAGGCAGCCTCGCTGACATGGCGGCGGGTGTAAAACTGCTCAATCTTCTCCTTAATCTGTGTCGCGGTGGCAAGCACTGTTTTAATCTCGCAGCGCGATTCAAAGCGCACATCCTCCACCGCATAGTAGTTCATAGGGTCGCTCATGGCCACTGTCAGGGTGCCCGGTGAGCGTACGATGGGTATCAGGGTATACTTGCGCGCCGTGCTCTCCGCTATCATGTGTACCGCATCCTGAGAGACGGCGGTGTGGTCGAGGTCCACAAAATCCACCCGCAGTCGCTGCTCGAGGCAGCGCATAAAGTCCCGCTCTGAAACATAGCCAAGCTCAATGAGCAGGTCGCCCAGACGGCGCCCCGGGTTGCGCTTTTGCTCTGCCAAGCCGTTGGTAAGCTGCTCGTTTGTGATAAAGCCCCCCTCCAGCAGCACCTGACCGATGGGGGTATTTTTGTTTTGGGACGGCTGCATAGCGTTAACCTGCCCTTTCCGTTAATACGAATATGCAAATGAAAATGAAGTAAAAAGCCTTGATTTATGGGTCTTCACGCGGATTCATCTACAATTAAGTATGGTTTATTGAAGTTTCCCCGTAACCCGGCACCAAAGTAGCCTTGTGTTTGGTTGGCTTTTAAGGAAGCATCATAAAATTGTTGGAACGTCGGCACCCGCGCCGACAGGCGGCTTACTTTTCTTGTTCGAGAAAAGTAAGCAATTTAGTAAAAGCAAAGCAGGGACACCCGGCACCCAGCTCAAAGCAAGGGCAAACAAAGCACAGCTTGTGTGACGAAGCACCTTCGGCAAAATCCTGTTGCCTCGCGTATTTTGCCCTTGCTTTTCGCCCTGGTCTGTAGTCCTTCCTTTTTTCTCACACCTGCCACACAAGGCTATTTTGGTGCTGGGAGTGCTGGGGTTACGGGGGTACCCTATTATCTCATAAGCCACCGGGCTGAAAAGATTAAAATGAAAAGTAAGCCGGGCGGATGTCCGCTTATCGAAAGGTATTAATAGAAAAATCCGGGGAGGCGCGACATGCCGCAGGAGCTGGGAAACTCGTTAATAATGGCAGTAATCATCCTTTGGGGGCTATGCGTCGGCAGCTTTATAAATGTGTGCATCTGCCGCATTCCAAAGGGAGAATCGGTGGTGTTTGGCGCGTCGCATTGTCCAAGGTGCGGGGAGAGAATCCGGGCGGCGGACCTCATTCCCGTCCTTAGCTTCGTCCTGCTCACTGGACGGTGCAGGCACTGCGGAGAAAAAATAAGCCCCCGCTACCCGGTGGTGGAGCTGGTTAACGCCGCGGCTTGGGCGCTTTTTGCAAGCGTTTACGGCATAACGTCCGAGACCATTTTGTACTGCCTGTTTTTCTCCGCGCTTTTGGTTGCGGCGTTTATCGATTATGATACCAAGCGGGTACCCCAAAGCGCGGTGATTGTTATACTTCTGGTGGGCGTGGCAGCGCTGTTTTTATCAAATCAGCCGCCGTTTTACCATCGGCTCATCGGCTTTTTTGCGGCAAGCCTGCCGCTGTTTATCATTGCCATGATATCCAAGGGCGGGATAGGGGGCGGCGACATTAAGCTGATGGCGGCGTGCGGTCTGGTCATGGGCTGGCGGCTTATTTTACTCTCGCTGTTTCTTGCTGTGCTGTTGGGCGGGGCCGCTGCGGCGGCGCTTCTTATAACCGGCAAACGAAAGCGGGGTGATACCCTTGCGCTGGCACCCTATCTTGCCGTGGGGATGTTTGTGTGCCTTTTGTTTGGGGAGGGCATAATCGGGTGGTATCTCTCCTTATACTAATATCCGGTTTTAAAGTGTATATGCAAAGTAAAAAGCAAGTGAAACGCTTTGGTGTTAGGTGTTCACGGGTTTTTCCTCTGCGATGCTGCGCCTTTTGAGGGAATCTGTATTATGGGGGAAGAGGCTGATAGCCGTCCGGGCGGTAATATAAAAGCTCCCGATACGGCGCGCCTGCGGCAGGCTGCGCAGCAATGCCTTCGCCGCTGAGCGCAAGGTTTGCGAGATAGATATCCTTTTGCAAGGTATAAATAATTTCGCTCCCGCCGCCATTTTTGCTCACTCGCAGTGTAACCGATAGCACCCGCGCTTCCGCGGCGGCAATGCGCGCCCGGGCAAACTCCGCATCCAGCGCAAAACCGGTAAAAATGCCGCCGAGGGGGTAACTTACGCTGTCGTTTTTTTCACTGTAAACGCGGGGCGCTCCGCTTTCCTGACCGGGGTCGCAGGTGAGAAGAAAGCAGTCCCGGGGGTCGGCATCCAGTCCCGATGCGGGGGAGGACGTAGAGGCGCGCAGGGTGAGCGCATCGGTGGAATATACGCTGTTTTCAATCAAATCCATGGCAAGGTTTGCAAGCTCCTTTGCCTGTGCGGCATCACGGGTTTTGGCAAACAGCCGAAGGGTGGGCACAAGGAATATAAACACCGCGGTAAGCAAAAGGGAGGATACCGCAAGCGTAACCAGCAGCTCCAGCAGCGTCATGCCCTTATTGTTTGCGCAGCGTATAAGCCAAACGGGCATGGCGAGCACCTCCACCTTTGAGTTTGGATCGAAACGGGCGGGAAAGCCCCCGCGGTCAGGGCGACTCGGGGATATAGGCCTCAAGCCTTGCGCCTGTTTCGTCGTCCTTGGCGGAGGCAACCCGCCCGGATGTTTGCCCCACCGCCACCTCGGGACTGCCCCCCTGCGCGGGAAAGGTAACCCCGAAGCCTGTGCCGCCCGGCTCCGACAGGGTAACACCCGGCAGGGCGGCGGCGACATCGGCGGCATTTTCTCCGTTCATCAGCTGCTCCAGCGCGGTAGCCGCCGCGGCGCTGCCCCGGTTGAGCCTCGCCGCCCTGCCCTCCAGTGAAATGGCGGGCAGAAACAAGCCGGAGAACCCCAGCGCGAGAAGAGCAAGAATCGCCATGCTGATGAGCAGCTCCAAAAGGCTCATGCCGCCCCGGCCGCGCAGAACGGCAAGCAGTCTGCCCCCGGGTGTTTGGCAGCCATAAGCCGTGTCCTTGTATTTTATGGGTGCGCGCATTGTTAACAGCCCTCCTTTGAGTTTAGTCAGCAATTGCTATTACCTGGCGGGCAGCCCCGAATAATACCCGACGACGCCGAGCGCGCCGCTCCCTGTGCCGCCGCCCTTCCCCCCGGGCAGACCGCCGACGCCGTCGGGCAGGGGGATATGCACCAGTCTGCATTGGCTTCGCACGTCAATATCCGACGCAACCAGACTGCCGCAGAAGTATGCGTCATTGGTTAAGCGCACACCGCCTTTGGGCATATAAACATAGGCGCTAATTAAGGTGCGGCTGCCGGTGGTCACTATCCGGCTGTTATCCGAGGCGATGATGGTCATGCGCGGGGGAGCAAGGGGCGTAAGCATACTGCCGTTAAAGTAGCCAGCCGGCACCACGGAGGAATCGCCGAACACGGTTCGCTCCCCGTCGTTAAGGGTTAGCGTCACGCCGTCAAGGTACAGGTATACCCGGTTTTCGCCAATTACCCGCATATCCCGGCTGCCAATATTGCAGGCGCCCGTGTAGCTGTAGGACCCCGGCGAAAGCCGTAGGTGCAGGTCGCCGGCGGCGGTGTCAAACACAAAGGAGCGAAAGCTGGTATCCCATGGCTGGGGACATAAAAACGCGCTGTTTAGGGTGCCGCTGCCGGTAATCATGCGCACAGTTTGCCCGTTGTAGGTGGTCAGCCGGTAGGCGGGCAGCTCCGGGGGGATGGTGGCGGGCGGCTCTATGAGTGCATTTTGCACCTCCTCCGCCGTTTCCATGGGCAGCGGAGGCAGCTCCTCGGTAAGCGGGCTCCAGGTGCCGCGAAAGGAGCTGTTCTGGTTGTTTTGAAAGGATGCGGAGCGGATGAAATTGAACTTCGTAACATTGATGTTACCGATGGTAACGCCGCCTTGGGCGTAAAACACGTTGTCGATATAAATCTGCCCGTTGATGGCCGCGCTGCCGTAAACATATACATTGCCGCCCCGGGGCTTGCCGTCCGCCCCTGTGCCCTGTCTGACGGCAAACTGGTTAAGCCACCCGGCGGGAAAATTGCCCTTGAGATACAGGTCGCCGGTCACATCCAAAAACAGAATGTCCGTGGCGCTGCCCTTCACCAGGTAAAGGTCGCCGACGAATTTTGCGTTGTTGTCAAACCGGCCGGAGCCGGAGCCGGCGGTAAGGGTTATAAGCCCAGTAAACGGCAAGGCTCCTCCCTCGTCGCCCAGCCTGACCACGGAGTAATACGCCCCGGTTACCCCCCGCAGGTCGGACTGCGCCGCAAGCTGGTAAAGTGACGCGTCCAGCCTTTTTACCGTAAGCCGGTATCTCCCCCGCGAGCCGCCGTCTGTTTCAAGGCTGGTGCGTCCGTCCAAGGCTTCCAGCAGCGCTTTGGGGTTTGCCGAGGTCTTTAGGGTATCCACCGCCGCAAGCACCGCCGAGCGGGCGGTAAAATACGCCTGCTGAGTCTGGTAATCCACCGTAGCGGTCTTGTGGGATTGCAGCGCGATGGAGAGCGCCGCCGTACCCGCAAGCAGCAGCATGGCAAGCACGATAAGCACCACCAGCAGGGCGCTGCCCTCACCGCTCCGCAAAACCCCACTCTCCTTCACCGGCGTAGCCTCCCCGTGATCTGGCATATTTATAGGATGCGCGCCCTGCCCTCCGGGCGGTCGAACACGACGTTTAAAAAGTCGTCGTCATAAAACTTGGGCGCGGAGTAAACCTCTATCGTCAGCTCCGCGGTCAGGGCGGTATTCGCGCCTGCACCACCAACAGATATTTTTGAGATATACAGGGTGCGCCCCGAGCTTTGCAGGAGGTTGATAAAATACAGCAGGCTATCGTAATAGCATACCGCCTTGACGGTAACGGTGTTAACGTAAATCTGCTCGGCTTGGGCGGGGCTTGCCGTTGTCTGGGTCGGCGCCGCCCCGTTAATCTGGCTCACAATATCCCCAAGGCGGATGGTTGCCTCCGGCGACACGCTGTCGTGTACCGAAAGGTTGGTTGCCGCCCGCCCGCCAATGGTCACCTCGCTGTTGCGCAGGGATGCCTCTTGGGTAAACCGGTACAGCCACAGGCTCAGGGACTCTGTGGTGAACGTGGGGAAAAAGAGCAGGGATTCTTCGCGCGCGCTTGCCCGCGCTTCCTCGGCCCTTTGCGCCGCCGCCGCGTTTTCGGCAATGAGCGCCTGCATGGTCTGCCGCTCCGCCTCAAGCTCCGAGCGGGTTAATATATTATCCCGCACCGTCTCAAAGGAGGGCAAAAAAACAAAGCGTGTCATGAGAACCCATAAGGCCACCAATAAGAGCAAGAACAAAAAAATCTGCTCCCGCGCGCTGATTTTCAATCCATCCACCCGCCTTTACTCTGTTATTACCCATGCTGTTCACCGCTGTGCGGCTGATTGCTTTCACTTTAAAAAGTCATTTAGGTCGAGCTGTCCTCCGACAGCACTCCGGTTACCTCAAAGGAAATCGTCCCGGTCAGGGCATCCGCCAGGTAGCCCGTAAACACCACATCCGAAAAAAGCCCCGTCCCCTTAACCGCATTAACAAAGGCTGCCGGGCTGGTTTCTTTGGTACACACAAGCTCCATAACCAGTGTGCCCGAGGTAAAATCAAACAGCGTCGCGCGCATATCCGCAGGCATGGCAGCGGCTATGAGCCGAAAGCTTTGGGAGCTGAGCACAGGCAGGGTGTAGTACTCACTCAAGATCCCTTCCAAAATCCCTTCATACTCCTCATACCGCCCCGCCTGATTTTTTTGGTCTATGGTATCGTTTGCCGCCGCAAGGTTGTTTTCGTTGGCAAGGTAGGCACGCAAGCCTTTCGTATCGCGCAGGATAAGGGCGTTGCGGGTATAAAGGGCAATACCGCCCCCCGCCATGACGGCAACCGACAGCGCAAGCAGAAAACCCAGCGCCGCCGCAATGGGAGAGGCCGCCCGCCGCAACCGCAGCTTGCGCAGTCCGGCGTAAAAGTTGATATCCTTCGGGAGTCTATGCATGGGGATAGCCCACCTTTTTGTTTGTGTTATTGTAAGCTGAAGGAATCATGGGATATTGGGGTACCCCCGTACCCCCAGCACCAAAGTAGCCTTGTGTGGCTGGTGTGGGGAAAAAGGAAGAACTACAGACCAGGGCGAAAAGCAAGGGCAAAATACGGGGGGCAACAGGATTTTGCCGAAGGTGCTTCGTCACACAAGCCGTGCTCAGTTTGCCCTTGCTTTGAGCTGGGTGCAGGGTGTCCCTGCTTCGCTTTTTCTAAATTGCTTACTTTTCTCGAACAAGAAAAGTAAGCCGCCTGTCGGCGCGGGAGCCGACGTTCCTACAACTTGATGATGATT
>JAEZCT010000081.1 GCA_023433405.1 Bacillota bacterium | reverse complement strand
CCCTTGCTTTGAGCTGGGTGCAGGGTGTCCCTGCTTCGCTTTTTCTAAATTGCTTACTTTTCTCGAACAAGAAAAGTAAGCCGCCTGTCGGCGCGGGAGCCGACGTTCCTACAACTTGATGATGATTCCCTAAAAGCCGACCAATACACTAGGCTTTTAAAATCAGTTTTTGAAAACACCAATAAACCATGAAAACAAAAAAAGAAGCCGATTGATTGCAATCGGCTTCTTTAATAAGCAAAATGGTTGGGCTGGATGGATTCGAACCACACATATTATTTTTGTCTCGCATAGCATTGCAACAAAACGCGCATGGATAAGCCATTTTCGCGTGCTGACTTTGCCGTTCGAAAACTCCGTATCGCCATTATAGCATAAAAAGTGTGTTATAAAGCGTGTTATTTCTCCCCGCCTCTAAACGCCTGATAAAGCATTTCTGCCGCGCGCTGATTGTAGCCCGCGCCTTTTAGACGTTTAATGATACTTTCTTTTTTGGCCATTCCACTGACCATGCTTACGGCCTTTACATAAGCCTTTACGCCAATCCATCCGCTCACCGTTGCATATCCCTTTTGCTTTGCCTCCGTGAGCTGCGACAGAGCAATTGTATCGACATTGGTATAATCTACTGTGGTTTTGTCGCTAATGACCTGCGTGTGCAGCCAGTTTTTGCTTGTGGCGGATAACCCCTTATACGCGGCGAGTGCTTTTATTTTTTGTTCTTGGTTTGGTTGCTCGGAAAGCTGCTTGATTATCTCGTAGGCGTTATCCTGTGATATACCACGATTGATTGCCTCTTTGTATGCTGCCGTGTTGGCGGCGCTTAATTTTTTAAACCCGCTCTCGACATAATCCCGCCCGGTTGGCAGGGCAAATTTTCCGAACGCTGAGGCCTGTGCGTATTCGCCAAACCCTTGATTGTATACGGGGAAGTCAAGCACTTCGCGCCCTTGATTGTCAAGGCTGTAGCTTCCGCCGCCTGCGACGGTTGATATCCCTTCTACCGCTTTTTTAATCTGTCCTCCGCCGAACGGAGGCAAGAGGTAATAACCCGGTTTTGCAAGCTCCTTGCCCGCTGTAGCCAGCGCAACATTCCACGGCTTTTCTCCGCTCGCCGCTTGCACTATTGATCCCACTGCGGTTGGCTTGTTTTGAGCCCAAGCCAACGGGTTAGTGTCGTTGGGTAACGCGCTTGAAATGGGATACCGACCGCCTTCGAGAAGCCCGCCCACAAAAGGAAATTGCTGCGCCGCGCTACCAAATGCCGTCCCAATTGCTGCCGATGCATTTGATTTCTGAGTCTCGAAGGATACCGGCAAGCCTTGTATTGTGTTTTCCGCCGCTTTTGCGATGTTCGGCGCTTCGTACCCCGTGATATCTCCAACTGCCTGATTAACAATCCCCAGCGTGTCCAGTGCAGGCCTTCGACCGATAAAATATTCGTACAGATCGTTGTACAGGTATGCCCACACAAAATACTTGGTGAGTGTCCATGCGAGCCACGCGGCGCCACGCTCTTTTGCTTCCCGTGGGATGTCCTTAAACAGATGGGAAAGCTGATTGTTTGCCTCAACTTGGAACATTGTAAACACTTTTGATATAGGGTTTTTTACGTTGAATGTTGTAGGCAGCGCGCCTTTGCTTCTGTCCGCAATTACGGAAGCCGCCCATGCGTCCGCGTCGGAAACTGCGGTTTCCTCACTCATGCCGTTCTTGACGTTTTGGTAATAGCGCGCCCTCGTCAATACGTTAGACGTGAAATCGTCAATCAAAAACATTGGTTTTGTCATGAACTCACTGGCCGATTCCACCGCGCTTTTGTTGAGCATTTCACTTCCGCGACGGTTTGTCAGGAAGCTTGACCGATCCGCAAACCCATCATCTTTCGCAAATGCTTTCACCGTGTCTCTTGCTGCCGCGAGCATCGATTCCGCTTTCAACTGTGCGCCACCCTGTGTGAGGGGTATAAAATTTGTTATCCAGCTAGCGGGGTTTATCGCCACCATGTTAGCAGCTATGCGGCCTTCCAGAGCTTTGCTAACGCTGTATATCAATCTTCCTGTTTGGTGCTCTATTACTCTATCCTCTAAAGATTTTTTGCCGGCAAGAGTATCCGTGTAACTGCGGATTTCTGTAGCGAAGTGTGGCAGATGAGCGGCTTTGCTTTCTTCTGACATTCTGGCATACAGATCGTTGAGCAGGGACTGTTTTTGTTCCGACGACAAGCTGCTGTTTACGCCTACTGCATCAATTTCTTCGCGCATTCCTTTACTGCTGTATTTGTACCGCATTGTGTTTTCCAGTGTGCGTAGCCTTTGGATGTCGTCCGTATGATATATAATATCTGCGGCGGATTCTATGTAGCGGTCGAACCCAAACAAGGCATTGTAATCAGTCTTAAACCCTTCGCGGGACAATTCGGCGGAGAACCACCTCTTGCCCGGACGAAACGTATGAGTAAGCCCTGCAATATCTGTCGGGAGCTCTCTGCTATCAATTTGAATGCCTGTCTTCTTCGCAAGCTTTGCAAGCGCCGTATCTGGTTTATCCTCCGTGAAATGCGGAAAATATCCGCTCCTAAAGTCCATCGGGTCGTATCCATTGGAGATTAACGCGTCATTGGTTAACTCAAACAGCGTATTGTACGCACTGCGGAAAACAGGGATTGCCCTCTCCACCTTTGCCATGTCGATTCTTTTCCCGTATGCGTTTAAATACTCACTGGCGACATATTGCAGGTTCTCAAGCTCTGCCTGCGCCTCAGCTGACTTCGCGCTTCTGGCCTTTAGGTCGTCCATTTCGCCCTTCATTTGCACATAAGCGCTTTCGTATTGGTTGAGCTTCAAGGGACGGATGGTGTCTCGCAATTCGTTTTTTAGGCGTGTTGCTCGGGCTTCATTAACGTGTACGGGTTCAAAATAGGTTTTAATGATGGCGTCCGCCTCCGCCTTGTTTGGGACAATGTCGCGGATATTCCGCTCCATCGTTTCGCGGGAATACGCGAAACCTATCTTTTTATCTTTCCACAGGTCAGACCCCGCGATGGCGTCCATTGCCTGCTCTTTAAGTGCGGTCTTTCTGGCGACGTTGTAGCTTTCAATTGGCGCGCGCGCATCCGCGAGTGCCTTCTTAGCGGCGTACACCTGCATAATGCCGCCGACATTAGAGCCGCGCGGCAGCTCGTCCGGCGTGATTTCACCTTTGAGCAAACGGTCAACCTGTATGTTATCCTTTTCGGTTAACACATTTGCCGCCACGACCTTGCTTTGCTCACGTTCCGCCGCTTTGGTTCTGCTGTATGCCTGCTTAAGCGTGTCTATATTGGCCTGCGGTTGGGCAGTTTGCGGCGTTGTTTGCCGCTTCTGGTTTTTGTCTTGAATGTATTTGTACGATAGTCCCAACTGCCCGCTATAGGTGTCCAGCGCCTTATCAAACTCATACCGCGCGATAGTCTTTGCGTTGACGTCTGCCGGGTTATTCGCCGTTGCTTGCGCTACACCCGCCATAGCGTATGCCTTTTCAAACAATTCACCTGCTTTTTGCTCGCTCAGCGGTTTCCCCGCCGCCTTTTTAAGTTCCATTGAAATTTCCGTCATTATGGGCGCGATGGCTTCGGTTGATACCTGACTGCTTCCGAAGGACAACGCTTTTGCCGCGTTATTTGAAAAGGCTTGGTGCTGTTTAAACTCAAATACCTGAGCTTTGGTGGAAATCATAAGCCCTATGTTTTTGGTATTGATATTTGGGGCAGTTTGGGCTATAATGGGATTGAAAGACTCAGGCTCGACCGTCAAGGACGTTAGTTCGGGGGCTGCTTGCGCAGATCCTGATATCGAGGTAGGGTCTTTCTTTTTTGTTATGTACAAGGTTTTCCCTTGCAAAGTATTTCTCCCTTTGTTGTCTGTTTGGATGTAAAAAATCGTCCCGTCTGCAAAAGCTTTTTTGAAGACGATTCCCTGTTTCCCGATTCTGTCTAAGTCGCCAAGATATACATCATCCGGGGTTTGCAAAATTTCCGGTAATTTCTCAATTGCTACCGAATCCACAGGCAATTGCCCCCGTGACTTTTCGATAACAGGGTCACCATGGCTTTTAAAAATGTGTCTAATATCATTGTTAGTTATAATGAAATCTCTACTCCCAACTTCATACCCTAGCAGTTCGCTAATTTTTTTAGATGCAATCGGCGTTGTTTTCCCTAAATATAGTTTTTCGAGCTTATCTGTGGTTTTTTTATCGTTTTTCCACCGATTAAAAAAACTGCGTAACGTAGTGTCTTTTCCGTTTACAAGATTTCTAAACGTATCGCTTTCTTTTGTTATCATATCTGCTTCTTGCGGGGTATAGTTCGTGCTATAGGTATTGCCCAGCTGCGCTTGCTGCGTGGCTTTTATTGCGCCCTGCTGCATTGTTGTTTTTAATGCGTTTGCTCCTCCGAACATCCCGCCAACCGCGCCTCCGATTAGCGCGTTATATGCTTGCTCTTTTACGTCGTACGGGGTGTTCTTGTCTAGTATTAAGTTTTCAAGCGCCCATTGTGCGGGATATTCGAGCGCTTCCTCCGCGCCCTCCTCAAGCGCGGTGGTTGCAACCTGCCCAATCTTCGACGAGGTCACCTTGGAAAGTGCTTGGACGAGATTCGAGGGCAGTTTATTCAAAAGCTTATCTTTCACCGCCGATGCCGTCTTGGAGCCGCCGAATACACCGCCTAGCCTCTCTGTTGCAGCTGTGGTCGCCCCGCTTAAGGCCCCATAGGCGGCGGCGGTGCCAGAGTCTTTCCCCTCTTTGAGTGCTTGCTCCGCCGCGAGTGACCCTTGGCGCCCCCCCATTATTGCTACGGGCGGCACGAGTCCTCCCGTCATTGCGGAAAACGCTACCGCATTCCCCATGTCCGTCGCGGCCAGCCCTATATCCGCCAATGCAGCTTGTTCTTGCGTCAATCCGTCGTACAGCTCCGCTTTTGCTTTGTCGCGATCTTCTCGGAATGCTCCGGTATTTCCTGCGGAGGATCCGAATTTTACGAGAAAATCGTCAATTGCGTCCGTCGGGGTGCTCGCGGGGAGCGAGAAATACGCGTTTAACAAATATTCTCTTTTGTTTAAAAAATCTTGTCCTGTTTTTGGGGTTGTACTCATGCGCTCAAGCATTGATTTTTCACTAAGTTCTTTGCGCAAATTCTGGCGTTCTTGTGCCGGGCCCGCGACTAAGGCGTCCAGCCATCCTTGCCCGGAGTCCTCCATGTACGCCGCAGGGCTTGCCGCTTTAACGAAGGCGTCGGCTTTTTCCTGTATGGTTTTCGCGCGATCGGCAGCTACCTGCTTTTGCTGCTGCTGGGCAGCAAGCTGTTGTTCCTTAAAATTGTTTATTTTTTCAATGCTCCCTGAAAAAATGTCAGTGATACTTTTAATGCGGTCGGCGGCTACTTGCTTTTGTTTCTCCTGGGCGGTGAACTGCTGTTCTTTGAAGCTCTGACTGTTTTGGGGCAAGGGTAACCCAATTGCAGATTTGGTGTTTGATATTGCATTAGGAACGGTTTGGGTGGATGCTTTTTCCGCCGATTTCGCCGTGTTGCTGGGGAGAGGTAATCCATAAACGTTTTGAGGAGCGTTTTTTACCGTGGACGCATTTAAGTCGTAGATGCTTTGGGCAAAAACATTTCTGCCCCTTTTTTGCGCAATAAACTCTCCAAAATTTTTGGGCGCGCTTAGTTTCTGCGGCTCGGTAACCTTATACTCCGATTTGTAGTCTTCCCAGCTTTTCTTTGCCATTTCTACGCTCTCCTATCTTCTGTACCCCATTAATCCTACTGACTGGTTGTTGTAGTTTTCTCTTGAATCTTTTAGTTTCTGTGCCATCTCTGCCAGTTGGTTGTATATCCCTGCGCTTTGAAGGCTGGCCGCGTAAGTGTTTACCCATTGCATCGGGTCGGCACTCGCCTGCATATCATAATAAGCGTCTGTGACTAGACCCTCGTTATTGTTTTTCTTGGTCGCCGTCGCAGAGGTTCGGCTAAACCTTTCCGCATTTGCCATAGCCTGCTCGGCAGCCCACATGTTATAGGCTTGCTGGGCTTGCGCCTGCTGGGACAAAAGGTTTGCGATCGCGCTGTCGTACTGTGCCGTATCCGTCGCTACGCCGCTTTGGTACTGTGCCGCGAGGTCAGCCATACCGCTTTGACGCTGGTTTTCGATTGCTGTGCGATTTTCGCCGTAATCCGCGTTTAGGCCCATCATGGAGCTTTCGGTCATGCCTCCGTTGGAACCGGCAAGCGCCAGCTGCTGCGGGAGATCGCGCTCGGTCATTCGCTTTTGAATGTAGGTTTGCCGCAACGCTTCATCACTGGTTTGGTTTAGGCTATCCTTACCGGTATTATACGCGCCAAGCCGTGCGGCTTCCGCTTGGGCCTTTGCCCGTTCCAACGCGGCAAGCTGCTGCGCGTAAGCGTCGTTTACGTTGTTCGTACCGTTCTGCTCCAGCCACGCCATAGTAGCATTATACAGGTCGTTCCCGTTGTCCCCTGGCGATGAATACCCCCCGCTGTTCCCGGCTGTGCTATTTGTGTTCTGTCCAGTGAGCGCGATTAGCGCCCCCGGGTTTGTCATTTGCGATAACTGAGCGTCGTTCGTTGTAACCGTGGTCGCAGGTCCCGATGTAGCATTGCTAATGTTAGGGTTTCTAATCCCATACTGATTTTCCCAAAGCTTATCTTTCCTACCCCATGGCTGCAATTGGTTACTAAGCGCCATATTCTTTTCCTCCTTAAAAATAACCGCCCGCCCAATATCGGACGGGCGGTTTAAGCTCATTGTCCCCGCGGTATGTGCTTATTCTGTTTTGAGCGCGTCCAGCTTCCCCGCAGCCTTATCCAGCTGTTTTTCTGCAAAGGCAATCATATTGTCAAATGTCCATTGCACTCCCTGGGCTATGATGGAACGCGGTATAAATACCCTTATGGGCGCAGGAATGAACCCGTATAGCTGATCAACAACCCATTCAAACCGCTGTCCGCCGGATTTTGAAGTATCTGTAAACCGATCTTCCGCCGAGTTAATAAGCTCGGCCGCCTTGCTCTGAAGCTTCGTGCTTTTGCGATAGTAGGCCACGATGAAACCGAGTATCGTTATAACGGCACAGAGAATCGTGCTAAAGATGTTTTGCCATTCCATTTGAATTTCCTCCTGATGTTATTTAGTTATTGATTAGCTCAAGCATTTTGTGCTTGAGTGCAGAGTGTGCGGCTTTTTCAGCCTCATAGAGGGCCTTGTAGTCCGCTGTGTCAGAATAAGAATAATCTACCCACGGCAGTTTCCCATGAGATGTCCACGTCGTTGCGGGAATTCCGCTTATGCTTGTGATGTTTCCGACTGCGGTTATCTGCGCTCCGTTTTTCCATGACGGAGTGCATTCCACTGCCTTACCCTCTCCAACATAGATGCCGATGTGTCCCTGCTTCCATATCGCCTCCCCGATTTCAATGTTTGTGAAGTTGGTTGAAACTCCAGCGCATAGCTTAATCATGCCTTCTGAGGTGGTGTCCGGAACGGTATTGGAAGCATATTTTCCGCCGCCGTAGGTTTTTGACGCATCCCCAACCCAGCCCCACAGCAAGCCCTTTATCAGACCGACACAATCAAACGCCCACACCTTAAGCCCGATTAGGGAGCGGAGCGCCGCCTGAGCGGTCTGCGTGTATTGCTTTGGGTACTGCGCCGCCTTGGCTGTTATGAACGCTTCGGAAACGGTGTTCCCAAAGCTCCCCCACATGTAGGTCGTTTTTACGGTCTGCGCGATAATTACCGCTTTACTCGCTAACTGCTCGCCCGTCATGATTGGCACCGCTATTTTGCCTCCTTAATATCATCAATCCTTTTATGCGCGGACTTAGTGGACTCCTCCACCTTGGCCACTCTTTCGGTAAGATCGGTCATATCTTTGCGCATTGCGCGTTGCTCAAATCGGATATCATCCACACCACGCTTGATGTACTCGACATCCTGATGCAGAGCACCGTCCGTCCTGCTATCTTTCACGATATCTTTTTTTGCGCCCCTTCCATACCCCACCCACGCGGCAACGATGGCGCTGATTGCCGCTACCCCGCCGATTAAGGCCAATGCTGTTGATATATCCATTTGTCACTCTCCTTTATAATCCGTATACCGCTCTGCAGTATTGATAATTTAGATTAACCTGCTCTGGTATTAATGCTTTGTTGTATATTGCTGCGTCATATATTTTGATTCTTGCAAAATTTTTGTTATCGTTGCGCGCGCCAAAGGTCCGTCGAACCGAATTAGATATTGACCCGGATTGATTTGTAGACGACACTAACGCACCGTTTTTAAAAAAATCTATTTTGCTACCGTCAAAACAGCCAACATAATGATACTTAACTCCTGCTATAGGTGGCACACCGTCGTTAGCATAATATACAGTGCCTCCAATAGCGACCCCCATACCAACTTCCCCGGCGCCTGTCCCTTTACGCAAGAACGCGCCAGTGTACGGGGATGAGTCGCTTAGGTTAGAGATAATTACCTCTTGGCTCGTGCTTATAGCAGTCCACTCAACATAAGCGTCAAAAGTGACCTTCGCGCTATTTTGTACGCCGAAACTCACCATTGACGATACTCCGTTAAACTGAGCGTAGTTTGTGCCCCACGTTATGGCAGTGAGCGCCCCGTGTCTGTTATTACCTGACTGGTCAAGCCATTGTGTAGTGGTGTGCAGGCTTGGCTGGCCAGAGTACCATCCGGTTAGACCGTCCTTGACCCTATCTTTTACAGTGGCGGTAAGCAATAATTTTGCTATAAGCATTAAAACTCACCTGCCGCCGCTATAAATTCGTCTGCAATATAAGCGATTACAATAAGGTAAAGCTTATTCGCTCCAAATGTTGGAGTTTTTCCGTTTTGCCACAGCGCCCCTGCGGGGAGGTTTATTGTTAAATCCGTAGCTCCGGTTTTTACCGCTAGAATGTATTCGGTTCCGTGTCCATTTGCCGGACTGCCAAAGGTCACTGTAATTTCAGATAATGTCACATTTACCGAACTGCTGGGCATCGTCGCAGGCGGCTCCGGCAATTCATATATGGTGTTTGCCTCAAGCTCTAGCGTGTTATATGCTTTTGCCCACTCGGTTTCCACAGGAAATTCCACATAGAATACGCCGTATTCCCAACTCTCTGTTACCTTTGGATACAGTGGATACCCCGTCAGAGGTGTTAAAAATACATTGTCTACTTCTCCGGCCTTCGCTTGCTCCTTTGTTGCCTTTGGGATAACGTTATCTTTTAGCGTTTCTTCACCTGCTTGGCAAAAAACCGCTTTGGTCATATCCGCCGCCCCGGCTTCGAATACAGCCTGAGCTATGGCTTCCGCTACCTGCGACCGCGTCAAAATCTCAAACTTGATGTATTCTATCAGCGCATTGTGCCGTTCTTTTACCTCCTTGTCGGTGCGGCCGTCAAACACAGCTTTTAGCATCGCCGCCGAATTTGTAACCACATCCGGCAAATCTTTGACATTATCCTGATATGCAGTTATTTTGCAGTTTTCGATATCCATTATCTCACCTTGCTTCCTATGCGGTAGTTGATTTGGAGTTCGTATAACCCGAATGATTCGTTAAGTGTTTTGTTTTCAATTTTCACTTGAAACAGGGTTATTTTTTTCGCTTTGGCTTTGCTGGGCTGCACCTGTGGGGAGTCCACCGTGTTGAACGTCCACCGGTTAAAGTCGATGTCGTTCCAATCCAAAATATCGATGGTATACTGCTTTCGCAGCTCCCCTAAATCTTTGTTGGTGATGTAATAGATATCTCCGCTGCTGCGGCTGAATGGCTGCGCAATAAGCCAAACGCCCGTCACGGTTTTGTAGTGCGACAACAGGTCAAAATCCAGCATCGGCGTAAGCCAGCATGCTTTAATCGCGTCTCCATCGTCGTTAAACTCCGTGCCGAGCTTGCCTGCGTAAAACTCTTTTATCTTTCCGTCCGCCGTGCCAAAATATAAAACATCGTTGCCCTGTGCGTCTTTTTTTGTCCAGATGGTGCGCGCGGGAACATTATCCCATATGTAGCATTCGTACTTATATGCGGACTGCGGGGAATCTTTGGTATAGTCCGGTTGATTTCCGTCTAAAAGGTACACAACCCCATTGACGACGAGTACATACTTGCCATTAACGATGGTCGCGACGGCCTCTGCGCGCTCGTTTTCGGCGTTTAGTTTTTTGTTGATATAGTATGAGCGGTTGCGCCCGTACCGTTCGCCGGTAATGTCCTGCGCGGTTATAGCAAATACCCCTTGTGCGGTCAAAAAAAGCGGCTCGCTTTGCAGGTAGGCAAACGCATATTTTGATATTGTCGATTCCCCTTGCAGGGAGGTCGATATCGGAAACGCTGCTTGTCCGTTTACCGTGGTGCCGTAGCGCATAATGATATTGCGCCCGTTTTCTCCCGTCGCCTTGTGTGCGGCGAGCTGATCCGCTACGATGGAGTACCCGATAATCTCCGAACTATCCTGCCCGAGGGAACTGTACCATAAATCCCCGAAGTACGTCGGGTCGTTAATCTGGCTGTAATAGTCCTGATTGGGGGAATCGGGGTTCCCGGTAACAAAAAATCTATCCGAGGCCCCATTGACGCCATACATGATTGCTATGTCGCATTTGTTTATCTTATCGGCATTGCTGGTCTTTGAATATGTGATTTTTATGTTGTCCTCACCAACTACCGGAGGAGCCCCCGGCGCAACAGTAAAAGTCACCCTCCCGAGTGCCCTGTCCACGCTAAAGTCTGTCCCCTCAACTAGTCCAAGCCATTCTCCGCTCGAATTAAGCTTTTTGGCCGCAACCGGTGTAGCGTCCAGCCCTTTCTCTGAGAGCTGGTATACTTTGGTACTAGCGACTCCCAGCGCACTGTGCGTCCGTTTCCCCGACAGCATGTTTATTGGGTTGTACTGCTTTCCACCGCCTGTCGGGGCTGCGGAAATAATAACCTCCGGCACATACGCAATTTCCGTAACCGGCTTGCATAGCCACAGCTTTTTCGGCTCCGTGCCACCCTCTGTATACGCAGGATTGTCGAGCTCGCCATACACAAGGTAGGTTTTTCCGTCCCATATCCACATGCGGCTGTTCATTTGCAGCGCGCGAGACCGTAGGTCGTTCATCCCGCTGTAAACAACTGTTTGCGTGTCACCCTCGATCAGGTACAACTTTGTTCCCGCGTGGATAAGCTCCCGCTCCTCCTGCGGGGTCTTTAATATACACTGCCCATTGATCCGGCCGTCAAGCTGCAAAACAGTGTGGTAACCCGGCCGCTTGACCGGGAACCCGTTCATGTCTGGCATCATATTGATTGCCCATGGCGAACGGCTTTTGTGTACGTTGATAGCCGAGGAGGACAGGTCTACCCCCCGGAACTTATCAATTTTAACGTTACTCTCCTTGGGCGTTGGATAGCGCCCTGTCTGCACAATTTTAGGCATTGTCGTATTCTCCGTATACATCAACAATCGGCGTTTCTTTCAGCTTCATCGCCTCATCGAGCGCGGCAATATACTTATTGCGATTGTCCGCCGCTTGATTTAGGTCGTCCTCGTTTGCGTAAACAAACGAGGCAATACCATACGGCAACGCAATTCGGGTTATGCTGCCGGCGTAATCAATCCCGTCGTCAATGCTCTCAATCTCCGGAGCTTCGTTAAGTATCGGTTTCCCGCTATGCGCGCGGATAGAATTTTCCGTCGGCAAGGCCTCCTGTAAAAGGATATTGAGCCAAAACACGGCTAAATCGGCGTAATCACTGCCGTCCACCTTCTCGCCGATAAAGGATAGTGCCGTGGCAAGGATGCTTTTTGCGGTCACTTTCATCCCTCTTTTAATTAGAGGCCCGCACAAATGAACCGCCCGGGTCTCTGTTTTTTGTTTCGTAAGTTATCCAGCCGCTACGGCTTGCGAAGTTTCTGTGATCGCAGAGGTGTAGAGTGTGGCACTCATAGCCACAGATTTAATTATCACGGTTGTGCCGGAAAAAGCGGCCAGGTCTACCGCTACGCTTGCGCCGCTGGCTTCCAGCGCGGTGGCGGAATATCGCGGGTCGGAGCCGTCAAGCGTGTAGCGTAGCTTGTTTGCTCCGGTCGACGCTATTGTGACGGCTTTGGTCTCTGACGCATAGGTATTGGTAGGCGCGGGCTGGCGCGCTGAGGAGGTCGCAGCTGCAAGATATACGCCGTCGGACTTTACTCCGAGCACGAACGCGTCAAAGCGGAACCTCCCCTCAAGCCTGGCGCCGTTGAGCCCGGGCGGGTTCACATGCACAAAATAATCCTCAATTGTCTTTGGCTGCATAATTGCGCTTTTGTGCGTAATTAGAAAATGCGCACTGCCGGTGGCAGTTTTCTGGAGGAACTCGCCCGGAACAGGGACTACGTCCGCACCCATGAATTCGCCGAGTTTACCTTTTACAAGCGCCTTTTGCCCAAGCGCTTCGTTACCGATAAACTCCGGGGATAACCGCAAAAGGCCAAAGTTTGTCCATGTGATAAAGATCGTTCTGTTTTCAGCTGGAATCTTTTTATTGGACATATGCACCATGCCATCAGACAAAGCGCCCGTTATCGTGGTCTTGGTGGGCGCGGAGGAGAGCGCTTCAATTTTCCCGGCACTGTCACCAAATTTATTGAGTGCATACTTATCCATCTCCGGGATCACCTGCTCATCAATCTCAAGGCGCAGCATCTTCCCGGCCTCCTTGATCTCCATCTGCTCTTTGTTGTTGCCTTTGTCAATGGTGATGGAAAATGATCTGTCGCGGGTGAGGGTGAGGCGCTGCTGGGTGTCCTGCATTTCCGTGGGTGAGCCGTAACGATTATCGCCGGTGCGGGCGTAATCGTTAAGCGGCTGGGTAACCGGGGTATTGACGAGAATAGACGACGCGCCGTCGAATTTATAATCCTTGCTGGCGCGCCCATCCACTACAGATCCAAGGATAAATGCGGTAGCAATTTTATCGCTGTATTTTGTTGCAAGATTAATCGCCATTTGTTATATCTCCTTTGCATTTGACTGCAAAAATCAACCGTAGAAACCTGCGAGGAACGGGTCCTTTCCCGTGTCCGCAGCGTCTCCTTTGGCGGAGCCGATTGCAGCCTGTTTGTTTTTTTCATTTGTCTGCCTTGCCGCGAGCTGCAACTGCAGCTGCTCATTTTGATGCTTGTAGTATGCCTCCAGCGGCCGCATCCCGCGCCCTACCAGCGTCATTACCTCCTGCGGGATTTCGGCAGGAGTAAGCTTGACGGCGCCGAAGAACTCGTTCCACGGCTGCCGCGCGGCTTGTTGGGCTTGCTGGGCTTGCTGTTCCCGCTGTTGCTGTAGCCTTAACTGTGCCAGCTCGCTGAGCATTTCGGGCGGCGCATCCGGGTATTGCTGTGCCGCCCGCTGGGCCTGCGCGTCTACCGCAGCCTTCCGCTGATTTTCTCTCAGAAACGCGATATACTGATCGCGGGTTAGCCCTGAAATCTTGGCGTACTCGTCTATGATTTTGATTTCCTCAGCATTGCGTAGCCTATCCCGTTCCTGCGCGATATGGTCATAGTTCATGCCCTTTTGCAGGTTGGCGATTACGGCCTCCTCGGTTGTTCCGAGGGCCTTCGCTATGGCTGCGACGGACTGTTTGTCCACAGGGGTTTCTTTGCCGAGATTTTTGACTGTTAGCGCCTCCGGGCCTGCATTGGTGTCCTGCTGCCCGGCGGGCTTTTCGTATACCTGCGGCTGAGTATCCTCCGGTGCGGAGCTATCATCCAGCAGTCCGGCATCGTCCGCATCGAAAAGATCAAGCTCCGCGTCGTTTTGGGTGGTCTGCTGTGTTTGATTGGTGTCCTCAAACATAGTCATACTCCTTTTGCGCCTATGGTCGGGCGCTGTATATTAACCCTTTCGGGGGATGCGCAAAACTAAAAAGAGCCGAAAGACGCACAGTGTGCGCTTAATCGGCTCTTGGCTCTATGGCTCTTGGCTCAAGTATTATATTTTGCTCTCGGTTCCGCCGGTATTTTTGACCGGCAACCAATTTGTGATGCAAAAGTAATTTTTGCAGGCCTTGCATTGCCAAACCATGTTTAAAATGATTGCTCCGGGCGATAACGGAAATTGGCGTTTCCGGCAATGCGGGCAGACTACCCAGCCACCGTCTATCCTAGCGTGTATCATGCGGTCACCGGCGGGCCCTCGTATTCGAGTGCCTTTTCCTCCCCCACCACGAGCATGTGATTTTGGCAATTTTGGTTTATGCAGCTCATCTCCTGCACGGCGTATACCCTCGTCTGCGTGTCGGGGGAGTTGTCTCCGACTACCTGTGTTCTGGTGTTAGTGATCCGGCAATCCGACTTACACAATGGGCATTGCATTTGCCATTCCTCCTTGAATTTGCTGTAGCATATTTTGCCGTTCGCGCAGGTCTTTGATTAGCTTACCTTTATTGCGGATATATGCATCCGGGATACTCTCAAGGTATTTCACAGGGTCTGTAATAATTTGCTTGCTGTATAGGTTGTCAATCGTCTGTACCTGCATCAACTCCGACCAGTACGCCGCGGGACCGATGTCCACGCGCAGTTGAAGCTGCTTATAATTAACCTGACCAAAGTCAATTACAGCTTGTTGCTTTTGCCCGTTCTGTTCAATTTGCACCGGGCGTGCGCCGTAATGCACCCGTATCATATCCACTATAACGCGTACGATTGCCTCGGTGTACTGATAATATGCCAGCCGTTGCAGTTCAAGCGGCGCGGCCGTGGCCTTTTGCACCGCGATAATAGCGCTGGTGTTGTCCGGTTTTATGTTTCCCAGTGCCGCATCGCTGGCACCCATCATATCGCGGGTATATCCGATTGTCTTTTCGACGATCATCATAGCTTGGCTGCTCATGTCGCTGGGCTTAAATGATGTTGCAATCACGCCCGTAGGTGGTCCAATCGTCGGTACGGCTTGCCCGACTTTATTTGTGATTCCGTCAGGTAATTTTTGCTGATCGTAAAAAACCTTGGGAAACGCCATGGTCTTTTGGTGGTGCATCATCATAGCCCACATTTTGTTGATATAAATTTGGTTGACAATCATTCCTGTCACGGCGGATTGACCATGATAAGAGTTTTTAATCTCATCCCATGACATGTACGCCACGGGATACAATTCGTACTCTAACGTCTTTTGATACAATACCAAATTCTTGACACTTTGCGAAACCAGCATTACAGTTTTTTTCTCTCCTGTTTGCTCATTTGCGATAATGCTGATTTTTTCAAACCTTATCAGTTCGGTAACCAGATCGCTTGTCTCGTCCTTGTCCTCACGATAGTACTCGGTCTCCTTGTCGGCCTTGATCTGCTCGATGTCATTCTGTGACAATCCAAGTCCAGCGGCTTGCTTTTTGACGGTACCAATCTGGCTGCGCTTGACGATAATAATGTGTGGCTGAGACTGGACGTCGCTTGAACTGGGATTGCCGAAAATTATATTGGTGTTGTCCACAATATCCGCGCATATTCGCCCCTTGATGAGCTGCCCGTTATCATAGTCACTGTCGTAATACCCATATATTGCGCAATCGCCGTCTACCGCACAATTGCGAAGGTGTCGGCGCCCTTTTGCGGATAATTCTGCGTCCTCAATAACCTTTTCAACCTCTTTTTCAAGGGTATCTGTAATTATTTCGTCGTCGGGCGCGCCAGTCTGTGCGGTAAAGCTCACCCCGATATCGTCAGACACGATCTGAGACACAAAATAGTTTACGGTACGCTTAAGCACGTTTATCACCGGCTTTTCAAGGTCGGGCGCAATCACACCTTCCCATTGATTTCCGATGTAAAAATTCTCGTTGCGCTTGACCGTCTCGTACAAATCTAGCGCCGTGTTGTAGTCCTTTCCCTTGGTATACTCTCCCCATATTTTTTGAGGCGTAAGCTTTTCTATCATCTGTCCCCACTCCTCACTCCTCACTAATCGGCGTCTGGTTTTTGCCCGACCCGTCATATGCCCATATGTTGTTAATCTGTGTTTTCAACCGGTCAGATTCTCTTTCTGGTGCATCCAGATCCTCCTCTGCTTTTACTGCGGTCGTCTGCTGTCTCATCGCGGTTATTACCTTAACCGCTACCACTAGAAGTACCGCCTCTCCCATTACCGTAAACAGGCACACTGCCATAAGCGCGGTCGCGAGAATGATCTCCAATATGCTCATGCCATCACACTCCATAATTAAGAATGTCGCCCATTTGGTCATCATAGCTGCGCCTATCGTGATCCTTTGGCGGCGAGATGATCGTTGGCAATGGGCGTCCGGCCACAAAGTAGCGTATTGCGTCCGGCGCGTGGGTAACCTCATGCGGCGCTGTTGCGCAGTCGTTTGGGTCCTTTGCGTCAAACTGTAGCTCCGGAAGGCTGCGAATGAGATTTGGGCAGGCTGCGAATATGCGCAGGTTTGCAATGGGTTTGCCCTCCTCGTCGCATGTGGGACGAAGCCATTCCTTGAGGTTGTACCACCCCATGACGCGGTCATTTTGAGCGCGGTACAACGGTATGCCATGCTCGGCAAATACATCCGCTACGCTCTTGCCGGTATCCTGCCGACGGTTCCACATATCTGGCGGAGCGATATGCTGATAGATTTTTTCGGCTGTTAGCGCCTTAATTTCCTGCGCGGCCTGTGACATGATAAGCCCGCTCTTGTATATCTCTTTGTATACATAGGCGCGTCCGTGGGTGTCAACAGCTATCCAGTAACCAGCCAGCATATCCAGTCCATAATCCATCGCAAAATACCGCCTCCAGTGGGAGGGGAGAGGGAATGGATCTATGACGTGGACAGTTCTGTCCCACTCGGTAAAATACTGTCCCTCAAAGATATCCCAGTTACCAAATAAAAATGCCTGGCGCTCGGTTTCAGGAAGATTTTCGAGGCGTCGGACGTATGCCGGATCGTTGCCGATTAACACCGTGTTGTCGTAAACGTTGGCCGGGATAAACGCTATGGTATTGCCGGAGCTAATATCCTCGCATACCTTTTTGCCGTAGTCAGTAGGTTTTATGTATCGCTCCTTAACCCAATAATGACCTTTGCCTCCGGGGTTGCAGGTTGCGCGAAAAGTTGGCGGGAAGCCTTTTGGGGAGCGCAGGCAGGATAAAAGCACTTGCACGGACTTTTGACTGTGTTTGGTCAACTCGTCTATACCGATATAGTCTATGCTGCGGCCCTGATAGCCCGCCGCGTCCGTCTCATTGCTGATGTACCGAAAAAAAACCTTTGTACCGTTGGTCAGCGCGGCGATATGCTTTGACTGGTTGTATCGATATAACTCCTGCGGAACTTTTTCCAGCCATTCCGCGATTAAATTTGCCTCCAGATCGTCGTAGGTTTCGCGAAACAAATAGCAGGTTGCGCCGGGGTGCTCCAATCCATAGGCAAGTGTCTCCATAACCAGCCCACAGGACTTACCGCCGCCCTTAGCGCCGCCGTAAACAACCTCATCCGCACCGCAAGCATGGAACAGCTTTTGCTTATCGTTGGGGGTGTACGGTATTGTTATGGTCACTTTGCGTCGTCCTCCCCGTCTTTTTTATCCCGCTGCGGGCGCGGAATTGCAAACTCTACCTTAAGCGGAGCTCCTCCGCCACCCGTAATCTCCGTTTTGTCCAAAAACATTCCGAGATGTTTACCTATGAGCTCCAGTGACTTTGTTGCGGTATACCCGTCAAATTTATATTCCCCGGTTTCTTCCATTTCCTTGGTGTTTGAGTTGTATTTTAAAATTGGCTCGGCCTGCATGGCTCTGGTTTTGACTTGGCACAAGTCCTTGAGCACTCCGGCGGCGGTAATCCCCAGTGATTCCGCCACATTTTCTTGTATTTCGCGTACGCGCGCGAGGATTTCAGGTTTCTTTAGGTTTTCACAGCCGATTTGGCCGGCCGTTTTCTTGCTGTAGCCCGCTCTAATCGCAGCTTGCGATGCGTTGAGGTCTATTGCATACTCCAAGCAAAATTTTTCTTGTTTGTCGGTCAATCGCTTTTGCATGGTGTCAACCTCCTGCAATCTTACTTGAAAGACAAAGCCGCCCATGATGGACGGCTTTGTGTGTGGATGGCTACGTTAACGCCGTAATTTAACGGAGCTACGTTGGGATGCCCGGCACCATCATATTGCTTTATAATTATTATACAATGATGAATTGGTGGTTGGGAGCTCATTTTTTATAAAATCTGAATGAATCCCATTTGAGAAGCTATCATTTTAAGAAAAAACTGGTTGTATCTGCGCGCGGTACTATCGCTAATATGTAGCTCCCGCGCCGCCGCAAACAGGCGGTGGGTTTTATCCCGGTATACCAGCTCAAAGATTTTTATTGTCAGCTCGCCGTTTGGCTTCTCGCGGGCTTTGCTTATCGCATAATCCACTGCATAGGTTGCCTGCTCAAGGTACGCCATGCGCCCGCCGGATAGGCTTGCAAGCGCTGCGGCTTCCACCGGCCGCGAAATTCGCCCGCTGCGCATACTGGATATGCTCGCCGATTTAATGCCCTGCTCCTGGGCTACGAGCAGGAGCTCAAGCTCCCGGCAGTTTGATTTATAGCTGCGGGCGATGTCTTTGGCCTTGTCCGTCCAGCGCATGGCTGTTACCTCCTCGAATATTTAGGGTTTCCCGATGTGTTGCATGATAACCGAGCTGGTTCCATATACTGATACGGGGTGATTGTTGTGAACAAAAACTGTTCTACAGATAACGGGTCTAATCCTAATGTTATCAATATCAAGTCCGAAACATTAAGTAACAATACATACAGAACATCCATTTGGACGGGCGAATATTTGCAGGTTACGGTAATGGCTATCCCTTGCGGCGGCGATATTGGAGTAGAGATGCATTCGGACACAGATCAATTTTTACGCGTTGAGCAAGGCATAGGCATTGTTAAAATGGGAATATCAAAATCGGATTTAACCTTCTGTCAACAGGTTTGTCCCGGTTCGGCAATTATGATACCGGCAGGTGAGTGGCATAATGTCATAAACGCGGGGAATATTCCGCTTAAAATGTATTCGATATATGCTCCCCCGCACCATCCGTTTTGCACGGTTCATCAGACTAAAGAAATCGCGATGCATGAAGAACATTAGCCCAGCTTAATCTTTACTAGCACCACGGGGACAAAAATCCGCCCGCTTTACTCGTTTGGGAGAGCACCGTAACTTCGTGCCGGTATCACTCCCATACAAACATAGCCGTCCGGCACATACGGCTTGTCTCTGAGGATGTATGTTACCTGCTTGTAATGGCTGCGACCTGTGTATTGCGTCCCGCTCCACTCCTGGAGGTGGAGGAGGTCTCCAATTTTGTAGCTACGATCATCCTGCCTTATCTCAAAGGTTTTAAGACCCGCCGCGCTGGCGTCGTAGTACGGCGGCAGGGTTTTGAGGTTGTGAGTGGTTTGGGATGTGGATATTACCATATTGTCAGTGGTGGCGGTTATGCCGTCTACAATTGTAAATTTCTCCATTTATTTCACCCTCCTGTTTTAAACATCACGCAGGGGTAACCCCTGCTCCTATCCACGCACCATTTACGGTACGCGCAGATCCAGCACCCGCTTAATTTAGCCTGTACCGGCGGCGGCGCGGCTGTGGTTTTTTTACGCCGCCGATGATGGCTTTTACGGCTCATAAGGTCGGCGTGGAGTACACGGACTCCCGCTCAAAGGCGGCGAAGTTGAAGCTTCCTGTTTGTTCCTGCGGTGTCGATTCATTCCCTATGGCGTTTTCAAGCACTCTTGGCATATTGCGGTCGCCTATAATCCAATCAAACGACGCGCGCCAGTTCTTGTGCTTGTCTCCGTTTTGCTCACCGCGCAAGAAACTGTTATTTTGCGCATTGTTGAATGCCGTGCGAAAGTCCTCAACAGTATACCCTTGTTCAAAACGCGCTTTTATTTCGCGCTTTCTCGCATCTGAAAGCTTCTTTATTTTCGGGTACGCCGGGCATAGCTCGTTAAACAAGTCGGCTATTTGCTGATATGGTACCCGCACCGCGCGCTCCGCATGATTTGCGCCTGTCATCCGCTGTGCCTCAGTGATTATAACGGTTTTATCCTCTGTGATATGTATCATCCCGATTTGCTGGAAGAAATGTACTGCGTCAAGCGTTATTTTCCCGGTTGTGTTTATCATAGCTCCCAGCGTTTTTGAGGTATACGGCGATCCGTCGCTTTGCCTTAGCTCTCCTCCGGAGACTGCCGACAACGCCAGCAGCTTTATGTATACCCACAGGTAACGGATTCCTTCCGGTGTGTCCTCTATCTCTCGGATATCTGCCCGCTCGAAAAAGTCTGGTGTGAGAGTTATGCCGTTAGGCTTGCTTTTCACTTTTCTGCACCTCCCCAAACAGGTTGACTATTGTCCCGGTAAACCGGCATTTGTACGTCTGGATATCGTCCTCTGTGATATATTTGCGTCCCATGACAAGCTCCATGTTACGCCATATATCCCACGGGATGCGATAGATGTTTTGCAGCCCGAAGGATACCACCACATAGCAGAGGGCGTTAAACCGCGCGTGGCGCTCCAGAGCCTCTGTCTGCTCTGGTGTTACCCTGTCCTTGGTCATCCGCTTTGTGTCTGTGTGCTTTGCCTCAAAAACGACCGCCCGGCCGTTTCGCAGTTCGCCCTTAAAGTCCGGCTGCGCTTTTTTCTCAAAATGCCCCACAAACATGCTGCTGTTTTTCATGGGCTGCGTCACCCGGAATGGCTCCGGGGTTTTTTCGATATTTGCGATGCCCTGCTCACGGAGACAGCCACAGCTTGCCTCAAGGATGTTCTCAAAGAGCTTGCCCTGCGCGCGGCTTGTGGCTCCGCGCGCGATATTCTGCGGGTTTTTGCCGCCGTAAATGTCCATTGTCCTAGCCTCCCAGCTTATCCTGCGCCGCCGTCAGTACCTTGCGCATCGCGCCCCGGAGCTTATCGGCGGTGGCGGCATCCGCTCCGCTGATTTTTTGGATGATGCCCAGCATACGGTTATAGGTACCCTGAAAATCCTCAAACAGGTGGGCGAATATTACAGTATCCGCGTTCCCGCCCAGGGCGAGCTTTTTCTCAAGCTCCTTCGCCCGCTCAAGGGCTGCGGCCTTATCCCGCTCTACATCGCGCAGACCGGTCTTTATCCGCTCCTCTGCGGCGCGGGCGGCCTCCTCCTTGGCAGCCTTCACAAGGGCGTCGGTGTCCTTTTTTGCCTTTTTCTCGGCCTTTGCCAGCGCGTCGGCAAGCGCCTGCTTGTGCTTCTCAGCGGCTGCCTTCTCCGCCTCCTGCCGGATTGCGGTTAGGTCGTCAAGGCTCGGCTCCGCTACAGCCACATCAACCGGGCGGGCTTCCAGCTCCTTTATTTTTTTCTCGAGAGCGGTTTTTTCGGCCTTGTGTGCCAGCTCCCGCTCCTGTGCGGCGCGCAGCAGGTCGGTGTCCGTTTCGCTGTCCTCCTCGAGCTGGATTTTTTCATTCGTCAAAAGGCTTATCTGCTCGCAGGCGGCTCGGTATTTCTCGGTTATCTCCTTAAGCTCCTTGGCTGTCATGTCCTCCACGTCGTGCTCTGCCATAAAATCCTCCCGATCGAGGACGGGCACCGAGGCAAGGAGCAGCAGCTTGGTTACGCCGAGTCCTGCGTTTGCGTCGATAAACTTCGGACCGTAGGTTTCAAAAACCTGTATGTAGTTATACGCCTGCCGCTGCTTAATACCCAGCATTTGCTCGGTGTACTCCTCAAAGCTCGCGTGACCAAGCTCGGTATAGAGCTTCTGGTCGCGCATTTCCTTTAGGCTGCGACCGATTTCGCTCATCGCGTGGGCGGCTATCCCTCCCTGTGCCAATATGTACTGGTGCAGCTCCATGGCGCGGGTGTGCTGGGCGGTGCCGTTAGGCATATTGATAATATTATCCTGCATGGTGTGCTCCTCCTTCTTTATGCGCCGACCATTACCCGCTCCGGGGCGGCGGCTTCGGCTTCTGGTTCTTTTGCATTTGAGTGCAAAACAGGCGGTTCAAGCTTTTTCTTTTTCCACTTTTTCATAAACTTCTCTACCTCAGGTGTAGGGGAGCAATTCCGCTTTCCTCTGCACTGAATCACCTTATCGTTATGACACTCGAGTGTGTAAAACGGGATATCCGGTCTATCTGCCTTGCGGATAAACAGGATGGTTGTGCCTCCCTGAGCGTGACTTTCGGTATACCCGCCAACGCAATGATTAAGCATTTTACCCTCGGCGACAATCTCCCCCGCGCTATATGGTGGTCTGATTATTATGCCGTCCGCTTCAAACTTGTACTGCCTCTCAAGGGACTTAACCCGCGCCTTTACCGCCATATCGTGCTTTTCGTGTTTTTTATTGTCAACCAGCGCGGAGGCGCGGGCATGGGCGGCATCTAGGTCGCGGGGGTAACAGATTTGTGCCTCTGAAAGGTCATACTCCAATTGGACACACTGCCGCAGATAGTCGGCCCAGTCGTTGGCGATTTCCCTGAGTATCCGCTCCTCCTTGGGTGTGTCCCAAGACGGATAATCTTCTTTTTTCTTACCCGCTCGCTGCTCCTGTACATATTTGACCGCCTTGTGCGGTGGGACATCAAAATTGTTGATAACCCCGCAGATTCCGGCGGGCTCGTCAAGGTTATCCATCAACCACCGCAGGGCGCCGATTGTTTTGGCGTCAATGCGCTTACCACTCCCCTTGATACCCTGATAGACCCGCAGGGCATCCGCTGTTACATTAAGCGCCTGGAGGCTTCTTACATCCTCCTTGCCGATACTCAGAATTTCCTTGAGGTTTTTCCCATTGCGGTTGATGGCTTGTCCCCATCCCGGCTCGTCGTTAATGACCTCTGCTGCCAATCGGTATAGCTTAAGCTTTATGAGATACTCAATCCATGGGTATTCTAGCGGCTCGCTCATCAGCGCATCCGGGGGTATGCGCCCGCAATATTTTGCGATCTCCGGGATCTGCGCGTACTTCATGCGCGGGTCTTTGGCAGTAAGCTCTTTGAGGTTGCCGTGGTATATGTACGTCTGCTGTCCGATATATCCTCCGTTGTATCCATTGCACCAGTCGTGGACTCCGGTCTGGCGAAAGTCTCCCCACTCGTATGTTTTTTGGGGCTGGAACCGCTCGTCAAGAAAAACCCGTGCGTACTCATACATTTTGTCCTGGAAAAAACAACAGTGCTTATCATAATTAACACCATAATTACGCTTTACCCTGTACAGGCGCAGGCAGCTGCCTTTTGGGGTGGGCTGGTAGTACGCAAAGCTGCTCTCATCCGTAAAGCCGCTGCCTCGCATAAACACGCCATCCGCGATATAGGTGACGCGGGAGCGGCAAGCGGGACATACTCCTGTGCCGCGATGCTTTGGATGCTGCACGATGACCTCTTTTTTGCAGTGTGAGCAGGTGCCCGGCATACCCTTTTTGCTTTTTTTGTAGGTGTAAAAGATGTAGCGGCTGCTTTTGAGTGGTCCGGCGTCTATCCAGTCAATCACCTTTTTGGGCAGTTCCCGGATTACCAGCATATCGTCGTTTATGGCTGCGCGGATACGGTCGTTGCGTTCCTTTACCGCCCGCTCTCTCAGGTATAACTGGTATTTTTCGAGCAGGTCAAACCCGCTCATCGATTTTGATCTTATTCCGTACCAAAAGCCATATTCATTGGCATCCTTGAAAAACTTGCTTATGACATCATCGGCGTCTGCGGCCGCAATGTATTTTCCGTACAGACCTTCCCGCAGCACTCCGCTAAGCCCCTGCCGCGTTATATATCGCCTCTGCTGGGCGCTGGATATGGTGCTCTCGGAGGGTTTATCTTCATCGGCAAAGTGGGTGAAAAAATCGTCCGTCCATTGGAACGCTCGATATAGAAAATCTCCTCCCGGGGTGAACACCGTAACAGCCAGCATGTTATTCTCCCGGCGCGCGGTGTAAACAAAATTGTGAACTTCCCCTCGCCAATGGTTTTGCACCGTGCTCGTCGGAGTGATGTCTAAGCCCTCCGGGAAGGCGTCGACCGGGGTCTGCAGGAGGGCGAGCTTGCGTTTGTAGCCTTTAATCATCGTCCTCGTCATCCTCCCCGTCGGCTTCGTCCTCCTCGTCAGGCTCCTCGTCCTCGTCGTAGTCCTCCGCATCGGCGTCCCCTTCGGAATAGTCATCCCCCATCAGGTCAAACAGGTCAACATGCAGTCCGTCGTCCTTATGAGGTGCGGGTGCGGGCTCCTCTGCCGGCGCCGCGTCCGCTATGCTCCATCCTGCCGGCAGCATTTCTTTTGGAATTTTGTAAAAGTCACAGACCAGCCGCATGGCCGTGGCGGTAGACATCGCGTAGATTCCGCCTTTTTCGTTGCTGCGCGCGTAATCTGTCAGCTTTGCCGCGCAGGCGGTGAGGCTCAATTCTTTCACGGTCAGGTCCTGGGCGATTAACTCGGCGACCTGACCGCTTGACCGGCACAGCCCTTCCAGTATCCCGGCAATGCCGTGTTCCAGGGACCCCTCGGCCCCTCTTTGGGCTTTTAATAACTCTAACGCTTTGTTCAGCATTTTTATGCTCCTCTCATTTCCTTTGCATTTAAATGCAAAATCATAATTTTAACTGCTCCGGCGGGGCGGCGCTCCCGGGTCTGCGATAATCTCCGCCCAGCGCAGGAGAGCGTCGAGCAGCAGCTGGCGCTCCGGGCGTTTTTCGCGCCTGCCGACCTGTACGGCAATCCACTCGCGTACCTCTGCGGGCGGCATACCGTCGTGCAGCTTTTGGCTTACCTGTCCAAGCATAAAGGTAACCAGCTCTCCGTATGCCGCTTTGGCTTTTACGCCGATACCCTTGTATTCCTCCACCTTAATTTCTCCTGCTCTCGTTTTTCTTTCTGCCCCGGGCGGGTGGCGGGTTCTGCCCGCTCATTGGATCCGTCTTTCCGCGCGGCGTTTTGGTTTCATCTGGCGGCGGCAGCTCCGCGCCCGGCAGGAGCTTTTTCCCCCGCTCCGGGCGCCGTGTGGTCGTGAGCGCTATCATCCGGTAAAACTGGCCGTCCATTCCCGTGAATTTGTTGGTATAGTTGCGTATGCTGTCCGCTATTACCGCGTATCCCTTTACCGGCTTTGGCTCCTTACGCCACGACGCGGCGTCCACAACCTCAATGTCCGGCTTGGGATGTACCAGCCCCTTGCTTTCGGCCCAGCGTTTTCTGCATGCGCTATCGGGCCTCGCGAAAGGTGCGGTCAGTCTCTTTAATCAGATATGCGGCAAGCTTTGAGTATTCGCGCGGGCTGTCAAGGGGATATACCCTCACCCTCCCGTATGGCCACCGCTCCGTCAGGACGTCAATGTCCACCTTTTTCACTACCATGTGGTGGTGGATTCTCCTTGCCAAGCCCTCGGTTACCGCAACATACGCAAATTTGGCGTTCTGCGCGGCATAGTACCCGCGCATATCCCGCAAAAATCCGTCAAGGTACCGTTTCGCCTCCTCCGCTGTTTTGGGGAGGCTGTCATCCTCATAGGTAAGCACCATGTGATAATCCCCTGGGTGGAAGTTCGCGTTTAATGTGCGCGTCAGGTTCTTTTCGGCGTTTCTCTTGTTGACCTCCTGCACATCCTTCGGGGTTTGCTTTTCGTTCCCGCCCCTCGTTATGGCGCGCAGATACCGCGCGCTTTGTGTTTTTTCCACCTCTATGGTGTCCCCGGCCTTGGTAGTTTTTTTGATATACTTTATTTTTGACACGGCTTTTACCTCCATGAAATCCAACCGCGCCAGCTTATACAAATTGTAATAATACTCTATGTATCATGCGGCGTCGTGTCGGTTAATTAATACCTTTAGCAAGGTCGCAAGGCGCATACATGCGCCGCTTTTTGCTTGACTACCGCCTGTAATAATGCTACAATAATTTATGGTGGTTGGCATTGATTACTTCGGTAGTCGGTGTGGGTGAGCGCCCTTGTTTGTAGCAAGGGCGCTCGCTCTTTTTTATCCCTCTGTTTCATCTGCGCCCGGCGTGTTGTCGTCCCATGTGAACTGCTCCGGGAGCCTGTCCTCGGATTCGGCGAGTGTATCTGGCGTCTCACCCTCCTCTGAAATTCGCCAATCGAACTGCTCTAAATAGTCAAGGTGGACGTTGTCGCGGCGGGACATACAACAGATGTATACCGTTGTTGTGTCGTCCTGCCAGCAGGCCATGTGCCCGTCTACGGTTATCATCGGCGGCTTGAGTCCGCCATGGTTAAGCAACTCCAACAGCCCGGCGTCTACACCGTGGATGCTGTGATCCGGCTTTTGGTAGAGCCTCCAGCCTGTTTTCCACGTCAGGCTGATTGCTACAGCCTCGGCGCTGGGTTTATCCTCAAGCCTAGCAAACTCCAACTCCATTTCACCGGGTACGATATACTGGTTGTCCCATTTCTTTTTTATATGCATCCCCTGTTCACATGGCAATTCTCCCATGTGCTCGGCAAGGATGCCGATGATTTTACGGGGTACCTCGTCTGCGTCGATGATTGCGGCCCATGTTGGCGCGAGTATGTACAGCGCGTGATCCTGCTGCATTATGCGGTAGCCGCCGTGCTTCCAAGCATTTTTTAGCTCTCGGGCGAGCCCCTGTTCGGTCAATAGCATGTTTTCCCCTCTCTGCGCTTTATGCGCGTCTTTTTTTCTCCAGCACTTCTTGTACAAACTGGTCTATCTGCCTATTCCTGCGCTCAAGCTCTGCCCTTTCTAGGTGCCGCTCCTTAATTCCCGCAAGACGCTTGCAGGAGCTTTGACACAGTCTGCGGCGGTCCGGGCAGTCCTTGCATTCGTCATTTCGCACGTTTGTACACCTGCCTGTCCACCTTGATTTTACGCGGAAAGCCGTAACGGTCGTTTGCGCGGTGGCCGCCGGTGCGCCAGCGGTTTAGCGTCTCCTCCGGGATGCGGCTGATTATGAGCCAGAGTACCGCCCCGCCCGGCACAAAGACGGCGGCGAGGATGGCAAGGGTTATTGCGGCATTGATTAGGTCGTCACCCATTGCGGTCACCTTTGGGCGGGTATTCGTAGGCAAGCCATCCGAGAAGGTGCAGTCCAAACTCACCCATCTGGTCGTCCTTGTCCATCATCCCGTAAAAGTCAGAATCACGATCGCATAAATAATCCTCTGCATCCTCTGACAACTCCCAGTGTCCCCAATTCGGGTGCTCTACTATCCATACCGGTTTCCCCCCGCTTTTTGAGAGTTCTTCCAGCGTCAGCGGCTGCGGGTTTTCGCGGGCTTCCTGGGCGTTCATTGCGGCAATTGCGACAACAAAGTGCTCCTTTTGTTCTATCAGTTGAGACTGTAGCAACGGCGAGCAGTCGGTGATAATCTCGTCCGTTTCGCGGATTGCGTCCTCAAAATATGCTATCGCCTCCTTAACGCGGTTTCTTTGGGTCACCTTTGAGCACCTCCCCTAACTGCATAATGAGGTCGCGCACCCGTTTTGCCTTGTCCTCCGGGAGCTCCTCCATTGCCTTTTCTGCGATACGTTCTATATCGCTTTGGATTGACACGGCCGTATCATACCGGCGCAGCATGACAAACCCGTCATCTGACACAAAAATCTCGATTGAGGTTTCCGCTTCAAACCCCATTGTGCGGCGTAATTCGATTGGCAGCACAATGCGTCCTAACTCGTCAATCCTTCTTGTGATTCCCGTCGCCTTTACCATCCTTTTTTACCTCCTTTATTTTTAACAGTATTTTATCCAACCCTTTATTCAGGTAAATCCTAACTCTAGCCTTATCTCGGATTGCTTTTTCGTTGCGAACCTCGGCGGCGCGTTCCTCCTCCGTCAGGGTTGAGTTTTTATCCATCGTCAATGTCATCCTCTTCTATGTCCACGCGCACAAACTTTACGCCAAGCTTTTTACCTGGATTCCTTTTGCTTATTGCGCTGTGTACATAATTTTTTGTTACCCCAAATAAAACCGCGAGAGGAAGGGCGGCATCTGCTACCGCTACAGGCAGTTCCAGCCTATCCGGCGTTACCGCCATGTATATCTTCACAATGCATCCTCCCCTCTATGTCCTCCTTGGTGATTTTTATGGTGCAGGTGCTCCCGTTACCGCCCGGCAGCTCGCTTGTTATGATGATTTTTACCTCTGCGAGGTTTTCCGGCGCCGGAAGCAGGGTCGTGTCAATTTTGCGAGCGATTGCTGCTTTTACGGCGGCGGCGAGCTTATCCACGCTTACCGCCTCCCTTGCTGAGACTTTTCATACCCGCCGCAGGTTGCGGACTCTACCGGCATATACCGGTCTCCTATCCCGCAATCTGCGCACGGGTAAGGGTACAGCCCCTCTGTGGTTTGCGGCGCTATAGCACAATCCTCAATACATGCGCAGGTGTTGCACTGGCATGTGGGGCAGCACCTGCCTCTGTCACTGCAGGTTTTGCACAGCATCCCTGCGCATTCAGCTTTTGTCATCCCTATTTCGGCTCCTTTCCAGCTCTTTGTTTTACCGGCACCGACTCACCGTCATATACGGTATGCGGCGCCCGTTATGCTCAAAATACCCGTCGTGGACTTCAACCTCTACCTCATCCGATACCGCTAGCATCAATGCGTATGCTACATCATCGTTGGTATCAAGCGGCAGCTCGTCGCTCGTTACCTCATCGCACTTTGCAAATATCCGATCAAGATATGCTTTAAAGTCTGCTTTGCTCCGCATTGTCGGTCCCTCTCTCTTGTTTGCTTTTCTCCGCGCGGTCCGCTTCCCGGCGCTCGAGTGTTTTGCGCCAGATGTTGCTGACCTCTGCCAGCCACTCCGCGCTGCCGTTATATGCCGTATTGACGTCTGCCAGCGTCACGCCGTTGTGCCAGTCCCCTCCCTCGGTGAGGTATAGCTCCTTGAGGTTGCGGACGCTGTGCTCTATGTAATCGGATTGTGATGCAAACTGCATGTACTCGCCGTTGTCGCGTGTCCAGCCTCCTAGGTTGTTGAGGACGGTTGCGGCGTAGGAGGTGTTATACCCGCTCTCCAGGCTGTCCTTTGCGACCACCGCCCACACGTTAACCCCGTACCGCTCACAGGCGGCGAGATATTCGGCGGCAAGCGGCTTCATTTCTCCAAGCAGTGCTGCCGCCAGCTCGTCCACCGTGGGTACGTCGTATGGTGCGGTGAGGTCGAGCTGGGCTAGAGCGCGTTCGGCGGGATGAGTGGGGAGCTTGCACTCCTCCTGTGGCTCGTCCGCGTATGCGGTGGCAGTTAACAGGGTGAGCGCGGCGGCAAGGGCGCAGAGGGTTGGTATCGCTTTTTGCATTTTTCCTCCTTTCTTTGCATTTGAGTGCAAAAAGGCTATGCGTTCTCTCTCTGCCTTGCCAGATTTTTGGGCGGTGGAGGAAAGTACTCCGAAAGCTTCTCATACGGGATATCCAGAAGGTCGCATATCGTGTACATATCCGCCAAATCCCACTCGGTTTTCCCGTTCATCCTGACCGAGACATATGTCTCGCACCTTCCGAGCTTTTCGGCTAATATCGCTTGGTTAATGTCGTTCTGCCACATTGCCCCTTTCAGGGCGTGGAAGCGTCTGTGCGTTGGCATTGTTTGTCCTCCTTTCGTTGGGGTTGGGGGCAGGGCAAGAAAGATTCCCCTCCGCGTATTTCGGTATTTTTTTCTTGAATATCTTGCCTTTTTGTGTATATTGTGCTATTTTAAAGTTGCCTATTGGCAATGAGAGGAGATGGTCTAGATGACCGAATTTTTGAAATTGCCTGTTCCCGAGCTTTTGTGCTGATGCGATAGGCAAGCGCGGAGTTTTATGCTTTGTGTACATAGCTGAACCCTAAACTGCTTAAGTGAGGCGCCCTGTCAAGACACCGGATGGTAGTAAATCCGGGCCAATGGGAGTTCAATCCCGCGTGAGGATGGGCGGACACAAACGCTGTGCCTCACAACAATAATAAAAACAAGGAGCAGGCTTTCTGCGGCTGCAACAGGGTTTGGGTGAAAAAATTAGGGCGAATGCGTCGGTGTACTACCACCGGCGTATTTTGTTCTTTTTTTGTAACCGAGTTGCTTTGGGGCTTAGGGCGCCTCACTTAAGCAGTTTAGGGTTGCTGGGGTTGGGGGCGGGGCGGGGTCGGGCTTAATGCTTAAACAATTCCCCCGGCTCAACGCCCAGCGCCTTTGCGAGTGGTGGTATGTCCGAAGCTTTTATCAATTTGCGACCATTAAGCATGTCACTAAAAGCTTTCGGGGACATGCCCGCCTTTCGGGCGATGACATAGTGTTTAATTCCGTTGCTTTGCGCTATTTCCTTGATGTTACTGGCCACTACATTCATTTTAGCTCATCCTTCCTTTAACAAGTTTCTTGTCGCTACCTGCATTCTATATCAAGTTTCTTGTTTTGTCAATACTTATTTGACAAGAAACTTGCTAAAAAATGTTGACTTTTAAACATTGCTATGCTAGTATCTAAACAAAGATTGGAAGTGATCGCATTGAGTATCGGAAGCCGCATTAGGTCTGCCCGCGAGGCCAAGGGGCTTACCCGTAAAGAACTAGCAGATTTGATTAACGTAACTGTTTCTGCCGTTTCTAATTATGAAAACGGTGTAAGTTCTCCTAAAGAAGCTGTGATGCTGGATCTATTCAGCGCTCTCGGCATTGACCCCAATTATCTGTTTCAGGATGAAATAGATATGTCTCAACTCACCACACCCCCTTTGACTCCAACTGAGTCTTCGTTGTTGTCGAATTTCCGTACACTTAATGACGAGGGACAGGAAAAGTTGCATAGTTATTCGGAAGATTTAGTCCAAAGTAGGCGATATATAAAAAATAATTCGCTTGGCTTACGCGAAAACGCGTAAAAAATAAGGCCCCGCATTATGCGAGGCCTTGAATATAAATTAACTAAGGGAATATTTTAAAGATTTTGTGAGGGATTGAGAGGCACAGCATGAATAAAGCTGTTATGCTTTTATTGTTTTTATTAGCATTGGTTGGGCTCTCTTACATAATAGGGTGGATAACTAGATTGTTGAGCCGCTTGATTGAGACACAAACTGAAAATCTAGAAAAATATGATTATTCTAGGCTATATTACTATTTTTGTTTTGCGATCGATTTAATGTGGCGCTTTTTCTTTTTATTATCAATTATTGTTTTTACCTCATACTTGTTTTTATTAGCCGAAGATGCTCACAATAAGCTGTTTATAAAAAGAAATATAGGAAATATAAAAGCGGAATGGCAAAAGTCCATAGAAAAGTATAACAATGTTACGCCTAAATCCAGATTTCAACTTGAACGCGAAAAAATAATTGATAAATATGAAGGAGAGCTTATATGGAGTGATCCTCAAGTTAAAAAAGAAAAATACACTTTGCGCATGGCCTTTAATCGGAATTCTAAAAAAATAGCTAGCGTATCAGGCATTGTTCTTTTTATCGCTGTTCTAATAGTGAAAATTATTTATTCTTTATATTGAGAATTGGGGGAAACCTTGTGGCAAAACGAACAAATACCGCCGTATGGCTTGAAAAATATAACCGCTGGCAGATTAACGTGCAAAAGGATGGCGTGCGGCGGTCGTTTACCAGTTCTACGCCCGGCCGAACAGGGCAAAGGGAAGCAAACCGCAAGGCCGACGAGTGGCTGGACGAGAACATTGACAGCGCAGGAAAGCGTGTGGCTGCCCTGTACGACGAATGGATAGAAGCTCTCAAACTTACGACCTCCAAAAGCCATTGGAGCGTTTATGAGGCATTCGGGCGCAACTGGATAAAGTCCGACTGCGGGCACCAAAAGATTGATCGCTTGAGCGAGCAGCACTTGCAGAATATAATTGACAAGGCTTTTGCGGCGGGAAAGGCCAAGAAAACTTTGCTTGATCTTCGCGCATGCCTGACCGCTTTCGTGAAGTATTGCCGTCGCCAGAAATCTACAACCTTGCTCCCCGAATTTTTATCCATCCCCAAGGGCGCAAAGGACAGCGTAAAAAATGTGCTTCAACCGGAAGATATTAAGAAACTATTTACCTGCGACAACACATTTTTACGGGGCAAGGAGCGATACGATCTCTATGTGAACGCCTATCGGTTTGAGGTTGCCACAGGTCTACGACCCGGCGAAATTATTGGCTTGGAATGGTCGGACATAGCAAGCGCTAAAGTAATGGTGCAACGCAGCATAAACGAATATAACGAGGTTACCGACGGTAAAAACCATAATGCACGTCGCCCCATAGCCTTGAATGCCATAACTGCCGCCATCCTGCAAGCGCAGGTTGCAAAACTACGCGAGCTCGGCGTAAAATCCAAACAGGTATTCCCGAATGAAACAGGGGAGCACATAAAACAATCTGCATATCACAAGCGGTGGGATAGATACCGGGAATACAACGGAATAGGCGAAGTGTCGCCGTACGAGCTACGGCATACTTTTGTGTCTGTGGCAAAATCGTTGCCGGAAGGCTTATTAAAAATGACCGTAGGGCATAGTAAGGATATGGACACCTACGGCATATACTCCCATGAATTGGACGGCGATGCGGAGCTTGCGGCAAGCATCTTGCAGCAAACTTTTGCTGACCTGCTAAAATAAAGTGTGTTACAATGTGTGTTATCGCAAAAACAAAAACCCCGGACAAACGGCTTGTTTGTGCGGGGTTGTCTTGGTTGGGCTGGATGGATTCGAACCATCGGGATGCAGGAGTCAAAGTCCTGTGCCTTACCGCTTGGCGACAGCCCAATATCGGTTATAATACTAATCCCCTTAAAAAGAGTCGATAAAAATCCGCGTGAAAACCCATAAATTAAAGCTTTTCACTTGATTTTTATACTCTTTTAAATCGGATATTAGTATAAGTAATAGTATAAAAAATACATGCGCCCGCCCTAGCGGTTATACGCGGGGACAAGCGCATGTATTTTTGTATTGGGGTGGATAATGAGATTCGAACCCACGGCCTCCAGAGCCACAATCTGGCGCTCTAACCAGCTGAGCTATACCCACCACATATGGCGCGCCTGGGGGGACTCGAACCCACGACCCTCCGCTTAGAAGGCGGATGCTCTATCCAGCTGAGCTACAGGCACTTATTGTTCCTTACGCGGCGCAGCCTAAACTGCGTGCGAAGGGTTTTCCCCCCCGAAAAAATGGAGCGGGTGATGGGAATCGAACCCACGTATCCAGCTTGGAAGGCTGGCATTCTACCATTGAACAACACCCGCGCATTTCAGCGACGGATTGTATTATAGCACACAACCCGCCGCTGAGTCAATAGTTTATCTCGGTGAAATTAGGGGTGAAACTCACCAAAATACGCAAATAAGGACATTTTTCTTTTACAAACCAATTATTACAAGCTCACTGCCGTTTAGCGTAAGCTTCATGCGCGTGGCGTAGGTGACGGGGTTATTCGCAATCAGGGTCGCAATCTGATCCTCCACCGATTTGCGGATGATGCGCCGGATCTCTCTGGCGCCGGTTTTACTGCCGAAGGAAAGCTCCGCAATACGCATACAAACCGCGTCCTCCCAAGTGAAGGTAATGCCCCGTTCCTTTAGGGGCTCGCACAGTTCACCCAGCATCAGCGCCGCAATGCTTGCGTAATTCTCCTTGGTAAGCGGGCCAAACACAACAATTTCATCCACACGGCTTATAAACTCGGGGCGCAAAAAGTCGTTTAGCGCCTTCATCGCCTTATCCTTGGCAAGCTCACCCTGAGATTTGTTAAAGCCCATGGAGGTGCCCTGGAACTGGGAGCCCGCGTTGGAGGTCATGATGATAACCGCGTTTTCAAAGCTCACCTTGCGCCCGTGGGCGTCGGTAATGCGTCCTTCGTCGAGAATTTGCAGCAGGATGTTAAGCACATCCGGGTGCGCCTTTTCAATTTCATCAAACAGAATAACGGAATAGGGCTTTCGGCGCACCTTTTCGGTAAGCTGGCCGGCCTCGTCGTACCCAATATAGCCGGGAGGGGCGCCGATGATGCGGGAGATGGAGTATTTCTCCATATACTCCGACATATCCAGCCGGATGAGGGGGTCGGGCGTATCAAAAAGCTCCCCTGCCAGTACCTTTACAAGCTCGGTTTTACCCACCGCCGTAGGCCCGACAAAGATAAAGGAGGCAGGCCGCCGTCTTGCGGATACCTGTACCTTGGCGCGTTTTACCGCCGCGGCAACCAGCTCCACAGCCTCATCCTGACCAATAATCTTCGCCTTCAGGTGCGCTTCCAGGTCACGCACCTTCTCAAACTCATTCTCTTTAATCTTTGCGGAGGGTATCCCCGTCCACAGCTCAATAACCTTGGCAATGTCGTCCTCGGTCACCCTTACGTCGTTTGCGGCAGGGGCGACGGAATCCATGCGCTCCTTAAGCTGCAGGGTGTGGGCACGCACCGTGGCAAGCCGCTCATAATCCATCTGCTCCGGCTCGTCAAGCTCAAGGTCACTTTCCTCAAGCTTAGACATCTCATAAAGGCGCGACAGCTTATCGTATTCCGCAAGCTCCTTGCTGCGAAGAGCGGCACAGGAGCAGGCCTCATCCAAAAGGTCGATGGCCTTATCCGGCAGAAACCGGTCGTTAATATAGCGCTCGGATAGCAGCACCACGCCGCGCAGCATCTCGTCTGCAATCTGCACCCGATGGTACTGCTCGTAATACCGCTTAACCCCGCGCAAAACCTCCACCGCGTCATTTACGGTGGGCTCCTCTATTACAACAGGCTGAAAACGGCGTTCCAGCGCCGCGTCCTTCTCAATGTTTTTGCGGTACTCGTTAAAGGTGGTGGCGCCTATCACCTGAATCTCGCCGCGGGAAAGGGAGGGCTTTAGAATATTCGCGGCGTTCATGGAGCCTTCGGAATCCCCCGCGCCCACCAGGTTATGCACCTCGTCGATAAACAGGATGATATTGCCCGCCTGCTTAATCTCCTCCACAAGCCCCTTCACGCGGCTTTCAAACTGGCCGCGAAACTGCGTGCCCGCCACCAGCGCGGTGAGGTCGAGTAAGAATATCTCCTTATCCATCAGGCGCGGCGGTACATCCTGCGCCACAATCTTCTGGGCTATGCCCTCGGCAATGGCTGTTTTGCCCACACCCGGCTCGCCGATAAGGCAGGGGTTATTCTTGGTGCGGCGGTTAAGAATCTGCACCACGCGCCCAATCTCCTTATCACGGCCTATGATGTTGTCTATCTTGCCGTCGCGCGCCTTCTGCGTCAAATCCTCACAATAGGCACAAAGGTGCTTGCGGGATTTCTCCTGCTCCTTCTTTTCGCGTTTGGCACGGCGCTCCGCGTTGCGCTCGGCGGCGCGCTTGGTTTGGGCGTCGTCGGTTTTGCCGCCTTCCCCGGAGGTGAATAGGTTTTGCAGGAACGGGAAGGTTGTGGCGCCGCCCTGCTCAAACATTTCTTCGTTTTTGCCGCCCATAAATTCCATAAGCTCTTTGCTGACATTCTCCATCTCGTCGTCGGTAATGCCCATCTGCTCCACCAAGTCGTTTACCGGTTTGATGCCAAGCTCCTTGGCGCAGGTGAGGCAAAGCCCCTCGTTCACCGATTTATCGCCGTCGATTTTTGTCACAAATACGACCGCCATTCTCTTTTTGCAGCGTGAACATAACATAGCTTAACTCCGTTTCTTATGACAAGGGCGACCGGAACGCGAAGGGCGGGTTTTGCCTTCGCAGTCATGCGCCGTGACACATAGGTAAAGTAACAGGGAATACCACCCGGCTGTCCATTGGGTTTAGGCGCTTTTTTCGCCGCCCTCACCCTTATGCTCCGTATCATCAGGCTTTTCGGACTTTGTGGTGTGCAGAATAGAAAAAAACATGGGGATATATCGGATGAGGGCAAACAGCATTACCGCCGCCGCGCCGCCAATCATAATAAGGCGCGCCGTTTCGCTAATGCCCGGCATGGCAATAATAAGCACCATAACCGTGTAAAACACAGCGGTGGCAAGCTTGCCAAACCACTTTGAGCCGTCAATTTTACCGCCCTTTGTAATTAAAAAGATGCTGGCTGCCGCCATAATCAGCTCCTTTACAATAAACACGGCAAGCAAAAACGGCATACCGGGTATGCGAATGGCAAGACATACGGCAACGGTGGCCTGCGTCAGCTTATCCGCCGCGGGGTCGAGCAGCTTGCCAAGCTCGGTTACCATCGCAAACCGTCGGGCAATAATACCGTCCAGCAGGTCGGTAAGACCCGAAAGCAGCAGCACCAGAGCCGCCGCAAGATACTCGCCCTGCGTATTCGCCGACATGTACAGCACCGCGAATACCGGCACAAGCAAGATTCTTATGTAGGATAGGATATTTGGTACGCTCAGGGCCTCGAGCTTGCGGTCTTTCATCTTGAATCCTCCGTCAGTGTCATATTCCCAATTGTATGCCGCGTCCACTCGCCGCCCAAAGGCGGCGCCAGAAAGAAGGCGGCCCATGCGGCATTGGCGAACCAATGAACGCCCAAACTTCCTCAGTTTGCTTTACTTTGAGTATACCACGGATGGAGAATGCCATGCAATAACGTGTGCTGTTGCATATTAGTATATGCCATGCTAGCATACTCGTATTTCCGCGGCATAGAAATTTTGTGAACGAGTTGTAAAAGTCATTATTTGTCGATTAATACGCAGGCAATACCGGGCGGCGCATTACATGAGCATAGGCAGCAGAGGGTTGTTGCGAATAAACAGGGAGGCGATAAAGGTTTGATCGAGCGTAGCGAAGTTAATCGCCGAGCTTGCGTCCCCCGTAACCGTGGCATAAAGCGACAGCAAGGCGGATGCAAAGATGCAGATAATCGCACCGTTTACAAGCCCGAGCAACGCCCCCAAAAAGCGGTTGATGCCCCCGATAACCGGCAGTTCGAAGATTCTGCCCGCTATGGAGACTAATATATTTACTATAACCATCAAAAGGCCGAATAGTACAAAGAACACCACAAGATTCAAAAGTGCTATGGCAAGCGGACCAACCAGGCTATCGAGCACCGACTGCGTCACCATCTCAGAGGTACCCGAAAGGGTCTCTCCAATGCGGTGGTTCGCGTCGGCCGCCGCGCTGTCAAACAGCGTCTTGACCATATCCGGCAAAACCAGACCGATATCCTCTACATTACCTATAATGTCACCCGTAGGCACAAGTGTCAATACCTTTTTTAGGATGCTGTTGTAGAGGGGCTGCTCAACCAAATGCTCGTAAATATACAGTGAAATATGCCGCCCCGCAAAAAGGGCAACAGCCGCGGCGGCAATTGAGCCGGCGATGGAAAGGATTGTTTGCACAAAGCCCCGCCGCAGGGAAGCCACCATGCAAATGAGCAGAATACCCGCAAAAATCGCATCGATGATAATAGATGCCGTCATATGCTATCCCAATCCTTTCCCGCTGTATAAAGTCCCGAAGGGCCTTAAGCGCGCTCCCTGTTTATTGTTAATCCTTCAAGCACCATTCTATTCACCCGGTGCGTCAGGTCAGCCGTTTTACCAGGTGGGGCATAAGCAGGTATACGCTCTCGCCTCCCGCCGTCACCCCCACGGCACCGCTGTCGTTGGGGTAGGAGTTTACCAAAGCCCCACTCTGATTGTAAACGCTTAACACCGAATCCGTCAACACATAAGTGAAATTACCATCGGTAAATAGATCCAGAATACGCTCCTTGACAACAAGGGCAAAGTTTACGGTGCAATCTTTGGCAAGAGAAACCACACTCACCTGCCGCTCGGAGGTATAATCCCCCAGCGCAAGCGCCGCACCTGTATCGGCAAGGCTGTAGCGCGCGATCGGCTTGCCCTGATAGGAATAGCTGCCCTTTAGCGCGCCTGCTTCATCCACATACACCATGCGGTCGTCGCCCACCGCAAGTACCCCCTCTTGGGTGTATCGCAGCGCCACCAGCAGGGTTTCAGGCAGGCGGGTTTCCCCAAGCTCCGATTGCCCCGCGATGGAAAACTGCTTGATAGCCGACACAAGCCCGCCGCCCTCCGCCGCAATGGTGGCGACGCAGAGCCGGTTGGCGTCGGGTGAAAAATCCAGCGCCACCGCCTGGTTCTCAGCGGAATACCAGGTGAATAGGGGGGTAAATTTCGCGTCGAACACGCGTACGCTTGCCGCGTGGCGCTCGGCGTATGTAATGGCCGCGACGCGCCCCGAGGCCGAGACCGCCGCGCTGATGATGTTATAGTCAAGCTCGACGCTCCCCTGCGCCCCGCCCTTGCCAAACAAAATAAGCCTTTTGGCGCCCGCCCCGTATAAGACCCCCCGTGAGCCGCTGACGCGGCAAACACCCCCGGCAAAGCCGTTTTGCACCGTAGCGGAGGAACGCCCCGCACGGGAATACACCTGAACATTGGAGTCGGTAAGCACCGCCACCGAGCCGTTCATAAACTCGATGGATCTCGCGGTTTCACCCACCAGGGATACCGGAAAGCTGCCGGTTTTGCCCACGGTGGCAAAGGCCTCTAAAAACAGGTCGGAGGCGCTTAACCCCTCCAGCATAGGCTGTACATACACCGCCGCGAGGATTAACAGGCACAGCACGAACAGCAGGGCCATTCGCTTTAGCTGTCTTACTCGGGCGCGTTTTTTTCGTTCGGCGTTCAGCTCCGCCACCGCCGGCATGCGGACACCCCCTGCTTGGTTATAAATAGGGTCTGGCTCCCTTGGACGGCAAGGCTGTTGTGCTGTGGCTCATAAATTATAACGAGCCACGCCGCAAGCCGGATTCACCCACCGATACGATAAGCAAAAACGTCCGGGTACCATACCCCGCAAAAGCCCTAAAGAGGCTCAGACCTTTAAGAAGCGTTTGGGAACAGCTTTAAAGGCGCTAATTATATTGTATATCCATGCCGCTGTCGTAAAATACGCGATTAAGGTACAGCCCTTGCGCGGGGACGGTAATGCCAGCCTGCGCGCGGTCCCTTGCAAGGATAACCCGCCGGATATCCTCCCCGCTCCATTCGTTTTCAACCGCCCGCAGCAGGGTGCCCACCATAATGCGCACCATATTGTATAAAAAGCCGTCGCCCTGTACGGTGAGGAGGATGGTGTCGCCTTCCCGGCGGGCATGAAAGCCGTAAACGGTTCGCACCGTATCCGTAACACCGGCATGAGCGCTGCAAAAGGAGGCATAATCGTGGGTGCCGGTAAACGCCGCGCACAGCGTATCCAGCTGGACTTCATCCAGCGGGTATTTATAGTAGTAGGCAAGCTGGTGCAAAAAGGGGTCGCGCGTCCTGCCGTTATCAATCTTATATAAATATTCCTTGCCCTTTGCGCTGTAACGGGCGTGAAAGCCGGCGGTGGTTTCGGTGCAGTCCGTCACTGCGATGTCATGGGGCAGGTTTCCGTTTAAGGCGCGCACCACCGCGTCGCAGGCAATGGTTCTTTCCGTTTGAAAGCTCATGCAATAGCCTAAGGCATGAACGCCGGAATCGGTTCGAGAGCAGCCCTTGACGGGCAGCCGCTCGCCGAACACCGCCTCAATGGCATCCTGCACACGCTCGGTTATGCTTACCCCGTTTTGCTGCACCTGAGAGCCGCAGTAGCGGGTGCCAATAAACCGCAGGGTGAGCAATAGGGTTCGCGCCGCGGCTTTTTCTCTGGTAGTATCCCCCACGTCCCTCACCCCCCGGTGCGTTTCTTGTTTTACATGATATTGTACAGCGACGGCACCGCGATATTTATGATGATTACGGCGGCCAGACATAACGCAAAAAACACAAGACTTACCGCGTCCACCATGCCAAGCTTGAGCTGCTTCATGCGTGTGCGCCCCTCGCCGCCCCGGTAGCAGCGGCATTCCATGGCAAGGGCAAGCTCGTCCGCCCGGCGAAAGGCCGAAACAAACAGCGGAATCAGGATGGGGATCAGCGCCTTGGCGCGCTTAGTCAGCCCGCCGGTTTCCATATCCGCGCCCCGCGCCTTTTGCGCGCTCATAATCTTGTCGGTCTCCTCAATCAGGGTGGGGATAAACCGCAGGGCGATGGTCATCATCATGGCTAATTCATGCACGGGCAGCTTAATCACCTTTAGCGGAGCCATCAAACGCTCCAGCCCGTCGGTAAGCACAATGGGGGAGGTGGTGTAGGTAAGCAGGGAGGTACCGGCTATCAGGCACAGGATGCGCACCGTCATCACCGCCGCGAGCATAAGCCCCTCTGCCGTAATCTTAAAGACCCACCAGCGTATGAGCTCTGCGCCCTCTACAAAAAATATGTTGATTACGGCGGTGAACAGCACAATGGGTAAAACGGGCTTTAGGCTTTTTAGCAAAAGCCGCACAGGGATTTTGGATACCCCGTAGCCCACCGCCAAAACGAACAGCCCCACCGCAAGACCAATAATATTGTTGACGATAAACAGCATAACCACATACACCGTGGTGAGGATAATTTTAACACGGGGGTCGATGCGGTGCACCGCGCTCTCCCCGGGATAGTATTGACCAATCGTGATATCCTTTAACAACGCGGCTCACCCCTTAGCAGTTTTGTTTTTTTCGTTCCAAAGACGCAGAATCTCTTGCTTTGCGTCCTCAATGTTATAGATGTTGCGGCGCACCGCCACGCCCTGCTTTGCAAGGTTTAAAAACACGCGGGTAATCTGCGGCACCTCAAGACCCATGGAGATCAGTTCATCCGAGCGTGCAAACACATGGTCGACGGTGTCAAACATCTGCACCCCGCCGTTTGCCAGCACAAGCACGCGTCCCGCGAAGCGGGCAATATCCTCCATGCTGTGGGATACCAGCAGCACCGTACTGCCGGTCGCCTCGTGATAATGGTGTATTTGCGAGAGGATGCGTTCCCGTCCCTTGGGGTCAAGCCCGGCGGCGGGTTCATCCAGAATAAGCACCTCGGGGCGCATGGCAATTACCCCCGCGATTGCGGCGCGGCGCTTTTGCCCGCCCGAGAGGTCAAAGGGAGAGCGGTCAAGGTGCTTTTGCCTAAGCCCCACAAACTCCGCCGCCTCGGCTACGCGCTTTTCAATCTCCTCCGGAGAGAGCCCCATGTTTTTTGGTCCGAAGGCAATATCCTTTGCCACCGTTTCCTCAAACAGCTGATATTCGGGGTACTGGAACACCAGCCCTACCCGAAAGCGGCAGCGGTGCAGCCGCTGTTTATCGGCCCAGATATCCTCGCCGTCGATGTATACCTTGCCGGAGGAGGGCTTTAACAGGCCGTTAAGGTGCTGAATAAGCGTACTCTTGCCAGAGCCTGTATGCCCGATGACGCCGATAAACTCGCCCTTGTTTATCTCAAGGTCGATGTGATTGACGGCGGCCTTTTCAAAGGGGGTGTTCTGGTTGTATACATGGGTTAGCCCCACGGTTTTTATTACCGGTGTAGTCATAGCTTCGCCTTTCTGGCTCTCATGAGTATTACCTGTGTTTATATTCGGTATTAACCCTTTAATACTGCCGCAATGGCAGCCGCACATTCATCCTCAAACAGGATATCGTCGGGCAGGCTTATCCCCGCTTCCCGCAGCTCCGCGGCAAGCTCGGTGGCCTGCGGCACATCAAGCCCGATTTCTTTAAGCTTTGCGATGTGCTTAAAGACCTCGCGGGGGGTGCCGTCGAGCACCACCTTGCCGCTGTCCATTACCACCACCCGGTCGGCGCGCGCGGCTTCGTCCATATAATGGGTGATGAGCGCCACGGTAATGCCGTACTCTTGGTTGAGCTTGCGGATGGTTTTAAGTACCTCGCGGCGGCCGCTGGGGTCGAGCATGGCGGTGGGTTCATCGAGTACAATATAGGCGGGGCGCATGGCAATTACCCCCGCAATGGCAACCCGTTGCTTTTGTCCCCCAGAAAGCTGATAGGGGGAACGGGTGCGGTATTCATACATGCCCACATCGTTTAACGCCGCATCCACCCGCTCGCGAATCTCAAGGGGCGGCACGCCAAGGTTTTCCAGGGCAAAGGCCACGTCCTCCTCCACAATGGAGGCGACGATCTGATTATCCGGGTTTTGGAACACCATCCCCACCCGCTGGCGGATATCGTAAATCAGGGCTTCCTCGGCGGTATCCATATCATCCACCGTCACCCTGCCGCCCGACGGCAGCAATATGGCGTTAAAATGCTTGGCAAGCGTGCTTTTGCCCGAGCCGTTATGACCAAGCACCGCCACAAACTCACCCTTGCCAACGGTAAGCGTAATACCCTCCAGCACCAGCTGACGCTGCGTTTCATCCTCGGTTTCATACGCAAAGGTTAGCCCCTGTGTTTCTATTTGTTGTGCCATAGCAATGACTGTTCCTTTCCGAACCTTACTATTTTTGCCAGATAGCCGTGCTGCCGCAGGGCAGGTTGCAGCCGGAATGCGTCACCGGCAGCCCGATTTCATCCGCCTGCACCGTGCCGCCGTGCCGCTTTTTGATAGCCGCCGCCAGCACATAGGCCATTACCGAGGGTGAAAGCCCCGTGGTATAGGAGTTTAGCAGAAAAAACAGAGGGTTATCGCTGAGCACCTGAGCGCACAGGGTAACAAGGGGGTAGATCTGCTCCTCTAGCTTCCACACCTCGCCGCCGGGTCCCCTGCCGTAGGAGGGCGGGTCCATAATGACGGCATCGTACCGCGCGCCGCGCCGCAGCTCGCGCTCCACATATTTTTTGCAGTCGTCCACAATCCAGCGTATGGGCTTATCCCCAAGGCCGGCCTGTCCGGCATTCTCCCGCGCCCAGGAGACCATGCCCTTAGCGGCATCCACATGGCAAACGCTTGCCCCTGCCGCCGCGGCCGCTACCGTGGCGCCGCCTGTGTAGGCAAACAGGTTAAGCACGCTTACCGGGCGTCCTGCCTCCTTCACCTTGCGGTGAATAAAGTCCCAGTTGACGGCCTGCTCGGGGAACAGCCCCGTATGCTTAAAGCCGGTGGGGCGCACGGCGAATTTCAGCTCGCGGTAGCCGATAAACCACTTATCGGGAACCGGGCGGAGAACCTGCCATTCCCCGCCGCCGCTTTTCGAGCGCAGGTAGCGGGCATGGGGCTTTTGCCACAGCGGGTGTTCCCGTGGGGTCTGCCAGATAATTTGCGGGTCCGGGCGCACCAGAATAACATCGCCCCAGCGCTCCAGCTTTTCACCGTCCGAGGTATCTATAACCTCGTAATCTTTCCAGCCGTCGGATATCCTCATGACGCGCGTTACCGCCCTTTCTGCATCGGCGGCATTGCGCCGAGGGACTTAAAATAAGTATGGAATATTGCAGTTTCCCCCGTACCCCTAGCACCAAAATAGCCTTGTGTGGCTGGTGTGGGAAAAAAGGAAGAACTAAGGACTAGGGCGAAAAGCAAGGGCAAAATACGGGGGGCAACAGGATTTTGCCGAAGGGTAAAAATAATAAATAATTTTTGGAAAAAATTATTTATTATTTTCGCAAGCGCGTAACGCAGCTACCCCACTGAGCTTTACGCGCTTGCGCCGTAGGTGCTTCGTCAAAAAAGCCGTGTTTCGTTTGCCCTTGCTTTGAGCTGGGTGCAGGGTGTCCCTGCTTCGCTTTTGCTTACTTTTCTCGAACAAGAAAAGTAAGCCGCTTGTCGGCGCGGGTGCCGACGTTCCAACAATTTGATGATGATTACCCAAAAGCCGACCAATTCGCAAAGTTTATAAAGCTGCTTTTAAGAAACTCCAATATCCCATACCTTTATAGAATATAAAAGCTCACCTATGATTGTAACAGTATAGCAATTTTTGAGCAATCACGCAATGCGTGACCCTACAAATCACACCCTTCGGGTAGGGTAATCGTTATATATTTTGTTATATGCAAGGCTAACCCCGTGACGAATAATAGTATTGGCGGCAGGAAATGGCAAGCCTTCAAAACCGAAGGGTTTTGAAGGCTTATGCGAAAATACAAGGGATAGGGCGTTAACCGGGCTGCGCACAGCGCCGTTACAGCGCCTTCACCGCCTCGGCAATCTCACTCACACAGCGGCGGATGACCGCAATATCCTGCCCCTCCGCCATGACGCGAATGAGCGGCTCGGTGCCGGAGGGACGAACCAGAATACGCCCGTTTTCTCCCAGATGCTCCTGCCACTTGGCTATCAGCGCAGCGATGTCTTTATCGGCTGCCAGCATTCCCTTTGCGGTTTTACTCACGGTGACGTTCTCCATCACCTGCGGGTAAACCGTCATTACCGAGGCAAGCTCGGCAAGGGTTTTACCGGTTTGCTTCATCATACGCAAAAGCTGTACCGCCGAAAGCTGGCCATCCCCCGTGGTGGCGTAGTGCTTAAAGATCAGGTGTCCCGACTGCTCTCCGCCTAAGGCAAAGCCTTCGGCAACCATTTTTTCCAGCACAAAGCGGTCGCCCACCTTTGTGACCTCAATATTGATGCACTGATCCTTCGCACAGCGCATCAGCCCGAGGTTTGACATAACCGTCACCACCAGCGTGTTGCGGTCAAGCATACCCTGCGCCTTCATATGCACGGCAAACGCCGCCATCAAGCGGTCGCCATCCACAAAGCCGCCCTCTGCGTCACAGGCCAGCATTCTGTCGCTGTCCCCGTCAAAGGCAATGCCAAGGTCGTAATCCCCCTGCCTGACCCGCTCGGCAAGTGCCTCGATATGCATGGAGCCGCAACAGAGGTTGATATTCACCCCGTCCGGCTGGGCGGCGATAATCTCCGCCTTCGCACCCAGCGCAGGGAAAATTTTATGAGCGGTGACGCTGGCACTGCCGTTGGCACAGTCAATGAGCACCTTTAAACCGTCAAAGCCCGTCCCGGCGGTGGAGCAGACATGCGCGACATAGTCGTCAACCGCATTAGCGCACCTTTTTGGGGTTCCCACACGGTCGCCCGCCGCGAGGGGTGGCTCATCCTTCTCCCCCAGCACATAGGCTTCTATCTCCTCTTCGTACTCATCCGGTATCTTATAACCATTTGTATTAAAAATCTTTATCCCGTTGTATTCGGCGGGGTTGTGGGAGGCGGAGATCATAATACCCGCGTCGGCCTTATACAGCCCTACCAGATACGCGACGGCGGGGGTAGGCACCACACCCAGCAGGTGTACCTCCGCGCCCACCGAGCACAGGCCAGCTGTCAGCGCGGCCTCAAGCATCTCACCGGAGATACGGGTATCCCGGCCGATTAGAATTTTCGGCTTATGGCGGGCGTGCTGCGTGAGTACAATTGCCGCGGCGCGCCCGATTTTTAGTGCCTGCTCACAGGTAAGCTCCGTATTCGCGACCCCTCTTACGCCGTCGGTTCCGAACAATCTTGCCATCTCGTCTGCTCCTTTGTTAATGTGATGTCAGCGTATCCATTATCATCGGCTGACTGCCAATTCATACTATCTATACCCCGTTACCCTTTTAGCGGTCGATTATAAAGAGCTGATTCGAGTGTGTCTTATATCGATGATTCCAGGATTATTCGGTTTCCCGGCACATATCCCGAACCTCTTGCTCTCTCTCAAACAGGGCGCAGCCGCCGGTATGCTCGCCGCCCACCAGCCCGCGCGCCTTCAGCTTGGTAAACAAAGGGGAGGACAGTGCTTCGAGCAGCCCCATCCGCTCAACGCTTACATCCGAAAAGGGAGAAAAGGGGCAGGGCTCCGCACCGCCGTAGGGGTTGATATGGAAAAAACCGCGTCCCGCGGCAAGGCATCCGCCGGTGTGCCGTTCATCCCCCGGGAAGGATAGAAAAATCATGTCGGGATACTGCTCGCGCAGCAAATTCTGGCGCCTTTCGAGGTAGTCCCGTTCAGGGTCGGCGGGCGCAAGGAATTCGCTTTGCCCGTCCGCCGGCACATACTCCACAAAAAACGCCACCGCACAGCCGTTTTTACGCAGGGCAGTGATAAAAGGTTCACCGCTTACGGTGCGCAGGTTCTCGGTGGTAACGGTAATTGACGCGCCAAAAAGGATGCGTTTTTCCCGTAGCGCGCGCATGGTTGCGATTATGCGGTCGTAGGTGCCCTCACCGCGGCGTGTGTCGGTAATCTCCCTCCCGCCTTCAATACTCAGCACCGGAACTAGGTTGCGGTGACGGTCAAACAGCCGCAGGGCCTGCGCGTCGCACACCGTGCCGTTGGTAAAAACGGGGAACACAATATCCTTGCGTCTTGCCGCAAGGGTAAGCACCTCACGGCGCAAAAGCGGCTCGCCGCCCGCAAGCAAAATAAAGCCGATGCCAAGGTGCGCCGCCTCGCTAAACACAGCGCCCCACCGTTTTGCGGAGAGCAGCGGGCGTTTAGGCGAATCCGAGCAGGTGCTGTTGGCACGCGCATAGCAGCCCGCGCAATGCAGGTTACAGCTTGCGGTAATGCTCGCGATTAAAAAAGGAGGAATATGCACACCCCTTCGCTCACAGCTTCGGCGTTTTGCCCCCGCCCGAAGCCCCGAAAGGGTGTAGCGCAGCAAAAAGGCGGTCTCGCGGTAGTTTTTAGCCGCGGACCTCCGCGCGCTTTTAATAAGACCGGCGATGGCCCCACTCATATATTCTGTCAGTTCTCGGTCGACCATGCGTCCCTCCGTTAAACTATTATTAATTTATGCGAAAAAGCCCTGCGCGTTTAATGGTTTTGTAAGACTTATTAAAGTATGGATTATAGGAGTTTCTTATAAGCAGCTTTATAAATCTCGTGAAATGGTCGGCGTTTAGGGAACCATCATCAAGTTGTAGGAACGTCGGCACCCGCGCCGACAGGCGGCTTACTTTTCTTGTTCGAGAAAAGTAAGCAATTTAGTAAAGCGAAGCAGGGACACCCCGCACCCAGCTCAAAGCAAGGGCAAACGAAGCAAAGCTTTTTTGACGAAGCACCTTCGGCGCAAGCGCATAAAGCTCAGTGGGGTAGCTGCGTTACGCGCTTGCGAAAATACTAAAGCACTTTATGCGAAAAGTGCTTTAGTATTCTTACCCTTCGGCAAAATCCTGCTGCCCCCCGTATTTTGCCCTTGCTTTTCGCCCTGGTCTGTAGTTCTTCCTTTTTTCCCACACCAGCCGCACAAGGCTATTTTGGCGCTGAGGTTACGGGGGTACTCCAATATCCCATACCACGCCGCAGTAAACCGGCACTGTCACCTGCCAAAATAAACAGGACGCGAAACCGCGCCCTGTTTAATGGGCTGTTCGCCCGTTTGCTTAGTAAAATTGGTCGTTTATTTCTTAAACAGGGTTTTGCCGGAGGAGTGCAGGTCGTCGCAGGCCTCCATAACGCGCTTGGCCATACCCTTTTCGCCAGCGCCAAGGAAGCTGCGGGGATCGTACACCTTCTTGTTGCCGACCTCGCCCTCTACCTTAAGCACACCATCGTAGTTTTTGAACATATGGTCAACCACAGGGCGGGTAAAGGCGTACTGTGTATCGGTGTCAATATTCATCTTGATAACGCCGTACTCCAGCGTCTCGGCAATCTCATCCTTGCCCGAGCCGGAACCGCCGTGGAAAACAAACCAGAACCTCGCGTCAGGGCCGTACTGCTTTTTGAGCGCTTCCTGTCCGTCACGCAAAATTTTAGGGTTAAGCTGCACGTTGCCGGGCTTATATACGCCGTGCACGTTGCCAAAGGTTGCGGCAAAGGTGTACGCGCCGCCCTTAATCGCGCTAAGCTCTTTATGAACAAACAGCATATCCTCGCTGGTGGTGTACAGCTTCTCACGGGGAGCGCCCTCGTGGCTTACGCCATCCTCTTCGCCGCCGACCACACCGGCCTCGACCTCAAGAATAATCTCATTCTTTGCGCAGCGCTCCAGCAGCTTCTTGGCAATCTCCACGTTCTCTTCCAGGGTAATATCCGAGCCGTCGAACATGTGGCTGTTAAACAGGTTGGGCAGACCCTGCGCGCGGCGGCGCTCGGTCTCCTCAATCAGGGGCATCATAAAGCTGTCAATCTTGCCCTTGGTGCAATGGTCGGTGTGCAGCGCAACATATACATCGTAGTGCTTTGCCATAAGGTGCACATGGCTTGCAAGGGAGATGGCGCCCAGCGCGCTGTCCTTAATGTTCTGGCCCGACGCATGGGCGCCGCCGCCGGTGGAAACCTGAATAATACCGTCGGACTTGGAATCGGCAAGGCCCTTGAGCACAGCGTTTGCGGTTTCAAGGCTGCTAACATTAAAGGCGGGGTAGGCATAATGCCCGTCCGAGGCCGCTTTTAGCATCTGCTGATACTGCTTGTAATCTACTACCGGCATTTTGAATTCTCCTTTATCTGGTTGGTAATTTATTGTTGTGATAATTATATCATTGTAAGTTCCATTCGTAAACCATAACGGCAAAATAATCTTGCGCGCAAACCCGGCTCCGCTAAAATTACCGGTATAATTCGATCCCTCGCGCCTTTTTCACGTCGTTGTTAAGCTAATTACCGACAATATTCTATGGTTTACGAGTCGAGCCGAGTGCTTGGCGCGCATGTTCCACAATTTTTATAAGCAAAACTGTCGCATATGTAAATTGTCCCTTTACATTGGGTCGGTTGCTTGACATTTTGGGCACTACATAGTAGTATTTATATCAGAAAAACAGTTCTTTTAACGCAAAATAGTTATGCAGGTATTACAAAAAAGACTGTGAGGTGCTATAAATTATGGCAAATGACAAGAAGATTCAAGGCATCATTGAGGCCGCCCAAAAGGGAAAGCTTGATAAGGTGCTGTCGTACTGCGGCAACAAGGATCCCGAAATGCGCGTGGGCGCCGCGATGGGACTGCAATATATCAAACACGATGACGCATTTAACCAGCTGATTATTATGCTGCACGATCCCGACCCGACGGTTCGCTCCGCCTCCGCCGCTTCGCTGGGCTTTTCGGGTCGCAAGGCGGGTGTGGAACACCTTCGCCACCAGATGAACAAGGACTCTGACCCCGGCGTAAAGGAAAGCTGCCAGAAGTCCATTGCGTCCCTTAACGCCACCGGTAAATAGCATTATTTTGTTGAAGACTTGTAATAGCAACGCCCCGCCCTCACTGTGACGGCGGGGCGTTGTGCTGCGTATTATAGATACCGCTTGAGGGTTTCCGCGTCCATTGTGCGCCCAAAGGCGGTTTCCTTGGTGATAATGCCCGCCTTCAAAAGCTGTGCCAGGTGGTAATCCATGGACTGCATTCCAACGGAAGCCCCTGTTTGAATGCAGGTGTTGATTTGATGGGTTTTGCCCTCGCGGATAAGGCTTGCAATCGCGTCTGTGGCAAGCATAATCTCAAGCGCCGCCACCCTGCCGCCGCCATTTACAGCCGGCACAAGCTGCTGGGTAATAACTCCCTTAAGAATGCTCGCGGTCTGAATGCGTATTTGCTGCTGCTGGTGGGGAGGGAATACGTCGATAATCCGGTTGACGGTATCGGCGGCGCCGCTTGTGTGCAGGGTGGAAAGCACAAGGTGTCCGGTCTCTGCCGCTGTCACCGCCGCCGAGACGGTTTCAACATCCCGCATTTCACCTACCAAAATCACATTCGGGTCCTCGCGCAGGGCGGCGCGCAGCGCAGAGGAGAAGGAAAGGGCATCCACGCCGATTTCTCGCTGGCTTATGATGGAACGGCTGTGCTTGTGCAGGTACTCAACGGGGTCCTCTATCGTAATGATATGGGCGCGGCGGGTTTGGTTGATATGGTTAACCATCGCCGCAAGGGTGGTAGATTTGCCGCACCCCGTAGGTCCGGTGACCAGCACGAGACCCCATTGCTTTTTTGCCAGTGCCTTTAAGCTCTCGGGCATACCCAGATGTTCCAGCGTGGGGATATCCTGCGCCAGAAGGCGCACCGCAAGCCCCAGACTGCCCCGCTGCCGGTAAGCGTTAACCCGAAACCGCCCACCGGGTAAGGAAAAGGAAAAATCGGCGTCCCCTCTTTTTGCAATTACCGCCTGCCGCTCGCTTGTAAGCATGGGGAGCGCCAGCCGCTCGATATCCTCCGGCCAAAGGATCGGGTACCCCGAAAGCGTCTCAAGCTCCCCGTTAACCCGAACAACAGGCGGCATACCCGCCGAGAGGTGCAGGTCGGAGGCATGTTGCTCCCCTGCCTGCCAAAGCAGCTCCTGTATCGTCATGCATCCGCCACGCCTTCCCCAAAAGCAACAGCTGTTATGCTTTGCTAAATTTACATGAATTAAATGGATTACTCAATAAAAGAATGAGATAATAGAGTTCCAAAAACCGACCTTATAAACTTCGTGAATTGTTTGACCTTTAGGTAATCATCATCAAATTGCTGGAACGTCGGCACCCGCGCCGACAGGCGGCTTACTTTTCTTGTTCGAGAAAAGTAAGCAATTTAGAAAAAGCGAAGCAGGGACACCCTGCACCCAGCTCAAAGCAAGGGCAAACAGAGCATAGCTTTTGTGACCAATACTAATCCCCTCAAAAAGTGTAGATAAAAATCAAGTAAAAACCCATAAACTAAAGCTTTTTACATGATTTTTATACACTTTTAAATCGGTTATTAGTATAAGAACCTTCGGCAAAATCCTGTTGCCCCCCGTATTTTGCCCTTGCT
>JAEZCT010000046.1 GCA_023433405.1 Bacillota bacterium | reverse complement strand
GGCGTGCCGCAGCTGCTCCCGCGGGACAAGCTGGTGGTGGAGGTATTGGAGCGCGTGGAGATCACGGACGAGGTGGTCGAAGCCTGCCGCGAGATCAAACGCAGGGGCTATACACTGGCTCTTGACGATTTCGTGTTCAGTGATCAATACGAGCCGCTGCTGCAAATTGCCGATATCGTCAAGATCGAGTTCCCGCATATGCAGGTTCCCGAACAGAATAAACTGCTGAGCAAATACCACTCGCACCTTGTGTTTCTGGCGGAGAAGGTGGAGACGCGGGATGAATACCACTGCGCCCTGAAGGCAGGTTACAGCCTGTTCCAGGGCTACTTTTTCAGCAGGCCGCTGATGGTGGGTGCCCGCGAGATCGGGACACTGAACAACAACATATTGCTGATCGCCAAAAAGCTTGCCGAACCGGAGCCGGATTTCAAAGCCATCGCGGCAATCTTCGAACGGGATGTGGAGCTGTCGTACAAGCTGCTGCGTATCGCGAATTCCGCTTACTACGGAGTGCGGGTGCAGATCACATCCATCCACCACGCGCTGGTGGCGTTGGGAGTGCAGGAGCTGTTTCGCTGGGGCAACCTGATACTGCTCAAAGGACTCTCCCGCACCGACAACGCGGAGCTGGTCAAAACCTGTCTTATACGCGCGCGCATGCTCTCCCAATTCGCCGTTGTCTCCGGACAGCCGCAGCATGAATCCGATTACTTTTTCACCGGGCTGTTCTCCTCCATCGATGCGCTTCTGCACCAGAACATGGAGCATGTGATGAATGGTCTGCCGCTGACCGATGCGGTCAAATCCGCGCTGCTGGGCGACGGAAGCGCTTTGAAACGGACACTGGACGCCTTGCTGTGCTTCGAGCGTGCGGATTTTATCCGTACTGACGCGTTCCTCTCAGGCATCGGACTCTCCACTGACACGTTTATGTCGCTCTATTTCGAGGCGCTGAGCTGGCAGCACACACTGGATATCTGATATTTTGCGGTAAACAACGCCCGGCTCATGATTTATGGGTTCATAAAGGGGCGCTGATATGCACCCCATACATTACCGTCTTATCCCATCAGCTTTGCCCACGTTTTGCGCCCCACAATGCCGTCAGTCTCAAGCCCTTTCGCCTTTCGGTAAGCCTTAACCGCGGCCTCGGTGTCGGGACCAAACGTGCCGTCGGTGCCTTTGGGATCAATGCCCGCCGCTTTCAGCGCCATCTGTACCGCCTTCACATCGTCGCCCTTCATATACGGATCGGCCAGCTTAAGCAGCCGTGTATACTTGACCTCGGGTTCATCGAGCTCTTCCGGGGAATCGGGCTCTTCCGGCACTTCCGGCTCGTCGTCTTCCCTTTCCATCAGCGCCTGCCATGTGAGGGGTCCCACGATGCCGTCCACTTCCAGCCCCTCGGCCTTCTGGAACGCTTTCACTGCCGCCTCCGTATTGCGCCCATACGACCCATCGATGCCTTTGGGGTCAAAGCCCGCCGCCTTTAGCTCCGCCTGCACCGCCCTTACGTCCTCGCCTACCATCAGCACCGGCGTCACAAACCGGAGCAGCCGCGTGTATTCCGCCGTTGGTTCCTCGGGAGAGTCCGGATTTGTTTCCGGCTCATCAAACAGCGTTCCCCAGGTTTTGGGCCCCACAACTCCATCCACCTCAAGGCTGCTCGCTTTCTGAAAAGCCTTTACAGCCGCTTCCGTTTTGGGGCCGTAAAAGCCGTCGGCGCCGCTGGGGTCGTAGCCCTTTAACTTCAGTTCTGTCTGCACCGCCGTTACGTCCGCGCCGTACATATAAGGGCTGGTTATTTTGAGCAGCCGCGTCCAGGTGTCTCCCGGCACCGCGCTGCCAAAGCTTTTCAGGCGTCCGTAGCGGTTCCATGACGTCTTGGATATCGACTCGCGCACCACACCGGCGCTCCGGCCCTTGGCATGCACCACCGTGCCGTCACCCATATAGATGCCCACGTGGTACATCCTGTTCTTCGACGAGTACTTCCGGAACACAAGATCTCCCGCCTGCAGCGCCGCCCGGCTGATGGAGTTGCACAGGTCAAAGTAGATACCGTTTGCCGTTTTGTCGCTTTTAGCATAGCCGTTGTCCATCAGCCACTTCATTATCAGGCCGCTGCAGTCGTAAGCGCACAGGTTCTTATATCCCGCCGCCAGCCGCTTCTTCCACAGCGCGATAGCCCTGTTATAGTTGGATGCGACATTGTGCTCCCTGCGCTTGATCCACGCCTCGGTGACCTGAGACCCCGTCTGCCCCTGTGCCCCCAGCACATAGATGGAGCCGTTCTTCACCTGATTGTTGACAAATTCGCACATCTTAAGCGCAGCCGCGCTAACCTCTGCCATATAGCCCTCCCATACAGCTTCTGCCCGTTTCCCGCCCGGCCTTGACGAGAAACCTCCCTGTTACCACGATATGCGTATACGGGTGTGAGCGTCCGTCTATGAGCGGATACAAAAAAGCGCCGGAACCCTTTTGCTCCCGCGCCTGCATTAGTCTGATTCTCTTTTATATCGCATACGCGCCGCAGCGTTTGCTAAGAACCTGACACTTTCTACTACTCATGTTTAAATCCCGGCTTCAAAACGTACGCCACAGGCGGAATGTTCCCTGTGTTCGGAGTATGCTTATCCGCCTCAGGCGCATAGCCGCCCCACTTTTCGTCATCCAGCAACTGGTTGCTCCGCTTGCCCCCCCGCGTTCGCGCCCATCACCTCGCCCAACTCTAGCTTCAGATCGGCAATGGCCTTTTCCGTTGACTTGTACTGCTTCTCCAGTGCATCCACCGTTGCACCGTCGTTCTTAAGCATGCTAGCGAACTGCTGCTTGTGAATGGCCTTGAGG